>CAMEWL010000032.1:0-30715 GCA_945941025.1 uncultured Prevotellaceae bacterium
TAAGATTGTCAAAGAACTCTTTGGCTGGCAGCGCAAAGCCGCTTAACCAGATATGTTAATTTTTAACGAACTATTGTTACTTAACGTTTATATTCTTATATGTAAAGCCCTCCACTATCTCTGGATGGAAGTCCTTGTTCTTTGCCGTCACCGTGATGTCCTCAAAGTTAAAGTTTGACAGGTGGTACACCTCCTCTTGCTGTTTCACATTAAAGAAGGTGCTGCAGTCCACGTTACAACGTCTCATCGTGATATGGTCGCTGTATGACATAGGCTTGTCCTTCCTGCCCTTCAGGTCATAGAACTGTGTCCAGGGAGCCACCAATATGAAGTTCTTCACCGGTCCCGTAATGTCCTCCACGGTGATATACTCATAGCGCTGCGGTGTGTCTGGTCTCATCTTCAGCCATAGCAGGTTATTGGCCTGAGCGGATATATTAATGCGACGCAGAATGATGTTGCGACTGTGCACAGACTCTGAGCCCAGCGTCAGGCATCCATGACAGAAGCCATACTCACAATCCTCTATTATAATATTAGAGTTGGCACCATTGCCTACGCTCTCTGCAGGTATTGTCACGCCTTCATAGTCTTTCATAAATGCGTCGGCATAAGGGCCTTTACCGCCTTTTATCGCCACTGCATCATCATTGACTGACATATAGCAGTTCTTTACCAGCACATTCCTCACCACATCAAGGTCTATGGCATCCGTAGAAGGACCTTTTGACGTGTCGGGCTTTCCGAGCGAATAGATACGCAGAGAGAGCAGCTTCACGTTCTCACAATTATAGAAATGAGATGTCCAGAAAGCAGAGTTCTGCAGCTTTACCCCCTCTATCTGCACATTCTTGCAGTTAGACACATACACCAGTCTTGGGCGCTGCTCATCCTTATTAGTGCATGCACGGTTCCACTTCCTTCTCAGCCAGAACTGCTGATGATAACGTAAGCCGTTGCCGTCTATCGTTCCCTTACCCGAGATAGTGAAGCCGTCAAGTCCGTCAGCATTAATCAGAGCACCGAAATAGGTACATGTCTCACCCTCTATACGCGTTTTGCCAAGAGGATAATCGCCGATGAAGTCTGAGCCCATCAGCACTCCGCCATCCTCTATATATAAATGTGTGCCCTGCTTAAACTGCAGTCCGCCAGTAAGGTACACACCCTGAGGCACAACAATCACGCCTCCACCCGCAGCAGCAGCCTTGTCTATCAATGCCTGTATCTCCGTAGTGTGAACGCGTCCGTCAGAAAATATACCATAGTCTGTCAACTTATATTTTGTTCCCAAAGTGGACACATCCACAGGAGTCACGTCATGAAACCATGCCGGCACCTCTGTACCGTCAGGAAACAAATCTTTTTGTACTGTTGTTTTTTTCGCAACCGACAATGTTGCTGGCAGTAACAGCGCAAGCAACGCTGTGTAAAAAATTTTCTTCATATCCTTATTTATATATAATAGTTATTAGAAATTCCTAAAATCGGCATTAGCTTCCACACGTCTCTCTATATCGTCAGGCAATGCAGCGAAGAAATCAAATCCCGTAATACGCTCCACCTCGTCAACGCTGTTAACGTATGACATCATCTTATGCCTTCCCCCCTCGTTACGGTATATAAAGCCCACGGCTCTCGGTGTACCATTCATGCACAGCACAACCTTGAAGAATGCCTCTGGCACCACCACTCTGTTCTTGCCTATGGTGCGATGCTGGCGATTCATAAACACCGGCCCACATACTATATATATGTCACCATACCTCCTTGCCCACTCACGACACTGTATCTCAAGGTCATTCCAATCTCCCGAGTTCAAGGAATGTAACTGTGGACAGCAGTTGGTAAAGAGGAACGTCTCCCTCAACGCCTGCCTGTCCCACTTATTGTCTCCTGCCGGACACATGTGTCCACGGTCATAGCCGCTGCTCATATAGTCAAAGTTAGTGGCACGAGGTCTCTTAACGCTCTCATCCTCCTGAAACTGCATCTCTTTGCGGCTGTTCCCGCCGTATGTATGCTGCTTGGTAAGATGCCATGCCACCCACGATGGTATGCGCTTCCCTGTATCATACAACGCCGTATAGGCCTTTTTGCGTAACAGCACACAGCCTTGAATATTCCTCATGGCAGGCAGCATTATATTCTCATCATACCTTGCACCGCTGTTATTATATTGCTGTCTGTCGTTATTCTGCCTGTTATAGTCATGCTGACGCTGATAGAAGCTATTATGCCTATGCTTTTTCTTCTTTACCAGTTCTATGGCATCGCTTTCCTCATTTGAGGCGCCGTTGGCATTAACATACGAGGCTCCACCCAGTGCCATAATACCCACAGCAGCCACAGAGCCTATTATCATCTTTGTCTTCCCCATTTCCTATATATCTCTTGCCACAAAGGTAATATATTTTCGTTAGTCCTACAAATCTTTTTTTCAAAACTTGGCAGTTTCAGAAAAAAGCGTTAACTTTGTTGTTTGAAAAAACAAGACTTATGACAAACATAGCTATTGATACAGAGTTAGAAGAAAAGAAATCACTGAATTTCATTGAGCAAAAGATAGAGCAAGACCTTGCCGAAGGAAAAAACGGAGGCAGGGTGCAGACCCGTTTTCCACCAGAGCCTAACGGCTACCTGCATATAGGCCATGCAAAAGCCATCGCACTTGATTTCGGCATTGCCGAGAAGTATAATGGCGTATGTAACCTGCGCATGGACGACACTAACCCCCAGAAGGAGGACACCGAATATGTGGAGGCCATAAAGAAAGACATTGAGTGGTTAGGCTTCAAGTGGGGCAAGATACTCTACGCCTCAGATTATTTCCAGCAGTTGTGGGACTTAGCCATTGAACTCATCAAGCGTGGCAAGGCGTATGTTGACGAGCAGACCGCGGAGGAGATTGCTGCACAGAAGGGCACGCCTACTGTGCCAGGCACCAACTCGCCTTATCGCGACCGTCCTGTAGAGGAGAGTCTGCGACTGTTCAACGAGATGAACAGCGGCAACGTTGAGCCGGGCAAGATGGTACTGCGCGCCAAGATTGACATGGCAAGCGACAACATGCACTTCCGTGACCCTATTATCTACCGTACGCTCAACATACCTCACTGGCGCACAGGCAACAGGTGGAACGCCTACCCTATGTATGATTTCACACACGGACAGTGTGACTACTGGGAGGGTGTCACTCACTCACTCTGTACCTTGGAGTTTACAAGTCACCGTCCTCTATATGACCTTTTCGTGGATTGGGCAAAGGAATGCGCCGGTGACGACAAGCCAATGGACGACAACCGTCCTTGCCAGACTGAGTTCAACAAACTGAACCTTACACACATACTGCTATCAAAGCGTAACCTGTTGATGCTTGTAAACGAAGGAGTGGTAAGCGGATGGGACGACCCACGTATGCCTACCATCAGCGCTTTCCGTCGCCGCGGATACAGCCCTGAGGGTATCAAGGCATTTATCAACAAGATAGGATACACTAAGTTTGATGCACTCAACCAGATGTCACTCTTTGAGAGTGCCGTAAGGGATGACCTCAACAAGCGCGCACAACGCGTCAGCGCTGTCATCAACCCTGTGAAGCTCATCATAACGAACTTCCCCGAGGGCGAGACAGAGGTATATCAGGCTCAGAACAACCCAGAGAACGAGGCCGACGGCACACACGAGATAGAGTTCAGCCGCGAGCTGTGGATAGAGCGCGATGACTTCATGGAGGATGCTCCAAAGAAGTTCTTCCGCTTGGGCCCTGGCAAGGAGGTGCGACTGAAGAATTCCTATATCATTCGTTGTCCTGAGACAGACTGCTGCAAGAAAGACGCCGATGGTAACATTACCGAGGTCTATGCAGAACTGATACCTGACACCAAGACCGGCCAGGCTAACTCTGGCATGAAGATTAAGGGTAAGACCATACACTGGGTAAGCTGTAACCACTGCCTTGAGGCAGAGGTGCGTAACTATGACCGTCTGTGGATGGTGGAGAACCCACGCGATGAGGTAGCCGCCTACTCTAAGGAGCAGGGCAAGACACGCATAGACATCAACGACATGAGGAAATTCATCAATCCTGACAGTCTTGAGATAAAGAAAGCCTACGTAGAGAAATGGTGTGCCACACGCAAACCACTTGACTACCTGCAATTCCAACGCATAGGCTATTACACACCAGACTATGACTCTACGGCGGAGCATCTCATATTCAACAAGACCGTAGGACTTAAAGATACATGGAAGAAATAACCTGTGTCACAAACTGAGTTTCAGAAATACATACATTCCAAGAAATTTAAGGATTTGCTGACTAAATATGAAGAAGGCATTTCCAGTGGAAGTATGCCCTATTTTGACACCGATGACCTTATTGATATAGCAGAGTATTACCATATCAATAACCGCATGGCAGACTCAGAGAAAGCCGTTGAATACTGTCTTGAACTGTCACCCAATGATGAGTATGCCCTCTTCTTCAAAGCCCGTCTGATGCTCACCGTGTACCACAACCCTACGGAAGCGCAGCGTATTATTGAGAGCATTGATGATTATAAGAGTCTTATAGAGTCTATATATATTCTGGCGGAGGTAAAAATGCAGCAAGGCAAAGCTGACGAGGCCGAGGATATGTTACAGAAAGAATACCGAAACATCATCAAAGAAATAGAAGAGAAAGCCGATGGTGTCGATACATCATACAATGATGATGAGGAAGACGATGATAACGACGAGATATCAACCGAAGAGACTTTGTCACGTTTCCCTCTCGATGTCGCCACATTGTACTGTGACTACGGTTTCCTGGAATACGCCGACTCCTGGCTCTGCAAAGTAAAGGACTGTGGCGGAGAGTTGTCGTTTGAGTATTATGATACCCTCGGTCGCTTGCGCTTATATCAGAATAAATATGCAGAAGCCATCGACGCCTTCAACAACGCCCTCGATGTTGATGCATACAATGTTGCTATATGGATGCAACTGTCAGAGGCACAATCTTGCTGCGAAAAATATGCCGATGCCTTGCAGAGCATTGAGTATGCATTAGCCATAGAGCCTAACGCAGAAGATGCAATGTTGATGAAAGGTAACGCATTGTATGATCTTGCAAGATACGATGATGCCATGACATTGTTCCGACACATGGAAGAACGTCAGCCTGCCAATCCTCAAATCAACCTGTTTTTAGCTGCACTGTGTTTTGAGACTGAATGCAGGGCAGAGGGCATGAAGGAATTCCAAAAGGCTTTGGAGAAATCCAACTACGATATAATAATAATAACTCAGGTAGGCATCTCATTATACGAGTTAGGATATACTGACGCGGCATACGACCTTCTTTCCACAGTGTTCTACAACTACCTTTCCAAAGAGAAGGACAAGGAGTGTCCTCAGCAAATGATTGACTGTATCATCAAATGTTGTGAGAAACTCAATAAAGAAAATGAGGCCAACTTCTATAAGCAATATTTAGAAAAACGAATTTCAAACGATAAATAATGACAGAACTACTCAACTTTGCGCTTGACCATCTTAATTATGGATGGATTTGCTTCCTCATGTTGCTTGAAAGCACCGTAATTCCGGTACCGTCCGAACTTGTTGTAGCTCCCGCAGCATTCAATGCCGCGGAAGGCACACTAAACATCTGGCTGGTGATACTCTTCGCCACCATCGGTGCAGACTGCGGAGCCAGCATCAACTATGCTGCCGGTTACTACCTTGGCAGGCCACTTATATATAAGTTTGCAAACAGCAAATGGGGAAAACTGTGCCTGCTTAACCAGAAGAAAGTGGAACAGGCAGAGAAATACTTTGATGACAACGGTGCCGTGGCCACTATCACTGGCAGACTGGTAGTGGGTGTCAGACACCTTATATCTATCCCTGCAGGATTGGCACGCATGAACTTCTGGCGTTTCTTGCTTTTTACCACCATCGGTGCAGGTATATGGAACTGCATACTTGCAGCACTGGGATGGTGGATGCACTCATTCGTTACACGTGAAGAACTGAATGGAAAAATAGAGGAATACAGTGACTATATTAAAATTACGCTTATCGTTTTAGTCATTGGTGTCATCATTTTTTTCCTTATAAAACACTTTTTGAGAGAGAAAAATAAATGACAAAAAGTTGTGTACCTACACAATTGTATAAAAATGTTAAAACGCACAATTTGACCAAAAAAAACGATTGAAAAGTTTGTAAATACAAAGGTTTTACATTAACTTTGTAATCGTTATCCTGAATACAATCTTTTTACCTTAAACAAAAAAGCTAATACCTATTGAGATTGGAACGCTTACATCGTGAGATGTGGGCGTTTCGTTTTTTTTGTGCATATCAGAATTTTATATTACCTTTGTATCAGTTATGGCAAAAGACAAAATAGCATACGTTTGCGACAACTGTGGACAGGAGTCAGCAAAGTGGATTGGCAAATGCCCATCATGCGGGCAGTGGAACACTTTTCGCGAGATACGCATAGCCAATGATACCGGACAGCAGAGCGCGCGTTCCGCTGCACGAGAGGTAAGCGCTGCACGCAGGTCTGCCACAGGTACGCGTAGCAATGCCATGCTATTGCGTGACATACCGACGAAAGAGTCACCACGCATGGATATGTATGATGCCGAACTCAATCGTGTATTAGGCGGCGGACTGGTGCCTGGCAGCATCGTACTTTTGGGCGGAGACCCTGGAATAGGAAAGAGTACGCTGACCCTGCAGACCATTATGCGTATGCCTGAGCGCGAGGTGCTGTATGTCAGCGGTGAGGAAAGCGCACATCAACTGAAGATGAGGGCTGAACGTATAGAAGGTGGCAAGAACGAAAGTGTATCAGTACTGTGTGAGACAAGCATAGAAAAGATATTCGACCAAATAAGGGAGAGTGCGCCAGACCTTGTTATAATAGACTCAATACAGACTATGGAGACAGAGACTGTGGACTCTGCACCTGGCAGTATAACACAGATACGTGAGTGCGCCAGTGCCTTATTACGATTTGCGAAAGCAAGTGGTGTACCTGTCATTCTCATTGGCCATATCAACAAGGAGGGCACCATAGCCGGTCCGAAGATACTGGAGCACATTGTTGATGCTGTAATACAATTTGAGGGTGACCGTCAAGGCATCTACCGCATACTACGCAGCATAAAAAACCGCTTTGGCTCTACATCTGAATTAGGAATATACGAGATGCTGCAAAACGGACTGCGCCCCGTTAGCAACCCATCTGAACTACTTCTAAGCGAGGACCGCGAAGGAATGAGCGGTATCGCAATATCTGCCGCTGTAGAGGGTATGCGCCCTTTCCTCATTGAGACACAGGCGCTCGTCAGCACCGCAGCATACGGTACGCCACAACGCTCTGCCACAGGTTTTGATCAACGCAGACTCAATATGTTGTTAGCTGTGCTTGAGAAGAAGGTCGGCTTCAAACTAATACAAAAAGACGTATTTATTAATATCGCAGGAGGCATCAAAGTTACTGACATGGCTATGGACCTCAGCGTCATAGCAGCTGTATTCTCATCTAACGTGGATATGCCAATCAACATTGGATGGTGTCTGTGTGGCGAAGTGGGATTGTCAGGCGAGGTACGTCCGGTGGCACGCATTGAGCAACGCATAGCCGAAGCTGAGAAACTGGGATTCACAGATATCATCATCCCACGCCGCAACCTCAGTGCATTAAAAGGCAAGAAATACACCATACAGATACATCCCGCTGGAAAGGTAGAGGAAGCTCTGAGGATGCTTTTCGGTTAACCTGCGGCACATTTCTATGACACTGGAGATAGATCCTTACTTTTACGAAAAAAATTCTCGCAAGCAACAGAAAATGCTAAGAGTTATGCACTGATGTGGCTATCAAGTTCCATAATAAACCTTAATTCCGCAACACTATTACAAATATAACTTTTTAAGTACCTGAGCAACTTTTGCGTTGCTCAGGTACTTAAAAAAATAGTTAAATTAAAGTGCTGCGGAATTTAGGTAAAAGAAGTTTCGTAACACATTGCAGGGGGATTTTTACACAAAAAGGGGTACAAAATTGTGTCATTGTATGTTTCATCTTACTCGTTACCAATACATACTGATATTCTTTTATTATATTTGCAAGCACTAAAGGTAAATAGATTTTATTTATACTAAACAATTTCAACTAACCGTTTAACAAATGAAAATCCTAAAAAATGTATGTACGCAGTTCGCAAGGCGAACTGCGTCAGTAGTGCGGATGTCAGCCATTGCCGCATTCGCACTGGTAGCAGGCAGTGTGTCAGCCGCCACAACATTCTCTTACACAGTGTCAAGTCAGGACAACACCGCCGGCACCTACTCTGCCACAGGAGGCAAAGTAACCATCGGTGCCAGCAGCAAGGTAGAGAGCAAGAACAGCAAGTATGGCTATAAGCTTGACGGCGACTCTGGAGCCAAGTATATGAAGCTCTCGCTCAACACCGCACTGAAGTCTGGCGATGTCATCACCGTTACCGAACTGTGCGCCTCTACCCCTTCTGGTTCCAACTACGGTATTTCTGCCGGCACATCGGCTTTCAGCGCCGTCTCTACCGCTTACTGCACCGCCAAGAACACATGGGAGAGTAGGAGCATCACAGTGGCATCAGGCTCGGCACTCGTCGGAGCCACCACAGTATATCTTTTCCGTTCCAAGGGTTACTCCACCTATGTGGCTTCTGTAACCATCAGCTCAAGCAGCGCCACGGCAACGCCTGTTAAGGTGACCACGAAGAAGAAGTTTGACGTAATTGTAGGCACAAGCGGCAACACCGACCTGCAGACCGTGCTTGACAAATACAAGAGCTACAGCGGCTCTGACCGTGTGTATATCTTCATACCTAACGGCACATACAAGCTTACGGGCAATGCCACCATCACTACCTCAAGCACTCAGACTGGCTACACCTACAACGAGTCAACAGGTACCACGGGCTCTGCCACAACGTATGCCGCAGGCACATATAACAATGCCATGACGCAGTTGCGCTCAAGCAACATCTCTATTATAGGCCAGTCAACAGACGGCACAGTGCTCTACAACATACCTACAATACCGGGTATATCATATACCTCTACACTGGAGTTCCGCTCTGGCAGCAACAACTACCTGCAGGACTTCACTTTGAAGAATATGTATGCCGGCGGCGCTCATGACAAGGGTGTGGCTGTAGCCTTCTATGACCGTGGCACCAACACCATCATGAAGAACGTGAGCTGCTGGTCAAACCAGGACACATACGTATCTGCAGCCACACGCTGCTACTACGAGACGTGTAAGTTTGCCGGCACAGTTGACTTCATCTGCGGCGGCGGTGATATATGGTTTGAGCAGTGTGACCTTATTATAAACAACCGCAGTGGCAACGTCATAGCTGCTCCACGTACTGCTGCAACAGAAACATGGGGTTATGTATTCAACAAGTGTACCATATCAAAGGCATCTGGAGCCTCAAGCGTAACTAACGGCAACTGGAACCTCGGTCGTCCATGGGGCAACTCTCCTGCCGCCACCTATCTTTATACAAAGATGAACGTGACACCGTCAGCAGCCGGCTGGACAAACATGTCATCAGGTCTTGTGCTGCGTTTCCATGAGTATGGCTCTACCAACAGCTCTGGCTCTACGCTTGACCTATCTTCACGCAGCGTATCTGCCTGTTCTCCTGCCTCTGCTGACAATCCAGTGCTCACAGCGTCACAAGCTGCCAACTACACCGTGGCTAACGTGGTGGGCAACAACGGCAGCTGGGACCCACAGTCATACACCGCACAGGTGGCTGTCACTGGTGTGTCACTCAGTGGTTCAAAGCTCTCATGGGACAACAGTGACTATGCTCTTTGCTGGTTTGTTTTCAAGGACGGAGTATATTATGCCAACGTAACAACTAACTATATCACACTGAGCAAGAGCGGCACATACACCGTACGCGCAGCCAATGCCATGGGTGGTTTGGGTGACTCAAGCACAGCTGTGGCTTATACCGCCGCCACAACCACCGCCACAACCACATGGGACTTCAGCGAGTTTACCTCTAACGTAGTTGCTGCCGGCAACAACTACTCTACATCATACAACGGACTGACTCTCGTTGGCAATGCCACATCTACATATACCAACGATGTCATCACCTCTGGCGGCTTTCGCCTTAACGGCACCAGCTCTTCTAATCAGCGCTATATCAAATACAAGCCTTCTGTCTCTGGCACCATGACAGTGACATACGTATCTAACAATATCTCGGCTACCGACCGTATCACTGCTATCGGCACGTCTATCGTTACAGGCACTAACGTATCATCAAGCACATCAGGCGTGCTTGCCGCCGGTTATACCAACGGCGCCACAGCTAAGACCATCAGCGCTTACCTCACTGCCGGCACCACATATTATATTTACCTTGCTAACGGCGGACAGACCATCAAGAAACTGCAATACACCTACACTACAAGCGTAAGCGCTAAATCCGCAGATGTATTCGACTTTGAGGAGGAAGAGGTCGTGACTGCTGTTAACAACGTAAAAACTGAGGATGCCACGACTAAGGTGCAGAAACGCATTGAAAACGGCAAACTCATAATAACCAAAGGCGACAAGAAATACAACTATACCGGAGGAAGGATAGAATAATCATCATTATAGTATCTACAAACAGAAAAAGCCCTATGGACATCCATAGGGCTTTTCCTTTAAGCGGAAGATGAGGGATTCAAACCCCCGATACGCGGTAAGGCGTATACCGGATTTCGAGTCCAGCGCATTCGATCACTCTGCCAATCTTCCTTGAATTACACCGCATAATACGGTGCAGGGCCTTCATCTGTCCCCTGCCCGGATTATGCGGTGCAAAGATAATATATTTTTACGAACTAACAAAAATATTTCAGAAATTTATTCTGACACTATTTTTTGCTCTCTACCTTCTCTATGGTTACAGTGCTGTCTGGCTGGGCGGTGTAATAACCACCAAAACGACTATGGCGCCAGCTTATCACCTTATAGAAATCAAAGTGTGCTATATAGCTGCCAATACTATAGTTGCCTACCCATTCATAGAAGTCACCAGAGAAATGGGTGTCAGTCAGTGAATAATTACGTATAGCCACACGTGAGCCGTCATCATACTCCATAAAGATAGTACAGTTTAGCACCTTGAAAGTAAACGGGCACTCTACATATACTCCGCTGTTGCCCTGGTAATCATATTCCATGCCATAGCCAGCTGAATATTGATCTCTTGAGAACTGTATGTCCACATATTGGTATGAGTTCCAACGACCGACAGACACCTCGCCTTCCCATATTCCGTCAAGCGTGCGGGCTATCTCGTCGTCCCCACACGAGGTGAGGCAGAGTGCCGACACGGCGGCGAGGAGGCTGAATAATAGTTTTCTCATAGAATAACAGTTTTTTTATGTCAGTTTCATGTTGTTTTCTCTCACTTAGTCACGCGGAACCAGTCCACGTCCACCCAACCACGCACTTTCTTGCCTGCCGGCTCAGCTGCACAGATACCTATCTTCGCACCTATCCACTTACCCTGACGCATGGTAAATGCTTCGCCACATGGAGTGAACTTCTTGCCGTCCTTGGAATATGCGAATGTAACCTTTGCCTCATGCTTGTTATCGCCAGCCTTTGTCTTGCCACCGATATATTCCACGTGCATCTGCATATAGAGGTCACAGTGGAGTGACGGCTGATAATTTACCTTGTCGGCAGCAGTAGGCTTCAATGTGGCAAGCACCTTTATATCTTCTGCCTTACCCTTGTCTGCCTGCTTGCATGTTATCTGCTGCAACTGGAACTCATCGCCTACCCTGCGCAGCACGATAGAAGAGTAGTCCATACCCATGCAGATGATACCGCCATACTGGCCTTCGTCCTTAGCCGTCATGGTAAGTTTGGCAGTAGCTGTGAAATTGTCAGCAGGGGTCTTCTGTAACAATAGGTTGCCAGCCTCCCAGAGGTTCTTGTAGTCTTGGCTCTGACGATGGCAGAACACACGGAAATAGCCATAAGGCGTAGGCATACCAAAGGTCTGGTCATAGTTAGCATGCCACTGCCACTGCTTGCCCATGGTCGTAGTATTGAACTCGTCGCTCTCCACAGGATTGCATACTGGATACTCCTTGCCCACATTTGGCTTCTTATATGTCAACACTGGCTGTCCACTGTACTTCTCTGTCTTGCCGTATGCCTTTACCTTGCCAACCTTCTCGCCCATGGTAGGCCAGTTGTCAACCCATTTCACTGGCTCAAGCCATACCACACGACCATAAGCCTCTTTGTCCTGGAAATGAAGGAACCAGTCCTCACCGCTCTTCAGATGAACCCATCCACCCTGATGAGGGCCGTTGATGTCTGTAGTGCCCTGCGCAAGGACAGTCTTGCTCTCATAAGGACCGTATGGAGACTTAGAACGCATGGCGAGCTGATGGCCTACTGGCACACCACCTGCAGGACACATAATCCAATACCAGCCGTTACGCTTATAGAACTTAGGTCCTTCGGCAGTACGGTCGTTGGTGCCATTGCCGTCAAACACAATGACGGGGTCACCAATCTGTTTCATACCGTCAGCACTCATCTCACGCACAGTAAGCACTGAGTTGAACTGGCAACGGGAGTTAGCCCAACCGTTTACAAGGTAGCATTTGCCATCCTCATCCCACAGGGGGGTGGTGTCAATCATGCCCTTGCCCTGTATGACACACTTTGGCTCAGTCCACTCACCGCAAGGGTCTTTTGCTGTTACGACGAACACGCCGAGGTCTGGGTCGCCCCAATAGATGTAATAAGTCTGGTTATACTGATTATATCTTATAGACGGAGCCCACACACCGTTGCCATGCTGCGGCACAGCGTAGCGGTCAAATGGTGGCAGAGCCTTCACTGCATAATTCACAATCTCCCAGTTAACGAGATCCTTGGAGTGTAATATAGGCAAACCCGGTATGCAGTTGAACGATGACGCCGTGAGATAGAAGTCCTCACCGCTTGCGCCCACGCAGACATCTGGGTCTGAGTAGTCTGCATTGATTACTGGGTTAGTAAATGTACCGTCGCCGTTGTCTGGTGACCATACTTCTGACTTGTAGTTTTCTGCTCCCGCCACTAATGGCAACATGAACAGGAAAGAAAAGAATGTTTTTTTCATATTCAAGTATATATATTTAGTTTTCTATCTTCAACTTAAAGTGGTTACCCTCTCTCGCTATGCGCATGGAACCACGCTCACCACGCTCTGAGAGTGTCACGGCAGCCATACCCATAGTCTGACGCAGGTTTATCTCCACACATGGATGTATCTGCGGTTCGTTGCTGTCGTCACGCACTATCATCATGTCAATGCCCACAGGACCGTTGTAGCCACGCAACCTCGCACGCAGTAGCTCGTTGTTGGTAATCTTATGGTTCAGGCTGTCAAGCGCCTCCTTGGGGACATATTCCTCTAACGCTTCACATATAGCCTTGCGGCTCATCAGCATATTACCCGTATAGGCACTGCCTGTTGTATTAAAGAGCGACAGTCCGTTATCTGTCAGCAGTCCGTCACGACACTGGAACTCCATGGCGAAATCCAGTATCTTAGTCTCCATCACCTCTGCTATGACAAAGCCCTGGCGCTCCAACGTATTACCCACCCACTGCCAGTCAGCCTTTGTGGGGGACTTGGCCGCACATTGCCTGTCATCAGCGTCAGAGAAGAAGCGTACACCCCTGCCACTACAGCTCCACGGTGCTTTCAGCACTATATGATGCCAGCGTGAGAAAAAGGTTTTTACATCTTCTATATTCTCACATACCTGTGAAGAGCCTGCAAGATGCAGCTTGCTATTGATATCCTCAAGCAACTCCACGGCTATACGTCGGTTGCTAAGTTGTCTTACCCTGCTGACGGTCTCGTCATCAGGCAGTTTGTCAGCCGGCACACCAGCCTGCAATAGAGTCTCACGCATTGAAGCATTCCATCCCCACGGACAGAAGATGGCATCATTGCCAGCCACGTCTTTTATTTCTTCCAAAAGGATGAAACGCACATCGGGCTTCACATTCAGGCATACCTCATCATAGAGTCTGCAAGCTATATCCACATCATCCACCACGACACAGTCACCGTCATCAGCCCACACGGCTGGAATGAAACCGAGGTCACGCCTCATCTCACGTGTCACACGGGGCATCTCATAGCGTGGTCTGTTCATTGCCATCGCTATCTCATGGTCAGGATTGAAGTAGTGAATGTGCACAGTCTATAGTTTACTGTTTATAGTTTATATTATGCGTTTTTGTACGGAGTCAACTATGAATTATGCATTATAAATTGCAAAAACTCTTCTTCACTCATTATCTGTACACCCAGCTTCTGCGCCTTCTCAAGTTTTGATGGTCCCATATTCTCTCCTGCAAGCACAAAGGATGTCTTCTTGCTTATAGAGCCTACGTTCTTGCCGCCATTACGCTCTATTATATCTTTGTACTCGTCACGACTGTGATGGGTGAACACTCCACTGATGACTATGCTCTTACCCTCAAGGGCTGTACCCATCTGTGACTGCTGTTCCTCGGTAAGGCTCATCTGCAGACCGTAACTGATGAGACGGTCCACTATTTCTATATTCCTCGTATCATGGAAATACTCCACTATGTTTACGGCTATTATGCCGCCTATGCCGTCAACCTCTGTAAGCTGCTCAACCGTAGCTGTACGCAATGCCTCTATAGTCTTGAAGTGACGTGCGAGAATCTTTGCAGTCTGCTCACCCACCATACGTATGCCGAGAGCAAAGACTACACGCTCAAACGGCACCTGCTTTGACTCCTCTATGGCACTGACTATCTTTTGTGCAGAGCGTTCACGATTGCCCTCGTAGTTTAACTGCTCTGGCGTGAGGAGATACAGCTCAGCAATGTTATTAATCAGTCCACGCTCAAAGTATGTGTCAACGGTCTCTGGACCAAGACTATCTATATTCATAGCGCGGCGGGAGATGAAATGTTCTATGCGTCCCTTTATCTGCGGAGGACAAGCGGTGGCATTAGGACAATAGTGTGCTGCCTCGCCTTCTATACGCCGCAATTCCGCACCACACTCTGGGCAGTGGGTAATAAAGCGCACAGGTTGTGACTGTGGGTCACGACGACTCTCATCAACACCTACTATCTTTGGTATTATCTCACCTCCTTTCTCTACATACACCCAGTCGCCTTCATGAAGGTCAAAAGAGCGTATAAAGTCCTCATTATTAAGTGTGGCACGATGAACACGTGTACCGGCAAGCTGCACCGTCTCCATGTTTGCAACAGGTGTTATGGCACCGGTACGTCCCACCTGGTATGATATGTCAAGCAGACGCGTGCATACGCGCTCTGCCTTGAACTTATAGGCTATAGCCCAGCGTGGGCTCTTGGCTGTGAAGCCCAGATGACGCTGCTGACGCTGAGAGTTCACCTTAAGCACTATGCCATCAGTAGCCACCGGCAGGTTCTTGCGTTCCTTGTCCCAATAGTTTATGAAGTCAAAAATCTCTTGCAGGGTTGATACTTTCCTCATCCCCTCTGAAATCTTAAATCCCCAATGACGAGCCTGCTCCAGACTTTCATAGTGGCCTTCCCCACCCTCTGTCTGTGATAATGTGGGAAGATAATAAAGATATGCATCAAGTCCACGTTCAGCCACCACACGCGAGTCCTGGCTCTTCAATGTGCCGCTGGCAGCATTACGTGGATTAGCGAATGCCTGCTCGCCTATGTCCTCACGCTCTTGGTTTAGACGATAGAACGACTCCCAAGGCATAAGTATCTCTCCACGTATCTCAAACTCTTCCGGCCATCCCAATCCCGGCTGCAGCACAAGAGGTATGGAGCGTATGGTGCGCACATTAGCTGTCACATCATCACCCTGGACGCCATCGCCACGCGTCACAGCCTGAACCAACTGACCATGCTCGTATGTCAACGAAATTGACAATCCGTCATATTTCATCTCACAACACACCTCAAAAGGCTCCCCCTCCAAACCACGGCTCACCTGGTTATACCATTCTGTCACATCCTGCTCATTATATGTATTGGCAAGTGATAACATTGGATATTTATGACGTACCTGACGAAACTCCTTTGTAATATCACTACCCACACGCATAGTGGGAGAGTTGGGGTCATACAGCTCGGGATGCAAAGCCTCAAGTTCTTGCAGCTCATGCATCATTAGGTCAAACTCCTGGTCAGATATTATGGGATTGTTCTCTACGTAGTAGCGATGATTATGTTCATGCAACTGCTGACGCAGTGTCACAATACGTGATGTCTCGTTCATACAAATAAAATTGTTATATTGCAAATTTAATAAAAAAACGGCTAATAGAGCATTTTTTTCAATAAAAAAGCGTACCTTTGCACTTGAATGCTACAAAATTACCCTATGCGAATAGACATCATAACAGTATTGCCGGATATGTTGCGTGGTTTCTTCGACGAATCCATCATGGCGCGCGCACAGAAAAAAGGCTTGGCAGAGATACATTTGCATAATCTGCGTGACTATACTCTTGACAAATGGAAACGTGTGGATGACTATCCATACGGAGGCTTTGCGGGCATGGTGATGCAGTGTGAGCCAATAGACCGTTGTATCACTGCCTTGAAATCAGAGCGTGACTATGACGAGGTGATATACACATCGCCAGACGGTGAGAAATTTGACCAGCACATAGCCAATGACCTGTCTATGATGGGTAATATCATTATATTATGCGGCCACTACAAAGGCATAGACCAGCGCATACGTGACCATCTCATTACACGCGAGATAAGCATAGGTGACTTTGTTCTTACTGGTGGCGAACTGGCGGCGGCTGTAATGGCTGACGCCATAGTACGAATAATACCTGGCGTAATCGGTGATGAGCAGAGTGCTTTGTCAGACTGTTTCCAGGATGACTTGTTGTCAGCACCCGTATATACGCGTCCTGCGGAATATAAGGGATGGCGTGTGCCCGATGTGCTTTTATCCGGTCATGAGGCTAAGATAAAGGAATGGGAAATGGAGCAGGCTATGGAGCGTACACAGCGTTTGCGCCCTGACCTTCTGAAAAAGTTATAAAAAAAGCCGTCATCTTAATATATGAAACTGCCTCCCCTGCTATCTTTGTGTATTGTTCTTATAACAGGCATTGCTATTGGAGGCAGCATTTCCTCCCTGGATTGTATTCAACCATATAATACCAGTGTGTCAGCAGTATCCGGCCTTTCGGTACTTGTCGCCTTGGTTTTTGCAACCATAATGCGGCATTATGAAAGAGTCGCGACTATATTGTTATTCATTGCAGTATTTGCGCTTGGGGTTTTCTTGATAAAGACAGAACACCACAAGTACTCCCTGCCTTTTGAAAGGAATATCGAGGCATACATGACGGAGAAACGCGCTGCACTTACAGATATTCTCCATACACAAGGAATAGAAGGTGACGAGTATGCCGTGGTGTCTGCCATGACACTTGGAGAACGCAACAATATCAGCAAAGACCTGCGCGAGAAATACAGTATAAGCGGTGCTGCACACGTCTTTGCCTTGTCCGGAATGCACCTCGGAATAATCTACATGTTGCTCACCCTGCTGTTTCCACAACGTCTGTTATTTTTATATGGCAGATGGCGGCTGACTATTGCATGGATTACGGCATTAATACAGATTATGACCTTATGGGCATACGTGATGCTTGTGGGGAGCCATCCTTCCATCATAAGGGCAGCTGTAATGTTAACGATATATACAGTGACACGACAGATGTCACGTAAACCAGACGGGATGAGCGTACTGGTGTTCACCTTGGCACTATTGCTGATATTGTGGCCTGACTGGTTATTTGACGTAGGATTTCAGATGTCATTTATGGCGGTAGGATGTATTATAGCACTATATCCGCCGCTGAACAACATATTGACAGAGATACTGCCCCACAGATGGTATAACGTAGTTCCCCGCCTGTTGATACAGACAATGTTACTTTCTACATGTGCGCAGATAGGCGTAGCCCCGCTTATTGCTCTGTATTTCCACAGATTCTCTACTTATTTCCTGCTTACAAACCTGCCTATATCGCTACTCGTTTCATGCATAATCTATACAGCGGTATTATTGTTTATATGCGGCTCTTTCCTTATCACAGGTATTACAGCACTTGCGGCACAGCTGCTATCCTTCCTTACAAGGATATTGAACAGCTATGTATCATGGATAACATCATTACCACATGCCTCTATTGACAATATCTACATAACAAAAGCACAGACTCTCATCATATATGTGATGACAGCCTGTGCCTGTTTGATTGTTTACCACCTCATCCATGGCCTGCGACGCAGGTTAAATGAAGTGGGTTAATACTTCCTGTTTATTCTTCCTCTGTATGCTCAGATATGAGTTGCTGCTGCAAGTCATTAGGTATCAACTCATACGAAGCGAACTTAGTGGTAAACGATGCTCTGCCGCCTGTCAAGCTTGACAAAGCGATAGAGTAGTTACTCAGTTCCTTGAGAGGTATCTTGGCCTGTAACTTCTGATAGCCGTTCTCCATATCCATACCCATGATAAGCGCACGACGACCTTGCAAATCACTCATCACATCGCCGGTAAGGTCTGCAGGGACATACACCTCAAGGTCATATATCGGCTCCAAAATCTTTGGAGCGGCAGCCTTAAATGCCTCACTGAAAGCGTTACGCGCTGCAAGCATGAATGACAACTCGTTAGAGTCAACCGGGTGCATCTTGCCATCATACACTATTACACGTACATCGCGAGCGTAAGAACCAGTAAGCGGTCCACGCTCCATCTTCTCCATCACGCCTTTCAATATAGCTGGCATGAAGCGCGCGTCAATGGCACCACCTACCACGGTATTTATAAAGACGAGCTTACCACCCCACTCCAGGTCTATCTCCTCACGGCTCTTGATATTCATCTTTGTCTCTACGCCGTTCACCTTGTAGGTAGCAGGATCTGGCATTCCGTCAGCATAAGGCTCCACAATAAGATGAACCTCACCAAACTGTCCGGCTCCACCAGACTGCTTCTTGTGACGATACTCTGCCTGAGCACTCTTTGTGATTGTCTCACGGTATGGGATTCGCGGCTCAGAGTACTCTACCTGTATCTTGTCTATATTCTCCAATCTCCACTTCAGAGTACGCAGGTGGAATTCTCCCTGTCCACGTACGATAGTCTGACGCAACTCTTTTGACTGCTCCACTATCCATGTCGGGTCTTCCTGACGCATACGGGTAAGAGCTGTCATCATCTTTTCTGTGTCAGCCTCTTTAACTGCCTTGATGGCACGTGAATACTTCGGATTAGGATATTTTATAAAGTCAAAACGGTTGTCACAATCCTTTCCATTCAATGTGTTACCTGTCTTAACATCCTTCAGTTTCACAGTGCAACCAATGTCTCCTGCCACCATCTGGTCAACCGGCATACGATTGGCTCCTGCTGCACAGAAGATCTGTCCCAAGCGTTCCTTTGAGCCACGGTCAGCGTTTGTCAAGTCATCACCAGGCTTAACGCTGCCGCTCATAACCTTGAAGTACTGCACCTCACCGATATGCGGCTCCACTCCTGTCTTGAAGAAATACAGAGACTCTGGACCATTAGCATCAATAGCTATCTCTTCTCCACGAGTATTATGCACCTTAGGCATCTCATCAACATGAGGAACGACATTGCCAAGGAACTCCATCAATCGGCGAACACCCATATCCTTACCAGCACATACGCAGAACACAGGGAATATGGAACGTGTAACGAGACCCTTACGTATGCCCTCACGCAACTCATCCTCGCTAAGTGCCTCCGTCTCAAAGAACTTCTCCATCAACCCCTCATCATTCTCAGCTGCAGCCTCTACTAGTGCTTTATGCATCTCCATGGCTTTCTCCTTCTCGCTCTCCGGGATATCCTCTATTGTAGGAGCACCACCGCCAGGAGCCCAAGAATACTTCTTCATCAACAGTACATCTATGAGGGAATTAAAGTCTGGTCCCTCATTCAGAGGATACTGGATAGGTACTACCTTTGAACCGTAAATCTCTTGCAGGCGCTCCAAGGAGCTGTTGAAGTCACACTTCTCTGCATCAAGCTGGTTTACCAAGAAGATAACCGGCTTCTTCAATTTCTCCGTATAGCGGAAGTGATTCTGTGTACCTACCTCCGGACCATACTGTCCGTTGATGAGCAGCACAGCGGTATCTGTAACCTCAAGTGCAGTCAGCGCAGCACCCACGAAATCATCAGAACCAGGGCAGTCTATTATATTAAGTTTCTTATTATTCCATTCTACATGATAGACAGTGGAGAATACCGAGTAACCATATTCCTGTTCTACAGGGAAGTAGTCAGAAACAGTATTTTTCTGCGTTATTCTGCCACGCCGGCTGATAATACCAGCCTCAAACAGTAATGATTCGGTAAGAGTGGTCTTACCCGACCCATCGTTGCCCAAGAGGGCAATGTTTTTAATCTCATTAGTCTGATATACTTTCATAGTATTTCGGTTTTAGTGAAATATTGTTTAGTTATAGGTTATTTAGTTATTCCAAAAGTACAAAGTTTTTCTTACAAATCAATACTTTTCTATGCAGATTTAATATTTTTTAGTATATCGCGTGTGCTTTGTGATATTATAATGTCTCTTTCAGCGTCTTCTATATGGTACTTATTTAATAGAGCCTTGTCCTCCTCCATACTGTCAGCAAACAGCGTGACAATGTCTTTGCGTACATTGTCATCAGAGTTGTCAGCAAAAGCCTTGAGTATGTCTATAGCCTTCACCACATCATTATTCGCAAGGTGTGCATACGCGGCGTTAAGACACACGCTGAGTGTTTTTCCAGCCCCCTCTATTTTCATCATCCTGTCTGCCGTTTTCTGTGCCTGTTCTGCCTTCTCCGCATATAGCAGTGTCCATGTCAGACAGTTCATAATGTCAATATTATCCGGATGTTCAAAGTCCATACGGTACATCTCATTGACCACATCAGCGGCTTTCCCTGCCATAACCATAGCCATACAGTAGTTCAATATATATGACAAGCTGTCTGGCTGCAGCGTATGTAAGGCATCATAGTATGAAGCGGCTTTATCATATTCACCGTTCTGGTAATGTGCCTTCGCCAGACTGCGCAGACACATTTTATTACCCGGCTTTATCTCCAGACACCTATTATATAATGTGATGGCTACCGGATAGTCGTTTGTCAGCAACTTAAGTTCAGCATGACAATAGTGCCTGTCAAAAGACTCTTTATCGTCAAAACGGTTTAGCAACCGGGCTACGGTATTACGTACCGGCATCTCCTTGTCTTTCTTGATAAGATAGACACAGAGGTCACGCTTCTCCTCATCACTTATATGCGTTGCCGCAGCGATACCTATAAGGCACTTATTGAGTTCGCTGAAAGGATTATACATCTTCTCAGCCAACGGGCACAAACGATAGAAACGATAAAGGTCTTGCATATAGAGCAAACGCAACAATGACGGATTCTGCATATTGTCGTCATCACCATGCATGCCTAATGGTCCCAGCTCTCCGTTCTCCATCATCTGACGTGCATTCTCTGGTATGTGACTAATGGCAGAAGACAAGCCTATGACAAAAGAATACTTGTCCGACTCACAGAACGGCCCACGCTCCGTTATACGTTCAGCAAACTTAGTCTTGGCAGTTTGTATTGCCTCCTCCGGCAAGTCCGGATGGTTGCTATAGAAAGGTACAAACCAGTTTACATACTTTCTGAAGAACGGTATTCGTTTCATCTGACTGAAACCCGAGAAGAAAATATCAGAACCGTTCTTCTGCATGTTTATTATTCTGTTTACGCTCTTTTCCAGAGAGTCAAGGTTAGCATTCTCCGCCTCCGGGTCATACGCATCACCATTGTCCTTGCGCTCACTAAAACCTTTGTCTGTTATCTCAAACGGCTGGTTACGCATGATATTCGGCATGATATTGTTTTGTATCTCCCGTGCATCCTTATCAACGTTGGCGCACATATTCATTTGCATGAATATCTCTGTGACATTCCCCAGTCGTTCCTCTCCCTCTGGTGTCAGGTTATCCAATACCAGCCGACGTACAGATGTCATCTCATCACCGCTTACGCGACTCAAAGCCAACAGACACCCTATATAAGCACGCTGCCTTACCGTTTCCTTTCTGTTATCGTGATATATGTTGGCAAGGCACATAGCCTTGTACTTGTCAAAATGCTCTATTGCTGACAGTGTCAGTGCACTGGTCAACGTGGCCTGTATTACTCCATCAACCTGTTGTGATGACAGAAACGCAGCCCATTCCTCTTGTATTGTCTTGTCCCAGTGATATGACGTAAGTAGAGCCATAAATGCGTGATACAACGCTTGGTGCCGCTGTGACTCGTCAACAGCATTAAGCATGCTGCTCTGCAACATCTCCGTAGAGTTGTCACGCATCAACAACTCTTTCTGCCACACCTTGACATACGGCATCTCCATAAGTGTGGAGCGCACCTCCAAATCATAACTGATATGACGCAGGCGTGCTCGCAGCTCTTCATACAGTGCAGCTCTTTGAGGGTCCTTGCCACCTCCAAGCATAAAGTCACTCATATACCTGAACTCCGTCTCTATCGCCTCCAGACGGTCATTCCAGTTCTCATTAGGATATGCGAGTGCTTTTTGTCTAAGTAATTCTATGGTAGATGGTATTGTCGTCATATTCTTACCATTGTAGCATCCATAAATAATTGTCACGCCCGTATTTCTCTATAGAATCATTGGCTATACTCACAGCCTTGTCAAACAACTGTTGCTGTTTTCTTCTTTCTGCAGATTTCATTGCATTTTTCCTAAACGCAACGACACCACACCGATAAGGTTTGTCCTGCTTTACAGGAATCTCCTTTGCGCCGTCTTCCATTGCACGGGTGGCAAAAGGTTCAGGCAGCAGCGCCGCATCCACATTGGCGGTCTGCAGCATCTTAGTGCGAACCGCCAGGTCTTCCACCTGTATAATGAAGGCCTGTTGCTTTTTCCTTCCCAGCGAATCATTAGCCTGTTGTGCCAACTGGTAAGACATACCGTGCCCATCAGCGGCAATCATTTTGTCACCCATCTGGTCAAAACGCGTCAGACGTGCTTTCTTTGCCGTAAGGAAATGCCACTTCATAGGCAGACGCATCCCTTCATACAGCCACCCCTCTTCCACTTTGTTCATCTCCACCATCAACAAGGTGTCTATTACAGCCCCCTCCACCAAAGACATCTCAAGGGCCTTCCTGCACTCTGACATTGCACGATAACGTCTGAGATGCACCGACACATTCAATGTGTCATATAGTCTCAAACGCTCTGCCACGACAATAGGCAGACAGTCAAGTGTGGGCATCACACCTATCTTCAAAGCCGCAGAGTCAAGCCGGTGCAAAGAGTCACGCTCCGCCTTGCTTAAGCGTCGCTGCTCCTCGGCACTGTTACCACAGCCTGCTATAGCCGCGCCTATAAGTATAATGGTGATTATGTGTATTATTTGTCTCATCACTCTTTCTCTGGAGAAATCTTTCTCAACTCTTCATAGATACGTTGTACTGGCAGTCCCATCACGTTATAATATGAGCCCTTGATACCTGTTATACCTATGTAGCCTATCCATTCCTGTATGCCGTATGCTCCGGCTTTGTCAAGAGGCTTGTACTTCTCCACATAATAGTTTATCTCTTTATCCGTCAGTTCACGGAACGTCACGTCTGTGCACACTGTGAAATGACGCTGAGCAACATTGGTGGTAAGGCATACGCCGGTATATACCTGATGACTCTTGCCGCTGAGAAACCTCAACATGCTGCAAGCATCAGCATTATCCTTAGGCTTGCACATAACCTTGCCGTCACACACCACTATGGTGTCGGCAGTCAGCACTATATTGTCATTCCCCTTTAGTTCCTCAGCATACGGTGCAGCCTTCTTCACTGCTATGTATTCCGCAATATCCTCGGCAGGCAATGTGTCAGGGTAACTCTCGTCTATACCGTCAATGACAAATACCTTATAGGGAATATCAAGCCCCGCCAGCAACTCCTGCCGGCGGGGCGAGTTAGAACTTAATATAAGCAATTTTCTTTCAGTTTTTACTTCTTCTTCAGCTTCTCAACATAAGCGTCAATCACTGCTACGGCTGTGATGTTGACGATGTCACGTACGCTGGCATCGAAGTCAGTGAAGTGTATAGGCTTGTTAAGTCCCATCTGGATAGGACCAATCACCTCTGTCTCTGGTGAGAACTGCTTGATAAGCTTGTATGCTGAGCTTGCAGATGAGAGGTTAGGGAACACCATAGAGTTAACCACCTCATTGTGCAGGCGCAGGAACGGATACTTCTCGTCGCGGCGCTCGTGGTCAAGAGCCAGGTCAACACTCATCTCACCGTCAATCTTCAGGTCAGGATACTCCTCCTGCAGCTCGCGTACCGCATCGCTCACCATCTTAGGACTACCTATGCTGTCTGTACCGAAGTTAGTGTATGATATCATAGCTATACGTGGCTCATCATTGAAGAAGCGGATAGCCTCAGCTGTCAGACGTGCCACATCCTTAACAGTCTCCTTATCTGGATGACGGTTCACCAATGTGTCAGCTATATAATATGTGCCGCGCTTAGAGTTCAGGATGTGCATTGTACCGAAGTGCTTGTATGGTGCACGTATGCCTACTATCTCCTGTGCAGCCTGCAGTGTGGTGGCAAACTTAGTGTAAACACCTGTGATGAGAGCGTCAGCCTCACCTGTCTCAACCATCATCATACCGAAGTAGTTGCGGTCAAACATCTTATCGTTAGCCTCCTCGAAATTGTAACCCTCACGCTGACGCTTGTTTGCCAACACCTTAGCGTAGCGCTCACGACGCTCGCACTCGTTGTCATGACGCAGGTTCACAATCTCCACGCCCTCAAGGTTCAGGTCGAGCTCTGCAGCCTTCTTCTGTATCATCTCTGTGTTACCGAGCAACACTGGAGTACAGAGACCTTCTTCCTTAGCCTGAACGGCAGCCTTAATCATTGTTGGGTGCAAGCCCTCGGCGAATACTACGCGCTGTGGGTGCTTACGTGCTGTCTCATAGAGGTTCTGTGTAACGCTTGTCTCCTGTCCCATGCGCAGACGCAGGTCACGCTTGTAAGCGTCCCAGTCGGTAATCTGCTTACGAGCCACACCTGAATCCATGGCAGCCTTAGCTACGGCAGCGCTCACCTCTGTGATAAGACGTGGGTCAACTGGTTTCGGAATGAAGTAGTCAGGACCGAATGTCAGGTTGTTTACGTTATATACCTTGTTCACCACCTCCGGCACTGGCTGCTTAGCCAGGTCAGCAATGGCGTGAACGGCAGCTATCTTCATCTCCTCGTTGATAGCCTTGGCGTTAACGTCAAGTGCACCACGGAAGATGTAAGGGAAGCCGATTACGTTGTTTATCTGGTTAGGATAGTCAGAGCGGCCTGTTGACATCAGCACGTCAGGACGAGCTGCCACGGCATCCTCGTATGAAATCTCTGGTACTGGGTTTGCACAAGCGAACACGATAGGGTTCTTAGCCATAGAGCGTACCATGTCCTGTGACACCACGTTACCCTTTGAAAGACCGAGGAACACATCAGCGCCCTTCATAGCCTCCTCCAGTGTGTGAACGTCACGACGGTCTGTAGCGAAGAACTTCTTCTGCTCTGTCAGGTTCTCGCGGTCAGATGTGATGACACCCTTTGAGTCAAGCATGAGGATATTCTCACGACGTGCACCGAGAGCCACATAGAGCTTGGTACACATGATGGCTGCAGCACCTGCGCCGCTCACTACTATCTTCACGTCCTCAATCTTCTTGCCAGCTACCTCAAGGGCATTGAGCAGACCTGCAGACGAGATGATGGCTGTACCATGCTGGTCGTCGTGCATCACTGGTATGTCGAGAGTCTTCTTCAGACGGTCCTCTATGTAGAAACACTCAGGAGCCTTGATATCCTCGAGGTTGATACCACCGAATGTAGGTGCTATCTTCTCCACAGCCTCACAGAACTTCTCTGGGTCTTTCTCATCAACCTCTATATCGAACACGTCAACACCGCCGTATATCTTGAAGAGCAGTCCTTTACCCTCCATCACAGGCTTACCTGACATAGCGCCTATGTCGCCGAGTCCGAGCACTGCGGTGCCGTTAGATATCACAGCCACAAGGTTACCCTTGTCGGTGTACTTGTAAACAGAATCTGGTGTCTCCTGAATTTCCAGACAAGGATATGCCACGCCTGGCGAATAAGCCAGTGACAGGTCAGTCTGGGTGCGGTAAGGCTTGGTAGGCATTACCTCGATTTTACCTGGGCGGCCGTTCTCATGATAAAGCAGAGCGGCCTCTTTCGTAATTTTTGCCATTGTGTTTATCTTTATATAATGATTATATTTTACCCTAAAAAGCTATTTTTTTCGTAAATCGTACAAAATTACTATTTTTTTCCCAAACAGCCAAATTTATAGGACAAAAACAATCATATCTTGTTTTTCTTTAATATCTTATCTGTCATCTGTCACCGGCAAATGATATCACACTGTAAACTTGCGTATTATATTGGTGACAGATGGTTCCTCATCTGTCACCAACCTTTCACTTACCATTCCTTGTCTGTACTAAGCATTCTCCTTATCACCATGCATAAACAAGTTTGTACTTTTCATGTAATTCACGTAGTGTGCCGTCTCTTTTATTATGCTCCTTCGGAGCAGAAATCATGGAAAATCATCAGAACAATCTTTGGAGCCTGTCGGCTCTGAAATATTTCTGGCTCATAGAGCCTGAGATTATCAAAAAGATTCTTAATGGATTTCTGCCCGTAAGGGCATAAAACAAATATAGTTAATAATATTTAATCACATGGGGATTTATGGACAAGCAATTGTCTTTCGGAATTACCCCGGTAGGTTTAGCTTATTTTAACGAGACTTTTGCTTTGACTTTCGTAGAATATTTGTAACTTTGCTTCACAAAGTAAGCATAAACAACATTGTATATTAAGGAATATGTGCTACAACTAATAAAATATTAACAATCACAAAGCGATTGCCAATGAAATAAAAGAAACGTAACGTTAACATCTTTGACACGACTGAGTATCGGAATTAGCACTTCACAATAAACTCTTTGTCGCAGTCAAATCATCGGATGCTCACGTACCTTCTTATATAGGTCCAATAGAATAAACGATGCAGACAGCTAACACACATAGTTTTACGGAGCATCTCTCCGACTTTTATCACTACCTGACAGGTCCGGGTGGTGTGAATGCTCATTCGCGCACCAATTACATCTCGTGGTTGAAGTTCCTTGATGAACAGGGGTATGCGTTAGCTGAGTTGCAGTCGTTTGACGATATTGATGACCTGTTGGCAACGGATGCATTGCGTCAGCCGAACCGTAGCATCTACACCAAGCCTAATGACATTGTTAACTTTAAATCGGCTCTTCGCAAATACTTGAAGTTCCGTCAGTCAACGTATGCACAGCAACAAGAGAATACTATCATTTCCGAAATTAACAAAGTATTGAATGATAGCGCGTTGAGCGTTACGGAACGTGAGGCAATCGTGAAGGCGCGTGTCGGCCAGGGCAAATTCCGAGAACGGCTCGTAGAGTACTGGCGTGGTTGTTCCATCTCAACCTTCTCACATTTTGACCTGCTCATTGCCTCACACATAAAGCCTTGGAGAGAAGCCGACAATCAGCAACGCCTTGACGTGTTCAACGGTCTTTTGCTCCTTCCCAACTATGACAAACTATTCGACAAGGGGTACATCTCATTCGATGACAACGGACGCATCATCTATTCGCGTTACATCGACGATACCGACAAGCTTCTGCTGAAGATGGATGACAGCGTACATCTCATCAAGATAGATGATGCCCATAAGCCTTATTTGCAGTATCATCGCGACAACTGCCTAATGCTCTAACCTACTATTAACATTATGACTTCAGAAGAATGTCGTGATAGATTTCATCAATGAGGACGATGCGAATCAGTTTCACGTTATCATCGGGCGTACCAATGATGCAAAGCTGATAGCACAGTTCCGTGCCGATTTGTATGCCGAAGACACCATACATAAGAAGGGTATCACTACAGATGATGCCAAACAAAAACGAGACGAGTACATACAAAAGACCATACAAATGAGTCTTGATAGCATACAAAAGGGCATACAAAAGGTTATAACTGAACGCAATCAGACAATAACCGAACTGCAAAGGTCTATACTCCTTTACTTCGCCAAGCACCCAACGGCATCACGCAAGGATTACATCAACAATACCGAAGGCGCAACAGAGGGTGGCACAATCTCAGCAATCGGCCGCTTGCAAGACCTTCGCTTGCTTAATCGACAAGGTGGAAAGAAAAACGGATATTGGATAGTAACATTTGAATAATACGAGCATAGCTATTCTGTAACATCGTTATCGAGAAAATAGTATTCCACACAGAAGAAAAAGCCAGCCGCACCGTTTGATGGAGTGACTGGCTATTATGTTTTTATTATGCTCCTTCGGAGCAGAAATCATGGAAAATCTCTAACTTTGCATAGTATTGCGACGATAGTCGCATAAAAAATAAGAGGAAAAAACAACCTTTTCACCTTCTTTAATATTAAAAAAACCTCTATTTGGATAACTTTTAGTAACTTTGTACTCAAGCAATGTGTGCATAAGGTTTGGTCGTATGTTAAGACGCTGTTAGTATGCCTTCTTATGCGACTTGATAAATGACGAGTGAATTAATAAAAGGCTTATAATTGTATGGCAATAACAAATAAGATAAGTAATCCACAACAATTGGATTTATTTCAGGTTCAAGCTGAGTATCCTAAGGAAATAGTCCAAAATTCAAGTCAGGAGATTGACTTGGATGACTTGGACATTTCCAAGAATGTTCTTATTTGTAACGTCAAGAAAGACAATGTACGTCATTTTCTTGATGGTACGGCAAAGATTTACTATACCGGCAAAGAATTTCCATCGACTATAGCTCTCAACAAACTTTATTATTTTATTCCGTTTTTTAGTTTGAAATGCGAGCTTGGCTTTACAGGCATCCGCGATCTGTATCTCATTAAGATTGCACGAGTGGGAACAAGGAAAGAGGGAGAACCTGATAACGATCCAAAGGATTTGCGCCTCGTTTTTGAGTTGCAGTTTGTAAAACACCTTTATGAGCAATACCAACCGCATAGGCTGAACATTTGGAACACGTTTACGGATACCACGTTGGAAGCATTATCAGCATCGAACAGCAAGCAAGCATTGCAGAGGCAAGATACGACCATCTTTAACGAAGGCGACGTAAGGCTGCAAAAAGGCAAATTAACCCACATTGACTGTTTTGCAGGGCCTGGAGGAATCTGTACGGGTCTGCATGCTGCGGGTATGCAGACGTTGGTAGCTATCGAGTATATTAAGAGTTGTTGTGAAACCTATACAGCAAACCACCCCGATGTACACGTTATCCATTCGGACATTCGGCAGGTGACGGCAGAGCAGATATTGCCATATATCCCTGAAACCGGTGTGGATCTGGTAACCTCTGGAATGCCGTGCGAGACATTCTCAACGGCAGGCAATACTTCACGCTCGTTTTACGACGATCGCCAGTTCTTGTTCCGCGAGGGTATTCGTATTGCCCAAATTGCCAATGCGAAGATGATTCTTTTTGAGAATGTACCAGCCATCACCTCAAAGCGTGAAGCCAAACAGTCAGGTGACCTGATTGTGAATATTCTCAAGAAAGAACTAAGGGCAGCCGGATATGGTAATTACATTGAGGTTGTTCTGGATTCTACCAAATATGGAGTGCCACAGAAAAGGAACCGCTTTTTCATCCTCGCATGTCGTTTCCCTGAATGGAGGCTCCAGTCGCCCAAGCCGTCAGATAGCCCCATTGTAACTGTGAAAGAAGCCTTGGCGGGTCTTCCCAATGTAATAGCCAATAGTAATCAGGAAGGTAAGAAATATACGGAAGAGCATTCGGATTTTGAGCAACTGATGCGCAATGACTCATTTTGGCATAGAGAAACGATGTCATCGAAAGATATTATGAATCACATGCCTATGAAACACCGAGAATGTACACTTAAACGATTTGCCCTACTACGTCAGGGAGAAAGCTTGAAATCGTTGTTCGATCGTTATCAAGGTGAAGAACGTGAACGTCTGCAAGAAGAGCGTGTGCTGCCGAAGAAAATGTTTATTAAACGTAATTATCGGCTAATCCCCGATGAGCCTTCACCTACTGTTACCAGTCATTGCCTGGATGAATTTGTTCATCCTGACTACGACCGTGCATTAACTGTTCGAGAGTGTGCCCGATTGCAATCATTCCCTGACTCGTATAATTTCGCTGGTGGCCCATATATTGTACCCCATATTGACCGTACTGTGCAAGACAAGTACGAGCAAATTGGCGATGCCGTCCCCCCATTGCTCGCCTATGCATGGGGAATAAAGATAAAACAGTTGTTTGACACAAACGATTAAAGCGTATGGAAAACAAATATTACTCTAACTTTGCGGATGATTGCGACGAAGTCGCATAAAAACAAAAAAAATAA
>CAMEWL010000033.1:0-28859 GCA_945941025.1 uncultured Prevotellaceae bacterium
GGCTGGCAGCGCAAAGCCGCTTAACCAGATATGTTAATTTTTAACGAACTATTGAGGATATAAAAAGGCATAAAAAAACGATAGTTTTCACCCTGTAAAAGCTATGCTTTCACGGTGTAAAAGCTATCGAATGATGTCCTAAAAGCTATGCTTTCTCACTATAAAGTGATAGCTTTCACGAAAAAAAGGGTGCGGAAAGTCATTTTTCCGCACCCTTTTTCCGTTTTTTATGCCTCATTCTCTCCTATTTTGAGTTTTTTCGTTGACCTGATTTTAATCAAGCGATGACAAAAATGTCCTATTTTCGCTTAATACATAAAACAGATGAAACTTTATTTCTTTTCATGCCCTTACGGGCAGAAATCCATTGAAAATCTTTTTTGAAAATCTTAGGAGCCTGTCGGCTCAGAAATAAGACATGGAAAATGCGTGTAATCGGTGTAATCCGCAATCCGTTGTCCCAAAAGATAATCCTCGTAATCAGAGTAATCTGTGGTCGTGATTATTTTTCTTTAGAAACGAATTACCCTAATTTATTTTAATTCAAGTAATCAGTGTAATCCGTTGTTCTAAATAAAATCTGTGTATATCTGTGGTATCTGTGGGAGAATATCCGTGTCATTCGAGTTATTCGTGTTCGTAAATGAAAATCTGTGTAATCTGTGTAATCCGCATTAATCCGTTGTCCCAAAAGATAATCCTTGTAATCAGGGTAATCAGTGTCCGTGATTATTTTTCTTTAGAAACGAATTATCCTAATTTATTTTAATTATTTTAATTCAAGTAATCTGTGTAATCCGCTTAATCCGTTGTCCCAAAAGATAATCCCTGTAATCAGAGCAATCTGTGTAATCAGTCTTAATCCGTTGTTCCAAAAGATAATCCTCGTAATCAGAGTAATCTGTGGTCGTTATCACTCTACCAACCACTTGTCTATGGTGCGTGTCTCCTTTGAGAAGTTCACTCCTATTATAAATGTTTTGGACACTCCCTGGCTCTCAGTGGTAGCGAGTGAGTCGCCGAAGAACTGCAGTTGATAGTTCTTGTCTTTTATCTGTTGCAAAGCCTCCTCGGCAGTGCCGTCAAGCTTAAACTCCATGATGTAGCGGTACTGCGGTGTCTCTACCAGCAGGTCTATGCGGCCGTCAGAGGTGTGGTACTCCGTATGTGAGTAGAAGCCCATCATCTTGAACACCACCCACATCATGTTCTGGAAGTGGTTCTCCTTGTCGCCCTTCACACTGTCGTATGGCGCACTGGCGAAGAGTGATTTCAAGCGGCTGAGGAACTGCTCTGGCTTGCCTTCCCTGACGTCTGACGTGAAGCTCCTTATGTCAAATACCGATCTTTCCTCCCTGTTGTCAAGATAGAACGGGGCGAGATATTTTATGAAGCCTTCCTCCACTTCTTGGTTCGGGAAACCAAGTCTGTACATCTGGAACTCCTTGTCATAGCCCTTTATGGTGAGGTATCCGCTCTGGTATATCACTGGTATGGGGTTGGTGGACTCTGCGTCTATGCTGTTTATCACGTCTGAGGTGACCTCTGACGTTGCCATCTCCTCAAGGTCGTAGTAGTGGCGGCGCAACAGTTCCACGAGATATGTCGGTGTGCCGGTCTCAAACCAGTAGCTGTCAAATATACTATTCTCCATCGTGTTAAGCACACTGAATGGATTGTATATGCCTTCCTTAGATATCTGGTTGAAGTGATAGCCGTCATACATGCGGCGAAGCTTGTCAATGCACTCTTCTCGCTCCATGCCGTTGTTTTCGGCAAGTTCGTTGATATTGCCGTCAAAGGTGCGAAGCAGTTCCTCTTCCGTTATTCCGCAAATGTCGTGGTATTTGTTCAACATGGATATGTCCATGAGGTTATTGAGGTCGCTGAACACGCTGACTTTGCCGAATTTCGTTACGCCGGTGAGCATGGCGAACTTTATGCAGCCGTCCATGGACTTCAATGCGCCGTAGAAGCCTTTGAGCGTGCCACGGTACTCGTCTTGCAGTTCCCTGTTTCCTATGGCTTGCAGCATCGGCTTGTCGTACTCGTCAACGAGGATTACCACGCGCTGGCCGGTCTTTTCACAGGCACGTCTTATTATGCCCTCAAAGCGTGTGCCGAAACTTTTCTCCCACTCTACCCTGCCATATTTCTCTTCCTCTATGGACAGGAAGGTGTTTATCTTGTTCTCAAGTGCCTCCTTCGTGGAAAACTTCTCCGTGTTCAGATCAAGGTGCAGCACGGGGTGTACTGCCCAGTCCCAGTCATCCTTCTGGTCTATCGCCAAACCCTTGAACAGTTCACGCTTGCCGAGGAACAGCGACTTGATCGTGGAGATAAGTAGCGACTTGCCGAAGCGACGCGGACGAGATAGGAAGTAATAACGTCCCTCCGAGACGAGGCGATAAACATGCTCCGTCTTGTCAACGTAGAGATAGCCGTCCTTGCGGAGGCTCTCAAAGTCTTGTATGCCGATAGGTAGTTTCATATTGCAAAGTTACACTTTTTCCGTGAAACAACAGCGTTTTCCCTCACAAAAAAACTTAATAGAATGAAAAAAGCGGTGCCGTGACCTCTGAGGTCGCAGCACCGCTTGACATTACATACGCACCGAGGAAACGTCATTCCTGTGAAGCCCCGATGATTATTATTGCTTTTTACTATTCTTTTTTTCTCAAGTCTGTAGTTTTTCCGTAGTTTTTCTCACAGCGCAACCGCCCCTGTCTGGTAAAGGAATGTCAACGCTATGCCAAGCGGACACACGAACCTCACAAGGAAGTAAAACACGCTGACAGCCCACGGCATCCACTTATACTGCCCATAAGACTCCAGCTGTCTTACAACCGTCTCACGCGGCATCACCCAGCCCACGACAAGCGATGTCAGGAATGCTCCCGTAGGTAACAGGATGTTTGACGTAAGCGCGTCGAAGTTACTGAACAGGCTCTTGCCCATAACCCCCATCGGCACAGGCCCCATACTCAACGCGCTAAGTATTCCAATGACACAGCAGATGACAGTAATGCAGGTTGCGGCATGCCACCGCTTAATCTTCAGTTCCTCGGAGAGCAGTGAGGTACCTATCTCATGCATAGAGATAGTAGAAGTGAGCGCTGCCAGTGTGAGCAACGAGAAGAAGAGTATCGCCACACCGTATGCCACGCCATGCGGGAATGCCTGTGTGAACACATTTGGCAATGTGAGGAATATGAGGTTAGGTCCTGCATCTGGTTGCACGCCCACAGAGAATGCCGCAGGGAATATCATCAAGCCCGCCATGACAGCCACGCCACAGTCTATGGCTGCTATCTGGGCAGAAGAGCGCAACAGGTTTACCTTCTCGTCAAAATAAGCCGCGTATGTACACAGGCACGCCGTACCGAGGCTGATGGAGAAGAAGGCCTGCCCCAAGGCCTCAAACACCACCTTGCCGGTAATCTTTGAGAAGTCGGGATAGAAAAGGAACTCCACGCCGCGCCATGCGCCGGGCAATGAACAAGACGCAAAGATTATCACCACAAGCAGAATGAAGAGCATAGGCATCATAAGCCTTGACGCTTTCTCTATGCCTCCCCTGACACCACGAATGATGATAGTATGAGTAAGCAATATGAACACTATCGACATAAGCGATGGTATCCAAGGGTTATTGACGAGGTTGTCGAAGTTACTGCTAATGGCAGCTGCATCTCCAAGCACATTGTCGCTCACAGCCAACAGGAGATAATAGACACACCACCCTGCCACCACACTGTAGAAGCCCAGTATTATGATAGAGCATATCATACCCAACACACCTATGGCGCCCCATGACTTACGGTTGCCTGCCTTTATATAGGCGCGCATGGAATTAGTACCGGCGTTACGTCCTACCACAAACTCACTCATCATGCCCGGCAGCCCCAGAAGCAGGGTGCAAGCTATGTAAACCAGTATGAACGCGGCACCGCCATTCTCACCCGTGGTGGTAGGGAAGCGCCATATATTACCCAGTCCCACGGCAGAACCGGCAGTAGCAAGTATAAGTCCTACGCGGGACGCAAATTTCGTGTTTGCCATTTCTTTTATTTTGTTTAATTTGCAAAAGTAAATAAAAATGTTTAATTTTGCGAGCGATTACACACGAAAAAGATGTCTTACTGTATAAAAAAATATCCTTTCTCTTGTCTGTTGGCTGTCACTATATGGATTGTCTGCCTGATGCCAGTCCCTGAGACGCCGCTCAATGAGATTAACTTCATTGATAAGTGGACACATTTTGTGATGTATGGTACATTTACCATCGTAATATGGTGGGAATACCATCGCAACCACGCTGACAGCCGTAATGGCAAGCGTCTGGTTACATACGGTATTGTTTGTCCCATCATCATGGGTATATTGATAGAGCTGGCACAGGCATACCTCACCACATGCAGGTCGGGCGACTGGTTTGATGCCGTATGCAACAGCATAGGAGTATTGTTAGGTTCGCTGGCTGGCTACCTTATTTGGAGAAAGAGAAGATGAAGGTACTGATACTTAGCACATACGAGAGAAGCGGCGGCGCGGCGATAGCCGCCTCACGTCTGCTCCATGCACTACGCAAGAACGGAGTTGACGCCACCATGCTGTGCCGCAAGAACATATCATGGGGGCCTCAACGACTACGCAAGCAGTCGTGGAGCAGTATATGGGAGCGCGCCGTGATATTCTGCAAGAACGGTTTCAACAGAAAGGAGTTGTGGGCTACTGACATTGCCCTCTGCGGACAAGACATAACGAAGACTAAAGAATACAAGGAAGCCGACGTCATTCACCTGCACTGGGTGAACCAAGGATTCCTGTCGCTTAGCACCATAGAAAAGATAGCAGGGAGCGGGAAACGCGTGGTGTGGACCATGCACGATGCATGGAACACCATGGGGGCATACCACCTGTCCATACAACGCAAGGACACACCATTGGAACAGTGGATGCTACAACGCAAACAACGGCTATATGCCCTTGGAGGCATTCAATTCGTGACGTGCAGCAAGTGGCTCATGAGCGAGGTGAAGCAGTCACAGCTAATGCACGACTTGCCCGTAACCAGCATTCCAAACCCCATAGACACAGAGCTGTTCCAGCCCGTCACACACACCGGCAGACGCAAAGTGCTGTTCGTGGCACAAAAGGTTGACAACCCCATGAAGGGCGTGCAGTACCTGAAAGAGGCGGCAGCGATGCTTGATGACGTGGAGGTTGTGGCGCTGGGACGTGACATTCCTTATGTGAGCAGCGAGGAGGAGATGGCGAGACTGTATGCCTCTATGGATGCCTTTGTGCTGCCATCGTTGTCAGAGAACCTGCCTAATACCATAATGGAGGCTATGGCGTGCGGCACACCATGCGTAGGTTTCAACGTGGGCGGCATACCCGAGATGATTGACCACAAGGTGAACGGCTACGTGGCACGTTACAAGGATGCAGCCGACCTTGCCGAAGGCATCAGGTATGTACTTGCCGACCATGACCGCCTCGGTGTGGCAGCCAGAGAGAAGGTGCTGCATGAATACAGCGAGGAAAGCGTAGCAAGACGTTATATAGAGATTTACAAAGGTACAGACATATAAATGAAGAAGATACTCAACATATTCCGCATATACCCGGGCGAGAGACGGGAGACACTGACAGCCCTCGTATTCTTCACGATACTCAACGTGCTCAACCTGGTGAAGCATTGGAGCGCACTGACCGCAGTGAGCGGAAACAAGTGGACTCTGTTCACCAAGGGATGGCACCTGTCAGGCTTCGATCCCATCACATATAGTGTGGTGACAGATTGGGGCATAGGCTATAACATCTACCGCCACCCCTTGCTGGCTTATTTCCTATGGCCTCTGAGCAAACTCAACGAGGCACTGATATGGCTGACGGGATATAACTGCGCCATAATGTTAGTAGCCATACTGCTGATAGCGTGCGCCACATACGCCGCATTGTTTATCAACCGCATACACCGTCGTGTAATAGGATTGGAACGCACTGAGGGCGCGGTGCTCACTCTGCTCACTTACTCTTTTGCCCACGTGATGCTGGCAAGCATGGCACCCGACCACTTCATCATGTCCATGTTCTGCCTCACGCTGACTCTTTACCTCTGCGGCATGAAGCTGAAGCGTGGCTCCGCTATGAACATGTGGCAGACTATTGTCATGTTCATACTTACGGCAGGGGTCTCACTAAACAACGGACTGAAGATATTCCTTGCAGCCATGGTCACAAGACGCAAGAGGTTCTTTGAATGGCGCTATCTGTTGTTTGCCGTCATCCTGCCCTCTGCACTGATATGGGGCAGCGCGAGATGGAGCTACAAGCAATTCGTATGGCCTAAGGAAATGGCGCGGAAGGAGAAGACCACGAAGGCTTTTGAGAAACGCATAGAGAGAAACTTCAACAATATATGGAATGCCGAGGAGGCCAAGTGGAATAAGAATGACTCTGTAAAGATAAAGGCACGCCAAAAGGAAATAAGGGATAGCATAAGGCATGAACTGATAGCGAAGAAGGCACGACGCTGGCGTGCGAGCGCAGCCTACAAACATTCGGGCAAGCCCATGGCTGAAGGAGAGTTCTCAAAGTGGACAGACATCACCACCTCACGTTGGGACGTGGCGGTGGAGAGCCTCTTTGGCGAAGGTATCATGCTGCATGAAGATTACCTGCTGGGCGATGTGCTGGTCAACAGACCTGTGATAGTACGTTACCACAACTGGGGTAACTACATAGTGGAGGGACTGCTCGTCATCTTGTTCCTTGCAGGTATATGGTACGGACGCAGGCAACTGTTCCTATGGACTGCCATGTCTTTCTTCATCATGGATATGCTGCTGCACATGGGACTGGGCTTCGGCATTAATGAGTTGCCGATAATGTCGGCACACTACCTCTTTGTCTTGCCTATAGCAATGGCATATCTGCTGAAGGCATCGACACCACGCTGGCGCAAGAGACTGACATGGGCAATAGGAGCCGTCGCACTCTACATAACAGTGTGGAATATATCTTTACTTGTGGAATATCTGTTTATCTTATAAAATGCGAAGGAAGTATTCTACAGTCTTAATAGTATTGCTGGGACTGCTGATATTCAGCAGCCTGAACCTGCTGATGGTATATACAGCACCAGAGGTATGGACCGACAAGCATGTGGGGCCATGGTCTGCCTTCCACAAGGGATTTACGTTCTCAGGCTTTGACCAATTTACGTATATTGTAATATCTCAATTCAGGCCTCTTTACGTACACCTGCGCCACCCCGCGCTGCTTTACTTCGTATGGCCCTTGTCCGAACTTAACGATTGGCTGAAAGACGAGTACGGAATAAACTGCGCCATATACATCGTTGCAGTAGTGTGGACACTTATCGGCACTCTGTCGTGGACATTGTTATATAAAATCTTCCGCAAGATTATAGGACTTAGCCTATGGGAGAGCCTGTTGCTGAACGTGTTTTTCTACTCTTTCGCACACGTTATGATTGCCATGTTCGTGCCAGACCACATGCTGCTGACCATGACCACGCTGTTCCTTATGCTTTATCTTACAGGACGGGCCATGCAACAAGGCAAAGCGATAGCCACATGGAAGGCTCTGCTGCTATATTTCATCGGCACAGGCATATCAACCACCAACGCCGTAAAGATATGGATGATAGACATCGCAGGCAGATGGCGGAGAGGTATGCTGGCACCAGTGCTGAGACATAGCCTTACATACATCATCCCTACCCTGTTACTTGCGTGGATATACTACTACCAGGAGACCACCGCCAACGTGGAGGAGCAGCGTTTCCAGAGACGCATAGAGGCCAAAGCACAGAGCAAAGACAGCGTGGCCTATGAGAAGAAAAAGGAGGAGGGGCGGCGCAAGATAGCGTTGCGTGAGGACAAGCAACTGATAGACAGTCCTCTGTTTGAGTGGACTGACACATCCATACCTATCATCCCTACACTGATTGAGAACATTTACGGCGAGGGATTCCAGCTGCACGAGGACTACCTGCTGCACGACGCCAACGAGTCAGGGGAGCGCCCGGTAATAGTGAGATACAGCAGATGGTATAACTACATCATAGAACTTGTCTTGCTGTTTATCTTCGCCGCTGGCATCATCGCCGGACGCAGGGAACGTTTCCTATGGATGTGCATGCTGCCGTTCCTTTTCGATATGTTACTGCACGTAGTGCTGCGCTTCGCCCTAACCGACGTGTACATCATGACCGCCCACTGGGCAGTGGTCATCCCCGTGGCCGTGGCATATCTGATAAAGGCAGCAAAAGCAAAACCGCGACTCCGGGTGACGCTACTAACTACTGTGGTATCATTGACCGTATTTCTATGGTGGCACAACCTGTCACTCTTGATTTCGCATTTGTTCAGTAAATGATGAATAAAAATAAACACGCATACTACTTTCTGTTTTTCCTCAGGTAATCTATTGCCTCACGTAATATAACGGCTCCGCTGAGATAAGTTATTCCTATATAAAGCGTCGCAGCAATTACTATCTTCGCCACAAATGATATATACACATTGTCTATCGGCGACGTCATATACCACGTGGCCGTCACCACGCTCGCGGCAAATAGGAAGAACGGCGACACATCCTTCAGCACCGCAAGGAATGACAGGCGCACTATCTTCCAAGCGAACCACTGCCACACGAGAAGCCATGTCACATTTATCAATATGAAATAGGCAATCATATAATATATGCCGAATGACCGCATGGCGCAGAGTCCTATCCACACTAATACACATAACGAGACCGTGCAGAAGAGGTTGACACCCGACCTACCCCTGCTGATGGCCAGACGACTATACAACTCGGCAATGGGGACGAAGGCTCCGTGCAGACACAGCATAGAGAGCAGCAACGCGCTGTCAACCCATTTCTCACCTACAGTCATGAGAATGAAGTCACGCGACACAATAGCAAGCCCCAGCATACACGGGAAACTGACAAAGGAGGCGAAGCGCAGCATCTTGCGGAACACCGCGCGGTATCGCGCGTCGTCATCGGCCACCTGAGCCAAAACAGGGTGTGAAACGCTGCTCATCATTCCGTTGATAGTGTTAGAGGCCATGTCGTTCCACTTACGCGCATTGCTGTATAGTCCCGTCGTGTGAGCACCGTAATAATGTCCCAAGAGAAAAGAGAACACATGGGTGTTGAGCTGACCGAACAGCCCCGTAAGCAAAATCTTACCTGAGAAACCGAACATAGCGAAAGCTGGCCGCAGGTCTATGCGCATCGTGGGCCGCCACGGCGACACATACCAGTCACACACCATCACTATAGTGACAAACAGCATTGGCTGCAAGGCCAGTCCCCAGTAGGCGTAGCCCATGAACGCCACAAGCACGCCCACGGTATTCGACAACACCAAGGCCACCAGTCCTATGATACTTGTCTGCTTGACCATCAGATGTCCGTTGAGATAAGCGCGCTGCACGGTACCTAATGAGTTGATAACGAAGCCGATGAAGATAAACCGCGCCAGCGTGGTCAGCTCTGCGTCGTGGTTAAACTCCGCAATAAAAGGGGAGGCGAACCATAATATTACATACATAACGAGACTGGCTGTGATGTTGAACCAGAACACGGAGTTATACTCCTCATGCGTAGGTTCCTTCTTGTTTATCAGCGCGGCAGTGAAGCCACTGTCCTGTATGCAGGTGGCTATATTGGAATATATAAGGAGTACCGCCACCTTGCCATAGTCGGCAGGCGTCAGTATGTTAAGCATGATGAGTCCCAGTAATGCGCCGATTACCTGCATGGCACCATTGCCCACCCCCCCCCAGATGAGCCCTTTCGCTGTTTTTTCCTTTAGTTCACTGCTCATTGGCGTGTATCTGCCTTTTATTACATTGGTTAAGTAACATTGTCACCAGTTTGTCGCTCTTGCCTGTAATGATTTTCCTCGCAAACATTTTACCGCTGCTGACAATGTCATCATAATCATCTTCCGTCAATATTTTCATAACAGGATGATAATGAATGAACGTCAGCGGAGTATTAACCTCAAGGCCCTCCCACGTGGGATTAACGATACAGCGGTTGCGCCACTGCTTATTGTTAAAGGCCACTGTCTGTGCAAAAGTCTCAGCAGGGCAGAAACTTGTCTTGAAATAACTTACGAGTTTGTCATTTTTGTCCCACTCGCCAAGTATGTAAGCGGCCAGTTCTGGTGATATGGCCCACCATGCAGCCCCTTTGTACAGGTTATATTCGGACTCACATACGCTGAAAGTAAGCGGTTTTCTGAATCCAAGCATCCATAGAATCTTTCTAAGAAGCACCCTGAATTTACTTTTTACACTGCCATATTTCCATGGGAGAGAGGCGAACAAGCGATACTCCCTATAAAGTTTAGAACCCTTACCATGCATAGTTATCGGCGCGCCACAGAGAAACTCATGCCCCTGCTGCCGCTCAAAAAACTCAAGCATCTGCCCTTTCTCCCATACAGGGTAGTCCATGCCGCTTAACGTAATGAGATAGTCGAACGAGAGGTCGCTTAACAGTGCTGCGCGTACTAACTCCATCTGGTATTCTACCTCATTAATACTTCCCCATACCACGCTGACCCTGTGTTTGACGAACCTGACACGTTTGTCTGCCGCAAGCAATGCGGAAAACGGTGTCATGTCACTTTTCCTATCAATGTGGACAAAGAACACAGAGTTGTCTGGCAACGCACCAATGAGTCTTTTCAGTTGAGGTGCATCCGTATGTGCAGATATAAGGAATGCAAGTTTCATCTTCTAATGTGCTAATTATTACTTATAAAAATACTTCACACACATTTCCTCCCACGGATTATTATCCTTATGCGGTTAATAACAGAGTGTATGATATTCTTAGTATTACCATGCTTCAGGTTCAGCCACAACTCCTCCAGTGAGTAGCGTACCTTTTGCCACGGGTTGTTCCATGCCATACGCTTGTAATGACGCTCCTGGTAGTCGGTTCTCTCCTCCACCTTGTCGGGATGAGTCAGAGGGAAATGGAGGTCAAGCCGTTTCATGGTAAATGTCCTCCGCAGGTCTTTGGGCATCAGGTCTAACTGGGTAGAGTAATGCGTGCCGCTGTTAAGTCCTATATTATTAATCATATTGACTCGCGGCATTACCGCAAGTCCGTCATGCAACAGCATATACGCCCATAATATGCTTTCATAGTATTGTATTCCTGAGGCTGTATGCTGCAGCACCATCTGTGGCATATCACTTCTCTGGTTGTATCTCCTTACCTTCTCACACAGAGTGGCGAAGCACTGTCTGTCCTTCACAAAGCCATAGTCACCGTCAAGATTCATTATAACCCTTGACCATGACGCCCACCCCCATATAGAGAATACTCGCGTAAAGAAGTAACTCTCTTCAGACGGTGTCACCTCATCTGTATTGTAACCCGCTATCATCATTATGCGCTCATCGTGCTCATAACGGTCAAGCATTTCCTTACAGAAGGTAAAGAACGACTGCGACGGCACGTCATCATCCTCAAGCACTATACACTTGTCTGTCTGCGAGAACGCCCACTGCTGAGACAGGTATTCACTGGGGTCACATCCCTGGTTATGCTCCAGATATTTACGGTGCACCTCGCACTGCCAGTCTATATTCTCATCACTTACCAACTCACGGCAGGCCATGAGGCCCTCATAGTCCTTGGACTGATGCCAGTCACTGACCGCCTCGCCATGTCTGTCAACCATGCGAGGGCCGTCCTGATAAAGAAACAGACGCGCCGGGCGCGCCTTCCTCACCTCTGCCCACACCTGTGCGAAATTGTCGGCACGGGCATGGAACAATAATAATACGCTTACATCTACAAGGGCTGGATTCATCTCTCTGTCACTTTTCTTTGAACTGTGATTACCTTATCTGTTTGTAACTATACCTCTTACAACGGATTTACACGGACCAGACGGATTATCTTTAGCTGAGGATATCCGCACAATCCGTGTAAATCCGTTGTTTGTTATATAATTACGCTAATATACTTATTTATATGGCGGCATAGGTGTACCAGCCTTACAGAATGTCACCAGCGTCATGTCAAAACGCAGTGTACTGCCATCAGGGATTGCAGAGTTGGATGTAGGAGAACCGTAACCCAACTGCCATGGTATGTAAACCTCCCAGTGGTCGCCCACACGCATTGACTGCAGCGCGGTGGTAAAGCCGTCAACAGTGCCTGCCACCGGAAGCTTCGCCGGTATGGCCGTCTCCTCATCATATACAAGGCCCGACCATGAGCTGTCAAACTTCTTGCCTGCGCTGTACGACGCCGACGGCATCAAGCAACCGTAATAGTGCACCCTGACGGTATCCGTATAACATGGTGTTTCGCCTGACTCCACCTCGTTTATCACACGCACAACAATACATGACGTGTGCGAGCCCGTCAACTCATTGCCGGGGGTATAGACAGACAATCCGTCAACCTTGGAGAAAGACTTGATTATCTTCCAACTGTTATCGCCGGCATCAATGGCTGCCTTGGCCGTCTGATAGATATTCTCAAAGTATTCATCGTTACGCGCTGTCCAGTTCTGATACTCAGTGTCTATATCATCGTCAGACTCGGAACATGATGTAGTCACCGCAGCGGCAAGCAGCAGCAACAACATGAATACCATGTGGTGTATATCGCAAAATGCTTTTCTCATTTATTTACTGCAATTTCTTCAGCAATGATGTAATAGTAACCTTATCCTCAATGATGCCGCGCAGCTCGTTGATGTTGACACGCTTCTGCTCCATTGAGTCACGCTCACGCAGTGTTACGGTGTTGTCCTCCAGTGTCTGGTGGTCAACGGTAACACAGTATGGTGTGCCGATGGCATCCTGACGACGATAGCGCTTACCTATCTGGTCCTTCTCCTCATACTTACAGTTGAAGTGGAACTTCAGGTCGTTCATTATCTCCTGAGCCTTCTCTGGCAGTCCGTCCTTCTTGGTAAGTGGGAACACTGCGAGCTTCACTGGAGCGATAGCCGCAGGCAGGTGGAGCACAGTACGTGTCTCGCCGTTCTCCAGCTTCTCCTCCTCGTATGAGTGGCACATGATAGAGAGGAACATACGGTCAACGCCGATAGATGTCTCAATGACATACGGAGTGTATGACTCGTTCATCTCCGGGTCGAAGTACTTTATCTGCTTGCCTGAGAACTTCTCATGCTGTGACAGGTCGAAGTTGGTACGAGAGTGTATGCCCTCTACCTCCTTGAATCCGAATGGCATGTGAAACTCAATATCTGTTGCTGCATTAGCATAGTGAGCCAGCTTGTCGTGGTCGTGGAAACGGTAGTTCTCTGCACCGAAGCCGAGGTTCTGGTGCCACTTCATACGTGTCTCCTTCCACTTGGCAAACCAGTCAAGCTCTGTGCCTGGCTTGATGAAGAACTGCATCTCCATCTGCTCGAACTCACGCATACGGAAGATGAACTGGCGTGCCACAATCTCGTTACGGAAGGCCTTACCTATCTGTGCTATGCCGAATGGTATCTTCATACGGCCTGTCTTCTGCACGTTGAGGTAGTTCACGAAGATGCCCTGTGCTGTCTCCGGGCGGAGGTATATCTTCATTGAGTTATCGGCAGACGCGCCCATCTCTGTAGAGAACATCAGGTTGAACTGACGTACGTCGGTCCAGTTGCGTGTGCCGCTGATAGGACATACTATCTCCTCATCGAGAATTATCTGCTTCAGCATCTCGAGGTCCATCTTGTTCATGGCCTCGCTGTAGCGTGCGTGCAGGTCGTCAAACTTCTTCTGGTTCTCCAGCACGCGAGGGTTAGTCTCGCGGAACTGCTTCTCGTCGAAGGCATCACCGAACTTCTTCTGTGCCTTGGCTATCTCCTTGGCAATCTTCTCCTCATACTTCGCCATCTGCTCCTCTATGAGCACGTCGGCGCGATAACGCTTCTTTGAGTCACGGTTATCAATGAGAGGGTCGTTGAAAGCGTCAACGTGTCCTGATGCCTTCCATATAGTAGGGTGCATGAAGATAGAAGAGTCAATGCCCACGATATTGTCGTGCAGCAACACCATTGACTGCCACCAATACTGCTTGATGTTGTTCTTCATCTCCACGCCGTTCTGACCGTAGTCATACACTGCGCCCAGTCCGTCATAGATATCACTTGATGGAAAAACAAAGCCATACTCTTTACAGTGGCTTACTATCTTCTTAAATACATCTTCTTGTTGTGCCATTTCTTATATTTATGTTTTATTATTTACTTTAAGGTGCAAAGTTACAAAAAAAACACAAAACAACATAATTATTTCGTGTTTTTTAACTCTATCACTCCAAGTCAGTATTTTTCAACAAAATAAAACATGTTTCCTGTTTCCTTGCGAGGAAACTTGAATTTCCCTCTGTTTTTTTCTAAGAATTATAGTTTATAACCAACGAATCGGTGATGCCCCGCAGCAGGGCATCACCGATTTGCTTCAATCCTTCAATCTGTCTCACCGTTTGTTCTTTCCAAATAGATCCGAATGTGTTCCCGTGTTGGTCATAAGCATAATCAACTCATGGTCATTCTGATCCCATACAAGAAGCCAGTCGGGAGCGATATGACATTCCCAATAACCTTCGTATTGACCATGTAGTATATGTGGACGATATTTGTCGGGTAATCGTCCTTCTTCTGTCAGGATGTTTAATGCATCGGTCAATAGTTTTTCGTCATAACCACGCTTTAGACAACGTTTCAGTGAACGTTTAAATTCACCTGTGAACCGTAGTGTGTACTTTGTCATGACTTACATTGCTTGATAAGGTCGTCCACACTGCTTGCTTCGTACACACGGCCTTTTTTGATGTCATCAATAGCACGGTCCATGCCGGTTTTCTTCTGGCGTTTCAACGATACCGCAGCCACACCACGCAACATACTGATAGCTTTACGTATTTGGGCAAGCAAAGAAACATCCTCTATTGAAACCGTCAGTTGTGTCATAATTGCAATTTCCTTTATTTCAAAACTAAACTGTTGCAAATTTACGGAATATCTTTCATTCTTGCAAATTTGCAACAACCTTTTTTCTGATAATACAGGATATAGAATATCTATTATCATGTATAGTAAAAGGTGCATTATAAATTCCTCTACTATATATATTGATATATTTTTCACAAACTTTTTTCACGGAAATTTAATGTGTCCGCACACAAACATTTCGCTACGCTCAGAGTGATACAGGATTGAAGAATTAAAAAGTTTAAAGATTGAAGAAAGAAAAGTGAAAAATATACAAGTTTTGACACTTTGATAGGTCTTGCCATGTTTTGGTTTACAAAGTGTCAAAACAAAAAGTGTCGTCAGAAAACTCAAAACAGAGTTCCTGACGGCACTTTTACATATATATATCAAGGCAAAAACAGCTATTGAAGTGTCAAAGCATAGCTTTCACATTGTAATATGATAGCTTTTAGCTCATAAAAGCTATGCTTTGACAATGTGAAACGATAGCTTTTACGACCTTATTTGATAGCTTTCAGGGGACAAACCACATACCCTTAAAAATTAAAACCTTAATTCTCAACATTTTACAAAATTCCCTATTTTCGGCTGTACGAAAACAGATGGAAAAGATTTTCAAATACCGCAAGGAAATGAGGGTTGCAAAAATCAAAGTGTAAGCAAATGACATCCACGTCTTAAAGAATGTTAATGTTTTAAGTTTTACCTCCGATTTATTTGCAGGAAAGCGTAAATAGTATTACTTTTGCAGTGTACTATTATAGTAGTACACTGCAAAACTATTAGCTAAAGGTGGGTTCTAATAATTCCCACTGTCAGATTTTTGAATTTATTTCGAGGGCAGAGTGTCAGTCGTTGAGGGAGCATAGCGGGCTATGTGACCGAAAGGACTGGCAGTATGCACCAAAAGAAAACAAAAAGATGACATAATGATATTCATATAATAAACTAATTTAATTCGTGGGAATTTTTAGAACCCACCTAAACAAACAAAAACACATTAAATTATGATTGAGGTAAAAGACATCAGCTACAAATATCCAGGGCAGAAGGACCTGGTATTCTGCGATTTCAGTCTGACATTGGAACAGAACAAAATCTACGGCCTGCTGGGCATGAACGGGACAGGTAAGTCAACACTGCTTTATCTTATAAGTGGACTGCTGAGAGCAAAGAAAGGCTCTGTGCGCTTTGACGGCATCGAGACCTGCAAGAGGACAGTGGACACGCTGAGCGAGATATTCATAGTACCTGAGGAGTTTGACCTGCCTGCCATGTCGCTGAAAGAGTATGTAGAGTTGAACAGTCCGTTCTACCCTATGTTTGACGGCGACGTACTCGAGGAGTGCCTGAGTGATTTCGAACTGACCTCTGACGTGAAGCTCGATGCCCTGTCTATGGGACAGAAGAAAAAAGTGTTCATGGCTTTCGCTCTGGCAACAAACACCAAGGTGTTGCTGATGGACGAGCCTACCAACGGACTGGACATTCCGTCGAAGAGCCAGTTCCGCAAGGTGATAACGCGACACATGACCGACGAGCGCACGCTGATAATATCCACCCACCAGGTGCACGACATAGAATCGCTGCTCGACCACATATTGATACTGTCGCCGCAAAAGCTGCTGCTCAATGCCCCGGTGGCAGAGATACAGGAAAGGTATGTCTTTGAAAACCGTCCGGCCGACGCACTGGGTGATGCCTTGTATGCAGAGCCTACGCTTCAGGGCAATGCCGTAATAGCACCGCGTAAGGAGGGTGATGCTGAGACACAGGTGAACCTCGAACTGCTCTTTAATGCAGTAAATGAGGGAAAGGTAAAATAGCCCCACCCCAGCCCTCCCCAATAGGGAGGGGGAAGTCTAAGTCTAAGATTAAAAAAGGAAATCAGATATTATGAAGAATAGTTTCAATATAAAAAGGTTCGGACAGACGCTGCACTGGGTGATTGCCGTTAACTACCGAACAATGCTGCAGTGGACGACAGGCATCGCATTGATAACTTTTGTAGTTGAATTATATATCCTGAAGATGTCACACATTCCGCTGGATCTCATGCAATCCTCTTTTGCCTTTGGTATCTTCGTTATGATGACAGCCTTCGCATTCCTTGCGAGCTATGTAACATCCTTTATTAGTGAGAAACGCAGACGCACGGCATTTCTGGCTTTGCCAGCAACGAATGCAGAGAAATATCTTTCGTTGATAACATATACCTCTGTCATTTTCCTGTGTGCGGTGTTCCTTGCTTTAGTAGCAGGCGACTCCCTGCGTATGTTATTCTGCTGGATAAGATATCATTCTGACACGACACCAGATGAATACTACAAGTGGTACTCTTCAGTACTGACGATGTCTAAGCGCCTATTCCATAATTTTGTACCACTTTATGCCAGATATGAAACATGGTTTATGGTGATGAAATTTATCATAACTATAACTTTCATATCATGGACACACTCGCTTTACACCTTAGGTGGAACAGTATTACGCAAGTATTCATTCGTGATTGTCACGGCATTATTCATTTCATGCTTTGCAATATTTATCGAAATAAATCAAAAATATAATTTCAATTGGTTTGAAGAAGAATGGATAGAGAAAGCGGGGTTTTATTATGCTTACTCCAAAGAAATAGGCGTGGAACCATATATTCTCAGTGTATTGTTGCCGTTGCTCACCGTATTCAACTACTGGGCGTCATACCGTACGTTCAAGGGTTTACAGGTAATAAACCATAAATGGATAAACTTATGATATTCTCAAACGATAAACCTATATATATACAGATGGCAGACCGCCTGTGCAACGTGAACACTCCTATGGCATTCCACCCATGGCGTGCAATGGCGTTGTGGTTGCATTCATTCTGTGTTCTCGGAGTTACATTTTTCAAATCATACAAACAAGGTGTCAACCTTACTCTACTGGCGCTTTTCGTTTACGGCATGCTGATATTTGCATTGTTTGGACATGGCATTGCTGTAGAAACTTGGTGGAACAACGTACAGTTCTTTAATGCCATATTCTTATTGCTTACCCCTGTAAACTTTTTGCTGTCATACTATTTCTTCTGCCGTCAGCAGATAACAGCACGTTTCATAAACATATAAAAACAGAACAACCATGTATAGTTTCAATCTAATAAGTTTCGCACAGACACTGCGCTGGCTTATAGCCGTAAACTACCGAACAATGCTATTGTGGACAACGGGCATAGTGCTGATAACATTTGTAGTTGAATTGTTTCTCTTAAAGGATGCATCCTATCCGGGAAAATTAATAAGCAACACTTTTGAGATTAGTTCAATGTTTATGACGATAGCCTTCGCATTCCTTGCGAGCTATGTAACATCCTTTATTAGTGAGAAACGCAGACGTTTAGCTTTTCTGGCTTTGCCAGCAACCAATTCTGAGAAGTTTCTTTCGCTGATAACATACACATCCGTAATCTGGCCGTGTGCAATATTCCTTGCATTAGTGGCAGGCGACTCACTGCGTATGTTATTCTGCTGGATAAAACATTTTTATGACGCCCCGTTGCCAGACCATGACGCCGATTCTTGGTACACTTCAACGCTAACGCAATTTTTCTGGCTTGACAGTTACAGACCTACAGGCCCCAGTGAAAGATTCGATGACTGGTTTGTGACGATGCAATACATTCTGTTTCTAAGTTTTATATCATGGCTCCACTCGTTCTATACATTGGGAGGAACTGTGATACGCAAGTATTCATTCGTGATTGTCACAGTATTATTCATTTCATGCTTGATGATATTTACAAAAATAGAGCGTGAATACGGTTTTGATTTCTTTGAAACCGAGTTTGTAAGTGACCCAGGACCGTGGCCTACCGGGCATATTGCCTCCAAAGAAATAGGCGTGGTTCCATATATTCTCAGTGTATTGCTGCCGTTGCTCACCGTATTCAACTACTGGGCGTCATACCGTACGTTCAAGGGGTTTCAGGTAATAAACCATAAATGGATAAACTTATGATATTCTCAAACGATAAACCTATATATATACAGATGGCAGACCGCCTGTGTGACGAGATACTGTCTGGAGTGTATAAAGACGATGACCGCATACCGTCGGTAAGAGAGTATGCCGTATTGCTTGAGGTGAACACCAACACGGCAGTGAAGGCATACGAACAACTGGCGCGCGAGGAAATCATATACAACAAGCGCGGACTGGGTTACTTTGTTACCAAAGGGGCAAAGAAACAGATTATGAAGGCTCGTAAAAAGGAGTTTATGAAGGAGCGCCTGCCAGAGCTGTTCCGACAGATGCAGCTGCTCGACATAACCATAGACGACGTGACAGAGGAATACAAGAGGATGCAAGAGACAGACAAAGCATAAAGCGCCCATCTGTCAAACACTGTTTCTTCTTCAAAGGAAGATTTATTCCTCTCCAAAATTTTGCTTTTTCCTCCCTTTTTCGTAACTTTGCACAACCAAAACATTTACTGCGTTGATAATAGAAATAGACAAAGGCTCGGGATTCTGTTTCGGGGTCACGACAGCGATAGAGAAAGCGGAGGAGACTCTGCGCTCGGGCAGGCAACTGAGTTGCCTGGGCGACATAGTGCACAACGGTATGGAGTGTGCGCGCCTCAACTCCATGGGACTGGTGACCATAGAGCATGAAGAGTTCTCACGTCTGCATGACGCCACCGTGCTACTGCGTGCACACGGCGAGCCGCCATCCACCTATGCCACGGCGCAGAGTAACAACATAACACTGATAGATGCCACCTGTCCCGTGGTGCTGGCTCTGCAAAAGAGAATCAAGAAGATGTATGAGAGCACTCGCGGCACTGACTCTGACGGCCGCCTGAGCGACATCGTAATATTCGGAAAGAACGGTCACGCCGAGGTATTGGGACTGGTAGGTCAGACGGAGGGCAACGCCATCGTGATAGAGCACTTGGAGGACGTGAAGAAGCTGGACTTCTCACATAATATATACCTGTACTCACAGACCACCAAGTCACTCAGCGAGTTCCACCAGATAATAGAATACTGCAGGGAGCACATGGAAAAGGGTGCCACCTTTGAGTCGTTTGACACTATATGCCGCTCCGTAGCCAACCGTATGCCCAGCATCTGCGAGTTTGCCCGCAAACACGAGTTGGTGCTCTTCGTATGCGGCAGAAAGAGCAGTAACGGCAAGGTGCTATACAACGCCTGCCGCGAGCATAACCCCAACACTCACCTTATAGAGGGCCCCGACGAGATAGACGTGGCATGGCTGCAGGGCATTGACAGCATCGGTATATGCGGTGCTACGAGTACGCCGAAATGGCTCATGGAGCAATGCAGGGAGAAGGTGGAAGCGATGAGCGATGAAGGATGAAAGATGAAGAATGAGGGAAGATGGATGAGGGAAGATGGATGAGGGTCTATATGGTAATAGTCCCAAACAACCAAACGACCAAACAACCAAACGACTAAACACCCAAACAACCAAACACCCAAACAACCAAACAACCAAACAACCAAACAACCAAACAACCAAACAACCAAACAACCAAACACCCAAACGACCAAACAACCAAACGACCAAACGACCAAACACCCAAACAACCAAACACCCAAACGACCAAACAACCAAACGACCAAACGACCAAACACCCAAACAACCAAACGACCAAACGACCAAACGACCAAACGACCAAAAATGAAAAAGATTACCATAGCAATTGACGGCCACAGCAGTTGTGGCAAGAGCACCATGGCGAAGGCCCTGGCTAAGAAGATAGGTTATATATATGTGGACACCGGCGCCATGTACCGCGCCGTTACTCTATACTGTATGCGTAACAACCTCTTTGATGACAACGGCGAGGTGCTGACCAACAAGCTGCAGGAAGCCATGGCCAACGTGAAGGTGTCGTTCAAGTTCAATAAAGAGACCGGGCGTCCCGACACTTATCTCAACGGTGAGCGCGTGGAGGACGTGATACGTTCCATAGAGGTGTCTAACCATGTCAGCAAGGTTGCCGCCATCCCTTTCGTACGCGAGGCGATGGTGGACCAGCAGCGCGAGATGGGAAAGGAGAAAGGCATCGTGATGGACGGACGTGACATTGGCACAACGGTATTCCCCGATGCCGAACTGAAGATTTTTGTCACAGCCTCAGCAGAGGTGCGCGCTCAGCGCCGCTATGACGAGTTGCAAGTAAAGGGTATGCCTGCCGACTATGACGAGATATTGCGCAACGTGAAGGAACGCGACTACATCGACTCACACCGTGAGGTGTCACCGCTGCGCCAGGCCTCTGACGCATTGTTGCTTGACAATAGCCACATGACTATAGAGGAGCAGGACGAGTGGCTGATGAAACAGTTCACCGCACACAGTGCATAATGCACAATTATGAATCATGAACTATGAACTGTGAATAGTGAACCGACATGACCGTTTGTATAGCTGAGAAACCAAGCGTGGCACGCGACATAGCCAAAGTACTCGGAGCCAACACCTCCAGAGAAGGATACATGGAGGGCAACGGCTATCAGGTGACATGGACGTATGGCCACCTGTGCACGCTGAAAGAACCTAACGACTATCAGGAGATGTGGAAGCACTGGTCGCTGGGCGCACTGCCCATGATACCGCGACGCTTCGGCATCAAACTGATAGACCAGGAGCATATAACGAAACAGTTTGCCATAGTGGAGAAACTGTTTCAACAGGCTGACTGTATCATCAACTGCGGTGATGCCGGACAGGAGGGTGAACTGATACAGCGATGGGTAATGCAGAAGGCCGGCGTGGCGGGCAAATGCCCGGTGAAACGTCTGTGGATTTCCTCTCTTACCGAGGACTCCATAAAAGAGGGCTTCAACAACCTTAAGGACCAGAAGGAGTATGAGCCGCTCTATATGGCAGGGCTGTCACGCGCCATAGGCGACTGGCTGCTCGGCATGAATGCCACGCGTCTTTACACTATAAAGTATCGCAGCAACCGACAGCGCGGGGCTGACGGAGGCAGCGTATTGTCCATAGGCAGGGTACAGACACCTACCCTCGCCATAATAGTGAACAGGCAGAGGGAGATTGACAACTTCAAGCCGGAGCCTTACTGGGTGTTGTCAACAATATACCGCGACACACTGTTCACCGCCACAAAGGGAAAGTATATGAAGAAGGAGGAGGGAGAGGCAGCCTTTGCCGAGATAAAGGACAAGCCCTTTGAGGTGACAAACGTACTGAAGAAGAACGGCACGGAGAAGCCGCCGCAGTTGTTTGACCTGACCACGCTGCAGGTGGAGTGCAACAAGAAATTCTCTTATACAGCTGAGATGACACTCAACATCATACAGAGTCTGTATGAGAAGAAGGTCACCACGTATCCGCGTGTGGACACGCAATACCTTACCGACGACATCTACAAGAAATGCCCGCAGACGCTTAACGGCGTCTTCAAGGTGCAGTTTGCCGGCGAACGCCCGTATGCCGACCTTATCAAGGCTATCGGCGGCAAGCCTCTCGCCAAGAGCAAGAAGGTGTTTGACAACTCCAAGGTGACCGACCACCATGCCATCATACCTACCGGAGTAGTACCGGCTGGACTAACCGACATGGAGCGCAACGTGTATGACCTCGTGGTGCGCCGCTTCATTGCCGTGTTCTACCCCGATTGCAAATTCTCGACCACCACAGTAGAGGGACAGGCTGGCGACGTGAAGTTCAAGGCCACCGGCAAGGAAATACTGGAGCCGGGATACCGTATAGTGTTTGAAAAAGCAAAAGCCGCGGAGCCAAGCAATGACAGCGAGGGGGAGAAGAAGGAGGACAACGAGGAGAAGACTCTGCCCACATTCACCAAAGGCGAGAGCGGACCGCATGAGCCTACGCTGACAGAGAAGCAGACCACCCCTCCACCTTATTATACCGAGGCCACGCTGCTGCGTGCCATGGAGACGGCAGGTAAGTTTGTGGACAACGAGGAACTGCGTGCCGCTATGAAGGAGAACGGCATAGGCCGTCCGTCATCAAGGGCTAACATAATAGAGACTCTGTTCAAACGCCACTACATCAAGCGTGAGCGCAAGCGCATAGTGGCAACCGCCACCGGCACCGCACTGATTGACATAATACACGAGGAACTGCTGAAGTCGCCTGAGCTTACAGGACTGTGGGAGAAGAAGCTGCGCGACATAGAGCACCAGAAGTATGATGCCGGCACTTTCATCAACGAACTGAAGGAGCAGATTACGCAGATAGTAAACCAGGTGTTGGCTGACAACAGCAACAGAAAACTGGAAATTGAGGGATAAGTTAGCCTCGTAGCTACAACTGGTTACTTCGGCTATCGTCAGAACAGCGACAATTTCGGTGGTGGTTCTAAGTTCGGCATCAACGTAAACAACGAGGCTTTGAAGTTCGGTTTCCACTACAACTTCTAATTGAAAGTCAGAACAAAAAACATACAAGCCTGCGAGTATAATGCTCGCAGGCTTTTTTTGTTGCAATAAATTTTGGCGTTTTCGCTAAAAAAGTGTAATTTTGTATCTTGGTGACTTAACAAACACTGCAAGAAAAGAAAATGATAGACTTTACATTCTATTCCCCTACTGAGTTCGTATTCGGACATGACACCGAGACACGCGCCGGACAGCTGGCGAAACGCTACGGTGCACACAAGGTAATGATAGTATATGGCGGCGGCAGCGCTGTGAGAAGCGGCTTGATTGACAAAGTGAAGGCCTCTCTTGAAACTGAAGGACTGAGCTATTGCGAGATGGGCGGCGTACGTCCTAACCCTACCGACGTAAAGGTGTACGAAGGAATAGAAATAGCAAGGAAGGAACAGGTGGACTTCCTGCTCCCTGTTGGTGGCGGCAGCGTCATCGACACAGCTAAAGCGATCGCTTGCTCTGTTGGCTACAATGGCGACTTCTGGGATTTCTTCATCGGCAAGGCGAAGGTCTCTGACGCACTGCCTATAGGCGTAGTGCTCACAATACCTGCCGCCGGCTCTGAAGGTTCAGGCAACTCCGTGATAACACGTGAGGCCACGCAACAGAAGTTAGGCATCAAGCAACCTATGACGCTGCGCCCGCGTTTCTCTATAATGAATCCGCAACTGACAGTTACACTGCCGCAGTGGCAGACAGCGTCAGGCATCTGCGACATGATGGCGCACATCCTTGAGCGTTACTTCACCAACACACCAAGCACAGAAATAGGCGACCGTATGTGTGAGGGCGTGCTGATGGCCATCATCAATGAGGGACGCAAAGTAATACTCAACCCTGAAGACTACGAGGCCCGCGCCAACATCATGTGGGGCGGTATGGTGGCACATAACGGCACCTGCGGCGTAGGATGTGAGGAAGACTGGAGCGGACACCAGATGGAGCACGAACTGAGTGCAATGTACGACGTGACACACGGCGCTGGACTGGCTGTCATCACTCCTGCATACATGGAGTTTATGGCACACCACCACCCTGAACGTATACGCCAGTTTGCAGAACGCGTATTCGCCGTTCCTGCCGATTTCGGTTCTGAGGAGGAGATTGCATTGGAGGGCGTAAGGCGCTTCAGGGCTTTCCTGCATGACGACCTGCACCTGCCGACAACTCTTGATGAACTGTTACCATCCCTTTCACGTCAGGAGATAGAGACCGCCATTCCTGAACTTGTGGCAAGGTTGCACAAGAACAAGGGCGAGAAGTTTGGTGCTTTCTACCCTATCACTCCTGATGTCAGCACTGAGATATACCGCATAGCACTAAAATAAAAAATAATACTTAACGTCAAATAACCCTCATGAACCTACAACGTTTACTTTTAACGCTGTTTACCACGGCAACCGTTGCTGTCGTTTCAGCAGACAACGTACCGGCTTTCCCCGGTGCCGAAGGCTTCGCCAGATACACCACCACCGGTGGCAGAACGACAACATCAGGACGCGTGTATCACGTCACACGTCTTGCCGATGACACCAGCAAAGGCTCATTGCGATGGGCACTGAAGCAGACCATGCCGGGCACTATAGTGTTTGACGTCAGCGGATACATAGACCTGACGAAAGACCTCAGCATACCAAGCAACTGCACAATAGCCGGACAGACAGCTCCCGGCGACGGAATCACCATACGTTACTATACTGTATCATTCACAGGATGTGACAACGTGATAGTACGCTTCATACGCTTTCGCCGCTCACAAATAAAGAATGTGAGCGACGGCGCTGACGCAGCATGGGGCAGACAGCACAAGAACATCATTCTGGACCACTGTTCTTTCTCATGGGCAATAGACGAGCTGGCATCCTTCTATGACAACCAGAACTTCACTATGCAATGGTGCGTGCTGGGCGAGGCGTTGCGCAACCCCGGCCACTCAAAGGGTGAGCACTCATACGGCGGTATATGGGGAGGCAAAGGAGCTTCTTTCCACCACAATATGCTGTGCCACATGCAGAACCGAGTGCCACGTTTCAACGGCGCGCGATATAATTTCACCGGTAACCTTGACACCCAGCAATACGAGAACTGCATACAGGCTGAGCGCGTGGACTTCCGCAACTGTCTTATGTACAACTGGGGCACGGGTGGTTGCTACGGCGGACCTGGTGGTGGACAGATAAACATGGTTAACAACTATTATCAGGGTGGTCCTGCCACACTTCATCCTACACAAGTAACAAACATCAGCGTAGGCAACAGCGGGAACTCCAACAACTACCCTACTTACTGGGGCTACGCCTCACGCTACTATGTCAATGGCAACTATGTAGAGGCCGCAAAGTATCTGGATACACCTGAAGAACCCATGAATTACGACTGGAAAGGTGTGTTCACATCTGACAGCGGACTGAAATACGTCAATGGTGACATGTTTATCCCCGACGCCGCACACAACTACGGCGAGGACGTGACCTACTACAAAATTGACGGCACCGACTGCGTACCAGTGAAGATGACAGAGCCAATAGAGTGTGGCGAGGTAACCACACACACTGCCGTCAACGCCTATGACAAAATTATGAAATACTGCGGTGCTTCACTTGCACGCGACGCCGTTGACGCACGTTACATGGAGGAGGCAAATACCGGCACTTGTGAATATAAGGGTACTGTGACAGTAAGTCCGAAGGACGGCTCTATGGTGACACCACTGCCTGGCATCATCGACATGATACAAGACCCCGCCGGCGCTACCGACAGCAGACTCGTGGCTTATCCTGAACTGAACTCTGAGAGCCGCGCATCCAACTGGGACACCGACCAAGACGGTATGCCTGATGAGTGGGAGGATGCCAACGGACTCAACAAGAACAGTGCCGCCGATGCAGTGAAATACACTCTCGACTCCAAAGGATGGTACACCAACCTTGAGGTATATCTCAACAGCATAGTGGAGGACATAGTAAAAGGCGGCAACGCCGACGCGGAGACAAGCGTAAACGAGTACTACCCCGTCACAGCTGCCACGGCTGTAAGCAACGTGCATCCACAAACCACAGCTATCAGCAAGGTGGAGTATTTCACTCTTGACGGAATGCAGCTCACCACCCCGCAGACAGGCATCAACATCCGCCGCATAACATATACCAACGGCACGACAACGACTGATAAGGTTATTAAGAAATAAAACATACTTAACATGGAAAACTTAGATTGGGGTAACATCGGATTTGGTTACCGTAAGACTAATTACAACGTTCGTTGCTATTATCGCAACGGCAAGTGGGGTGAAATAGAAGTCTCATCCGAGGAGACAGTCAACCTGCACATGGCTGCCACCTGCCTGCACTACGGCCAGGAGGCTTTCGAGGGACTCAAGGCATATCGCTGCCCAGACGGCAAGGTGCGCGTATTCCGTACCGACGAGAACGCTGCGCGTCTGCAGTCAACATGCCGCGGCATACTGATGCCTGAGCTGCCAACGGAGAAGTTCAACGAGATGGTTGACAAGGTGGTGCGCCTCAACCAAGAGTTCATACCACCATACGAGAGCGGTGCCACACTCTACGTGCGCCCTCTGCTCATCGGCACATCAGCGCAGGTTGGCGTTCACCCTGCCACAGAATACCTGTTCCTCATCTTCGTTACGCCGGTAGGTCCTTACTTCAAGGGTGGTTTCTTTGCAAACCCATACGTCATCATACGCGACCATGACCGCTCCGCTCCGCTCGGCACAGGCATTTACAAGGTAGGCGGCAACTATGCGGCATCGCTGCAGGCCAACCAGAAGGCTCACGAACTGGGTTACGCCTGTGAGTTCTACCTTGACGCAAAGGAGAAGAAGTACATCGACGAGGCTGGCGCTGCCAACTTCTTCGGTATCAAGGACAATACATACATCACTCCTAAGTCAACCTCCATCCTGCCGTCTATCACCAACAAGTCGCTGATGCAGCTGGCTGAGGACCTCGGCATGAAGGTGGAGCGTCGCCAGATACCAGAAGAGGAACTGGAGACATTCGAGGAGGCCGGTGCTTGCGGCACAGCTGCCGTCATCTCGCCAATCTCAAAGATTGTTGACATCGAGACAGGCAAGACCTATGAGTTTGGTGAGAAGCCAGGCCCATGGTCAGAGAAACTCTACACCAAGCTTCGCGACATACAGTATGGCATAGAGCCAGACACACACAACTGGACTCGCGTCGTAATAGAATAACACACAACAAATAACATAAAGGAGTTAAGGAACCTGACAGTTTCTTAACTCTTTTTTTATAACATTCCAACACTGACCAAGTATGCAAATTTGAAGATATATTTCACATTTGCATACTTTTTTCGTTAAAATAACTTTTATGTAAAAGAAAAAGTATGTAAATTTGCAATTTATTAGGATAATCATATAAACCACATACACTAAATGGGAAAAGGCAAACTGGCGAAATTCGCCGACATGGAACGATATGAGAACGTGTTCCAATATCCATACAGCGTAGTTGACAACGTACCTTTTGAGATGAAAGGGCATTGGCGCGAACAATATTTCCATAATGACAACCCTATCGTTCTTGAGCTTGGCTGCGGCAGAGGAGAATATGCCGTAGGCTTGGCGCAACGCTACCCCGACAAGAACTTCATCGGTGTTGACATCAAGGGAGCACGCATGTGGACTGGTGCTACAGAGGCACTCCGCCTGGGCTTGAAGAATGTAGCATTCCTGCGAACCAACATAGAAATAATAGACCGTTTCTTCTCTGAAGGCGAAGTACAGGAGATATGGCTCACCTTCTCTGACCCTCAGATGAAGAACCCACGTAAGCGACTTACCTCCACTTACTTTATGGAGCGTTACCGTCACTTCCTTACCGACGGCGGCACGGTGCACCTGAAGACAGACTCCAACTTCCTCTTCACATACACCACCTACATGGTGGACACCAATCACCTGCCACTGAAACTGCGCACCACCAATCTATATGCAGAACAAAGCGCAGACTATGCCGAGGCAGCGGCAATACAGACATATTACGAATCAATGTGGAGGGAACGTGGCATTGACATCAAATACCAGCAGTTCTGCTTGCCACATGAAGGGGTACTGACAGAGCCCGACGTAGAAATCGAAATGGATGAATACCGCTCATACCACAGAGACAAGCGCTCATCAAAACAAACGGCAAAGTAATTAGGAGAGGGCAAAGAATAAAGAGATAAAGTATAAAGAGCTAAAGTATAAAGAGCTAAAGTATAAAGAGCTAAGGTATAAAGAGATAAAGTATAAAGAGATAAAGTATAAAGAGATAAAGTATAAAGAGATAAAGTATAAAGAGACAAAGTATAAAGAGACAAAGTATAAAGAGACAAAGTATAAAGAGACAAAGTATAAA
>CAMEWL010000034.1:0-28285 GCA_945941025.1 uncultured Prevotellaceae bacterium
TGCAATGCGGGAGAGTAGGACACCGCCTTCTTTTATCAGAGTCCCGGATAGACTGAAAAGTCTGTCCGGGATTTTTTTTTGCCTTGCTGGGGGCAAGGTGGAGGAGGATGGGAGGGAGCCGGGAGGACTATCTGAATGGGAAGAGGAGAGTGCTTGCGGTGGTTATGGGATACGATGGTTGCTGTGATACAACGACAAACAGGATGGGGGAGGGTTGCTGGATAAATATAGGTGAATTATGTTAGACACCTGTGGGGATTGACGGAATTTATGAAAATATTTTGTCACCTCAGCATTATTTCGTAACTTTGCAAGGAATATTGCGTAAAGAATTGATATGATACCGACTTCCCTCTTTATAGCCCGACGTTATCTGTTCTCTAAGAAAAGAACAAATATAATAAATGTCATCTCGCTGATCTCTATGATAGGAGTTACAGTGGCTACTACCGCTATGGTGGTGGTGCTGAGTGTGTTTAACGGCTTCAGTGACCTCGTGGCTACGTTCTTTACATCGTTTGACCCGCAGATAGAACTGAGACCGTCTGTAGGTAAAACTTTCAGTGCTGATGATCCGTTGGTGGATAAAGTCAGGTCGCTTGACATGATAGATGTGGTTAGTGAGTGTGTTGAGGAACAGGCTCTCGCTATATACGGAGATTATCAGGCCATGGTTAATATCAAAGGCGTGGATGATAACTTTGAACGCCTTACCAGAATAAAAGATATATGCTATGGTGATGGTTCGTATAGTCTCCATGCAGCAGATTTAGAGTATGGCATACCGGGAATACGCTTGGCGCAGCAGATGAATATGACGGCACGCTTTCAAGGTTATCTGTATGTGTATGCCCCCAATCGTGAGGGACAACTCGATTTGATGAATCCTATGGACGGCTTCGTGGTGGACTCGCTTCTGTCCCCAGGTGTGGTCTTTGCCGTAGAGCAGGGGAAATATGATAAGAACTACATACTGACAAGTATAGACTTTGCGCGCTCATTGTTTCAGTATGATAATGAGATATCGAAGTTGGAGATTAAGCTGAAGAGCGGAGTGAGCGTGGAAGAGGCAAAGAAAGAGATAAAGAGTGTTGTAGGTGAGAAGTATCGTGTGCTTGACCGCTATGAGCAGCAGGAGGATACCTTTAATATAATGAAGATAGAGAAGCTGATGGCATACATCTTCTTGACTTTCATATTGGTGGTAGCATGCTTTAATATCATAGGCTCGCTTTCTATGCTTATCATAGACAAGCAGAAGGACATGGCCACGTTGAGGGCACTCGGCGCTCGTCCGTCACTTATAAAAAGGATATTCGTTTACGAGGGATGGCTGATAAGCATCATTGGTGCTACGTGCGGCATTTTGCTCGGACTGTTGGTGTGCTGGATACAGCAAGAGTTCGGTGTGGTTTCTTTGGGACAGTCAAGTGGTTCCTTTGTGGTAGATGCTTATCCGGTGAGTGTGCATTACTGGGATGTGGCGCTTATCTTCGTGACGGTTGTTATTGTAGGCTTTGTGTCGGTGCTTTATCCTGTAAGGTATGCAACGCGAAAAGCGATGAGAGAATAGAATATAGTAAAAATACGAATATATTATGTGTAAGGATGTTACTATAGTACAGCCGCAGAGCAATGTGCGCTCTACGGTGTCGTTACGAGAAATAGCAAGTGGCGTAAAGACAAAATATGTGTTGCTGTATCAGAAAGCGGCAAGTTGTGATATGAGCGAGGATGCCTTGGCGCGTATGGCGCGTGTGGCTGATGACACTGGCGCATTGATGGTCTATGCAGACCATTATGTTGTGAAAGACGGTATAAGGGAGGCTCACCCATTGATAGACCTGCAGGAGGGAGCGTTGCGTGATGACTTTGATTTCGGTACGGTGACGTTGGTGCGTACAGATGTGTTGCGTGAGTACACTGAGTGTCAGTCACGTGAGTATGAATATGCGGCGTTATACGCATTCAGGTTGTATATGCAGCGCAAGGGACTGATATTCCACCTCAACGAATATCTCTATACATCGGAGATGTTGGATATGCGCAAGAGCGGTGAGAAACAGTTTGACTATGTGAATCCTCGTAACCGTGAGGTGCAGATAGAAATGGAACAGGCTGTCACGGAGCACTTGACGATAATAGGTGCGCTTGTTGACAATAAGAAATACAAGGAACCTCAGTTTACTTTGGGAGATTTCCCCGTGGAGGCATCAGTTATAATACCAGTGTTTAATAGGGAGAAGACTATAGCCGACGCTGTGAGAAGTGCCTTGAGCCAGGAGGCCTCCTTTGAGTACAATGTGATAGTAGTGGACAATCACTCTACAGATAATACTGGCAAGATATTGAGAGAGATATCAGACCCGAGGCTGGTGGTGATTGTACCTGAGCGTACAGACTTAGGTATCGGCGGTTGTTGGAATGAGGCTGTTTACAGTAAGTCCTGTGGAAGGTTTGCTGTTCAGTTAGACTCTGACGACCTCTATTCCGGCACAGACACTCTGCAACGCATTGTTGACTGCTTCCATGAGCAGCGTACAGGTATGGTGATAGGTTCATACCGTATGTGTGACTTTGACTTGCAGACCCTTCCGCCGGGAATAATAGACCACCGTGAGTGGACGGATGATAACGGAGCCAACAATGCCTTGCGCATAAATGGTCTGGGTGCTCCGCGCGCATTCTTTACTCCTCTGTTGAGAGAGGTGGGCTTTCCGAATACCAGCTATGGGGAGGACTATGCCCTTGGCTTATGGTTCAGCCGTACATACAGGATAGGTCGTATATATGATGAGTTATATCTGTGCAGGCGATGGGGAGGCAACAGCGATGCTGACCTCAGCATAGACAAACTAAACAAGAACAACAGCTATAAGGATAAACTGAGGACAATAGAGCTGTTGGCACGTAAAAAGATGAATAATCAATGAGTGACAATAAACTGACGGAATTCTTTGAAAAGCAACTGCAACAGTGGCCGGATGCTCGCCAGCGTTATGATGACCTGGCAAACATAAGGACGCGTGGACTGAAGGAACTTCGCTTGCAGTTTAATCCGGCGCGTATGGTGTCAACGGGGGCGAAGATAGACAAGCAGAGTCTTGCCAAACGTCCGTGCTTCCTCTGTGCGACCAACAGGCCTGTGGAGCAGATGACAATAGAGCTTGGGCGCAGCGAGATGCTTATTAACCCATTTCCGATACTGCCGCGACATTACACCATACCGTTGAAAGAACACCGGGCGCAAGACGTGTCAGCGTTGGTTGATGAGATACAGAAAGTTCTGGACATAGACCCTACGTTAATGGTATTCTATAACGGCCCGCACTGCGGAGCCTCTGCCCCCGACCATGCACATCTGCAGGCTGGTACATCAGGCCTGTTGCCAGTGCAGAGACTGTGGAGCGACGATGTGGAGTGGAAGAAAACAGTGGGCGGCTGTAGGATTGGTTTGGTACGCAGTTATGTGTGCCCGGTTATAGCCTTGAAGTGCTCCGCCGGGATGATGGCGCAGGACGCCAGCGCATTGCTTGTACGCTTTGCAGATATGTTTGACATGAACATTATAACATGGCTGGAGAGCGAAGAACAGGTGATACTGGTGTTCCCGAGAAAGAAGCACCGTCCCGACTGTTATGCAGACGGAGTGCTTGTCAGCCCAGGCGCCATTGATATGGGAGGCGTAATAATAACACCGAGAGAGGAAGACTTTGAGACGCTTGACTATGACACTGTGGCAGGAATACTCAGGGAGGTTAGCTATTCAGAAGAAGAGGTAAGAAGTTACATCAATCAGATATGAAGACAACAGAACAAAATGTCAACGTAGGCATAGTTAGGGCCTCAAATATATCATTCACGCTGAACGGAGAATATACGGCAAACGACGGAGTGTTCAGCGGCAGACAGACTGTGAGCTATGCTGACGGTCGCATATCATGGATGGGCAAGGAGTATGGAGAACTGCTGTTCGTGCCGCAGACTGAGGACAGCTCGTTCAGTCTGGAGGATGTGGTGATAGGTGTCAACTTCCATTGGGAGCGTAAGCAGACACAGACATTCCTCGGTACGCTGAGACTCGTTGTTGACGGTGAGAAAATACAGGTAGTCAACACTTTGCCCGTGGAGAGATACCTGGAGAGTGTCATATCCAGTGAGATGTCTGCAACGTCAAGTCTGGAACTGCTGAAAGCCCATGCGGTGATATCCCGCTCATGGCTGTTGTCACAGATAGAAAACAGAGGCAAGGCAAAGCTGCAGCCATCACAGGAGAGCGATGCGATGGTAAGAGAACAGACAGGTGATACTATACGCATAATACGTTGGTATGACCGTGAGGACCACCAATTGTTTGACGTATGTGCAGACGACCATTGCCAGCGTTATCAGGGTATCACCAACAGTGCCAACAAGCATGTGTTGGAGGCAGTCAGAGCCACGCATGGACAGATACTGACATTCGACGGCGAGATATGCGACACACGTTTTGCAAAATGCTGTGGAGGCATTACGGAGGAATACCGGTATTGCTGGGAGAACATTAACAAGCCTTATCTCAAGAGTGTGCATGACCCATATTGCAACACACACGACACAGCAGTGCTGGCCGAGGTGCTTAATGACTATGACCAAGAGACGCAGGACTTCTATGATTGGTTTGTCTCATATACGCAGCAGGAGCTGTCAGCGCTGATAGAGAGAAAGCAAGGCATACACATCGGTCGTGTCCGTCATATAGAAGCACTGGAGAAAGGCCTTAGCGGCAGAATATCGTTGCTGAAGATAACAGGAGAATATAAGACGCTCATCATAGGAAAGGAATTGGAGATACGTAAGACTCTGTCAGACACCCATCTGTACAGTTCTGCCTTCACCGTGCATGAACAAGATGTTGACGCAGACGGCTTCCCAACCCGCTTCGTGTTTAACGGACGAGGATGGGGACACGGTGTAGGCCTGTGCCAGATAGGAGCAGCGGTTATGGGTGCGCGCGGCGTTTCATACGATGATATACTGTCATATTATTACGTTGGCGCGAAATTAGAAAAAGCATATTGAAAATGCAAACATAACTTAAAAAACGCATATCTAATCTATAATAATTATAATTAAAGACAGAAAAATGCGAGTTTTTGGGAAAATATGACTAAATTTGCATTCGTTTTTAATATAAAACATTATAAAGTACTTTATTTTCGATTATAAGAATGACATCTAAAATATCATTAGGAGCCATATTACTTGCTGTGCAGTGTATGTTGTTTTCTTGTATCAGCAGTAGTGACGAGACTGTCATCACATACGATGATGTGGCTATAACCAGCTTTACGCTTGGTACGATTAAGTGTTATCGCACGACAAAAGCGTCGGATGGTACAGACAGCACATATTTTTATACTTATTCAGGTTCGGCTGTCCCCATGCATATAGACCAGCGTAATAATACAATCTATAATCTTGACTCGTTGGTTGTTGGAAGTAATGTGTCAAGAGTCCTGGTGTCAATAGGCACGAAGAACGCAGGTATCGTAAGGTTTGCGAACCTGGATGACGACGGTTATACTTATTACTCATCAACAGACTCCGTAGATTTGTCAACGGAGCGTACTTTGGTGGTTACCTCGTCTGACGGTCAGAACAGTCGTGAGTACACTGTGAAGACAGTGGTGCACAAGGAGTTTGCGGACTCTTTCACTTGGAAAGAGATTGCAATAGACAAGTCTGCTCTTGTGGCATCACTGAAAACGATGAAGTTGCTGAAGACTTCAAACGGACTGTTCCTGATGGGATATGACGGGGAAAAGATGCATCTGCTCAGGTCTGCGGACTATGCATCATGGACAGAGTGTGGTGCTGCAGGACAGTCAGAGTTGACAGCCGAGGCTACCATAGCCAAGCATGATAACAAACTGTACCTGCTTGATGACGGTGTACTCTATCGCTCCGAGGACGGTGACAATTGGGAGCAGGTGACTACCGACGCTTCCCTGGCTGTGATTATTGGAGGATACAGCAATGCCGAAACAAGCAGTGCAGAGGATTTGAACGAGATGTATGCGTTGTCAAAGGAGGGAAAGATAATGCTCTCAGATGACAATGGCGTGACATGGACAGAGGATAAGATGGAGTCAAACCAGTATTATGATAATACAGACAAACTGCCTTACAGCGACATCAGCTTCGTAGCTGTGCCTACGGTGGCATACAATAATGTTGTCAACGTTACAATGGTTGGTAATAAGCGCATAGGTGACTCTGATGACACTCCTGAGAATGCCGTTGTATGGAACAAGATAGTAGATAAAGAGAAGTCTCAGGGCTGGTTCTATACCAACATATCATGGGAGAACCATTACTATACTCTGCCATATATGCGTGGACTGTCAGCTGTGTATTATGCTGACGGCATAGTGGCTATAGGCAATGATGAGACCACCGTTCCTTACTCGAAGATGTATTACTCTCCAGACCATGGCGCAACGTGGCACCAGGTGTCAGGTATGCATCTGCCGGAGGGCTTTGATGCTACTAACGTAGCAGCCATGGAGGTTGACGGTGACGGTTATATATACGTGGTAAGTGACGGTGACGCTGAGACAGCAGGACAGCTGTGGCGTGGACGCAAGAACTGCGAGACTTGGGAAACTCCCCGGACGTTATTCAGATAAGTGGCAGGTATGAGGCACGCTGACAGACTTCATACATACATGGTGTGCATCGCATCCTTGATGCTGTGTTATATAAGTGTGTGCCAGGTTAGAGCCCAGGACGATGTAGAATATCGTTATGAGATAGGTGCAGGTTTGGGTGCCACCACCTATTACGGAGATTTTAACAGTCGCTTGTTTGGTAATCTCTCAGCAGCAGGTGCCGCAGTATTTAAGATGGTGGTAAATCCACACTCTGCCGTCTCTGTTACGGGAATGTACTCAAAGATAAAGGGAGAGTATGACAAGGCACAGACATACTATCATCCGTTTTATGACGAAGGCTATAAATATAATAGCAGCATAGTAGATTTGTCTGTGAGGTATGAATATAACTTCTGGCCTTATGGTACAGGAAAAGAATATCGCGGGGCAGTGCGCTGGGCACCGTTCGTGGCGCTGGGTATAGGGCTGACCGGAGTGAAGTGTCAGGAAAGGACTGTTGACTATGCCACTTCAGAGAGGATGACCTCAAGTGAGAGTCTGGTCACGGCAAACATTCCCTTGGGAATAGGAGTGAAATACAGATATGGCGACAGAATGAACTTCGCCCTGCAGTGGATGATGCACTTCTCCCTCTCAGACCAGTTGGATGGAGTGAAAGATCCGTCTTACGTAAAGAGCAACGGATTATTCAAGAATACAGACTGTTACTCAGTGCTGATGTTCACGCTGACTTACAGTTTCTCTGCGAAGTGTCCTACATGCATGAAGGACAGATAAATGTTTTTACAAACAGACTGAAATGATAGATAAGAATAGAATACCACAACATATAGCCATTATCATGGATGGTAACGGCCGCTGGGCTATGGAGCGTGACAAGGTGAGAACCGAGGGTCATGTAGCAGGCGTGGAGACCGTGAAGAAGATAACGGCAGAGTGTACTCGCCTCGGGGTGAAGTATCTTACCCTGTATGCCTTCTCTACGGAGAACTGGAACAGGCCGCAGGAGGAAGTGGCAGCCCTGATGACGTTGGTGCTTACCAGTCTGACAGAGGAGTTGTTTGACAAGAACCAAGTGCGTATGCGCATGATAGGCGACAGGAGCCGTTTGCCTAAGGATGTGCTTGAGAAGATGGAGTGGTTGGAAGACCATACGTCAGGATATGAGCGCATGACGGTGACGATAGCCCTCAGCTACTCTTCACGTTGGGAGTTGACCGACGCAGTGCGTAAGATAGCCAAAGAGGTGAGAGAAGGAAAGCTGGATGCTGACGCAGTCTGCGAGCAGACAATAGCAGAGCATCTGGACTCTTCGTTCCAGCCCGACCCTGACCTGCTGATACGTACCGGCGGCGAGCAGCGCATATCTAATTACCTGTTGTGGCAGATAGCATACTCGGAGTTATACTTTACAGGTGTATATTGGCCCGACTTTGATGAGGAACAGTTACACAAGGCGATAGAGAACTTCCAGTCCAAACAGCGTCGCTACGGTAAGACAGAGGCGCAGATAGAGCAAGAAGAGAAAGAAAACGTATATAATAAGTAAAAGCAGACAACAAACAATAGTAGGAAGAGTTAACCTACCCAAGATGGCAACGATAATAAAACACATACTTGATAACAGATTGACAGCCTTTGTGGCGATGCTCCTAATGCAGTGTATGCTGTGTGTGAACACCGGTAAGGCTCAAGAGAAGATTATTAATCCGGATGTCGCGTACGCTTCTCAGGTAAGGACATGCGTCGTAGGAGCGCTTAGAGTCAGCGGTGTGGAAGGTTATGAGGAGTATATGCTTACGAGTATCTCAGGTCTGACGATAGGTCAGCGTATAGCAGTGCCGGGTAACGAGATAACCGATGCCGTTAAGCGCTATTGGAAGCATGGTCTGTTCTCTGACGTGAAGATTGCGGCAGACTCCATCGTAGGAGACTCTGTCTTCCTGCATATATATCTGAAGATGCGTCCGCGTGTCAGCGAGATAAACTATTACGGCCTGAAAAAGAAGTCAGAGCGTGAGGACCTGGAACAGAAGTTAGGACTGCTGAAGGGCTCGCAGATAACCCCTAACATGTTATCAAGAGCGAAGACCCTGGCTCAAAGATACTTTGAGGACAAGGGCTTCAAGAATGCAGAGATAAATATTCTGCAGCGCGACGATGTATCTCAGAAGAACTATGTCATACTTGATATTGAGGTAGATAAGAAAGAGAAAACCAAGGTGCGTAACATTACCATCGTGGGTAATGACGAGATGACAGAGTCCAGTCTGAAGGGCGGTCTGATAAGGAAGGGAGCACTGAAGAAACTGCATGAGACGGGAAAGCTCCGCTCGTTCCTTAAGAGCAAGAAGTTCACTCCTGAGAAATATGAGGAGGATAAGAAGAACCTCATAGAGTGGTATAACGAGCACGGCTATCGTGACGCGGTATTGGTAGAGGACAGCGTAAGCTCTGTTGATGACAAGCATGTGGATGTGTTCTTCCATATCAGTGAGGGACAGAAATACTATCTGCGTAACATATCATGGGCAGGTAACACAGTATATAAGACAGATGCCCTGGCAAATATGCTCGGCATGAAGAAGGGTGACGTGTATAACCAGACATTGCTGAAGAAACGTCTTAGCGATGATGATGACGCTGTGGGCAACGCTTATTGGAACAACGGATATCTTTTCTATCAGCTTGACCCTATAGAGGTAAATGTGGTGGGTGACAGCATTGACCTTGAGATGCGTATCCAGGAAGGACCACAGGCTCATATCTCACATGTGAGGATAAGCGGTAATGACAGGTTGTATGAGAAAGTGGTAAGACGTGAGTTGCGTACCAAGCCGGGCGACTTGTTCTCTAAGGATGCGTTGATGCGTTCTGCCCGTGAGATAGCCCAGATGGGACACTTTGACCAAGAGAAGGTACAGCCGGATATTAAGCCTAACGGAGAGGACGGTACGGTTGACATAAACTGGGACTTGGAGCAGAAGTCTAACGACCAGGTTGAGTTCTCACTCGGATGGGGACAGACAGGTGTGATAGGCAAGATAGGCTTGAAGCTCAATAACTTCTCTATGGCCAATCTCTTTAACCGTAACAAGGAGCACCGTGGCATCATGCCTATCGGTGACGGTGAGCAGTTAGGACTGAGCGCGCAGACCAACGGTACATATTATCAGGCGTACAATATGTCATATTCTACAGGCTGGTTTGGTGGTAAGCGTCCTATACAGTTCAGTGTGGGAGTGTTCTACTCTAAGCAGACTGATGTAAACTCTAACTACTATAACTCAAACTGGATTAACAACTATTACAGTTGGCAGAGTGGATATAACTCAACACCATATAATAGTATAGAGAGTTATTATGACCCTGACCAGTATGTGCGTCTCCTTGGAGGTTCCGTAGGATGGGGTAAGCGCTTACGTTGGCCTGATGATTACTTCCAGTTGTCACTCAGTCTTGCATATACACGCTATATGCTGAGAAACTGGAGATACTTCCTTATCAGTACCGGTAACTGTAATAACCTGAGCTTCAATATCTCGTTGTCGCGTACGTCGGTGGATAATCCTCTTTTCCCTCGTACAGGTTCAGAGTTTGAGGTTTCACTGTCAATTACTCCGCCATGGTCTGCGTTTGACGGCAAGGACTACTCTAAGCTTGCTCTTGACCCTATGTCGGTTACCTATAGTGACGAGCAGCAGGAGAAGTACCGTTGGATTGAGTATCACAAATGGAAGTTCAAGTCAAAGACATATACAGCTCTTACAAACGGTGCGAAGTGTCTCGTGCTTATGACGAGAGTGGAAGCAGGAATACTCGGACACTTTAACAGTGATAAGAAGTCTCCGTTTGAGACCTTCTATATGGGAGGTGACGGTATGTCGGGTTACTCAAGCAGTTATGCGGAGGAGACCATCGGACTGCGTGGTTATGAGAACGGCTCACTCACTCCAAGTGGATACGAGGGTTATGCCTACGACCGTTTCGCCCTGGAGTTGCGCTATCCTTTCATGCTCGGTAATACCACCATCTACGGACTGGGCTTCATAGAGGCAGGTAATGCATGGAACGACATAAAGAAATTCAATCCGTTTGATATGAAGCGCTCCGCAGGTCTGGGTGTACGTATCTACCTGCCAATGGTGGGACTGATGGGACTTGACTGGGCATACGGCTTTGACAAGCCAGCCTTCAGTCAGACCAAGGGCGGCAGCAATTTCCACTTCATCCTCGGACAGGAGTTCTAAGCAATCCTATGGCAACGCTTTGGGCGTGAATGTATTGTTTAGGGAAAATCCGTTCGTGATTAGGGAAAACATATTAGCGGCATTTATATAAAAAGAATATCTTTGCTGTGTCAAACTTAAAAAAGAGAAAGATATGAAGAAGTTACTTGTAATAGCCATCATGGCAGTGACCGCAGTCGCAGCTAATGCGCAGAAGTACGCGCTTATTGATATGGAGTATATACTTAAGAATATTCCGGCATACGAACGTGCCAATGAGCAGTTGGCGCAGGTTAGCAAGCGCTGGCAGGCAGAGGTGGAGGCACTCGGCACAGAGGCTTCAACCATGTATAAGAACTATCAGAACGAGGTGGTTTTCCTCTCACAGGAGCAGAAGCAGGCAAAGCAGGATGCCATAATGCAAAAAGAGAAAGAGGCGGCAGACTTGAAGAAGAAGTACTTCGGTCCTGAGGGAGAGTTGTTCAAGAAGCGTGAGAGCCTTATGTCTCCTATACAGGATGAGATATACAATGCTGTCAAGGAGGTTTCAGAGCTTCGCGGCTATCAGCTCGTACTTGACCGTGCCAGTGACAACGGTATCATCTTTGCCTCACCAAAGATTGATATATCCAATGAGGTTCTCTCTAAGTTGGGATATTGATTGTGAGGGAAGTAAGGAGTAGGGAATAAGGAGTAAGGAGTAAAGAATAAGGAGTAAAGAGTAAGGAGTAAAGAGTAAGGAGTAAGGAGTAAAGAGTAAAGAGTAAAGAGTAAAGAGTAAGGAGTAAGGAGTAAGGAGTAGGGAGTAAAGAGGGGATAGTGTGTAAGAATTTAATAAATAATCAAACAGTATAAAAAGAACAAATGAAAAAGACTATCATCGCAGCCATTGCTGCATTAACAATGACTATCGGTGCCAATGCACAGAAATTCGGACAGGTTGACGTTCAGGCTATCATGCAGAGCCTGCCAGAGGTAACAAAGGCTAACGGTGAGCTGCAGGCTCAGGCACAGCAGTATGACAACGAGCTCAAGCAGATGCAGGACGAGATACAGAAGAAGTCTGAGGAGTATGAGAAGACAAAGGCTACCATGAGCGCTACACAGCAGCAGCAGACTGAGGCTGACCTGCAGGCTCTTTACCAGAAGCTCCAGGAGGCTTACCAGCAGAACCAGCAGGAGATGCAGAAGAAGCAGCAGGAGCTCCTTGAGCCTATACAGAAGAGGGTTGTCGCTGCCATTGAGGCTGTAGGTAAGGCTGGACAGTACACCTATATCGCTCAGGCAGGCTCATTCCTCTATGTAGGTGCTGATGTCAAGGACGTTACAGCTGACGTGAAGGCTGAGCTTAACAAAATGAAGTAAGACAGGTTTATTGGACTTTTCTTAAAAATCATTTATGAGAAAACTGACAATTGCAATATTTATGGTTTTCGCTTGTTGTGTCACTGCTGTGGCACAGCAGGCGAAAATTGGTTATTTCTCCTATAAGGCCATATTGGAGGATATGCCAGACTATGTCACCGCCATGCTTGGCGTGGAGACACTGAGAAAACAGTATGACGAGGAACTGAAGGCCGCCAGTGATGAGTTCAACGAGAAGTATGAGCTTTTCCTTGACCAGCAGAGTATGCTTGATGAGCCTATCAAGCAGAAGCGCCAGGCTGACCTCCAGTCATTGCTCGACAGGAACACCCAGTTCCGCAACGAGTCAATGCGTCTGCTGAGGCAGGCAGAGCAGGATGCCCTCGCTCCGGTGAAACAGAAACTCAACAAGGCCATACAGAGCGTAGGTTATTCCGGCGCATTCCTCCTTATTGTCAATACCGACAGTGAGGCTTGTCCTTATATTGACAGTAACAGCGCAGAGGATGTTACTGCAAAGATAAAGTCATACATCAGATAAAATGTCTATCGGTGTCTTTGACTCAGGCTATGGCGGACTGACCATCCTCCGTGAGCTGCGCAGGTATCTGCCGCGGTATGACTTCACATACCTTGGCGACAATGCCCGCGCACCCTACGGCTCACGCAGCTTCGATGTGGTATATGAGTTCACGCGTCAGGCTGTGGTGAAACTCTTTGATATGGGGTGCCATCTCGTTATTCTCGGATGTAACACAGCTTCCGCCAAGGCTCTGCGCACCATTCAGCAGCGTGACCTGCCGGTTATCGCGCCAGCCAGAAGGGTGCTGGGCGTAATACGTCCTACCGTGGAGGTGATAGGCTCGCTTACCCACAGCCGCCATGTGGGCGTTGTGGCCACCGAGGGAACCATACGCTCGCACAGCTATGATTTGGAGATAGCCAAGCTCCATCCCGACATAGTCGTGACGGGACAAGCCTGTCCCCTGTGGGCTGCCATAGTAGAGGCAGGCGAGGCAGAGAGTGAGGGGGCGGAGTGTTTCGTGAGGCAGCGCGTCAATCAGTTGCTTGAGCGTGACCCGCTTATTGACACCATCATACTCGGCTGCACGCACTATCCGTTATTGATGAATGCGCTGAGAAAGGCCGTCCCCAACGGTGTGAACATCGTGCCTCAAGGCGAGTATGTGGCAACGTCCCTCGTTGACTACCTGCGCCGTCATCCGGAGATTGACGCTCACTGCTCCAAGCACGGCACGGTAAGTTACTACACCACAGAGTCGCCTGAGAGGTTCAAGGAATGCGCCAACGTATTCCTACACGAAGACATCAACGTGGAGCATATAGACTTATAGAATCCTATACAAACCATTATTATAGTCATACTTATATGTGCTTTTGAGTATGTACCACACAGAAAGACTGTTGCAAATTTGCAGGGTTAAAAGAAAATCCGTAAATTTGCAACAGTTTTATTATAGGTACAATAATTATAGGTATAATAATTATGAGTGCAATAAGATTAAGAAATCCTTTTGTTACAGGATATTACGAGGGAGAAGACTATTTCTGTGACAGAAAAGAAGAGGTAGCTCTCTTACAGAAGCATATTGACAATGGCAGGCATGTTACGTTGATATCTCCACGTCGTCTTGGAAAGACAGGACTGATAGAACACTTCTTTGCACAGTCATATATAAAGAAAGAGTATTATACTTTTTTTGTAGATATATATGCAACGACTTCTCTCTCTGAGTTTGTCGCCTTGATGGGCAAAGAGATATTTAAGAGATTAAAACCTGTAAAGACAAAGTGGGGAGAGAGTTTCCTGCAGATGGTAAGTTCGCTGCGTCCAGGAGTGAAGATGGACAGTATGACAGGTGATTTTACCTTAGAGTTAGGCTTAGGAGATATACAGTCTGCGGAAACCACACTTGATGAAATCTTTGATTATCTTGAGTGTGCAGACCGTCATTGTATAGTGGCGATAGATGAATTCCAGCAAATAACATATTATGACGAGAAAAATGTGGAGGCACTATTGCGTACTAAGATACAGCACTGCAAGAATGTTACATTTATCTATACAGGTAGCAGTCGACACATGATATCTCAGATGTTTCACTCTCAAGCAAAACCATTTTATCAGAGTGCGATAGGGATAAGCCTTAAACCTATCCCCAAGGAAGTGTATCGTGATTTTGTATGTGATATGTTTAGTAAGTATGACAAGAGAATACAATCTGACGTTGTTGATTACATATACGACAAGTATGAGGGTTATACATGGTACATGCAGATGATGATGAATGAGCTGTTTGCGCTTACGGCTGCGGGAGAGGAGTGTGATATGCAGATGGTATCTACCGCTCATGCCAACATAATTGTTTCGCAAGAGGATTATTACCGTGAAACCCTGACGCTGTTGGCCACTAAACAAAAAATGCTGTTGCTTGCGATGGCAAAGGAGTATGTTAAGTCACGTAAATGGATTAAGGGTATTACGTCTTCTGATTTTATTAAGAAATATAAGCTTCCTTCAGCAAGTTCTGTGCAGTCTGCTTTAAGGGGATTGATAGATAAGAATATAGTATCAGTAAATGAAGGCTCATACCGTATCTCTGATTTCTTTTTAACGGAGTGGTGTGCCACATATCTATAAAGAGACCTCCCCGGGACTACATAGAATAGGACATTTTTGTCATTGCTTGATTAAAATCATGTTGACTGAAAAACGCAATCTAGGAGAGGAAGAGGGGCGAAAAACGGAAAAAGGGTACGAAAAAACAACTTTTCGCACCCTTTTTTTCGTGAAAGCTATCACTTTACGATGTAAAAGCATAGCTTTCTCATCGTCATTCGATAGCTTTTACATCATGAAAGCATAGCTTTTAGAGGGTAAAAACTACCGTTTTTTTATGCTTTTTTATATCCTACTACTGATTATCAGATAGTTACAACCCTCTGTAGATTTCGCTGTACGTGGCCAGCAGGAAATAATTTTGAAATATCGCACGCATGAGGCGTTAAAAGACAGTGCCCGATAGGACAAAATCGTTTTTTGCCTTTTTGGTGGGCAGTGATACAAAGAAATGAAAAATCCAGTATAGTTGAAGCGTGTTTCCTCTGAAAAACTGTTGCGAATTTGCAGAATTGAAAGTAAATCTGTAAATTTGCAACAGTTTCTTTGTTGAAATAGTTATGAATGTGATTTCATGGAATTTGTTTGTGCTAACCTATGATGTCATCATAATGGCACAGAATTATTTAGAAGAGTTAATTTAGACAATGTTCAGGCATATAATATGGATTCTGCAGTTTGTTGTTTGCGTGTCGATGTCTTTCCTACCTTTGGCGGGAATGGCTGATGACGCAGCAACCTTTTATGTGTTGAATTCACAAAAGGGACTAAGCAGTGACAATGTATGGCAGATTACACAACTGCGTGACGGTCGCATGGTGGTGATGACCGACCGCTCGGTCGATGTATATAACGGACGTCGGTTCAATTCCATACAGATAGACACTGCCCTGTATATGCCATTGCCCGATTATACCGGCGAGACACGCCTGTTCACAGATGCTGACGACCACCTCTGGATGAAGCGCAAGAAGCGACTCTACTGCTTTGACCTGCGAACGATGAAACAACACAAGGAAGACGGTTGGACTGCATCCGATGTGTTCATTGACTCATACGCATGTAAATGGTTAAGTGACGGCAAACGCTTACATGGTAACCCTGCATGTAAGCCATTGCCATTGCCTCGTGAGACCTGCCGACTGCAAGACATAGCAGATGTAGGCGATACCATCTACGCCTTCTTTGAAACAGGAATGCTCGTGGCATATCGCAAGGATGGCTCCGTACTGTTTCGCTCAAAAGCATACGGACCAGAGCAGGCTTCGCAGTACCTGCTCACGTCATTAGTGGTGAAAGGCTTCGATGGGTGCATATACCAAGTGAGGTCCGGACACCACGGCAGCATCCTGCTGGCATTTGACACCCACAGTAGAAGGTGGCGCACACTGCTTACAAGCGACAAGATGATGCACACACTGACAGCCACGCCCACCGGTTGGCTGTACGTCACCACGCCTGACGGCTATCTGCGCCTGAACCCAGTTACAGGACAACAGGAGACGTTCAGGGAGCTGCACCTGCCAGACGGGTCGATGCTCTCAACAGGCATCAATACAGTGTTGCTCGACCGAGAAGGAGGCATCTGGTTGGGCACCTATCAAAACGGACTGCTCTATAGTTCGCCACTCTCAGGACTGTTTGCCACTCGCCCCATCGACATCAGCGTTTTCCCTATACTTACCGACATCTACCTTCACAGCCAACCGTTAGAGGTCTTTCAGGATTACGACGGTAAGCAGCTTCTAACCGTCACACCACCTTATGTCAGTCATCTTGACTTCGATTACGACCAAAACTCGCTGGCGTTTCAGTTCTCCACGATGAACTATGTGCGTCCGCGCAGCACCTGCTACCGTTATCGCTTCTCTGGCGACGGCAACCAGTGGCACACCGTGTCAGCTGACTCAGTGCCGCGCCTTGTTGATGACAATGGTGTGTTCTACCTGCCTCTTGTAGGTCTGTCTCCAGGACATTATACGCTCGAAGTGATGGCCACTACCAACCCAGGCCATTGGGACATGAGGAACGTGCGCCGCATTACGTTCACTATTCGACCACCTTGGTGGCAGTCGCCCGTTGCCTTCGCATTCTACATATTAGGTGCGGGAATGCTTGTTTTCTTCTGTTTCCGACTCTACCGCCGCCGCCTTGAGCGCCAGAACCGCGAAGCCTTGCTCATGGAGCAGGTCAGACGGCTGGCAGAGCAGGTAAACCAATATGAGCATGCCGAGGCTATGGTGGTGCTGAGTGAACCGAAACCAACTCCTGACCCGTCGGACGAGAAAGAGCCACCAGCCCCCGAACCCACAGAACAGGAAAAGGAGTTCATGGCACGCGCCACGCAATTGGTGGAGCAGCACATTGGCGACAGCCAGTATGGCGTGGAGCAGTTGGCCGCCGACCTGAACATGGAGCGCACCGGACTGTATAAGAAGTTGACAGCCCTGATGCAGCAGTCGCCCGTCTTCTTCATTAGGAGCATACGCCTGCACCGCGCTGCAAACATGCTGCGCCGTGGCGACAAGTCAATAGCCGAGATATCCGAACTGACGGGATTCTCCTCGCCAAGCTATTTCACCAAGTGCTTCATGAAGGAATTTGGCTGCCGACCGTCGGAATATCCCGGTAAATAGGGCATTTTTCTTCCTCATTACCATTTTCATCTTCATTTGTTTCAGTACTATGTACGCAAAGTTTCGTAACTTTGCAGCATAATTAATCAGAGAACTATGAAGTACAAAAGAATCCTGTTGACGTGTCTGTGCGTTATTACAGCCACGGTTATGCTGGCAGCCAATAAAGTGAAAACGAAGGCAGCCGAAGTGAAAGTAGTGAACGGAGTGACCATCCGCGTCAGTTACCTGTCAGATGACATCGTCCGCGTGGTAAAGTATCCCGGTGGGGGAGCTATGCCAGAAAGGCAGAGCTTCTCAGTGGTGCTGAAGGAAGGCGGCAAGGTCAATACGCCCAACGTCAGTGCAACCATAGACGGCACTACGGGCAGCGTCACCTTCCGTAGTCGCGATGGCAAGGTATTGCTGCGGGAGACTACGGCAGGCACGATGAAACGCTATGAAGACGGCGCCGACAAAGGTCGCATGAGCATAGCCCAGACATGGACACTTGATGCTGGCGAAGCCATCTATGGTCTGGGACAGCTGCGCGATACTGCCATGGTATGGCGCGGACGCACCATGAAACTCTGGAACCATAATACCTATATAGCCATACCCTATGTTACATCAGAAAAAGGTTATGGATTATATTGGGATAACGCAGGAAGGAGTGAGTTTAAGGACAATGCCGAGGGCATGACATTCTCCTCAGAGGTGGCAGATGTCATGGACTACTACTTCATATACCGCGACGGCACACAGGACGGCGTGATGGCCGGTGTGCGTGAGTTAGGTGGTCAGGCCACTATGTTCCCCCTCTGGGCTATGGGCCACTGGCAGTGTCGTGAGCGCTACAAGACGAGCGACGAGCTCTGCGGCGTGCTCGACCGCTACCGTGAGTTGCAGATACCACTCGACGCCATAGTGCAGGACTGGCAGTACTGGGGATGTGACTCAAACTGGAACGCCATGAGGTTTCAAAACCCTTACTATATTAATAAGGTTGGAGACCCGGCGTGGGAGAAATATCTGCCAAAGGACCTGCAGAAGATGGCTGCCGAGTATAAGGCCAAGGGACTGAAACCACGCATAAAGAGTCCGGAGGATATGGCAGAGTATGTGCACAAGAACAATGCGCACCTGATGATTAGTATCTGGGCCAACTTCGGTCCATGGACAGAGGGCTATTCCAAGATGAAGGAGATAGACGCCCTGCTGCCTTTTGAGACGTGGCCGAGGAAGAAAGGCGTGCGCCCCTACGATGTGTTCAACCCCAAGGCACGCGACCTGTACTGGCAACAGCTCATGAATCTATACCGTGTGGGCTTTGATGCCTGGTGGACCGACTCCACTGAGCCCGACCATTTTGAGGCTCCTGGTGATGACAGTTGCATGACCTACGCAGGTACGTGGCGCTCGGTGAAGAACGCCTTTCCGCTGATGACCAACCGTGGCATATACGAACACCAGCGAGCCACAAAGGACAATACTAAACGCTCAATGCAGATGACACGCAGCGGCACCTTCGGCTTGCAGCGCTATGGCACGTTCTCATGGAGCGGCGACATCAGTGCGTCGTGGGCGGAGATGAAGAGACAGGTGCCCAGCGGATTGAACTACGTGCTTTGCGGCATACCCTTCTGGAATACAGACCTCGGAGGCTTCTTCTACCATGAGTACCAGCAGAGTGCAAAGAACCCAGCTTTGCAAGAGCTGCAGGTGCGCTGGATGCAGTGGGGTGCGTTCATGCCACTGATGCGCAACCACTGCTCATCGCCCATGGTGAGCGAGATATATGAGTTTGGCAAACCGGGCGACTGGGCCTACGATGCCATGGTAGATGCGGTGAAGCTGCGCTATCGCCTGTTGCCTTACATATACTCAATGATGGGCGAGGTGGTGCAGCACTCAGGCATGATGATGCGTCCGCTGGTGATGGACTTCGTAAATGACAAGAAAGCCATTCGCCTGAACGATGAGTATATGTTCGGCCACGCCTTGCTGGTAAAGCCCGTCACCGACCCGCTATACACATGGAAGGACGAGAAGAAGCGCGGACACGAGATATACCCCGAAGTGAAGAAAGCCAAGGCACCGTATGAGGTCTATCTGCCCTCAGGAACGCATTGGTATGACTTCTTTACCGGCGAACAGTTTGATGGCGGCTGTACCGTAAAGCGCCCCACACCCATTACCGATATGCCTGTTTATGTACGTGCAGGAAGCATCATACCATTCGGTCCAGACGTGCAGTACAGCTCAGAGAAGGCGTGGGACAATCTGGACATACACGTGTACCCGGGAGCCGACGGCCAGTTCACACTCTATGAGGACGAGGGAGACGGCTATAACTACGAGCGCGGCCAGTTTACCGAGATTAGCTTCAAATGGGAAGACGCCACCCGTACCCTCACTATAGGCGAGCAAAGAGGAAAGTTCAGGGGAATGCTGAAGACGCACAAGTTTAATGTCATTCTGCCCGATGGCACCCGGAAGACCGCTACATACAGTGGAAATGCCATCAGCGTGACACTGTAACGTATTAGGGGGGGTCTGAATAATCCTACCGAAACACGAAGGCAGCCTTTTTGTTTTCGTGTATAAACAGAAAACTGTTGCAAATTTGCAGAATTGAAAGTAAATCTGTAAATTTGCAACAGTTTTTTTTTAGGTATAATTGCCCGGCATTTATGGTGTCGCTTTATTTTCAAAGAATTATGTGTATAATAAAATCAACAGGTGATTTCTGTGTCTGCCCTGTGCAGGCATTCAGACGATATTTCCTCTTGCTAATGGTGCTGACATCCGCGGCTGTTGTCAGTGCCGCAACAGATGTGGACTCGCTGGTGGCGACGTTCCAGCAGGTGCGTATTCCGAGGCTGAGGGCCTCTGTGGGACCGCTGCCCTCGCCAAAGGCCGATGCGCTGCCTACGCTGCAGGTGCTCATTGATGGGCTGGCACGCAACGGCGGCGGCAGGCTCATAGTGGGGCCCGGTACCTATATGCTGCGTGGCTCGCTGGTTATGAGGAGTGGGGTGGAGCTGCATCTTGAGGAGGGGGCTCTGCTGCTGTTCAGCGGTGAGGCCGACGACTTCCTGCCTGTGGTAAAGACACGCTGGGAGGGCACGGACCTCATGGGACGCTCGGCAATGGTATATGCCAATGGTGCGGAGAACATAGCCATCACTGGCAGCGGCACTATTGACGCGCAGGGACATATAGAGATGGCGCGGTGGGGAATGACCGCTGACACAGAGGACTTCAAGGAGAATGCCCACGGCACGCACGGCGAGACCATAGAGATGCCCGACGTGAGGCGGCTGCGTGCCCTTGGCGATGTGGAGGGCAGCGAGCGTGTGTTTGGCAAGGGTACGCATCTGCGCCCGTGTGCTGTGGAGTTCTACCGCTGCAGCAGGGTGCTGGTGGAGGGCATAACGCTGAGGAACAGCCCCTTCTGGTGCATACACCCCGTATATTGCGATAACGTGACGGTGCGCGGCGTGACCATTGACAGCCACTCGCCCAACAATGATGGCTGCGACCCTGAGTCATCGCGTAACGTATTGATAGAAAACTGCCTCTTCCGCACTGGCGACGATGCCGTGGCCATCAAGGCCGGCAGGGATGCCGACGGCAGGAGGGTGGGGGTGCCGTCAGAGAATATAGTGATACGCCACTGCCGTTTCTATTCCGAGTGTAACGGACTGTGTATAGGCTCGGAGATGAGTGGAGGAGTGCATGATGTGTATATGACCGACGTGGAGATAGGCAATGTGAAGAATGCGCTGCTCTTCAAGTCAAACCTTGACAGGGGAGGATATATACGCAATGTCTTTGTTGACAACATACGCATAGCCTCTGCCAAGGGGGCGGTGCTAAGGTTTGAGACCAACTACTTCGGTTATCGTGGCGGCAACTGGCCGTCGCAGTATGAGCACTTCCGCATCAGTAACGTCACGGCAGGCAGTGCCGAGGGCTACGGCGTGTATTATGACGGACCGGGTGTGCCTGTTACTGCTGCCGACGGTGCTGTTACCATGTCACCCACAGAGAAGAACACCGCCTGTGCCATACGCGACATAGAGGTGAGCGACTTCCATGTGAAGACAGCCACGCACTCTTACTATCTCTTTAATACAGATAACTGCCGCTTCCTGCGTTCTACGGTAAACGGCAAGCCTCTGCCAGTGCGCCCCGCTGAGTCGCTGTCGAGGCAGATGTGTGACGTGTGGTAAGCTTACCTCGTAGGCCTCACGGGCTTGATGCGTCCCTGTTTGTCAAAGCACATACGGTCTATGCACACCTCGCGATGGGTGCCCGGTACGCCCTTGCCTCCGTTGACAAAGTCTTTGTTTATGCGGTGATATACTATGTACCACTTGTCCTTGCCCGGCACCTGTAGTATGGAGTTGTGTGCAGTGCCGTAAATCTCTTTCCCCGGCAGCTGTCTCAACACGTCACAGTGGTCAGGGTCAATGTTCAGCGGTCCGAGTGGCGATGAGGCTGTGGCATAGCATACGTGGTAGTTAGGCGAGCCGGTGTCGTCAACAGACCACAGGAAGTAATACTTGCCCTCGCGATGGAATACGTATGCGCCCTCGCGGTAAGCCCATGTGCTGAGCGTGCCGCCCTTAGGCGTGAGGTTCACCTTCGTCTCAGGCTTGATGCTTACCATATCGTCGTTAAGCTCCGCACCTGCCATGAAACCGTTACCCCAGTATAGGTAATACTTGCCGCTCACGGGGTCTTGGAATACGTCAACGTCAATGGCCTGTCCGCCTTTCAGTCCGGCAGGGCGGTCCTTGTCGGTTATTATGGGGTGGTCAAGAGCCTTGAAAGGCCCGGTAGGACTGTCGCTTATGGCGCAGCTTATCTCCTTACGCTTAGATACGGGGTTGTTGGCAGAGAAATAGAAGTAATACTTGTACTTCCCGTCAGCCTGCTTGCGCTCAATGATGCACGGAGCCCATGCGTAGCCGTCAGCCCACGGCACGTCATCGCCCTTCACGTCGAGCATCACGCCCTCGTCTTTCCATGTCTTAAGGTCTTTTGACGAGAAGACGCTGAACGTCCATCCTCCCCAACCGGGATAGCCGTCGGTGGTGCTGTATATGTAGTATTGGTTGGTCTGCTCAGAGTATAACACCTCAGGGTCGGCATGGAAGCCGGGCAGTATGGGGTTCTTCTGTGCATACATACACAGTACTGTGAACAGTGATGAAACGAGGATACATGTTTTCTTGAGCGTATTCATAGACTTTGGTTTGGTGGTTTGGTGGTTTGGTGGTTTAGTGGTTTAGTGGTTTAGTGGTTTGGTGGTTTAGTGGTTTGGTTGTTTGGTGGTTTGGTGGTTTAGTGGTTTGGTGGTTTAGTGGTTTGGTTGTTTAGTGGTTTGGTTGTTTGGTTGTTTGGTGGTTTAGTGGTTTGGTGGTTTAGTGGTTTGGTTGTTTGGTTGTTTGGTTGTTTGGTTGTTTAGTGGTTTGGTTGTTTGGTGGTCAGTTATTAATTCATGTTTCGCTCAACTCCTTTGTAGTTATGGAGTAAAGACGTATGCTTTGCTTATCCACTTTATTGATGGAGTTCTTATATTTAGAGGTTATGTCTTCGCTCGGCGCTTGCGACGCTTTGCTTGCAAAGAACTTCTTAACTTCTTAACTTCTTAACTCCTTACTTTTTAGCAACTTCTTAACTCCTTAACTCCTTAACCCCTTACTTTTTAACAACTCCTTAACTCCTGTAACTCGAAAGTTGAGTTCTATATAAGGACAAAGTTACGAAATTATTTTGTAAAAACATCATATTCCCTGCTATAATTCATCAATACACCACGTATTTCTTTCTGCCCTTGATATATATGCCGCGTCCTGTGCCGTAGCTCCTGCGTCCGCTCAGGTCATAGATGTTGTTGTCCTGCGCGCACACCTTGGTGCCCATGCTTACGTTGACAATGGCGTCAGCCTCCTCCAGCGGCACGTCAGCCATGTCCATGTCGATGCCCATGTAGTAACCCAGGTTGGTAGGCTGGTTATAGCCTATGTTCTGGTTTATGCACTGCATCCAGTATGTGTGGTCGCTCATGAGGTAAGGGAACTTATAGTCAGAGGGGTACCATGTAGAGAATACCTTCAGGTCCTTCAGCTTTGTGTTGTCAGGCACTATGAACTCCTCGCGCCAGTCGCCGAGGAAGTCGCCATACCAGCTTGGGTTTGACTTGGTGCCATTGATAAACGACTCATCATACCTGTATATGGTAAACGTCCTGCCGTTAGCCGGGCTGTCTATTATGTTCTCGTTAATCAGCTGCCTTGACAGCGTGCCGTCAAACCATATACCCATGTTGCATGACTTCGGCTTGTATTCCAGGTCAGTGGTATCCTCCCCTCAGGTTTCCCCCTGCGCTCTTTCTCCATAACCCTTTATGTCTTATTCCTTTTTTTCGAGTTGATGATGACGGTTTATTCAGAATTTTTGTATAAATTTGCAATCATGTATTTATATGCAAAGAAAATATTGACCTGCATGGCGGCATTGACGTGCTGCGTGGCGGTGCTGTCTCTCACAGGAGGTAGCAGGGTGTGGACACCACTGACAGGACGCAGCCTGACAACGCAGAGCGGACTACCGTCAAACCGTATGAACGACATGGTGCAGGACAGCACCGGATATATATGGCTTGGCACGTCAAACGGCTTGTGCCGGTATGACGGTTACGCAGTAGTGCCTTTCCATGCGGCTGATGCCGATACAAGAAGCCTTACCGACAACGTGGGCACGTTGCATCTTGACACGCTGAACAGCTTGTTGTGGATAAGGTCGGCCACGTTCCACTATTCATGCCTTGACCTCAGGCAGGGACGCTACGTGGACTATGCGCCGGGATGTGACCACAGCAAGACGTTTGAGCGATTCGTGGCTGAGCCTGGCGGTATGTGGATGTATGAGGCAAAAGCAGGCATACGGCATGTTACATACGGCAACGGTGACTTTATGTGTAAGGACTATACTCCCGGCAATGGACTGCCGGAGGGGTGCAAGGTGAAGCGCATAGTCGTGGGAAACGGCAGTGTATGGGTACTCACTACTGACGGACTGCTGAGGCTGAATGCCAAGGGAGGTTTTGACATTCTGGCAAAAGACCATGACTTTATGATGGCTAACTCTTGGAGGAATGTGACGTTCTTCCTCACCCGCAGTGGCAGGGTAATGGCTTTTGACAAGCACGGCAAGATGGTGCGCAATGTGACTATTCCGCAGGGAATGGGCGACATGGGGGCGGTGAACGGTAACATGATATGGCAGGATCGTTGGCTTATAATGACACGCAATACGGTGGTGGCTATGGACTGTCGCACTATGGAGTTCTCCGTGCCGGCGGATTTGCAGATGGACTACGGCATTGTGCTTGACAATCTTGACGGCAACCTGTGCGTGTCTGACAGGCTGGGTGCCTTCTGGCTCTTCATGAAGGACGGCAGGATGAGAAGAATGCAGTTGCTGCGTGAGGATGACATTAACATCAAGAGGAAGAGAAACTATTCTACCATTATATGTGATGATGGCAGATTCTACATTGCAACCTACGGCAACGGACTGTATATCTACGACCCCGTCAATGACCATACGGAGCACTTCTCGGCAAAAGACCCGTACCCCATACTTGATACTGACTATCTTACCAATATACATAAGGACAGGGATGGCAACGTATGGATAGGACAGGAGGATGCCGGTGTGACCATGCTGAGGAGCAATCCGCTGGGAGATTATGGTATCATAATGCCCGACCCGCTGCATCAGGGTGAGAAGACGAATTTCATAACCCGGCTGAGGCAGCTGGTTGACGGCAACATCCTGGTAACAACGAAAAGTCACCGCAGCTATGTGCTGAACGCTGACGGCACGTTCCACGCCACTACGGTAGCAGCCACGCCTGACAGCCACACAGACAGCCTTACCGATAAGCAGGGGCGTACATGGATAGCCACATGGGAGCAGGGACTGATAATGGCGACCAACAGTAACGACGGGCAGCGTAAGCTGACTTACCTGCTGACGCGCAGCATATCTGAAAGCCGCATCAATGCCTTGACAACCGACAAAAACGGCAATCTGTGGGTGGCAACGTACAACGGCATCTACATAGCCGATATAAGCGCAACCCCCATATCCAACGCTTCCTTCAGGCGTATAAGTATCAGCGACGGACTGCCTACCAATGATATAACATGCCTGTTGAGCGCAAGCGACGGCAGCGTATGGGCAGGCGGTGCCGGCTCGGGAGCCATAAGGTGTGTGATGAGGAAGGGAAAGACTGATATCAGCACCGTTTCTACCATGCACGGACTGAGCAATGATAACGTACACTCTATAACCGAGGACCTGTATGGCAATATATGGGTTACTACCGACGAGGCGGTCTCTACCATCAGTCCTAAGACCATGAAGGCGGTGAACCATAGCGTTGGTACCAGTCTGCTGAACAGGCTGTATTCTGACAATTGCGCGCTTACGCTGAGCGACGGTCGGCTGCTCTTCGGTACTCATGACGGCATCACAGTCATAACTCCGCAAGACAAACCGATGGCGTCACCGCATAACTCCATGGCTCACATCACCGATGTCATCATTAACGGGGCATCTATATATAATAATGAGAAGTTCATCCACCTGCTCGGTAAAAGCAGCATCACACTGCCATACGACGAGAACACGGTGAGGCTGTGCTTCTCAGACTTCAACTATGCCGATGCGGGGCAGACACTGTACCAGTTCTACCTTGAGGGCTATGACAAGACATGGCGCACTCCGTCATCACAAAACTATATGGAGTATGGCAACCTGCCGCCAGGCACCTACACCTTCCACCTGCGGCTGGATGGTGGTGCGGCAGAGACCGTAATGGAGATACGTATTCGTCAGCCGTGGTATAACACCTGGTGGGCGTGGATGATGTATATATCGGTAATAGCTGCCCTCATCACCATATTCTACCGTCACAAACGCCAGCAGATTATGCTGAGGCAGCAGATGAGAATGGAGAGGGAGGTGGCTGATATGCGCATCAACCTGTTTACGCAGATAGCGCATGAGTTTCGCACTCCGCTTGCACTTATCAGCGGTGCCATAGACCGCATGGGCGAGGCTGCCACACCGAGAAAGCAGCTGCAGACGGCGCAGAGGGGCGCGGTGAGGATGACGCGACTGGTAAACCAGCTGATGGAGTTCCGTAAGATTGATACTGACAACCTGCGACTGAAGGTGGAGCAGGGCGACATAGTGAGGTTTGTGCGTGATATATCACATGACTTCTGGAACGTGGCTAACCAGAAGGATATATCGCTGACCTTCCAGTCGTCGGAGAAGTCTCTGCTTATGCCTTTCGACCGCCACATCGTTGACGCTATAACATACAACATCATCAGCAACGCAGTGAAATACACCCCGGTCAAGGGTACCGTCAGCGTGCGCCTGAGGTCTGATGTCGGCAAACTGTGCCTTACTGTTGATGACTCAGGACCGGGTATTGATGACGGCCGTCTGCCTGTGCTCTTCCAGCCTTTCATGCACGGTTTCGCATCGCAGGGCGGCATGGGCATAGGGCTGTACACTGCCCATAAGATGGCACTGACGCACAAGGGCAGCCTGACATATCAGCATTCCAGCTCCTTGGGCGGCGCATGCTTTACACTCACCCTGCCGCTTGACGGCAGCGCTTACTCTGCTGAGGACTACATGAGTGAGGGCTCTGCTGTCTCTGCCGTGACGAGACACGATGAGACGCCTATAATACACGAGCCGCTGCCACAGGCGCTCAATGACCTGCACATAGCCGTGATAGAGGATGACCCCGACATGCTGGAGCAGATAAAGTCTGAGATGGGGGTGTATTTCCATGTGGATGCCTATACCACTGGCAAGGACGGCTATGACAAGGTGTGTGAGAGGAAGCCTGCGCTGCTGATATGCGACGTGACGCTGCCCGATATGAGCGGCTATGACATAGTAAGGCAGTTGCGCAGCCATGCCGACACCATGCTCATGCCTGTCATCATGCTCACAGCCCTTGATGATGACCACCACCGTATAAAGGGCTATGAGGCCGGGGCTGATGACTATATGGTGAAGCCGTGTAACTACCAGGTGCTGGCGGCAAGGACTGCCCAGCTCATAAAGTGGAACCGTGAGAGGATGGCAGCGCCTGCTGAGAGTCAGCAGACTGCCGCTGCCGCGCCGACGGATGTTGCGGAGCCTGTCATTACCAGTCGTGCCGACAAGCGTTTTGCTGAGCAGGTGGACCGTATCATAGAGCAGCACCTTGGTGACTCAGACTTCTCTGTTGACCAGATGGCTGAGATGCTGCACATAGGTCGCACCAAGCTCTTCGGAAAGATTAAGGAACTGAAGGGTATGTCGCCTAACAAGCTGCTGGTGTCTGAGCGCATGAAGCGTGCTGCCGTGCTGCTTGATGATGTGTCGCTCAACATCTCTGAGGTGAGCTATAAGGTGGGCATAAAGGATGCCTCGTACTTCAACCGCTGCTTCAAGCAGTACTATGGCATGTCGCCTAAGCAGTACAGGGATAGGGGCTGACGTGGTGGTGGCTGCGGATTATTTCTTGAACACGAATTATCAGAAATTGACCACTCTCCCACAGATAACACAGATGGACACAGATTTTTCTTGAACAACGGATTACACGGATTTTTTTTTACAGGAATTACCAGAAATTGACCACTCTCCCACAGATAACACAGATGGACACAGATTTTTCTTGAA
>CAMEWL010000035.1:0-25697 GCA_945941025.1 uncultured Prevotellaceae bacterium
ATCGTTTCTCATCGTGAAAGCTATCGAATGACAATGTAAAAGCTATGCTTTCACGGAAAAAGAGATGAAAAATGATGATTTTCGCTCTTCCAAAAGGTCATTTTTCTTCTAGTTTGCGTTTTTACGTTGACAAAAATAAAAAGGCGAAATGACAAAAATGTCCTATTCTCACAATACATATATGATAAGCAAGAAACAGAGGAACCAACATGCCACCACACACTGCATAAAGCGGTCGTGGAGCAGCACCTTCGTCGGGTCTCCGGTCTGTTCGTCAACCACAGCCAACTGCATATAACGCAGGAGTCCCATCATGACAAAGACTGTGGTGAGATACAAGTATTGCGTATCAAAATTCTCTGTCACCTCTGGTGAGATGGTGTACATTATATAACACACGAGCATTACCGATGCCGTGATACACAGAGCTGTATTGGTAAAGGTAAGGTTATACCTCTTGGTGTTATGGCGCGGAGCAATGCCCGTGGCATTCATACGCAACACGTCATCGCGGCGCTTGGCTATGCCGAGGAAGAGCGTAAGCAGGAATGTCATCATTATCAGCCAGTGACTGATGATGATGCCCGTAGCGGCTCCGCCAAGCAGTATGCGGAAGACGAAGCCCATGGAGAGTATGCATATATCAATGATGGCATAACGCTTCAGGAAGGTACAGTACAGGAACTCCATGACCAGGTATGCCGCTATCACCAGCATAACCATATACTGATGCTCATTACCGAAAAGCAATGATGACACGGCACTCAACGCTATGAGCATTACCATCATGACGTATGCCGACGTGATGCTTACCCTGCCGCTGGCTATGGGACGATGGCACTTAACAGGATGACGACGGTCTGCATCCACATCTATGATATCATTGAAGCAATATACCGCCGAGGCTGCCAGGGAGAATGCCACAAAAGCGATGAAGGAGCTAAGCACTGCCGAGGCGTTTGTCAGCTGATGACCGAAGAACACCGGCAGGAAGATAAACAGGTTCTTCACCCAGTGTGACGGTCTGAGCAGTTTTATATGGTCAAGGATATTCATCTTTCTGTTATGCTTTTTTCTGTAGTTGTGATATTATCATTCTGAATAACATGGCGAGCATTACAGTTGCCACGATATAGAGTACCAAGCCGTCGAGTATAGCACCGCCACGGCTTATGGGTATGAATATCTTTCGTGTTATGGGGTGGCACACGAAGATGGCTGCCGACAAGGCTCCTACCCAATCTAACGCACGTACACCTATCTGTGGCAGAACCTTAACGAATGCCACGTTTACCACCACGATGAGAGCCGGTACCCACAGCCATGTATGGAAAGTCATGGAGAACGCTGCTGTCAGCGCCACGGATATGCCGAGCACAGCCAGCCATCCACCCACTCCTACTGACGACAGCCTTTGCTGTAGTGCCTGTGAGCGTGCAAGCAACACACCCATGCCAAACGGCAGCATACCGCCGATGCTGTTATACCTGATGCGATTAAGCACCTCGCCGTCAGGAGAGCCGGCACATATGGCCTGCAATGCCCAGCAAAGCAACGTAAGGCCTGCCACTACCGTCCAGTGGCGGTAACGGTGTATCACCAATATATAGACAAGGTACAGTTGCATCATCAGTCCGAAGAACCAGTAAGGACCCGGCCATATTATATGGTCTGGGTCAGGCAAGAGGTTGATGGTCATAGTGAGCTGGGCTATGATGTCTGTCCATGCCCAGTGGTGTCTGCCCGGCGTAATCCAGTCAACCATGGCGAAGCACACGAAGCCGAGCACCATCATAGGGAAGAGCTTCATGAAGTGATGGCGCAGGAACGGCATAGAGGGTTGTGTGTCTTCACGTTCGTATTTCAGTACCAAGCCGTAGCCGCTGAGGAAAAGGAATACCGGTACGCCGTAGTGTCCGAAGAACGAGAACAACTGGAAGAGCAAGTTCTCATCAGGGCTGGACACCAGACTGACCATCCAGTCCACATTACTCTGAAAGAACTGGTATTCATTCTCCTTAACCATAGGCCCGAGCCAATGCAGGTAGTTATGCAGGAATATTCCTATTATAGCCACACCTCTCAGCGCTGAGCATTCTGTCTTTGTCAAGAGTGTCATTACTTACTTCTCCTCCTTATTATTATTCAACTTGTCATAATCCGTGGTATGCTTCAGCAACCTCGGACGCTGCTCATTATACTGTGGTGACAGCAGGTCATACTCAGGCTTATAGTAAGGAGTGTGTATGCCTGCCAGTCCCATAAGCAGATGTGAGAGGGCATCGGTCATATACTTCTTTGTCCTTGCTTGTTTTACCGCCTTGTATATATCCCTGTGGCGCCTTATATACTTCTGCGAGCAGTATATCCACATAGGTATGCGGAACTCCTCGTCAGCCAGTCTCTTGGTGATATTCGTGTCATGCATACGTCCGAAAAAATGTCGCGCTCCCGGCCCGAACACCTCCTCGCCATGGTCTGGCACATATATTATTATCGCCTCCTCTTTCTTGAAGCGCTTTACTATCTGGTTAACCACAGAGTCGTTAAACCACACAGCGTTGTCATAGTCTGCCATAACCTTACGGCGTTTCTGCGGCATGTCCATGTCGTCAGGGTAGTCACCTGCGCCCCATTTCTTCTTAGAGTTAGGACAGCGTATGCGATAGTTCACGTGCATACCCATGAGGTGGAATATCGTCAGTTTGCCCTTGCTCTTGCTACCGGCAAGGCAGCCTCCCGGTTTCCTCATCACATCATAATCGGAAAGCAGTCCGTCATCAAAGATGTGCAAGTCTGTGTTGCGATGGTCAAACTGCTTGCGTGAGAGCACAGAGTCATTAAGGAAGAAGCCGCCGCTGAAGTCCCATACTGGTTCCTTTGCCTTAGGCAGGAACTGATTGGTAAGGAATGTGACCTCATAGCCAGCCTCACGGAATATCTGGCAAAAGAGGGGATAGTCACACCAGTCCTTGGAATCGCCTACGCAATAGGTGGTCATGAGATGTTTGAACACGAAACTTGTAAGGTTCCACGGTGTCACCACATCCTCCATAGGCATCAGGAAGCCCTGTCTCTTCATCCTTACCTGATTAGGCATATTGGGTTTGTCATAGCCATACAACTGGGCATGACGCTTGTTAAAGCTCTCACCTATGATAAGCACAATGTTAGGACTCTTATAGTCACAGGAATCCACTTGCACATGATCTGTAACATCGAGCAGTATATCCAGTTGTCTGCCTATCAACTGATTGCTACGTATAGAGAAGAACAGTCGCATAGGGGGCTGGTACATCTCTGTATGCGGGCTGACAGCGAGCGTATGCTCCACATCGCCTATCGTGTCACGTGTCATTGTCTTAACATAAAGCAGCTTGTTATCTATGCTGACAACGGCGAGCCACACCAACAGTCCTGCCACGATGACATTACATGCCAGACTAACCCATTTGCCCGGCTTCAGCTGCAAACTGATATGCAGGCGCTTGCACAAGAGATAGCACACAAGGTGGAGCAACGGCACCAGCATGATGATGCCTACCTCAGAGAATATCACGTCAGTAGTGACATAACTGGTAAGGAACTCCGTAGCCTCGTTGCTCGTTGTCTCTCCCATAAGCAATAGCATGGAGGGATTGAGCGTGCTGCCGAACTTCACAAAGCAGAAGGTGTCTATAATGTACAGCGGATACATGAAGCCATACAGCAGCACCTTTACAAGCGAACGCAACGGGAAACGCTTGATGCGACGGGGAATAAGCAGTACCACCGCACTCAATACATACACATCTATCAGCAACTCCCACGGAGCGTTTGAGTACATGTGAGCATCCTTATATGGTGGAATGGTAAGTATGCTGCTCGTTATTCCGAGCAGATACATAAAGAAATATAGTCTGGTAAATACAGGTTTTAACAGTAAAGGCATATCGCACGTATTAATGTATCTGTGCAAAGTTACAAATATTTATTAAATTACACAATAAGAATACATGATTATGAGTATATAAAAAAAACGCCGCATACACTGTGTATGCGACGTTTTGTATCTCTTAGATTTCTGCTAACGCACAGATTAGAAGTAATATGCCATGCCAATCTGCCAAGAGTTGTACTTACTCTTAACTGTACCTATCACAGTTTTTGTAGCAGTGTCCAATATGTTAGCCTCACCAGTCTTGCCACAAGCGATGTTGTAGTTTGCCTTCAGCTCCACATGGCTGAGGATGGTGCAACCGAGACCTACGTTGACAGAGAAGTTACTTGTTTTCCAACTCCAGTCTTCATTATTAATATTATTAAAGAGGCTCTTGTCCTTTGAGAAGTTGAATGCCACCTGAGGACCGGCAAAGAGGAAGATGTCTGCCACTGAGCCTAAGCCCCATCCGTAACGTACATTGACAGGTATTGCCAGCTGACGTGTTATAAGGCTCTCCTTAGAACCATCCTCACCAGCTACCTCTGTACTGCGCTGGTCATACAGAGCGGAAGCGTCCAAAGAAAGACCTACTATAGGCACAGTGAACTTAACCGTAGGACCGATATAGAAACCGGCGCGGTTATCCTTGTCTGTAATATTCTTCACAACATTTCCACTCAGTTTCATGTTCACGAGGTTAGCACCGCCACGGAAACCGAACTTAACCTGCGCCTGTGCAGGCATTGTCATCAGCAGCGCCGCTGCCATAACGAGTATTGAGTAAAGTTTCTTCATAATGTTTTATTTTTTGATTATGAGTTTGTTTTTTTTATTTATTCTATAGATACTATAGATACTATAGATACTATAGATACTATAGGCACTATAACCACTATAACCAGCCCCCATTAGTGTCTCTGCCTCCTGACACTAAGAGTGCCGCTGCCTCCACTTGAAGAACTGCGAGAGCGTTTACGAGCAGCAGAAGCCGACTTACGCTCTGTAGCCGCCACGCCGCCTTCATTGCCGGCTGCAGTGGCTGTAGCCTCCGCCCCTCCCTGCGCACGACGGTTAAGACGTGACTTCTTTGTCTTTGTCTTAGGCTGTGATGCCTCTACCTTAGCTATGGAATCGAGGGAATCCTTACGGGCCTTGTCGCCCCAGATGTTCTCCTCAAAGGCTTTCAGCTCTGCCTCTATGCGCTGCTGTTCCTTTGCCATGGCAGAATCATTCGGACAATACTGTGCAAGCGTCTGGCCAAGCATATTGTTAGTCTTGTATATCTTGCCGCTATACATGTTCTTTACGAAATAGTCGTCCATACTCATCGTTGCGGCATTATTGATGTCACTCGTCATGATAGTCTGCTTCGTAAGGAACGGTGCGATGTCATCATACTTTACCCAGAAGAGCGGATAACGCGCCACGCCGTCACCGAAGTCATCGTCACGGAACATGATAGGACAGAGTGCAAGCACCTTAGTATGGAAAGTGGCCGAGTTCTGGTCATAGTATGAGGTCTCTTTTATATAATACCCCTTGACCTCTCGTGACGGGATGTCTGAATTGTCGAGCTTCAACCTGCCATCCTTGCGCTCATAATATATATTATAGTCGTCAAGGAGTGACAACGGCTTGAGCTGATTATCCGGCTCAAACGACTCGTTACCGTCTATGTTATACTTGTAAGCCTTTATCTGACCGGAAAGCACCAGTTTGAAGAGATAGGTAAAAAGGTTCATCTGTGAACCTACAGGCTCAACGGGATAATAGATACCGGCATTAGCCCCCTGGGTGAGGTCGAGCTCACGATATATGTCACGACGCCATACCACATCCTCACTCATCTTCATCGTGGCAGGATATGAAATCTGCGCACGCGTAGTCAGCGTGGTGGTGTTCTTGCGCTGTGTTCCTGTTTGCTGTGCGTTACGCCTCTGTGCAGGCTGTGCGTCTGAACAAAGGATGAAGAATGAAGATTGAAGTATCAACATTCCTACAAAAACTATTATACGTTGTCTCATATCGTAATTTCTTTATTTAGTAAGAGTCAGCCTGCTGGCTGCTATCTACTCATAGCTAATAATTCAAAACCTTGTAAACTTTTATTTTACAACTACCTCCATACCACCAGGCAAGGTACGCTGTATGCCGTCAGGACCAACAGCATGCACCTGTGTTATGAAGAAGCTCTTTGAGCGTGACAGTTTGCGGAACAGTTCCATCTGCCTTGAGGAGAACGACGCACCGTTTGACACTATCGGCACACGGTTACCCATGTTGTCAAAGAACACGGCTACGAAACCAGTTACCTTAAACTCTATATCAAGCAGACCGTCATCAATAGCGGCACGCAGGGTGCTGACTCCCATAAGGTCTGCCTTTGCCATATTACCACCCTTGAAGCGGTTGTCGCCTACCTTGATATAAGGTGTAGGGTCAGGCAGCTTACGTACATGGAACGTGAACTCACCCATTCTTACAGGCTTACCTGTAGCAAGGCTTGAAACCGTTATTGTGACATCCTTACCTACAGCAGAGGGACGCGCTATGTAGTGTCCGGCACTCGTAGGGGTGAATGAGCCACCTGTCATCGTGGCTGACACCTTATTGAGAGGTACGCCCGGTATGCTTACTGATATTGGGTTATTGAAACCTGCATAGAGCACATTCATAAGGTCGGCGGAAACTGTTGCAGAAGGGTCCACCACAGTGTATTTCTGCTCAAAGTCACGACGTAATATCTGGCCTGAACCGTCTCTCATCGTCATATATCCTGAGAGCGTATAGTCACCCGTTTTACCGGCAATGAACTCGTATGTGTTATTTTTGAGCTGCACCTGTCTGCCGCCTATAAATATCTCTGGCTGCTGTGTAGTGTCTATAGCGGCCATGACAATCTGTGCGGAGAACTTGTCACCACGTATCACCGTCTTTGACTCTGGAATAACGAAGGCAGACAGTTTGTTTACACGTATATCCTTGATGTCTATGTTGCTGACGAGGGTATGCAGCACCTCACCCTCTGCATAGCGCACGTCATTCTGCAACTTGGAGAGCAGCGTCACGGCAGCCGCTACTGGCATCTGCTCAAACATATATTCCTGCCAGTTCTTACCCAATGCCTTGGCCTTGGGAGACACTTCGGTGGACAGGTTACCCTCTATTATCTTACGTAAACGCTCATCCTTCAGCAATGATGCACACTTCTCACGATAGTCCTCTATCATCTTCTGAAGCTTTGGCCCCTTGCCACGTCCCGGCGACAGCATCACCTGTGACGCAGCCTCCAAGTCCTCACGGTTCTCTATATTGTGTATATCACCGTCAGCACCGTCAGCCTCTTTCACGATAGCCACCTTCAGCTCCTCAGCGAAGTTATATAAGTCATCGCTCATTTTCTTCACCTGCTGCGCCTTTTCATACCATTCCCTCGTCTTCTGCGGATTGGCTTTCATCTGCGCGTCAAAGTCCGCATATATGCCGAGGTTCTCCTTCGTCGCATTCAGTGTGGAGCGGTCCAATCCCTCTGCAACAATAGAGAAGCCGTTGAGCACCTCTGTAGAGACGTTCATCGCAAGCATCGCCATCAAAACCACATACATGAGGTTAATCATCTTCTGGCGTGGGGAGACTGGTCTTTTCTTTATAGCCACTATATTTCTAAGTTATGAGTTATGAGTTATGAGTTATGAGTTACGAGACCCTCCCCTACCCTTCCTGTGAGAGAGGGAGATTGGGCGACGAATTATGCATTATGCATTATTCTGTATTCCCCCCGGCATATTCACCGTCATTGCCTCTATCATACGTGTGTAGATGCCATTAAGCTCCTGTATCTTCTGTGCCATGATACGTGTCTGCTCATTGATGGAGTCTTGCGTGGTTATCTGCTGTGAAGCAGACTTCAGCTGCATCTCATATACACGGGCAATACCTGTAAGCGTACGGTTGAGGTTCTCCATCTCCTCACTGTCGGTAGAAAGACGTGATGTCAGCTGACCAACCTTTTCAAGCATCTCATTGAGCTCAGCAAGACGCTCTATATAAGCCTTGGTAACCACCTCCATCTCTGCCGCTGTCTCTTGTGATACGGCTGGAGCAGGAGTGATGATATTTGCAGCAGATGGCTGCGATGTAACACGTGGCTGGCTTTCTGATGATGTCTCTGCTACTGACGCCATATACTCCTCAGCTACCTTCTCCTGTGGAGTTGTCTGTCCACCATTACCCTGAGCAGGACGACCTTGTGAACCACCACCTATGATTATAGTTCCACCAGATGGCATACCACTGCCAAAGCTGATGCTTCCACCATTATTTCCACCAGCAGTGGCTGTGTCTGCAGAGCCTGCACCGGCTGAACCCGTACCACCGATAATGACTGTGCCACTCGATGCGCCAGTGCCTACAACGCCACTGGTACCGCCAAGCACACCGCCGGTATTACCTACTACACCGCCAGAAACAACAGGCTGAACAGCGACTGGCTGGGCAGCAGATGCCTGAGCGGCAGGTGCCTGTGTAACACCATGACGTACAGATGACGGTTGTACTGCAACAGGCTGTACTACCGCCTCACCGAGAGGACTGGCAGCCACGCTGTCAATTACCTGATCTGCCATGTGGTTATCCAGTTCCATATCGATAGTTGTCTTGTCAAACGGCCTGTCGAAAGCAGAGATAAAGAACACCACGACCTCCGTACCCATTCCGAGGAACAACATAAAGTTAGCTCCCGGCAAGTGAGTCAGTTTGAATAGAGTACCAAGGATTACCACTGCGGCACCCCATGAATAAGCGTAGTTAAGGAACGTCTGTCCTGGTACGCTGTCCATCCATTTCTGCAGGAAATAGATAAAGTTTATCTTGCTATATTTTGACATCTTGTTAGTTATGAGTTATAAATTATGAGTTATGAGTCGCAAACCTATACTGTGCGACCCCACGCATCGCAGGTTATGAGTTGGTCTTCCGACTGTTAACCATCTATCATCTTCTCTTCTTTCCCTTGGCGTTAACGCTGGCAGAACTTGCCAATGAGCGCACACAACGGAAACCGATATAGCATCGTGGTTGGTTTTGATACTCCCACGAACGCCAAGCTGAGCGGATATGGCTCTCAGGGTCTTTCCATGAACCTCCACGCACAGACTTCTTCTTCATCTTATACGGATCCTCTTTCGCTGCCTTATACTCCAGCTGAGGGTTAAGGTCGTTCATGGCCTCCACACCTGCCTCTGTGTATATGGTAGAAGTCCACTCTGCCACATTGCCGGCCATGTCATACAAACCATTAGAGTTGGCGGCATATATACCCACCTTGCTGGTAATGAGGTTTCCGTCCTTGGTGTAGTTACCACGGTCAGGCTTGAAGTTTGCGAAGAAACAGCCGTCGCCATTCTTCACATCCTCATTCTCCCACGGGAACTCCGTACCCTGCTTGCCACGCGCGGCATACTCCCACTCTGCCTCTGTAGGCAGACGATAACGCTGCACATAACGTGCTGCTCCGGACAACCCTTTCAGCAGATAATCCGTACGCCATGCACAGAAGGCATTGGCCTGCTCCCATGTAACGCCCACCACCGGGTAGTCATTGTAAGTAGGGTTGCTGAAATAGTTACGCAGATACATCTCATTGTCACTATTCGTAAAGTCATTAACCCAGCATGTTGTATCAGGATATATGTTAACGATGTAGGTATTTACGAAATCCCATACGCCCGATAGCGGACGGTTGATTGTCTCACGCACTATGTTTCCCTCATCATCTATGTAAGCGGTGTCCTTGGATATCATCACCACCTCATTCGGGTCAACCGTAATATCCGTGTTGAGAATACGCTCCTCCGGGTTTATGCGGTTACGACGCAACGCCGCCGTTGTATAGTCATATATCTCATAACGATAGTTAAGTTGCCTGTAGTCCAACAACTTCTCACCTGTAACAGGGTTACGCACATACATACTCTCTATGGCACGCTGCTCATCCTCGTTAGGCTTGCGCGGCAAAGGCTTCTTCCAGTTTATCTGCGGAGTAATCGGATCACCGTTCTTATCCTCTGTTATCATATATGACTCGTCACCGCCATACGCTGGGTCTGCCAATCGTGTACGCAGGATACTGTCACGCACCCACATAACAAACTGACGGTATTTCGCATTGGACACTTCCGTCTCATCCATCCAGAAGCCATCCACTGACACGTCTTTCTCAGGAGTCATCTTACCCCACAGCGAGTCGCTCTTACTCTGAACACCCATGTGCAGGAAACCACGGTTCACGAGTGTCATGCCGTATGGCGTAGGCTCCTGGAAGCCTCTGCCGCTTCCCACGCCTGTCACCTCGCCGCCTTGCTGCGAGCCTGTCAGCTTGCCGCCAAAGCAACTTGTAAGAATCAACGACGTGATAAAAGATAATGATATTATTTTATATACTTTCATTTCGAGACTTTTAATTGTTAATTATCAAGTTATTTATTATCATAACGTTCTTGTGGTCTGGTGTCTGTTCTTGCCTCTTTTCCCCAACTCTATATCCGTCTGGTAACCGACGAAAAGCTCATGTGAGCCATTCTTGATGCTGATGCCATTGGTGTACATCTCAAAGGAATATCCTATCACCACGCCCTTGAACTTACCACCTACCAACAGTGTCGCTGAGTTTGTAGGACTATATCCCACGCCGGCATACATCATATTGTCATCATAAGTATATATCACACGTCCGGTAACATCCGCACGATAGGCTACCAAATCACTCTGCACCAATGCCGACGCCGCTACTTTCAGCAACGGATTGGGCAATTGGAATGTCGCGCCGCCAGTCAGGTAGAAGTTCGGATCCACTTTCAACTCATTCGTCGTACCCAACTCTATCGTCGGGGATGTCACATGCTGCGCACTCAGCCCCACATACCAGTTCTTACGCTGATACAACAGACCTACTCCTATATCCAGTCCATTACCATTGATATCGCTTTGCGACAACACTTCGTCTCCCGGGTCATTAAACTCCGCCTTGGAGCCCTCCCACTTCTCATTGAGCAATCCCAACAGGAAACCACCCGACAGCCATCCGCCTCCCAAACGCTTGCGAAGAGCATATTGCAAGGAGATACGCTGGTGAGCAAACAGGCCTATCTGGTCTCGCATCAACATAGCTCCCACGCCATGCACCTGTTTAAGAGCCTCAAACGGCATATCACCTGCCACCACGAAGGTTTTCGGTGCGTTTTCAAAACCAGCCAAAGACATTGCATAGACGCCTATGACATTCAACTGATCCTGCTTTCCCACCGCCGCCGGATTGGAAACCGACTGCATATCGTAGTAGTGAGAGAAATATGGGTCATACTGCGCCAGTGCCTTTGCTGACACCAGCGTCATTATTGCCGACAGTATGATATATCTGCACCTCATTACTTTTGAATAAACGCAAAAGGGATGGTTTTATTTCCCACCCCTTTGTATCTTTTTGTTAAAAACATTAAAAACCATTTATTCCCTAAGCATAGCTGTGCATACCACCGAGTATATAGTTCACGCCGAAATAGGTTACCAGCACCGACAGAAATGCACATATTATATATATATGGTAGAAGCGCGGATTGCCAAACCTGCCTATCATTCCCTTGTGCATCGGCACCGCATATACCATCAAGGTGATAAGCGCCCATGTCTCTTTCGGGTCCCATGACCAGTATGTTCCCCATGACACGTTAGCCCACACGGCTCCGAGGAATATACCCGTCGTCAGCAGGAACACAGCCGGATACAACAGCAACTCACATACCAACGTCATATATTCGGCCTGCGCACCACCTCGCCTATAAGCTATGAGTGCCGCTACCGACACGAGTGTCAATATAGCAAACAAAGCATACGCCACCATTATAGTGCTGACATGTATAGACAGTAACGGAGACTGCAGCACCGGCATCAGTGGTGTCATCTCTAGTGACATAAAGCTGAGATGGCTCACCAGCAGAGCAAAAGCACTGATAATCATGGCCAACGCTGTCAGCAGACTAATGCGTGAGATGCGTCCCACCACCAATGACGCTGCAAACAGCTGCGCCACAAGGGCAATAAAGAGCTTTGTCTCATAACCGTTAGACATCGGGACATGCCCCTGTATCGCCCAACGCAGCCCATAAAGGACTGCAAGGGCTACCGTGTCAACAAGTACCACCATATTAGCAGGCATGTTAAGCACTGTCGCCTTTCCTGACAACACTAAGAACAACAGTACCACAGACATGACGAAGGTAACCATAAACAATATAAGGCTCCACGGTGCCGCATCATACAATATCTCAGCAGACACTACAGCCTCCGACGGTCTTTCTACTCCTGCCGGCACAGGCTTCACCAGTTCGCCATTAATGAGCATAACCACAAGGGCACACCGCTCATCCACCTTCAGTATTGCTTTCTCCATAGCGTCATCAGTAGATTTATGACGCTGGTATATAGCATCCATCCTGTATGTTCCGTCAGCCGCAAAGAAATCGGTCAATGCGCCTCTTTTCCCTTCTATTCCCAAGGCATCACGCAAAAGCCGCATCCTCCACTTTTATCATGTGAACACCCTTCCAGTCCTCAGGATATACCATCAGGCTTACCATGAAATGCTCGGCACTCAGTCCACCGAAGCTCCTCTTGCCCGTAACCTTCTGGCAGAAGTCAAGCGCCAGGGTACGTATCGGCACTATCCTGCCATTATACACCACCAGCTTACGCGACAACTGCTCCGCCATATCCTTGGTAACTGCACGGGGAACATGAGTAGAAGATGCCTGTGCATTGGCAGTGCCACTGAGCGTCAGGAGAATGAGCAGAGACAAGACACCTTTACTCATACACTCACTCAGTATCTTACGGAACCTGCCCATAGGATTTACCAGCACCATTATCATTGACACCAGCAGCAATCCATATCCTGTGTATGTCACACCTGTTCCCCATGGGTCATGCTTCACCGTCAGCACAGTGCCATGCAAATCATCATCGTATGACGACTGATAGAATCTGTAACCGCCATGACTGAAGATACGGTTCATCGATATGTCATAGGTCCCATTCTCTTCCCCGTCCTTATACTCTATATGACTCACAAAGTCTTGCGGACGGTCCGTACCAGGATAGGTCTTCAACTCAAACTTTCTCAACGTCAGGCTGAATGGCAGCGTCTCGCCGCTACTCTCCCCTTCCCTGAGGTGCATCACTTGCTCTGAACTGAAAAGCGATGTTATCAACGCTCCCAAGAGGATGACCATGAAAGAGACATGCAACAGTAACGACGGTATGTTTTTCCACATACGATTCTTCCTTATCGCCACCAGCGCACCTGCAACCAACACTCCCCACAAAATCTTAAACCAAAGCGAAGAGTATATCATGGTATATGCCGTATCACTGCCCTCAAACTTCTCTACCACAGTAGCTGCGGCGAGCACAAGTATTATAAGCAGATACGACGCTATCGTTATCTTCTTCATCAGAATTTTCTGTAAGCGGTATTGTTTTCCTGTGTTATGGCTATACACTCCATCTCTATAAGCCACATAGGGCGACATACCGGTGCCTGTGTTATGACATACGGAGTATCGGGGAATTTCTCCCTGAACATTTTCTCCACCAGCCCGTAATCAGCCACGTCACGCAGGTAAACCACTATCTGTGCCACGTCATCATACGTCGCGCCACCTTCCTCAAGCAGCTTTTCCACATTCTCCCACATACGCAATGTCTGCTTACCTACATCGCCCAGATACAGCACATCTCCCTTGTTGTCTATTGACGCAGTACCAGAGATATAGATATGCCCCCTGTCACCAAACAGCACCTTGGTACCACGCTCAAACGTCACGCCATACTCTATAGTGCGGTTAAGATGTGTCAACGCATAGAGATATTGCTGCTGACTGCTCTCCATACCTGTCATGGCATACGAGCCGAGCTGTACCAAAGCCTTGGTGTCTGAAGGACTGCCACCGATGCCTGTGGATGCTATATAGTGCGTATCACTTGTCAAACCGTTTCTATCAAAGTTCTCACGTCGCGCTACTACCAGTCCTCCATAGTTAGTATCCACATCACGCACAAAGAACCACGTCCTTACACAGTTGTCGGCTATGTTCGCATCATATTTCTCCTTGAGCAATGCCTCATAGTTCTCCAGCAGTATCTCAGTCTGTGCGAACGAGCCGCCGTTATCCGTCGTCATCCCCATGGTCCACACGTGCTCATAGCCGTTATGCCGCACTATGGTAGAGTTGAGTTCATCACCGCCGTACTCTATATCCGTACCTTCCTGCATATATATCCACAAAGCCACCTTGGAGCCGTCAAGCGGTGGTTGCTGTATGTATGACACCGTACACTCGTCACTGTCATTGACAAGCGGTACCTGGTTTGTGGCATCAGAAAGGAAGTAGCGCTTAAATACCACTTTGGCGTTGCTCAGTTCCTCGCTCTCGCGAAGTGCTTTCTCGGCAAGAGAGAGCCTTCCCATCTGTCCCTCGAAAGTCTCATTCAACGGTTCCACATGTATCATAATATGATATTCTGACACATCACTGCCCTCCGCCTTGAAGATTCTCAGCTCCGCCGTCGCATTATATTCTTTATATGTAAATCTCATTGGTGTGTTTTTGTTTATTAATTCTTGGCGCCGCCGTCTATCCATGCCTTCAGCATATTTAGCAGACGTATATTCGCCTTGTCGGTAAAGTAACCCGTATGGTCCTTACTTGGCAACATATTACTTGTCATAGCCTGATACAACAAACTGCCGTCAGCATCCCCCGGCACCACTCTCATCTGTTCCCCGTTATGGTTTGACGGCACAATGATATGACCCGCACGCACATTGAACGCAGGGGTTATAAGACGGGTGATATGAAACTGCTCAACAGCCACCTCGCCGCCTTTCTCCACTTCTGTCTCGTATTCTCCGTTCTCGGTATTCTCAAGTTCGTAGGCAGTGCCTGTACCACCGCTCTCAAACTCTATCTCCAGACCGAGAATCCACTTGCTGTTAAACTTATAGTCGCCGGCTATCACAAGGCGAGGTATGCTTATGGTGTTACGGTTCTCCTTGGTGTTTCCTTCCGGATGACCGTAGAAACGGTTGGAACCATAGTCCTTGAATGCCGCGACCGCCTCACCGTAACCGCCCACGCGGTATTTGCCGAAGCTTTCATACTCGGCTATTTTGTCTCCATTCTGCTGTGCTGACACTGTGAGTGCCGCAGAAAAAAAAGCGATTGAGAAAAGTGTTTTTTTTGCGTTCATAATCCAAATAAAAAATTATTCGGGTGCAAAATTACCACTTTTCCCAATCGCGGGCAATACCTAAAAATTATGAAATCTCAGTCTTGGCTAAGTCTTTGCTATACTATAAAATGACTCAACTTTCGCAAGTAGTTAAGTAGTCAGTAGTTAAGTAGTTAAGACAATACTAAGAACCTCATTTGAGAGATATTTGACAATTAGTAGCAGATAGCTGTACTAATGTCTTAACTCCTTAACTTCTTAACTCCTGATAACCCAACAAGTGGAGCGCATGCGAAACTTGAATAAAATGATTAATGACAGAGAGTGTCTCACGCTTAGCCACGTCAAGCTCATCATTTATTATTACGGTGTCAAACTTATCAGCAAATGACAACTCATACTCTGCCCTGGCTATGCGCTTCTCTATCTCCTCCTCTTTCTCCGTTCCACGACCTGTAAGACGGCGGCGCAGTTCCTCTACCGAAGGCGGTTGTATGAACAGGCTCAGGGCACGGTCGCCGTATGCCTTCTTGATGTTTACGGCTCCGTGCACATCCACGTCAAAAACCACATTCTCACCTGCCTCCAGCTGTTTCTCCACCTGCGACCTCAGCGTGCCGTAATAGCGGTCGGTATATACCTCCTCATACTCCACGAACTCGTCGCGCTGTATCTTCTCACGGAACTCCTCCGGAGAGAGGAAGAAGTACTCCACCCCGTTCTGCTCCTGACCGCGAGGCGGACGTGAGGTGCAACTGATGGAGAAGTGCATGTTCAGTTCCGGATGCTCCCGCATCAGCCAGTTTATTATCGTTGACTTGCCGCTGCCGCTGGGAGCGGAGAATATCAGCAGCTTTCCTTTTTTCTGTTTGTTATCCATTGCTCTTGTTATTTACTCAACTTTCGCAAGTAGTTAAGTAGTCAGTAGTTAAGTAGTTAAGACAATACTAAGAACCTCATTTGAGAGATATTTGACAATTAGTAGCAGATAGCTGTACTAATGTCTTAACTCCTTAACTCCTGAAAACTCACTGAAGTAGTTAAGTAGTCAGTAGTTAAGTAGTTAAGACAATACACTTGTCTGCTTGACACGTAGATTAAGTAGTCAGTAGTTAAGTAGTTAAGAAGTTAAGACAATACACTTGTCTGCTTGACACGTAATGTCTTAACTCCTTAACTCCTTAACTCCTCAACTTCTTAACTCCTTAACTCCTTAACTCCTTAACTCCTCAACTTCTTAACTCCTCAACTTCTTAACTCCTTAACTCCTTAACTCCTTAACTCCTTAACTCCTCAACTTCTTAACTCCTTAACTCCTTAACTTCTTAACTTCTTAACTCCTGATAACCCAACAAGTGGAGCGCATGCGAAACTTGAATTATTTGTTTTCGGGTGCAAAACTAAACATTTTTTTCTAAACAACAAAATTATTACATAAAAAACATTGCGCCGCAAACCACCACTCTGTTCCGAAAAAGAACATTGCCCAAATATGTGAGTTTTCTGTTTTTATGGTAAAAGCTATCACTTTAGGTCGTGAAAGCTATCACTTTACCTTACGAAAGCTATCATTTCTCACTGTGAAAGCTATGCTTTTACGACACAAAAAGGTACGTCACGGCTCACAAAACGAGTCAAAACGTACCTTTTTTGCCTTTATCCTCTTTTTCCAAAAAAAGCCCACCCTGAAAATCGCGGTTTACAGCCACGCTGTCGCATTCCACCCCTCCGATGGGCTCCTGCTCCACAACCGCCGAGAAATGCGCTCAGAATGAGTTTTCTGTTTTTCGTACATTTAGAACATTTTCATCATGTGTCTCGCCATGCGATTTCCCTGCAAGATTAATGCATTCTTGACTCCATCCTGTAGGTTTTCGGTCCTATGCCTTTCCAGCGCGTGACAGACCTTGACAACCCCGTACCAACGGTTCTCGCAGACGTGGACTTCTCCTGTGGCGCAATGATAAGCTTGCTTAATCATTGCCTTGGCGAGAAAAGGTGCATGAATATAAACGTTTTCGTTAAGCCAGATGACCAAAGCCAAACTTGTTTGAGCTTTGGCATGGCGAGAAAAGGTGCATGAATATGAACGTTTTCGTTAAGCCAGATGACCAAAGCCAAACTTGTTTGAGCTTTGGCATGGCGAGAAAAGGTGCATGAAGATGAACAACTGATTTCACCGATTATACGGATTATTGCCATTGCTGATTATCAGCTGACTGTCAATCCGTATAATCGGTGAAATACGTTGTTCGTTTTATTTGACACGCCCCTGTCCTGTCTGTAGAAACTGCCACTCGGCGAAGCACTGATGCTTAACTAAACAATAATTTAAAATTGCAACATACTAAGAATTATCTAAAGATGTCATAATTGTCACCAACAGCAATGCGAAAAGACTATTTACCGTATTTTTTTGAGTTAACGTTAATTTATTAAGTATCTGTTCAAAATTAATTGTACATATAATTTATTTTTCCCATTAATAAAAAATTCATGGTTAATTCATAAATTATTATATAAACCATTTCTGTTCTTCTACTTATATTAAACAGAGTACCCGAACAAGTAATGTGATAAAGTCGCGAATAATTTAATGTTAATATAGTTATATTCCTTTATAACATAACAACAACCAGGCACATCTATACAACCTGAGTCTGAAAGCGGAAAAAGCAAAACGACAAACAGATAAAACCAATATGACGACAGATATTTTTGATTTCGTATGCTATCCACTAACGAGAAATATTTGCAGTCCAGCGACCATGGCAGATGTAATATTATTTTTTCCTTACAGAGATGGTAATGCATAAAGATAGACGATGCTACTACATATAACACCGTCCGACAATAATCGCACGATAATACCGTAAACATCGGTATCATACATATTATTTGAAATAAGAGAATCGCAGACAATGACTTTGTATTATCAACCTTTGAGACAACACCCTTTTTGTATGTAGGGTTTAACAATATAATATATTGCACCATAACAAGCATCAGAACCACCATTAACACATAATACAAGATTACAGTGCCGCCTTCATGGTATCTAAAGTTTAATTGCAAATGGAAGTCAACTATTTTATCAATACTCCACGACAAAAATTCAACAGCTTGCCCCATAGGCATTGTTCCTTGTATTTCTGGATACAAAGTAAAAGCTGAATTCCAAGAATCCCAAATATCCATAGCAACCGGATAACTACCTTTACATAAAAATAGCAGAATGGCCGTGCCAATGGGGATAATAAAGATACTCAAAGCCTCTCGCATTTTATTCTTACAAAATATCTTTTCATTATCATAAAACCATACAACTAGAAAAGATATAGGTATAATGAAGAAAATCGCCACTTCGTGGATTAACAAAGTCAGACTGGATGTTAGTTGAAAAGCTACCAATACCGTAATCTGCTTATGCTTCAAATATTTAATCAGCAAACAAAATACTAAAAATGCAAGTAACAATATAATAAAATCCTTTCTGTATGCATTTGCGGAAGATGTCCACCCACTGATAATAAGCAGTACAGGCAACATCGAATAATTCATTCGTTTGCAAACTTCATACATTACTACAAGAAAGACCGTCATTGAAACTACCAATATTAGCGCAACACACAACTTTGGAGGAAACTGTGTAGTTTCAAATAACCATAACAGGGACTCACCAACTAATCCTCTACGCACAAATCCTCCCTGGTAATTTATCAGCCAATCACTAACATTAAAGTCTTTATAATATGATGTTACAGGAAGATTTAGCAAAGTACCAGCCATTCTTCCTATAACAATCAACCACATATAGACTGTCAGAAATATATACAATGTATATTGTATTTTAGCTGTCTGTCGTCTCATCAGCAAACTTAACATTAGTACATCACGCCGAAGAAGCGCAACACATCATTGAGGTTTGCCACTACCATAAGCAGGAGCAGGATGCCCATACCCACGTACTCGGCATATACCATAAACTTGTCACCTGGCTTGCGACGGAATATCATCTCATAGAGCAGGAACATCACATGGCCGCCGTCAAGGGCTGGTATAGGCAGGATGTTCATAAAGGCCAGAATGATAGACAGGAAGGCAGTCATCATCCAGAACATGTGCCAGTCCCATACCGGAGGGAACATGCTGCCGATGGCTCCGAAACCTCCCAGCTGCTTTGCGCCCTCAGATGTGAAGACATACTTCAGGTCACTGACGTAGCCGCCCAGCATATCAAGGGCATAGCCTATGCCGGCAGGTATGCAGGTAAGCAGGTTGTAGCTGTTATGGGTAGGCTCCATGTAGTCGGCTATGGTGGTCATACCAACACCGAGGTGTGCCTCATTGTCAAACACCACTTTGGCGGTGGTGGTGTCGCCTTTCTCCTTATTTATATATGTCACCACTGTGGTGAGCACCTTCAATGAGTCGGCTTTCGTCTTGCAGTCGTTAAGAGCGTCTGCCATACGTCCGCTTTCGTAAGTGAACGTATTCCAAGAGTCCACAGGCTTGGCGCCGAGAGCTATGATGCGGTCGCCTTTCTTAATGCCTGCCTTGGCTGCCGCGGTATTAGGAATGATGGTGTCAACATCTGCCGGCACAAACGGACGACAGAACACCGGCTCCGTCTTCAGCATCTCAAGCAGTGAGAGGTTGCCCGGCAGCTGTATCTTAACCTGCTTGCCGTTGCGAAGCACCGTAGCCTCACGGGCCGTGGTGAGCGAGCGAAGCATGTTGGCATTGAACTCACGGAACTCTCCTTCCTCTGTGCCGATGAGCTTGTCGCCGTCGCGGAAACCTAACTGCTGTGCCTGCTCGTTGAACTTCATACCGTATGGCATATCCTTAAGAGCATAGTAGTCCTCACCCAATGTAAAGAACACACCGCAATATATGACGAGTGCCAACAGGAAGTTGACCAGCACGCCGCCTATCATGATAAGCAGGCGCTGCCACGTAGGCTTACCACGGAACTCCCATGGCTTGGCAGGCTCCTTGAGCTTCTCCACATCATGCTGCGTCTCGTCTATCATACCCTCTATCTGGCAGTAGCCGCCAAGGGGTATCCAACCGAGTCCGTACTCTGTACCTTCATATTCGTATGAACCGTCCTCTTTCTTCTTGGCAGGGATGACCTTGCCGTTTTCGTCAACCTTGCCACGCAACCTGCGCCACCAGTTGAACTTGGTGGAGAACAAGGAGAACTTCCAATCGAAGAAAATATAGAACTTATTTACCCTTACGCCGAAGAGTTTTGAGAAAAAGAAATGTCCGCCCTCGTGCAGTGCCACGAGTATTGTTATTGCGAGAATAAACTGTAATGTCCTAATGAGAAATACTTCCACAATCGTAAATGAATTATGAGTTTTAAGCACAGCTTAAGCATGAATGCCTGCTTAGGCAAGCGTCACTGCGTGCCGAGCGATAAATTATGAATTATAAGTTGTTATATAAAATATGTGTTATCTTTTTACAAAATCCTACAACTGTTCTATTTCTGTTACTGTAAGTCCAGTGGCATCTGCTATCTGCTGAACAGATAACACTCCCATAGATTTCAGTTTGCGTGCGGTAGCTATGTTTGCCTCTGCACGACCTTCTGCACGACCTCTCTTCTCGCCTTCAAGCATTCCCTCACCAATGGCCGTAATCATTTGGTTCTCGAGTATAGAGCGCTCGCTGATATAATGCTCATACACACGTTGCTCTTCCCTGTTCATCTTTATGAAACGAAGCTTCTCTCGTGCGGCAGGCAGTCCGGGAGCGTCTGCATCTTCGGGAATGTCACTGTTCGCCAGAAAATACAGCCACTGCTCCAAGGGAACCTTTGACCAACGATTAAAGTCATTGACTTTCAGTATATAATATTCCGGGAACAGCTGACTGACCTCTTCTGTATTGAATTTCTGCTGCTGGAATGGTGACAGGCGTAAAACGTCGTCGTCATGAACACCACGGAATACCGTCTTACCACGATAAACACAGTCGGTACCCTGGCCGAGGTCAAAATATACTATATTGACGGAGTACACCTTCTTTACGTTTTCATATCCACTGCCTTGCTCCACGTACTCGGTGACGAGTTTCGACGCACCGAATATCATGCGGTGGAAATAAGAGAACTCAGACTCGCCCTGCACCTCTATCAATAGCAACTCACCCTGATCGTCCTCGGCAAGCAGGTCAACGCGGTTAGACTTCACCTCTGCGCGGTCTTTGTTTCCTTCGCTTTCAAGTAACCGCTGTATCTTTATCGGCTTCTCAAGCAATGTAGTGAGAAAACCTTCAAGTACGTCGAAGTTCGCCTTGTCACGCAACAGGCGCTTCAGTGCCCAGTCAAAGCTTATATACTCTTTATGTCTCATAACATTGTCGTTTGTATTACCTTTCCGACTGCAAAGTTACATATTTTCCACGGAATTATCATTTCTTTCTATCACAAAAAAACTTAATTGCATGAAAAAAGCGGTGCCGTATTTACACTACTAACCATCGTCACCTTATCATCACATTCCATCACACCTACGTACTTTACACATCGGGGGCTTCACCACCCTCTCCGCTCTCTTTTATTTATATACACTCCTCTGCTATGCGTCTCGCCTCCATGTCTGAATTGATATAGTCCTCAAGTGTAGGCTTCTTTATCACAGTAGCCTTGTTGAGCGTCTTCTCTATGATATCCCCCATGTCAAGGAAACCTATCTGTCCCTGGCGGAAGGCAAGGTTGACTATCTCATTGGCAGCGTTAACCACGCAACAGGCGTTGCCGCCTCGCTTGATGGCTTCGAAGGCGAGTGCCAGACACTTGAATTTCTCCATGTCAGGCTCAAAGAACTCTAACGGATGCTTGAACAAGTCAAGGCGTTCGCCCGTCATAGGCAGACGGTCTGGATATGTAAAGGCATACTGTATAGGCAAACGCATATCAGGCACGCCAAGCTGCGCCTTCACGGCACCATCGCGAAACTGCACCGCACTGTGCACTATAGACTGAGGGTGCACCAGCACCTGTATCTTGTCTGCCTCCACGCCAAACAGCCACTTCGCCTCTATCACCTCAAAGCCTTTGTTCATCATCGAGGCAGAGTCTATTGTTATCTTCGCGCCCATGTCCCATGTAGGATGACGCAGTGCGTCAGCCGCCGTCATTGTGCGCATCTCATCGAGAGTCTTCAGGCGGAACGGACCACCGCTGGCAGTGAGCAGTATCTTCTCCACCTCGTTATCACCCTCGCCTACTATACTCTGGAAGATGGCGGAGTGTTCTGAATCCACAGGCAGTATTGGCGCACGATACTGTTGCGCCAGTTCGCAAATCAGCTCGCCAGCCACCACCAGCGTCTCCTTGTTGGCAAGACATATCTTCTTGTGTGCCTTGATGGCATGGATGGTAGGCTCCAGTCCGGCAAACCCCACCATGGCGGTAAGCACCATATCGATAGGCTCAGCCTCAACAATATCGCACAACGCCTGCGCACCGGCATACACCTTTATGTCTGGGCAGTCCTCAAGCAGCGCCGTCAACTGGCCATACTTCTCCTCATTGGCTATGACCACTGCTGCAGGCTTGAACTTACGAGCCTGCTCGGCGAGCAGCTCCACCTGGTTATTCGCTGTAAGACAGTAAGCCTCGAAACGGTCACTGTGCTCCTCTATCACCTCAAGAGCCTGTGTGCCTATCGAACCTGTGCTGCCAAGTATGCATATTTGTTTCTTCTTCATCTTTTCTCCTTCTGTCACGGGGACTAAGCCACCCACCGTAAGATATTGCAAAGGTACGAAGTTTTTTTGATTTAGCAAAAAGACTTATAACAAAAAAGGGTTACATCCTAAAGATGTAACCCTTTTGCTTTGTTGGGATACCCGGATTCGAACCAGGAAAGGCAGGACCAGAATCTGCAGTGTTACCATTACACCATATCCCAATCATTATGTAATGAAAAGCGAGGCAAAAACAAGTTCCCATCTCTTTTCAAGTGCAAAATTACTACTTTCAATTGAAACCTCCAAATTTTTTCACAGTTTTTTTTGAAAAATCTTTCAAAAACTGCAATAATTGTCGCATCTCAAGTATTTCCCACCCTTTTTCCACCCCTGATTCATGAAACAAGCCCCCAAAAGTCTGCCATCAGAAATAAATCGTACCATAGAGAGAGTTAAAGGCCTTGTAGGTGAAATTGTCACGTATTTCCTCTGCATCAAAGCCACCCACCATTGAAGCGGCGTTACCGCAATTTGCCCAATTGTAACCAGACTTCACGCTGAGTAATATGACTTTCTCATCCGTCACGCCCACCCTTATAGGAGTTGACTGCCATCTGTTACCTTTCTTATGTATGACGAGCGGTATCCCATTGTCTGCATGGACGAAAAGCCGCTGCAGCTGTTGGGGGAAGCCCGCAAAGGACATCGCAAAAGCAATGGCGCCATGAGACAGGATAGTGAATACGTCCGCAATGGTACATGCAGCATCTTTCTGTTTACGGAGCCGCTTGCAGGTTTTCGACATGCAACAGCCCTGGAGCACAGGACGAAGGTTGACTGGGCAAGACAGATGAAATGGCTCGCAGATGAGATATACCCTGATGCGGAGAAAATAATAATGGTGTGCGACGACCTGAACACGCACGACAAAAGTTCTTTCTACGAGGCATTCCCGCCAGTGGAAGCATTGAGGCTTACCAAGCGGTTCGAGTTCCACTATACTCCCAAGCATGGCAGCTGGCTCGACATTGCAGAGATAGAGCTGTCCGCACTGTCAAAACAATGTCTCGGGAAAAGAAGGATTGACAATCTGGATGACCTGAATGCGGAACTGGAGAAATGGCATACCGATAGAAATAACAGGCAAAAGGGTGTAGACTGGCAGTTTACAAATGAAGAGGCAAGGGTGAAACTAAAACACTTGTACCCTTTAGTCAACTTTTAGACTTTACAGACTACTAGTCAATATTCCAATATGCATCCATCTCACCGTCAAGAGCATCCATTAGGGAATCTTCATAAGAGTAATTCTCGTATGGATCATAATAATCAGACGGATCATAATGATCATCAGAATTACTTCTTGCAGCTTCCAGTTCTTCTATGCGCGAATTAACGTCGTTTAACACATCGTCTATTTCCGTACACCCTTTTTCCTTTGCCAAATTATAATATTTTTGTGCTTCGTATAAGCAGTCTCCCATCAAAAAGAAGTTCGCAAATCGGCATATAAAATCGACATCATCTGTATGCTCTGCTAATTCACTTGCGACAGACAAATATTGCTTTTCACAAACTGTTTCAGGTTCGAAATAGTTGTTCAACGACTTATTCGTCTTTGTTTCAAAGAAGTCTAAAAGCGAATGTGACAATTCTTCTTCATGATGTCTCGCAATGAATATTCCAGCCCAATATATATAATTATAATTATCAGAACGAAGCTTAGATATATAAGGCATTATGCTTTGAGCTTTATTATATCGCAAATCTGCCGCCTCTTGTAAATAAAAGAAATATCTATCTTTTGACAATATAGGGAACAACGCTTTATATTCTTCAGGAGGAGTATTTAGCGAAAAGTTATTCATAAAGTTAAAAAGAATGCTTTCCTTAAAAGAAGGCATGTTTTCTGTTATAGCCATACGGAATCCCAAATGAAACAGAGCCTTATCATATTTCTGTGCTGCACTTTGCCGTAATAGTCTTACAGAAACATTAGGGTCTTTTTCGTATTCTTTAGCCCATGTCAACTGTGCTTTGGGACAAATATGACTATAATGATAACATTCGTGGCAAGATTTACAACCGTCCGAGAAAGCGAATCGTTTCCATATTTCTTTCTTCTCTTCGTCTTCTATACTGCCGCAAATAGCAGTATTTGTCAGGTATGCACAAGCATGATCTTTATTCATTTGGGATGCTTTTCTCCAATAGTCAACATCCTGTCCTCCTAATCCCTTACAATTAGAATTAATCCAACTAGCATATGTTGAGTAAACATATCGTTCTCTTTCTTCCCAATTACTATTCTCCGATTCTACCAAAGATTTCATGATTTCAATGGCAGAATCCGTATCACTTTCTATTTTAACATTGAATGACTTTAGAGTGAGTCCATAATATAGAAACAGTGCACGGTTATATTTCATGAAATCCTTCTCATTATCATTCTTTGATAATGAAAGAGTGTTCATGATATCTTTGCTAAATCGATTTGTGTACAATATTTGAAGAATCTCACGGCAATACTTTAAGTCATCTGATGGCTTTATGGCGCAATAATATATATCCAAAAGCTTCAGATAATGCTCATCTCTGTTCTTTAATAGCAGAATAAGATTCTTACAACAATTATTTTGAAGAGAATAATCTCTATCATCTAATTCCGTTTCTTTTTTTATACAATCTAGGCATTCTCTATATAGTTTTTCAGCTTTATTCTTGTCACAATAGTTCGTTAAAAATTAACATATCTGGTTAAGCGGCTTTGCGCTGCCAG
>CAMEWL010000036.1:0-23642 GCA_945941025.1 uncultured Prevotellaceae bacterium
AGGTGGGCAAGCTACTTACATCGCACCGCTACAACCAAGTACCTTTGCTACGTTCCCGTCCTGGAGGATTCCGAGGGAGCTGGTCGTGCAAGACTTGCCCATGTTTTTATTTAGCGACTGCAAAGGTACATATTTTTCTGCACATATTAAACGTTACAGACGCAAAAAGCCACATATTTAAGGTTTATTAAGATTCAGAACAACATAAAGGACAATAATATAAAATAAAATAAGTATCTTTGTAGCATGATTTCCCTTGCAGAATATACACAACTGAAAGCCTTCGCACGACAGGACGGCTTCTTCATCGGATTACTATGGGTGTTCACCTTTGCCTGTTTCGTAGGCAGCATGAGTGAGCCCGGACTACAGATTGGCTTCATATCTGGAGTGATTGTGTCGCCCTTCATCATCTATTACAGACTGAAACATTACCGCGACAAGATAATAGGAGGCGCAATATCGTTCAAGCGCGCCTTCGCATTCCTTGCGTATGTAGTGGTTGATGCGTCGATAATCCTCGCAGCAGCCACCTTCATCTATTTCTATTTCCTTGACCACGGGCAGTTTATGTCAAGTCTGCAACAAAGCCTTGCCATGCCCGAGATACAAGAGACATTCACCCAGGCAGGGGTGGACCTGAAGGAAATTGACAAGCAGATGCAGATATTCTCGCAGACACGCCCTATAGACATTGCCTTCAGCATGTTTTTCAACACGCTGGTATCAGGCATAATACTCTCCCTGCTACTCAGCATGATAGGAAGCAAGGTGCGCGTAAGCAAGTCATAACCCACCACTATAACTCATAACTCACCACTCATAACTAAATGGACATATCAGTAGTAATACCCTTATATAACGAGGAAGAGTCAATACCTGAGCTCTACGCATGGATACGCCGTGTGATGCAGGAGCACCAGTTTTCCTACGAGGTGATATTTGTCAACGACGGTTCCACTGACCACTCATGGAACGTCATAGAGGAGCTTGCCACCAACGACAACCACGTACACGGCATCAAATTCCGCCGTAACTACGGCAAGTCGCCCGCCCTCTACTGCGGTTTTGAGGCTGCACAGGGCGACGTGGTCATAACCATGGACGCAGACCTGCAAGACTCTCCCGACGAGATACCAGAGCTGTACCGCATGATACGTGAGGACGGCTATGACCTCGTGAGCGGATACAAGCAGAACCGCAAACAAGGCGACCCGTTGTCAAAGACCATACCGACAAAACTATTCAACGCCACTGCACGCAAGGTAAGCGGCATACATAATCTGCACGACTTCAACTGTGGACTGAAGGCTTACCGCATTGACGTGGTAAAGAACATAGAGGTATATGGCGAGATGCACCGCTACATGCCTTACCTTGCCAAGAACGCTGGTTTTGAGAAGATAGGCGAGAAGCCCGTACACCACCAGGCACGCAAGTTCGGCAAGTCAAAATTCATGGGTTGGAACCGTTTCGTTAACGGCTACCTGGATCTCATCACCCTGTGGTTTCTCTCCACCTTTGGCAAGAAGCCTATGCACATCTTCGGTTTCTTGGGCAGCGTGATGTTCTTTATCGGTTTCATTGCTGCATGCATCATCGGCGTAGGCAAGATATGGGCGCTGGCTCACGGAGTACCACAACGTCTCGTCACCGACTCCCCATATTTCTACATATCACTCACAATGATGATAATAGGCACTCAGCTCTTCCTTACAGGCTTCGTGGCTGACCTCGTAAGCCGCTCTTCACAAGGAAGGAATGAGTACCAGATAGAGAAAACAATATAAAGCCCCACCCCACCCTCACCTGAGAGGGAGGGGTGGCGGATGTAACATTCATATATTACAGAGTGAAAGAAATCAGATTTTTAATAATCCTGTCCGCCATAGCCTTACTGTGCGCCTGCTCATCCATTGACTGCAAGCTCAACGGTACAGTGCTGTGCCACTATGTCATACAGACAGCCGACGGCGAGGATGCCACCTTGGTATATCCCGTCAGCGTCACACTCAACCGTAAGATAACAAAGGGTGACACGGTGTATATCAACCAGCAGGCTAACACATCATACCTTGACCTGCCCATGAGCTATGACGGCGACGTGGATGACATCACCCTCACACTGTCTATAGACAGTTCTATGGTGATAAGCGACCAGCTACACATCAGCAAGACCAACGAGCCATACCTCGAGTCTGTTGACTGCGCCGCACGATACAACCACACCATTACTGGCGTGACATACACCAGCAACTTCATTCAAGACATTATAATAAACAATCCGAAGGTAACCAATGACGGCAACGTTACGAATATCATTATACGTGTGGCTGACAGCTATTAGTCTGCTGCTGCCTCAATGCGCAGCCGCAGAGGGCAACCGCGTACAGGAAAACGAGCGCGACAGCATACAACTCTTCAGGGGCGTGGCGGTGTCATACGACCTTGCCGGCACCGTGATGCGCATGGTGAGCGACTACGGACAGTATGAGGCAGCATTGCGCGTCAACCTACTCGACCGTTACTTTCCTACCATTGAGGCCGGCCTCGGTTCGGCAAAGCATGAGCCAGATATAGTGACACAGATAGGAGCTAAGGTCAACGCACCTTACTTCCGTCTGGGCTGCGACCTCAACATGGCTAAGAACAAGCATGACATCTACCGTGTTCTGGTAGGCGCGCGATATGGTTTCACATCTTTCAAGACAGAAGCAGAGGGCATCATCAACGTGCCTTACTGGGGTGGCACAGTCCCCTACTCCGTCACGACTGAGAGGTGCGCCTATCACTGGGCAGAACTGCTCTTTGCCGTCGATGCCTATATATGGGGACCACTACGCCTCGGATGGAGCTTCCGCTACCGCATGAAACTGGCGCAGTCAGACATGGGAGCAAACTCCCTGTGGTACATACCAGGATTCGGCGAGAACGGCAACAAGTTGGGAGGAACATTCAACATTATCTTTGAGTTAGGACGAAAGAATAAGAAGACGCTATGAACAGAAAGATACTCGTCACCATACTGCTACCCGTCATCGTCACTACCCTCGTGGCTATTGTGGCGTTTGGAAAATGTAACGGCAAAGACTCTTGGCAGAAGGACACCGGCTTTATCTTTGGCACGTCATATAACATCACCTACCTCTGCCCCGACAATCACAAGGCAGACATAGAGAAAGTGCTTCATGACATAGACTCCTCACTGTCACCATTCAACGAGCAGTCGGTTATCACTGCCGTAAACAACAGCGATGGCAGTGGCGTTATCGTCACCAAACTTCTCGAAGACGTTATCACAGAGGCCGGTAAGGTGTATCGCGACACGCACGGTGCCTTTGACATCACCATAGCACCATTAGTCAACGCATGGGGCTTCGGTTTCAAGAACGGCTCCATGCCTTCTGATACCCAGATAGACAGCCTGCGTGCCTTTGTGGGATATGACAAGATTACACTCTCAAAAGGCACACTTACCAAGGCAGACCCACGCGTAATGCTCGACTGCGGTGCCATAGCCAAGGGCTTCGCAGTGGACAAGGTGGCGGAAATGCTTTCCTCTAAAGGTATAACAGACTACATGGTAGAGATAGGCGGCGAGATAGTATGCCGCGGAAAGAACCCCACAGGAGACAAATGGCAGATAGGGGTTACACGTCCTGACGACGACTCGCTGTCTATTGACAACGAACTGCAGACAATACTGGCGCTCACCGACGTAGCCATGGCCACCTCCGGCAACTACCGCAACTTCTACTATCGTAACGGCAAGAAATACGCCCACACCATAGACCCGCATACCGGACGACCAGTGCAACACAACATACTATCAGCCACTGTATTGGCTCCCACATGTATGCAAGCCGACGCCTATGCCACATCGTTTATGGTGCTCGGACTGGAGGAGGCTCAAAAGATTCTTGCCCGTCACCCTGATATGATGGCATATTTCATCTACACCGATGCCAAGGGAGACTACTCCGTATGGCACTCCCCACAGATGAAGAAGCACATCACAACGGATTAAAACTAATCAGCTGTAAAAACATTCGTGTCTCATGTTCATCAGTACCGATGACATAAAGCGTCTGCCACTCTTCACAGGCATGACGGAAAGCCAACTGGCAGACATTACCGCAACAACGCACTTCAATATACGTCACCACAAACGTGGAAGCACATATATCAAGGAGTATGACGCGGCACAGTCACTGGTACTCACCACACACGGATGGACAGACATTCATACCTGCTCAGACAACCACGGCTACCGCATGGTGGAACGTGTGGACAGTCCGCTGATGATAGAGCCCGACAAACTTTTCGGACTCACCACCAACTACCTGTCATCCTATGTAGCACAGACGTCATGTGACACGCTGTCCATCAGCAAGGAGCAGTTGCTGTCGCTCTTCGCACAGCATCTCATCGTACGCCTCAACTTCCTCAACGCAATAAGCCGGCAGACACAGCACTATGAGTCTTTGCCATGGCAAGGAAACAATACAGACCCAAGTCACTGCATCACCAACTTCATAAAGCACCGCTGCCGCTACCCCTACGGTCGCAAGACTCTATACATCACCATGCAGCAACTGGCTGACGAACTCAACATCTCACGTCTTGAGGTGTCTGTGGCACTCAACCAGATGCAGCAACAAGAGAAAATCATACTACGCAGAGGAATAATAGAAGTACCAGCACTACAGATTCTCTAATCTGTCAGCACACAGGCAACCTGTTTATTATGGCAATCATCCATTCATTATAAAAGCCTTTAGAGTATGGCAGCTCTGCAACATACCCTGCTTGTCTCAGATTTACAAACAGTTTAATTACTATCAACCAGGTATACGCACATTGACCTGAAAATGTTTTTTAACTGTTTAGCATACACTTTTAAGGACAAAAAACATTGTTATTTAGAAAAAAAAATGTAACTTTGTAATATAATCAATACAAAAAATCATAAGCGTGAACAGCAAAAACAGATATATGCCCCTAATTATGGCATTGTGTGTCATAATAGGTATCCTTATAGGCACGTTTTATGCCAATCATTTCTCGGGTAACAAGCTGAGCATTGTCAATTCGGGTTCCAACAGGCTTAACAACCTGCTGCACATCATTGACGACCAGTATGTAGATACGGTTGACATAAACTCGCTGGTGGAGAAAGCCATCCCACAGATACTATCAGAGCTTGACCCCCACTCGGTGTATATCTCTGCCAAGGAAGCACGCGATGCCACCGATGACCTGAAGGGTTCTTTCTACGGCATAGGCATAGAGTTTGTCATCCGACAGGATACCATACATGTGCAGAATGTGATAGAGGGCGGTCCGGCACAGAAGGTAGGTCTTATAGCCGGCGACAAGATAATAGGGGTTGACGGTAAACCTTTCGTAGGCAAGGAGGTGACCAATGAGGAGGCCGTACACAGATTGAAGGGACCAGACAAGTCTAAGGTAAAGGTCACGGTGCTGCGTTACGGTTCCACCAAACCACAGACATTTGAAATAACACGTGGAGAGATAAAGACACACAGCGTTACAGCCAGCTATATGATAGACGAAGAGACTGGCTATATACGCATAAAGAACTTCGGCGAGAATACCTATGCAGAGATGCTCGTGGCACTGGCCTCACTCTCATCACACAATATGCGCCACCTGATTATTGACCTGCGCGACAATGCCGGTGGCTATCTTGAGGCAGCAGTGCAGATGGCCAATGAGTTCCTGCCAAAGGACCGTCTCATAGTATATACAGAGGGACGCAAGGTACAGCGCCAGGATTACAAGAGTGACGGTCGCGGTTCCTACCAGCAGATGCCGTTAGCGGTGCTCATCAATGAGGCATCAGCATCTGCCAGCGAGATATTCGCTGGTGCTATGCAAGATAATGACAGGGCGATGATAGTAGGCAGACGCTCCTTCGGCAAGGGGCTGGTTCAACAGCAGATAGGTTTCCCTGACGGTTCCATAATACGTCTCACCGTAGCACGTTACTACACTCCGTCTGGACGCTGCATACAGAAACCTTACTCTATGGGAAGCGGCGATGACTACCAGAAGGACCTTATCACGAGATATGAGCACGGCGAGTATTTCAACCAGGACAGCATAAAGCACGAGGGACCGCAGTATAAGACCGTAGGCGGACGTATAGTATTTGGCGGCGGCGGCATCACGCCTGACATCTTCGTGGCAGAGGACACCACAAACGTGACATCCTATTACAAGGAGGCGTCAATAACAGGTTTGATAATGCAGTTTGCCTTTGTATATACAGACGAGAACAGGCTCAAGCTAAACTCCTTCCGTGAGATGAACGCCTTGGCAGACTATCTGGTAAAACAGAACACAGTGGAGCAGTTTGCTACCTATGGCGACTCACACGGCTTACAGCGTCGCAATCTCATGATAAAGAAGTCGCATAGTCTGTTGGAACAGTATATTAATTCACGCATAATATATAATATAATGAATGAGCAAGCCTGGGTGGAATATCTTAACAGATACGACGACACCGTGAAGGCTGCCCTGAAAACATTTAAGTAAAAAACGAATAGAACAAATGAATATTACAAGTGATTTTCGCAAGTTTGCCATGGACCGCACCGGAATGAGCGGTCTGGCATTTGATGAGGTAATGAGAGCAAGGAACCAGTATCTCAACCCTTATATTCTGGAGGAGCGCCAGCTCAACGTTACCCAGATGGACGTCTTCTCAAGACTTATGATGGAGCGTATCATCTTCCTTGGAACAGAGATAAACGACTACACATCAAACACCATACAGGCGCAGCTGCTCTACCTTGACTCTACAGAGCCAGACAAAGACATCTCTATCTATATCAACAGCCCTGGTGGCAGCGTCACGGCTGGTCTTGGCATATATGACACCATGCAGTTCATTTCAAGTGACGTAGCTACTATCTGTACCGGTATGGCAGCCTCTATGGGTGCGGTGCTGCTCGTGGCCGGCGAGGAAGGCAAGCGCCAGGCCCTGCCCCACAGTCGTGTGATGATACACCAGCCTCTTGGCGGAGTACAGGGACAAGCCTCAGACATAGAGATAGAGGCAAAGGAGATACAGAAGTTCAAGAAAGAGCTTTACACTATAATAAGCAACCACTCACACACACCGTATGAGAAGGTATGGCAGGACTCTGACCGCAACTACTGGATGACGGCAGAGGAGGCCAAGGAGTATGGTATGATAGACCAGGTGTTGGTAAAGAAGGGATAAGGGAAGTCCCCACCCATACCCTCGCAGTGAGGGGAAGGTGAACAGTCCCTAACGGCGATACAGCCAACAGACCCGCCCTTATCCTCAAAGCGAGGAAGGGGAGACTGCCCCAAACGACCAAACGAATAAACGACCAAACAGATGGTTAAAAGAAAGCAAAATTGCTGCAGCTTCTGCGGCAGAGGAGAAAACGAGGTAAACATGCTCATCACAGGTATGCAAGGGTATATCTGTGATGAATGCGTGGCTCAGGCATATCAGATAACACAGACGGTGTTTCACGGACAGGGCGCAGAGGCGGCAGAGAAGAACCTCACCTCTAACCAGATAGCCGAGATGGCAGCCGGTTCAAAGGACCTGGAGGCCGTGAATATGAGCAACGTACCTAAACCGCAGGAGATAAAGGCTTACCTGGATGAATATATCATAGGTCAGGACGACGCAAAGAAATATCTGTCAGTGGCAGTATATAACCACTATAAACGCTTGTCACAGAAAGAGGATAACGACGGGGTAGAGATAGAGAAGAGCAATATCATAATGGTAGGCTCCACTGGTACGGGTAAGACCTTACTTGCACGCACCATAGCCCGTCTGCTCAACGTTCCTTTTACCATTGTCGATGCCACGGTGTTCACCGAGGCCGGCTATGTAGGCGAGGACGTAGAGAGCATCCTTACACGTCTGCTGCAGGTGGCAGACTACAACCAGAAGGCAGCAGAGAGAGGTATCGTGTTTATTGACGAGATTGACAAGATAGCCCGCAAGAGCGACAACCCAAGCATAACACGCGACGTAAGCGGAGAGGGTGTGCAGCAAGGACTGCTCAAGTTGCTTGAGGGCACTATCGTCAACGTACCACCAAAGGGTGGACGCAAGCACCCTGACCAGGAGTATATACATCTTAACACAAGAAACATACTGTTCATCTGCGGTGGTGCCTTTGACGGCATAGAGCGTAAGATCGCACAGCGTATGAATGCCCACACCATAGGATATAACAGTGTACAGAACGTAAAGCGCATTGACAAGAACGACATGATGCAGTACGTGGCTCCACAAGACCTGAAGTCATTCGGCTTGATACCCGAAATCATAGGTCGTCTGCCTGTACTGACACACCTTAACCCTCTTGACAGAGATGCACTGCGCCGCATATTGGTGGAACCAAAGAACTCCATCGTACGCCAGTACATCAAGCTCTTCAAGATGGACAAGATAGAACTGACGTTCACCACAGAGGCACTCGACTTCATCGTTGACAAGGCGATAGAGTACAAGCTCGGTGCGCGCGGTCTGCGCTCAATTGTTGAGACCATAATGACAGATGCCATGTACAATGCACCGTCAAAGGGTATCAACAAGTTTGAAGTAACGAAAGAGTACGCAAAGGAACAACTGGAAAAGAAATTCTGACTTAATAAGACATACCGGACTTGAACGCCCTAACCACACAACTCAAGCATTACTTCGGCTTCGACACTTTCAAGGGTCAGCAGGAGGAGATAATCAAGCATTTGCTTGATGGTAATGATTGTTTTGTGCTTATGCCAACGGGTGGCGGTAAGTCTTTGTGTTACCAGTTGCCATCGCTGATGATGGACGGTATGGCTATCGTGGTGTCACCTCTCATCGCACTGATGAAGAACCAAGTGGACGCCATCAACGGCATCAGCGAGCGTGACGGCGTGGCTCACTGCCTCAACTCCACGATGGGCGTTGCAGCCATAGAGAAGGTCAAGACAGATGTAAGGAACGGTGTTACAAAGCTACTATACATGGCACCGGAGTCACTTGCCAAGGAGGAGTACTCAAACTTCTTACGCAGCATAAAGATATCATTCTATGCCATAGACGAAGCCCATTGCATATCAGAATGGGGTCATGACTTCCGTCCTGAATACCGACGCCTGCGCACTATCATCGACAATATAGGCAGAGCCCCTGTCATAGCCCTTACGGCCACAGCTACAGAGAAGGTACGTCAGGACATAAAGAAGAGTCTCGGCATCGTTGCGGCAAAGGATTTCCTTAGTTCGTTCGACCGTCCTAACCTGTACTATGAGGTAAGGGCAAAGACTCATGACGTGGACAAGCAGATTGTGAGGTTCATCAAACAGCATGAAGGTCAGAGCGGCATAGTATATTGTCTGTCAAGAAAGAGAGTGGAGGAACTCGCCGAGGTGCTGCGCACCAATGACATCAAGGCAGCGCCTTACCATGCCGGACTGGAGACTTCTGTACGCAATGACACGCAGGAGGCCTTTCTGTCAGAGCGTATCGATGTGATATGCGCCACCATAGCGTTCGGTATGGGAATAGACAAACCCGACGTAAGGTATGTCATACACTATGACATACCAAAGTCTTTGGAAGGATACTATCAGGAGACAGGACGCGCCGGTCGCGACGGAGGCGTGGGTGTATGCATAGCCTACTACTCACGCAGCGACCTGCAAAAACTGGAGAAACTGACAGACAGCAAGCAGTCCACGGAACAGGAGGTCAACAAGCATCTGCTGCAAGAAATGTCAGCATACGCCGAGGCTTCCATCTGCCGCCGTAAGATGTTGCTGAGATACTTCGGCGAAGACTATGACAAAGACAACTGCTGCAACTGTGACAACTGCCGACATCCGAAGAAGAAGATAGAGGCCAAGGCACATCTTGAGGCCCTCATCACTGCCATTACAGCATTGAAAGAAGCACAACGTGCCAACTATGTGCTTGACTTTATCAAAGGACGTCCTACAGATGAGATAGAGGCCCATCACCATAACGAGCATGAGGATTTCGGTTGTGGTGAGGGACTGGCCGACAACCTATGGAGTGCCGTAATAAAGCAAGCAGTTGTTGACGGATACATAAAGAAGGATATAGAGAACGGCAGTGCGCTCAGACTGACTGCCGCCGGCAAGAGATGGTATAAGGCAGCCAAGGAATCACCGGCAGACATAGCACCGTTCTATGTCACCGAGGATAACGTATTTAATGACGACTACGAGGAGAGTGCCGTTCATACCGGAGCCCTTGACGAGCAGTTGTATAACATCCTCAAGGCCTTGAGACGCGATGTGGCACGCCAGAAAGGAGTGCAACCGTATATAGTTTTCATGGACACATCCATCGAGCAGATGGCCACCATGTACCCTGTCACGATGGACGAGCTGCAGAAGATACAAGGTGTGGGCCGCGGCAAGGCCCTGCGTTACGGCGAGCCTTTCATTAAGCAGATAAAGCTCTATTGCGAGGAGAACGACATAGTGCGCCCTGAGGATATACGTGTCAAGAGCATCGCCAACAAATCTGTAGGCAAAGTAAAGATAATCGGCTGCATAGACCGCAAGATACCTTTGGATGAGATAGCCCAGTCGTTACACCTGAAGTTCTCCGACTTGTTGGACGAACTTGAGGCAATAGTATATAGCGGCACCCGCGTTGACTTGAGATACTACGTAGAGCAAGCGATGGATGAGGAGCAGTTTGATGACATCTACGCTTACTTTGAGGAGGCAGAGACCGACTCACTTACTGAAGCATACGAGGAGTTGGCAGAAGACTACTCTGAGGAGGACATACGCTTGATACGCCTGTTGTATGTCTCAGAGAATGCGAACTAATTTATAACGCCCTTATGACTTTACCAGAGGAATTTATAAATTATACGAAGAAATTATTCGGAGAGGAACTGTGGAAGCAATATATTACCGCTTTTGACGGAGAGGTGCCCGTAAGCATCAGACTTAACCCTTGGAAGACAGATGGTGCTGAGCAACTCGCATTCTCTGACAAGGTGGAGAGCAGGGTGCCATGGTGTCGTAACGCTTTCTACCTCAGTGAGCGTCCTAACTTCACCCTTGACCCGATGCTTCATGCCGGTGCGTATTACGTACAGGAGGCATCATCTATGTTTCTTGACGAAGTAATCAGACAACATGTAGATATTACAGAAGGCACGGCACTCGACCTATGTGCTGCACCTGGTGGCAAGTCCACGTTGCTGCGCGCTGCCCTGCCGTCTGACGTAACTCTTTACTGTAATGAACCAGACAGGAAAAGAGCCAACATCCTGTTGGAGAACATACAGAAGCAAGGACACCCCAATGTCGTTGTCACCAGCAGACTGGCTCGCGACTATGCCGATGCGCGTATGCTCTTCGATTTCATCCTGTGCGATGTCCCTTGCTCTGGCGAGGGTATGTTCCGCAAGGACAGCGGTGCAATATCCGAGTGGAGCCTGAGAAACGTGATGCACTGTCAGGAGTTACAACGCAGCATAATAAAAGATATATGGCCATGCCTGAAACCTGGTGCCATTATGGTTTACAGCACTTGCACGTTCAACACCCATGAGGACGAGGAGAACGTACGCTGGATAACAGAAGAGCTTGGCGCCGAGTTGTTACCCGTTGCCACCCATGAGGAATGGCATATCACGGGTTCGCTGCTATCAGGATGGGACAAGCCTGTCTATCGCTTCATCCCCGGCACTACGAGGGGTGAGGGACTGTTCATGGCTGTATTGCGTAAGACCGACACCACACAGTGTACCGGTAAGTTACGCACCGACAAGCTTGACAATCTCCGTGCACCGCGCCAGACGGGCAAGGTAAAGGAACAGTCACACCACAGCCATAAGAAGGAGAAGGAACAGGCGCCCGCACATGCTGACGCCCTGCTCATCAATCTTGACAAGGACAGATACCCCATGACAGAGCTATCACGCGAAGATGCGTTGAGATACCTCCACCGCGAGGCTGTCACCCTACCCGACAGCGTTCCACGCGGCTTTGTCATCGTGACATACGGCGGTTTGCCCCTCGGCTTTGTCAAGAACATCGGCACACGCGCCAACAACCTGTATCCTGCTGAATGGAGAATAAGAAACCTGTAAAACGATATATATGGAGAAAAAGAACTATAGCGACGCCATGAAGCAACTGGAAGACATTGTACGGCGTATGGAGAGCGGAGATCTTGACATTGACTCGCTTACCAAGGAACTGAAGACAGCGCAATCACTTATAAAGTTGTGTAAGGACAAACTGTATAAGACAGAGGAGGAGATAAAGAAGATAATGGAGACAGGCGAAATAACGAAATAACGAAATAACGAAATAACGATATATCGATATAACGACAAGACGGCATAACGAAATAACGTTATAACGTAATAACGACAAGACAACATAAAGAAATAACGATGACACTATATCCAAAACTCATAACTGATGCACTGGCAACTGTGATGTATGCCGGTACGAAGAAGAACATAATAGAGAGCGAGATGCTGGCTGACCAGCCAAAGATTAACGGCAACAAAGTTGAGATAATACTCATATTCCCACGTGAGACCGACCCATTCCTGAAATCTACGGTAAAGGCAGCCGAGGCTGCCATACACTACCACGTAGGCAAGGAGGTGGAGGTAACGATAAAGACCGAGTTCAAGTCGGCTCCACGTCCTGATGACGACCACCTGCTTCCACAGGTGAAGAACATCATCGCCGTAAGCTCCGGCAAGGGCGGCGTAGGCAAGAGCACCGTCAGCGCCAACCTCGCCATATCACTGGCACGCCTGGGCTACAGCGTGGGACTGCTCGACACCGATATCTTCGGTCCGTCAGTGCCTAAGATGTTCCAGGTGGAGGATGTGCGTCCGTATGCCGTAGAGAAGGACGGCCGACAGCTCATCATGCCTGTAGAGCAGTACGGGGTGAAGCTCCTTTCCATCGGTTTCTTCGTAAACAAAGACACCGCCACACTGTGGCGCGGCGGCATGGCATGCAGCGCACTGAAACAACTCATAGCCGATGCCGACTGGGGTGAGCTTGACTTCCTCATCCTCGACACACCACCGGGCACAAGCGACATTCATCTGTCACTACTTCAGACTCTCGCCATCACCGGCGCAGTAATAGTAAGTACACCACAGGCTGTGGCACTGGCTGACGCCCGCAAGGGTATCGACATGTACACCAACGACAAGGTCAACGTGCCTATCCTCGGACTGGTGGAGAACATGGCATGGTTCACACCTGCCGAACTGCCAGAGAATAAGTATTACATCTTCGGCAAGGAGGGTTGCAAGAACCTCGCCGCTGAGATGAACGTGCCGCTGTTGGCACAGATACCTATCGTGCAGAGCATCTGCGAGAATGGCGATGCCGGCACCCCTGCCGCCCTCGACGTAGCATCACCCGTTGGACAGGCATTCATAGCACTGGCACAGAGCGTGGTGACGGTCACCAACCGCCGCAATGCCGAGCAGGCAAAGACAGAGCGAGTGAAGACGCATGATTGATGCCCTGAATTAGGAATTAGGAATCAGGAATTAGGAATTAGGAATTATGAATTATATGAAACGTTCCATAACCACCTTGATGCTTGCCGTGGCTGTGATAGCAGTCAACGCACAGTCCTTATCTTCTTTGTGGAAGTCATACAAGAAAGCCGCTGAGAATGACTTGCCTCAGACCGCCATAGGCCACTTGCACGAAATACAGCGCAAGGCTGAGAAGCAGAAGATGTATGGTGATCTGTTGTCAGCCTTGTCAACGGAGCTTGCCATGCAGGGGGAGATATCCCATGACTCTCTCATGGCTTGTCGTGAGCGCATACGCATCAAGTGGATGAAATGGAAACACACCAACGGTGTCATCGCTACTCTGTATCAGACGTTAATGTCCAGTGAGCTCAGTACCGACTCCATGCGTGTCAGCCCTAAGCCTGACATTGACTCCCTGCTTGCCTCGCCCGATGCCAAGATATACACGAAGGTTGGAGAGGCGAAGACATATTCTCCTTTCTTGTCTATAAGCGACGATAGCCGTTATCTCAACCACGACCTGCTGAGTGTCATAGCCTTGCACACCGGACAGTACAAGGCATTAAAGGACTATTACGACCGCACCGGCAACCGTGCCGCTGCATGTCTTGTCGCCGCCGAGATGCTTAAGAACAAGAACCGGAAGGAAGTCTGCATGGGGCTGATAGACTCTCTTATAACTCAGTATCAGGACCTGCCAGAGTGCTGTGAACTCGCCATACTCAAAATCACTTTATTCAAAGACTACCAGGAGGCAGAACTGTTAGCATGGCTTGATGAGGCCTTGAAGCGCTGGCCTTCATGGCATAACGCAGAAGTATTTAGGGCAGAGCGCAGAGCCCTTACTCTGCCAGAGTTCAATGCCCGTATCAAGGAAGAAGTGTCCAACTCCGACCTTGAGCAGAAGTTGTATTTCTACTCTGTGAGAAACATGAACGGTGTCAAGGTCACGCTGCGCAAGATGCAGCGTCAGAAAGAGGACGGCAGCTATGAGCCTGTGACCGGCGCCGATGCCGACTCCCGCTCTTTCTCCCTCACCTTCAAGCCGCACAACGAGCATGACGAGTTTAATGACTCGCTCTCTCTTGGCAGGCTGCCTTACGGTGTATGGCAGGTAACGGTGAGCGATGTTGACAATGTAGTAAAACAGACCACCGCCTACCTCTTCATTACCGACCTGAAGATCATAGAGCAGACTATGCCCGATGACCTGTGTCGTTATGTAGTGGTCAACAGCGTGACAGGCCATCCCATTGCTGGTGCCACGCTCCACCTGAAGAAAGAGCAGTACTACACCAACCGCAAGAACAAGAAACCTGAGGAGGTTCTTACCATACAGACAGACGACAAGGGCGAGTGCGTAGTAAAGAACGAACGTGAATACTATAATGCATACGCTGTCAAGGATGGTGACTATGCCATGCCTGAGCAGCACCTGTATAACTCATATTACTATTCCAAGGAGCGCGACTACGCCACATACACGGATCTATACACCGACCGCAGCATCTACCGCCCAGGACAGACGGTACACGTGTCGTTGATATACAGTTCTCTTGAACATGCCAAGGATACAAAGGTCTTAGCAGGCAAGACCATGAGGATATCGCTGCGCAATGCCGACTACAAGGAGATAGACCATAAGGATGTCACCACCGACGACTTCGGCACCGCCACTGCCGACTTCGTTCTGCCTGAGGGTGAGCGCAACGGCAACTTCACCATCCGCGCCGGTACCACAAGCATAAGTTTCCGCGTAGAGGAATATAAGCGTCCTACATACGAGGTGACACTTGAGAAGCCTGACTTTGCCTACAAGGCTGGCGACACCATTACCGTCAAGGGCATGGCAAAGACTTACAGCGGTGTGCCTGTGGCTAATGCCCAGGTGGCTTATAAGGTTAACCGCAAGACACCGTGGTGGTGGCTGCGCTGGGTAAACTACTATGAATACGACATAGACACAAGCGTCGAGGAAGTAATCAATGACACTGTCTATACCAATGCCGACGGCTCTTTCTCCGTGCGTATGCCTATGGTGCTGCCTGAATACATGGATAACGACTACAAACATTGCTTCTTCTACTCCTTTGAGGCTGTGGCCGACGTTACCGACAATGCCGGCGAGTCACACACCACGTCGCTCTCCCTGCCTGTAAGCAACAAGGAGGTGTTCTTCGGACTTAAGATGGAGGATGAGATACTGGCAGACACCACCGTCAACATCGTCTTCACAAGGCTTAACAGCATCGGCAAGGAGACCGACGGCACCGTCAGCGTCACGCTCGACGGCTCTGCCCTGCCCCAAGCTAAAGCCAACAAGGTCTATGCCCTGCCTGCCGACATCCCATCTGGCAAGCACTCGCTGATGGCTGTATGTGGTAACGACACCGTGAAGCATGACTTCGTAGTGTTCCGCAAGACCGACACCAAGCCTATGACCTACACGCACAACTGGTGGTACCTGTCATCAGAGAAGTTCAATGATACCGACAGCACGGCGTGGATTCAGGTGGCTACAAGCGACAACGACGTGTATGCCGTCTATTCCCTCTTCAGCGGATACCAGGTACTTGAGAGCGGTTCGCTGCGCATGGACAACAGCGTGATGACGCGCACCTTCAAATACAAGGAGGAGTATGGCGACGGCATTACCTACACCATAGCATGGGTGAAGAACAATAAGATGTACACTAACAGCGGAAGCATCAAGCGTCCGCTGCCTTCAAAGAAACTGAAGATGCAGTGGACCACCTTCCGCGACCGTCTCGTTCCGGGACAGCGTGAGCAGTGGACACTCAGCATCAAGAACCCTGACGGCACACCAGCCAAGTCACAGCTCATGGCGGTGCTCTATGACAAGTCGCTCGATGCCATCGTCAAGCATAGCTGGAACACCGTGGACCGCCGCAACGTAAATGTTCCATACGCAAAGTGGAATACATCCTACGTCGATATCCTGCGGTTAAACTCAAAAGCGCCGTTAGAGTATAAGGAGAGTGATATCAAACCATTACGATATACCGCCTTCAGCCAAGTACGAAGCTACTCTGTATTCTCTGCCCTGGGAAGCAGAATAGGTGGAACCCGGGTTTACAAGAACACCGCAGCCCTCCGTGCCAAGGCGACACCCACCGCTATGATGGAAGATATCGATATGACGCTTGATACCGTCGCCGTGGATGTATTTGGTGATGCCGTCATGCCAGAATACGAGTTAAAGAATTCTGCTTTACAAGAGGTGGTGGAACTAAGTGTTCTTTCTAAAGAAAAGAAAGATAGCGATGACGGTGATGAGGACGCCAACAGCGGCTTGCGCTCTAACTTCGACGAGACTGCTTTCTTCATGCCTCAGCTTGTGACAGATGCCAAGGGCAACGTGGCTATGAAGTTCACCCTGCCTGAGAGCGTCACCACATGGCGCTTCATGGGACTTGCCCACGACAAGGAGATGCGCATGGGCTTGCTTACCGACGAGGCGGTGGCACAGAAGCAGCTGATGGTGCAGCCGCGTATGCCGCGCTTCCTGCGTCAGGATGATAAGGCAAACATCAGCGCTACGGTGGCTAACCTCTCCGCCAAGTCCCTGAACACTACAGTGACGATGACGCTGCTCGACGCTGCTACGGAGAAGGTAGTGAAGACCGAGACAAGGAAACTGAATATCAAGGCTGGCGAGACAGGCACCGTCACCTTCCCCGTCAATACGTCAACGCTCACAGAGGGCGACGTGATATGCCGCATCATGGCGGAGGCACAGGGACATAAGGACGGCGAGCAGCATCTGCTGCCTATCCTTCCTAACACCGAGGAGGTGGCGACCACACGCACATGGACGCTGTTCCACCCCGGCGACTCATTGATAGCCATCGACGAGCTCCTGCCTGCGGCAAAGGCCATAGGCAAGGCTCAACTGAAGGTCAGCTATACCGACAGTCCGGCATGGATGATGGTGGAGACACTGCACGACATACAGACACCCGACTGCGGCAATGCCATCTGCCTGTCAGCAGCCCTCTATGCCAATGCCGTGACGGCTGCCATCAAGGACACCTTATTATATAATGGTACGGCTAACGTCATAGCACAGCTGAAGAACCTGCAGCTTGGCGACGGCTCGTTCTCTTGGTGGCCGGGAATGCCGGGCAGCCGCTATATGACGATGGCGGTGGCAAAGACCTTGGCGCGCCTCAATATGCTGGCTGCTGACTCTAAGGCTGCAAGCGCATGGAAGCCTTCGATTGATGCCATGTATGCCGCTGCCATGCGCTATATGGCTAAGGAGATGGCTGCCGACGTGGAGCGTATGAAGAAGAACAAAAAGGAGGATTTCAAGCCGTGGCTCAACAGCACTCAGCTGGACTGGCTGTACACTCTCGCCATAAGCGATAGTGACGGTGGTTCCGATGCCGACTACCTGCTCAAGCTGGTGGAGAAGGAGACGAAGAACTCTGACATGGCTACAAAGGCGGTGGCTGCCGTGGTGCTCAACAAGAACGGACGCAGGAAGGATGCACGCACCTTCGTTGAGAGCATAAAGGAGCATACCGTATATCGCAGCGACGTGGGACGCTACTTCGACTCTTACCGCGCTGCCTACTCTTGGTGCAACTACCGCATACCTACACAGACGATGTGCATAGAGGCTCTTAACGCCGTGACACCACAGGACCGCCAGACCGTCACCGAGATGCAGCGCTGGCTCCTGAGCAGCAAGCGCACACAGGACTGGGGCAATCCTTATAACACCGTGAATGCCGTACATGCTTTCTTCAACGGCGATGCCACACGTCTTGCCAAGGGCTCTCCTGCCTCACTGAAGTATAACGACATGCCTCTCACCACCAAGGTGCTCAACGAGTACTCGGGCATGGTACAGGGCGAGGCCGTACTGCCTTCAAACAGCGGCAGGGGCGACCTCCTCGTAGGCAAGCAGACCGAAGGTGAGTCGTGGGTGTCTGCATACGTCACCAGCCGCCAGAAGAGCAGCGACGTGGAGCAGGCTTCTACAGGCATCACCATCAAGCGCGAGGTAATCTGCGGAGCGAAGGCTAAGGTGGGCGACAAGGTGAAGGTGCGCCTTACCATAGAGGCAGACCGCGACTATGATTTCGTGACGGTCACGGACAACCGTGCCGCTTGTCTCGAACCGGTCAACCAGCTCTCTGGCTACCGCTACGGCTGTTACCAGGAGATGAAGGACAAGTATTCTGCTTACCACTATAATATGTTGTCTAAGGGTACGCACGTCATCGAGACGGAGTATTACATTGAGCGTGAGGGTACTTACCACTCTGGCAGCGCTACCGCTGTCTGCGCATACGCTGACGAGTTCCGTGGTACTGCACCAGCATACTCGCTCACCATCAAGTGATCTTGTTTTCCCACAGATTGCACAGATTTACACAGATTATATTTTTGAACACTAATAACTCGAATGACACGAATAATTTCCCACAGATACCACAGATATACACAGATCTTATTTAGAACAACGGATTAAATGCGGATTATACGGATATAACGACCACAGATAGCACAGATTACATGGATTTTTTGAGAACAACGGATTAAGACGGATTATACGGATATAACGACCACAGATAGCACAGATTACATGGATTTTTTGAGAACAACGGATTAAGACGGATTATACGGATATAACGACCACAGATAGCACAGATTACATGGATTTTTTTGAGAACAACGGATTAAGACGGATTGCACGGATTATACTAATTATTAAGAAGAATATTTAGGATTAATAATCTTGAAAATAATAATTAATGAAAAATTCTTGCGTCCCTATGGTAGCAAGCGTCTCCTTACGTCGCCGAGCGTGTGGTCAATTACATGATAATTATATGTTCTAAAAATAATCCGTGCAATCAGTGTAATCAGTCTTAATCCGTTGTTCTAAATAAAATCTGTGTCCATCTGTGCTATCTGTGGGAGAATATTCGTGTCATTCGAGTTATTAGTGTTCGTAAATAAAAATCTGTGTCCATCTGTGGTATCTGTGGGAGAATATTCGTGTCATTCGAGTTATTAGTGTTCAAGAAATAAATCTGTGTAAATCTGTGTTATCTGTGGGAGAATATTCGTGTCATTCGAGTTATTAGTGTTCGTAAATAAAAATCTGTGTAAATCTGTGGTATCTGTGGGAGAATATTCGTGTCATTCGAGTTATTAGTGTTCAAGAAATAAATCTGTGTAAATCTGTGTTATCTGTGGGAGAATATTCGTGTCATTCGAGTTATTAGTGTTCGTAAATAAAAATCTGTGTTCATCTGTGGTATCTGTGGGAGAATATTCGTGTCATTCGAGTTATTAGTGTTCGTAAATAAAAATCTGTGTAAATCTGTGTTATCTGTGGGAAATTATTCGTGTCATTCGAGTTATTCGTGTTCAAGAAAAATCTGTGTCCATCTGTGTTATCTGTGGGAGAATAATATTCCTCTGTGTCCATCTGTGCTATCTGTGGGAGAATAATATTCCTGTGAAAAGAGAAAAAGAGAAAAGAGAAAGGGTTGCTCCGTGTATAACGGGGCAACCCTTTCTTCGTATCTGTATGGGAGGGAGCTTATTCCTCGTCCCAAGCATTCCAACCGCCTTGCTTGGCAGCGATTTCGTCTTCGTTCCCAATCACCTCACCAGTACCACTGTTAAGCGGGTTATCACCTTCCTGTACACTGCCAGCCATGAGGTGTAGCAGTGATATCGTTAGCACCTGGATGTCAGGTGTGTTATATTCTTTCTTTTTCATAGTCATAAATCTGTATTTATTCATGAATACTAATTATTACTTTTTGATAATCTTCTTACCCGCAGAAGTAATCACGAAGCCCTTGTAGTTCTCGTCAACCTGCTGACCAGCTGCATTGAAGAACTTCTTAGCCTTAGCTGCCTCAACGACCTCTACTGTACTTACTGCTGTAGGATCCTCCTCCTCGCCTCTGATGATGAATGGCTTAGCATTAGTACTGATTGGGTATGTAGATCTGAAGTAAGCCTTCTTTGCTGGTATCACTACGCCTTCTGCTACTGGTCTGAACTCAGACTTATCTTTCTTAATAGCATAGATCTTGTCGTCAGCCGCTACAGTGTAAGACGCTGTAGCAGAACCTTCGAGCTTGTTTGTCAAACCTCCTGAGTATGTAGTAGCGTCGCATACAGGCACGCTGTAGTCACCAGCCTCACCCTTCACGATGATAGGAGCGCCAGCAGGCACCTGAGTCACCTTTGACAGTTCCACATAGCCCTGTGTCTCACCTGTAGCAATAAGCACTGTCAGACCTTTGTTAGAGAAGTCCAAAGCTGCTGTTGTTACATAAGTAGATGTACCCTCTGTTGCAACTGTGATTGTCTCCTCTGCATCACCTGTACGAACCAGATAGAAATAGTCTACACCTGATGCACTTGAACCTTCACTTGCGAAAGACAAAGTAGAGTTAACAAGAACATTAAAATCCTCAGAATTGGAGTCTACGTTTGTACCATTGCCTATACTACCAGTAAACACTACTTCATCACCAACCTTAAAGTTAAAGGCACGAGCAGCAGCGTTACCATTTTGTCCACGCAGATATATCTTATATTTGCCTGGTTCAACAGTTGTCACGTCAATGTAGTTCTCACTTCCACCAGTAAAACCCATCTTACCGACAGATGCACGTGCATTAGTTCCTCCTGACACACCAGAAACATCTTCACCCTCTGTGTAATAAACCACATCATTAACAGTTCCACTATTATAAGTTATGGTCTTTATATAGTTGTCTGCATTAGGAGTGAATGATGTAGAGTATGAAACTGCGCCAGTACCACTTGCATAAATTGTTGTACCTGAAAGAATATAACGTGGGTATGCAAGCGAAATAGCAGCATCACCTTCTGTATAAGAGCCAGATGCCAACGTTTTTAAAACATTATTAGAACCATCTACAGCATTAACAGTATAGTTAAAGGTATAAGGAAGACGTAAGTTTACATTGAGTACATTTTTATCAGCATCGCCTGATACAGTCAATGATGTCGTTGCACCATCTGCTGCGAAGTATTTCACATCATCTACACTTACAGGATTGTCAGCATTAATTGTAGCACCTACTGCAATATTACCTTCTACTTGCTTAATTGTATTATTGTTATAGATATAATTAATAGTATAGTCAGCAGTAGTGACTTCCTGTAACTCTTCACTTACAGAAACTTTCTGAAGCACCGTAGTATATGTCGCGCCTTCACGACCTCCCCTAAAATGTCCCACTTCTATACTAGTGACTGCTGTGGATGATGTTGTTGTGCCATTCGTTGAATTACAAGAATAAGTTACTTTTCCATTGGATTGGTCTATTACAACATTTAAAGTATATACGCTCGCACGATCGTTATAAGCAAACAAAAGAGTTTCATTACCGTCTATATCAATTTTTGCTTGTTTATTTACTTCGTAAAACCTGAATGATATTCCCCCAATTTTGATATAGTCATAACTTGAATCCCTATTCGGCGCACCACCAGCCTTAAAAGTTGCATTGAACGTTACAATAGAATTTTTTGTTGTAGAAATAGATTTAGTATATACTGGGCCAGGATTCAAGTTATTTGCGGAAAATTGCAAGCCGCCATTTATTGTAGCAGCCAAAGTTCCACCGGTATTTACCCAATCTGCCAAATCATCACTTGACCATGCTGTCGTTGTTCCACGTTCGTACAAAGAAGTAGACTCCGCCCATGCTCCGACAGAAGTCAAGAGGGCTAATAATAGTAGAGTAATCGTTTTTTTCATAATATTAATTATTTTTGTTAGTTTCGTTAATTAATGGTTTTGAAGAATCTTGAATTGAGCGGAAAGAATAATTGTTCTCATTATTTTATTGCCTCAAGATATTCTTCGTATGTATTGCAGACGGTTCCCTTTCCGTTCTATATATCCTATGCGAAGTTACAAAAAAAATGTTGAGAGTAAGAAATAATTTGTTTTATTTATTTTTTATTAACAATACCAGGCGTTATCGTTTGAATGAAAACACGGATAAAACGAATAATTTCCCACAGATTGCACAGATTTACACAGATTCTTATTTACGAACACGAATAACTCGAATAGAACGAATATATTTTTAACAACGGATTAATGCGGATTACACGGATTTTTGTTTACAGGAATTACCAGGAATTACCAGAAATTGACCATGCGCTCGGCACTTGTGACGCTTTGCTTGCAAAGAATTAACTAGAAGTTATAATCTAAATAATTATTAATGAAAAATTTCTGAATAATTTCTGACCATTTCTGTTAAATAATAATTCGTTGTAACACCAAATCGCTAAAATGTCCTATTTGGGACCTTCCGTTAACGTCTCATGCTTGCAATATTTCAAAATTATTTCCTGCTGGTCGCGTACAGCGAAATCTACAGAGAATTGTAACTGCCTGATAATCAGTAGTGGGATGAAAAAAAGCATGAAAAAACGATAGTTTTTGCCCTCTAAAAGCTATGCTTCCAGGGTGTGAAAGCTATCGAATGACACCCTAAAAGCTATGCTTTCTCATCGTAAAAGCTATGCTTTCACGAAAAAAAAGGTGCGAAATCATCAATTTTCGCATCCTTTTTCCGTTTTTTACCCCTCATTCTCTCCTAGATTGAGTTTTTTGACCAACATGATTTAAGTCAAGAGATAACAAAAATGTCCTATCGAAGCCTTTTTCCTCGAACACGAAGTTTTCCCACAGATAACACAGATTTACACAGATTTTTATTTACGAACACAAATAACTCGAATAGAACGAATATATTTTTTACAACGGATAATGCGGATTACACGGATTGCACTGATTATTCTTTTTGAACACGAACCAAAGGTCGCTGGCCGAAGGGAAAAGCAATAACTCGAATGACACAAATAATTTCCCACAGATACCACAGATGGACACAGATTTTTATTTACGAACACGAATAACTCGAATAGAACGAATATATTTTTAACAACGGATAATGCGGATTACACGGATTGCACTGATTATTTTTTTGAACACGAACCAAAGGTCGCTGG
>CAMEWL010000037.1:0-23454 GCA_945941025.1 uncultured Prevotellaceae bacterium
ATCATCACTTTTCATTCCCTTTGACGAGCCGAAGGCCTCATGTACGTTTCATATTATTAACTTAGTCGTTTTTCCTTAGTTTAACACTGAGATGTCTGGTCACCACTGATATTTTTTGGGACCACGGATGGCACTGATGAAACGGATTTTAGCTCCGCACAAACATAACCATTACACTGATTACAAACAGATTGCACTGAGATGTCTGGTCACCACTGATATTTTTGTGGACCACGGATGACACTGATTTAACGGATTTCACAGATATAACCAAAAACGGTAAAATATCTTCTTCCGACCACAGATTTAACTGATTAAACAGATTTAGCTCCGCACGACACTGCCATTACACTGATTGTAAACAGATTGCACTGAGATTAAACTGTAAACCTCTTTTTCGACCACGGATGGCACTGATTAAACGGATTTAGCTGCGCATGAACATTGCCATTACACTGATTGTGAAATGATTTCACAGATAACTATTAGACGAATACGAAGTTTACTGTTTATGGTTTTCGTTAGTTGTATCATCCGTAGTTGAATTATAGAGTGCCCTGTCGGGCAGAAATCCTACAAATCAATTCAAATCTGCCAAATCTTTGAATGTTTTTCATAATGTCGATACTTTTATATTGTTTGTAATTATCTTTAATTTGTGCAATCCGTGTAATTGGTCTTAATCCGTTGTTTTTGATATGCTCTAACATAAATTACCATTAATGTTCACGAATTTGTCATTAATACTCATTTTCAAGATAAAAATTTATATATAATTCATGGGCATTCATGATAATTTATGTTGCCAAGCGCTGCGGTTTATCCACCAGTGTTGTTGTTAAGTATTTTCCTTGCCTTGTCTGCTATCTCTTCGCGGAGCCATAGCGGTTCAAGCACTTCTATATCCTCACCATTCCAGAGGAGTTCTTGCTGGAAATCGAAGGTTGGTCGAAGGTTGAGAGTGAAGATGCTGTAGTCGGGTGTGCGCTCGGTCTCCTGCTGGGACTCATGGAGTGGCAGGGAACGGAGGTAGTTGGCTTGCGAGGGATTTACCTTCAGCATTACAGGTTGTATGTCAGTCTTGTGGTCGGCAATCACTCCGAAGCAACCTTCAAAGTATTCTGCTGCGTCCCAGTCGTCGGGCATACGGAAGGAGTGCTCTGTCTTGTGAAGGTATGTTATGCGATCAAGGGCATAGATGCGCGGTCTTTTCTCGTAATAATACGTATAGGTGCTGCGAGCCACCATGTACCAACGCTGACGGAAGAGCTTGACGCAGTAAGGCTGCACGTCGAAGTTGTATTCCTCCTCTTTCCAGTAGCTGTGGTAGGAGATGTTAAGCACACGATTTTCCTTCATTGCCTCGAGGACGGTCTGAAGATTGGACTGCCCAGAGGGAACATACTCCAGGAGTATGCGGTCGTTGATGCCCTGGCAACTTGACAAGGCATTGCTGACGCAAAGGGTGTTGAAGAGCCACGAGCGGAGTCCGTTACCGTGGATGTCGCCTTCATTGGCTATATAGTAACGGTATTCGCCACGGTTCTCGTTCTCTATGTTGATGCCAAAGAGGTCCCAGATGGCGCCGCGCCAGTTGTCGAAGGTGCGTTTAGGTATGTCCACGCCCCGGCTGATGTCATCGCAGAGCCAGCGGCGGTTCAGTTCCTTGAAGGATATGCGGTGTGCCTTATAGATGGTATCTACCACCCATACGTATTTGCTTATAAGGCTTTGTCCCCTGTCGTTGTTCATGATTATAATTATTTTTAATGCAAAGATATATTAAGGGTACGCCATATCGTGGCAGAGGATTGTTTTTTTGTTAATTCGTATAATCTGTATAATTAGTATTAATCTGTTGTTAAAGAATAATCATTGTAATCAATGTAATCTGTGGTCGGAAAAGTTTACCGTTTACTGTTTTTGGTTTACTGTTTAATCTCTGTGAAATCCGTTTATAATCAGTGTAATGGCAATGTTCGTGCGGAGCTAAATCCGTTAAATCAGTGTAATCCGTGGTCGGAAAAAGAGTTTGTCGTTTTCTTCAAATAATTCAGGGCAAGGTACGCAGAACGTCGTACACTCGGTGGCCTAACGTCTCGGCGCCCTGGGCATTGAAGTGCAGGCGGTCGCGGAGCAGAGGAAGGTCGCTGGCATCAACTATGTGGAAGTCTGCATCTTCCTGTTGCAGACGGTAGAGAGCATCGACGATGCGCTGGCTGCGCTGACGGCTGGACTGTGAGTAGGTGCCGCAGATGACGGGGAGGTGGCTGTATCTCTTGTTGCCGGTGAGGGTAACAAGGTGCTGGCGCACATACGCCACGACGGCTTTGAGGTTATCATAGTAAAGACTGTCGGCAGACTGGTCGCTCTCGCCCTGATGCCACAGCAGACACTTGATGTCATAGTTTTGTGGCAGGCGGGGCAGACAATCGTCTATCTGGCGCATGAAGGCCTTGAGCAACGAACGGCCTCCGTGGCTGGCAGAGCCGGTATGGGAAAGGAACGTGGTGTCGGCACTCCAATAGAGCTGGTGTGTGCTGCCCTTACAGGTGGGAGAGATGGCTGTGCCGCCATCGGTATGCTTTATGATGTAGAGAGGCTGACGCTGTTGCTTAGAAAGGAGATGATACACCACGGCATCGAAGCCCCAGCTGTGCTCTATGCCGGGTTTAGCCACACGGGGAGAGTAAGGGGAGAAACAGCCTGTGGCGGTCTCGAAGTCGCCGCTGCCGTAACTCCAGTAGCACTTGTCGAAGGTGAGGTATGAGGGCAGCTGGTCGAGGGGCACCCTGCCGTCGGCGTTTGACTGACCTGCGGTGAGGATGACGGGGACTGGCTGTGCGTCGGTCATGACTTCTTGCATGAAGATGGCATCGAGGGCATAGGTGGCAGCATCGTTGGTATAGAAACCGCCCTTGCCACCCATGGGGATGGTGTTCATAGACTCTGCGCCACGGAGCATGCGGAAGGGTTCGTTACGCTGGAGGTCTTCAAGGGCTGTCTTGTAACAAGACTTATTGCCTGTGTGCCAATAGGCGTATGCCTTGAGGCGTGGTATGCGAAAGTGGTTGCGACTGATGGTGAGAGCCTTCTCCTTATAGTCCATGGCGTGGGTGAGCCATGCCCTACTCCACTCTGGCGTGGTAAGGGAGAGCATCATCTCATTCATCATCTCGAAGCCTCCCATGATGGAGAGCAGATGGTTGGTGTTCTGCACGGCGGTGTCGCCTTCCCATGTTATTATGCCTGTGGAAGGGTCGTAGCCTAAGGCCTTAGGACCGCTGAAGAGTCCGTGGGGCAAATGGGCGATACTGCGCATACCCGCAAGAATCTTATCGCGGTACTTGGTATTGCCGGTGCGCTCCCACTCCGTGAACCAGTTGCCGGCGTATGCGAGCCAGTCGGGACCTACACGCAGTCGTGCCGGTGCGGTGCAGGGGTAACGCTCGGAGCGTGGCTGGGCAAGACGCATTGGGTCGAGGCGGTAGAGAAGTGTGTCGGCATCGACTACCTCACGGAGTATGTCACTGGTGCGCTCATCGGCGGTGAGGTAATAAAGGAAGCGATTGAAGAATGCCTGAGAGATGCGTGCCTCCTTGGCTCCGCATCCCCAGTGGAGGACGTTATGGCGAGTGCCGAGTCCGGCATGGGGACCACGGTGGTAGCAGTCAACCTCGGCATTATGTCGGCTCATAGCCACTGCCATACGCCAGGCAACAGGACTGCCGGTGCGCAGGAACTGATACCAGAGCATGGCGGGAGTGCCGAGTTCGGTGTTATCCCAAGCGTAGCCGCCTACGTCGTAGCGCCATTCGCCACGGCTGGCGTCGTAGGAGTGCATGACATCGCCGTAGTTGAAGTAGCCATACCATGACTGGCGCTCCAGTTCGTCAGCATAGAAGCGTATGATGTCAGTGAGCGTGGTGTCGGTGGCGGTGCCTTTGTCGAGGCTCCAGAAGCCGAAGGCACGCTTACGGTGCAGGTATTCGGGTGTGGGCAGATACTGCGCATGGTTTGCCAGTGAGGCAAGCTGTGATGCCAGGGTATCTACTGGCAGGAGTGACGGATATAGGTAGATGACAGAGGTGCGGGCGGTGCCGCTTGCGGTGCTCATGCCGGGCTGCACATCCTCATAGGCAGCCTCGAGGCCATGGGGTATGGTGTCATAATGGCAGAAGGACATAGGCTCCGCCTCCTTGCTCCACATATAGAGGCTGACGACGGCGTTGTCGGAACGGGCATGGTCAACCTGCAAGGTGGAGGGATAGGACTGCCAGAAGTCGGTAAGCTGAAGGGCTACGCTGGAGTGGTTGTCGCCGAAGGCTACAATGCCTGGGGAACGATGGCCCTCGATGGTGCCTATCCACGGTGACTGCTCTGTGGCGCGCTTGCGTATGGAGAAGGCACCAGGAGAGAGCTGGGAGAGGCGGAAGCCGTCCCATGAAGCGAGCTGCGGCAATATTCTGGCACTGAGAGGGTCGGCAGGCTCGCCGTTGGCATCAAGGTTTACGGGGCGACGTGCTACAAGGGGCTTGACATCCATGGAGAGCAGGGAGGCGTTGTCGCCTGCGGACGTAAGGAACAATGCCTTGCGCTGATGGAGCTTGCCATGCACAGGTATCTCTGCCTTGAGACAGAGGGAACGGAGTCCGTCTGCATTGGTAAGTGAGTCGATGAAGGAGGTGTGGACAAGCTTGATCTCGTTGCTGCCACGATACAGATACATACGCACACAGAAGTCGGTGCCATCGAAGCGCCAGCAGTCTCGGACGCTGCCTTGCTGTTCGTGAACGGCATTGGTGACGTACTGTCTTTTGCCGTTGAGTTCAAACCACAGGTTGCCTATAACCTTGGTGCCTGATATCATTATACTGTCTGCAAGTAATTCATTAGCAGATGTGCATAAACGTATGGTATTCTGAATATTATACTTCGTCTTATCTTTGCCTTTTGACAGTTGTAAGCCCTGCGAGGCTGGGGGTACGACGGTGGCGACAGCTTTCCACTTTACGGAGCCGTCGGGCCATGTGGCGAGTGTCCACTGGTCAGCAGGAACGGTGATGCCTGTGGAAGTGCTGACCTGCAGTGGGGCGTCATTAGCGAGTTCGCCCTGTGAGAACGGCACGCCAAAGGTGACGGGCTGCTCACGGCATGGCGCTGTGCCTATGGGACGGATGACAACGGGGGCATTGTCGGGATTGCTACAAGAGAACGTAAAGTTCCTGAGCTGGGCATGTGCCAAGGTGGTGCGGAAACCAAACCACCCTTTGGTGAGGGGGTGTGGGTCAACGTAGTCAACGAGGCACTCGCCGTCGATGATGTATCGCACCCTGCCGTCAATCTGCTCCAGACGAATGTGATACCAATGGTCTGCCGTGATGAGATGTGCAGTGTCAAGATACTCACGCAAGATATGGGGCCTGTATAAAGCAGAATCCACCCCGCGCCCATCGCCGGTATAGCGGCGAAAGCGTGTGGTGGAGTTGTAGTTTCCTCCATAGCCAAGGTAATACAGTTGCATGGTGTAACTGTTGAGGAAGCGTCCTCCCCTCGCCTTCAGCAGTCGTGGGGTTATGGGGGAGCCACTGCCCTCTCCCACTGATGCCATCCAGAAGCAGTTGAGGTCTGACACTCGGCCGTCGCCGACGATACGTGCATCATATTCAATGATGACGTTGCCCTGCATCATGTGTGTATTCCACAGGGTGAGTCCGCCCTGCGCATGGATGTCAGCCACGGAGTCTTTGCTCCATGTGACATGACCACCTGGCTCAGCCTCAACAACCCATTGGGCGGCGTGCGCGAGAAGTGAGGTGAACGACAGGAGGAAAATGGCTATGTATCTCATTCGGGATGCTTATCAATATATTCCTTTAACAAATCATAACGCAAGGACAACGGGCGTGCAAGCTTCCACATATTTACGTCCTTGGAATACTCGGAACTGCCGAAGCAATTAACGGCAGGAGCAATGTTAATGACTCCGTTCTCCTTGAGGTCTAACAAATCGCTCTCGTTAATCTCATAAGACACGAAAAGCGTCTCGACGCCATCAAGGCGCTTGCTCTCAAGATTAGAAGGGGAACGTAATACTATCTTGGTTCCGTTTTTAAGCGTCAACGTCAAGGTGTCACCCTTCTTTACCGACAAGCGGTATTCTGACGTGTACATTACCTTTACAGAATATATAACCACGCCCTTGATGTCAAGGGATGTAAGGCCTGCCCACATGTAAAAGGCTCTTGACTTCTCACCGAACTTCGTGACTTTCTTCAAGTTGGTCTCAAGTATTCTGGCTGACTTCTCCGTATGGCCGCTATATACAATACTCTGCGCTGAGATGTTAAGGGCAAAGCATAACAGACCTATAAATAAAACGATTTTTCTCATCTATTTGTAAATACGCAAAGTCCCATAGACAAGGATTCTTGCCCATGGGATTGTTTTATCATTAATAATTATTATTTCTTTTCTTTCTTTTTCTCAACTGTAGGTTTCTTACTTTGGGTTTTGGAAACAGGCTTCACATTCTCATATTTTGCGAGTTTGGATTGTAACCGCTGTATCTCTTGGTTTTTCGCCTCTATTTCCTTGCCTTGGTTGGTGATAGTGGTGAGCATGTTTTCAAGTTCCTCATTGTCAATACCACCGTAGAGGGTTCGTACACGAGAGATGAAGTCACCGAGAATGTTCATATAGTTGGTGAAGGCATCAAACGGTCCGTCATATATGCCGCGGTCTATCGTCGCATTACTTGGCTTCGTCGTCATGAAACGGAAGTTATTGGATGCTTGGAGATAATCCCAGTCCTGAAGCAGACGTGGGTCCTTGGCTATGAGCAGGCGGTCAGCAACGCTATAGAGTTTGTTAAAGGCCTCACGCTGCATCTGGTTTCCGAGCCATACGGAACAGTCGCGCTCCTCGTCAACCCAAGACAGGGTATCAGGTACATCAATAGAACCTACAGACTCATATTTGTCCATCACCTCTGACGGTGTAAGGAATTCCAATCCCACATTCTTTGCGCAAGCAGGTAATGCCTTGAAGAACTCAAGTATATTGCTTGACAAAGGCTGAGCTATACCCAGGGCAGAGAGTTCCATGAAGATGTTTACCACCTGCTCTTCCTTTGGACACGCCGCTATGTTGTTGATATATGTGTCGGCAAACAGTGGATAGCCCTCCCATGTAGAGTTATTGAAGCGCAGCGAGATATCATCAGAAGCGTTGACGTCACGAAGTAACAACTTCAAATTAGGTGCCATGTTACAGTTATAGACATAGTGTGGAGACTTCCATCCCAGAACGTGCTTGGCACCCTCGGTAAGCATACCCTTGTAACCTAACGCTGCCACCTGGGCACCTATATCATCGGTGTAGATGAGTGAAGAGTTACGCATGACTGTAGGACGCTTGCCGAAGTATTGCTCTATCTTGTCAGACATCTTCTCTATGTCACGCTTGAAGCTTTCTTCATTGATAAGACCTGCAAGTCCGTGAGAATATGGTTCTGTAAGGAACTCTACACAGCCGGTATCATTCAGTTCCTGCAATTTCTCTATTACCTGAGGAGCATGCATCTCCAACTGTTCCATACCTACACCAGACAAGGAGAATGCCACACGGAAGAACTTGCCATTACTCTGAATCATCTCGAGCAAGGTATTCAGCGCCGGCATATATGAATGCTCGGCTATATACGTAATACTACGCTCGTTCTCATAATCATCATAGTAATAATGGTCAGTACCAATATCAAAGAAACGATACCGTTTCAGGTGTATTATCTGGTGAATCTCAAAATATAAGCAAATTGTTTTCATAGTTATCTATTATATTATTGTTTATAAATTAGTTAGGTATATAATTACGTTGGTACTCCTCATGGTCAAACCAGCCCTTTGACAATAACTGATCATAACACTGACGTATGCGCAGTCCAACCTTTTGCCATGTTATTCCATCTACTTCCTTCATGCCTTCCTCTGCCATATAATCATGCAGGCTCTGATTCATACATACTGAATATATAGCGTCTGCCATGGCATGTATATCCCAATAATCTACTTTCAGGACATTCTTCAATATCTCTCCACAGCCAGACTGCTTGGAGATAATTGACGGACAGCCACACTGCATGGCCTCTAACGGGGCAATACCGAAAGGCTCGGACACGGACGGCATGACAAACACGTCAGAATTCTTGTAGCACTCATAAACCTGCTTGCCTCGCTGGAAACCAGGGAAGTGGCACCTGTCTGCTATGCCATAAGCTGCTGCCAGCTCTATCATAGCTGCCATCATATCTCCCGAACCGGCGAAACAGAAACGTATATTCTGGGTACGCTGCAATACCAACTTAGCGGCCTCTATAAAATACTCCGGACCCTTCTGCATCGTTATACGTCCGAGGTATGTAACGACTTTCTCGTTTGGTATCTTGTGTGGCTCTATCTTTTTGTACTCCTCACTTAAAGGATATACAGCATTGTGCATGGCTACACATTTGCGAGGGTCCTGATGATACTGGTGTATAACGGTTTGCCTGGTCAATTCTGACACACACATGATACAATCAGCATGGTCCATACCATTCTTCTCTATAGAATATACCGTAGGATTCACCTTACCTCGTGAGCGGTCAAAATCTGTGGCATGGACATGTATGCACAGAGGCTTACCGGTTACCATCTTGGCATGGACACCTGCAGGGTACGTAAGCCAGTCATGTGCATGAATAATATCAAACTGCTCCGAGCGAGCTAAGACACCGGCAATAATGGAGAAGTTGTTAATCTCATCATGCAGATTACCGGGATAACCACCAGCAAACCCCATACACCCCATATCGTCAAGCCCCTGCATATAGTTAAAGTCTGCATAGATATGGTCACGAAACCTGTAGTAGTCCTCAGCGGTATGGCCTACAAAACGGTGTTTGATGTTATCATAGTTCACGTCACGCCAAGCTATAGGAACCTGACTCATGTTTATTATTTTAAGGAAATTCTCCTCTTCGCCCGTAGCCCTTGGCAGACAGAAAGTAGTCTCCACATCACCCTGTGCAGATAAGCCTTTCGTTATACCATACGATGCGACAGCCAGACCGCCATATATCTTAGGAGGGAATTCCCATCCAAACATTAATACTTTCATTTATCTTAATATTTAAGAATAAGACATTACAAAGATTCTATTTTTCTCCTTTATTGATTATATTGGTCAATTAATTTCATTGTACGCAATATCTCAGCCACATTCATGGCAAATGCCATAGCTCCACGACCATGGAACGGAGGATTACCGTCAAACAACTCTGATATGGTACCTGTAGCATGATACATCATCTCATCTTCGTAACCCACCATCTGCCTTTGTACGAAGCTTAAACGTGTACGCTTATAAACCTTCAGACATGCCTCCATATAGAATCCGCCCAACCAAGGCCACGCCGTACCTGAGTGATATGCATAGTCACGCTTGGTCTGTGCTCCGACATACATAGGATTGTAACCTCCGCTCTTAGGTGACAACGTACGCAAGCCCTTTGGAGTAAGCAACTCACGAGTACAGAAATCCAATACTGTCTTTTGCTGACTCGTCTCCAACGGAGAATAATCAAAAGCCACAGCAAAAATCATATTCGGACGCACGTTCAAGTCCTCTATACCATCTTCCACATAGTCATATAAATAACCAGCAGGGGTGATAAACGTGTTTTGGAACGAAGCCTTTACTACTGAGGCTTTGTCTGTAAAGTATTTCTCATCTGAGTTTTTCTTCTGGACTCTTGACAATTCTGCGGCAAACTTTAACGCATTATACCACAATGCATTAATCTCTACGACAAATCCTGTACGTGGTACAACAGGCTTACCATTTGCCACGCTGTTCATCCACGTCATAGGTACATCCTTGCCATCAGTATGGAGCAGTCTGTTTTCTTTAGGCTGTAGATGAATATGTTTCTCTCCCTCTATGTATTTTATTATATCTACTACCAGGTCTCCATATTCCTTAGATGCTGCCTCTATGCCTACCTTCTTCGCATATTGCTGAATTGACCATATTGCCCACAGCATTACATCTGGTTGCTCTACCTCGTAAATCTTCACCGTCAACGGCTTACCAGACATAAATTCTCGCAGACCTCTCACTGCTGTTGACATTATAGCATTGAAGTAATCCACCTCATCTATGGCAAGTGTCAAACCTGGCAAAGATATAAAGGTGTCCCTGGCACGTACCTTGAACCAAGGATAGCCTGCTAACAGATATTTGTCCTCACCGTTACGATTATGGAACTGATGAGCCGCCGTAATAAGTGTATGATAGAAATTATCACGTGGAACTCGCTTTTCAACCTCTTCATTAAATGCAGTCTTCAAAGTGCTTGGCTTACACTCACTTAAAGAAGCTGTAAACACAATCTCGTCTCCCTTCTTACACTGCACTTCAAAATAGCCTGGCACATACAAGTCCTCAACGCACTCATATCCTCTTTCCGCCTCTTTGTAATACTCAAAGCCTTTATACCAATTAGGCTGATAAACAAAGTCATTCTTCTTAGACAACTGCATATAAAGCTCAGGATACTCACTATACATAGTAGTGCGTATTCCTCCACTGACGGCAGTGTAGTCCCTGAGTGCCTGATAGTTCTCATGTGTCAACTCGTCAGCACGTCTGAAAGCAAGATAAGGTCTTAATCGTAGAGTTACCGGAGAATGCGCATCAGCTATCGTATAACGTATCATCACACGGTCTGTGTATGCCTGGAAAACCATTTCCTTTTTCAGCAACACCCCTCCTACCCTGTATATCGTTGTAGGTATAACGTCACAATTAAATTCCTTTATATATTTATGTCCGTTAGGACTTACGGCACCTCCTTGATAGAAATGCAAACCAAGATTAAATTCTGCACCATGCTGTATGACAGTTGCATCAAGAGATGACAACAACACATGGTTTTCATCATCTATTTCTGGAATAGGAACAACGAGCAGACCGTGATACTTTCTCGTATTACAATCCACTACAGTACTACTTGCATAAGCTCCCGAACGACTTGTACGGAGAAACTCCTTACGTATACTCTCTTGGAGGTTAGTCATCAGTGCCTTATCAAATTTTATATAACTCATAGGTTTTATTTAAGGTTTCTTATTTCTTTTGTTTTTCACTACTTATAGATATATGTCAATATATTACTTTGTATTTATTGACAAAAATCATTTAGGTTTCTCCTACAAAGATAATTAATTATTTATTAATAGCAAAGATTTTCTTCTTGTTTTTTTTAATAATAACAAAAAATCCCCTTTTTATGCTATTAGAAACATAAAAAAGGGATGATTTTTCTGACTAATCAGAGGCAATATTTATTTCTGTAATTCCTCTTCCAATTTATCTATAACGATATCACTACCGACTTCTACCTTTTCAGATAAGATACGCTCGCATACCACATCCTCGATATAAGTCTGAATGGCTCTCTTCAAAGGACGAGCGCCATATTGTATGTCATATCCTTTCTCTGCCAGTTTGTCCTTAACCTCATCTGTAACGACAAGTTTGTAACCTATGTTTCCTATACGCTGACAGAGACCACGCAACTCTATGTCAACTATTCGTCTTATAGCTTTATTGTCAAGTTGGTCAAACATTATGATGTCATCCAACCTATTCAAGAACTCTGGCGAGAACTGTTTGCTTAGACTTTTCTGTATTATATTACGGGCATAGGCTCTGTCCTTGTCACTCATGGAAAGCCCCGTACCATTAGCGGCATTGAAACCTACTCCATGAGCAAACTCACGCAATTGCCTTGTTCCTGCATTTGACGTCATGATAATAATAGTGTTTCTAAAATCAATCAAACGTCCATTGCCATCTGTTAATCGTCCTTCATCCAAAACTTGTAATAGCATATTGAATACACTACTATTAGCTTTTTCTATTTCATCAAGCAACACGATAGAATAAGGCTTCCTGCGTACTCTTTCCGTAAGTTGACCGCCCTCGTCGTACCCTACATATCCTGGAGGCGCACCAACAAGTCGGGAAACATTAAAACTCTCAGAATACTCACTCATATCTATCCTTATAAGTTCGTCTTTCGAGCCAAACATTTCCTCTGCCAACTTCTTTGCCAAATATGTTTTGCCGACACCTGTAGGACCAAGGAACATAAATGCTCCTATAGGCTTATTTGTGTCATGTATGCCTATTCTGTTCCTTCTTATTGAACGTACAATCTTGTCTATCGCATCATCTTGCGCAATGACTTCTTTCTTGAGTTTTTCAGCCATACCACGCAAACGTACACCTTCGTTTTCTGAAACACGCTGCACAGGAATCCCTGTCATGGTTGATACGACATCAGCCACATCATCTGCAGTAACCTGTTCACGCGATCCCGTATCTCCTTTTTCCCATTTCGCATTAAGGCTTTCCAAATCTGCCTCCAGTTTTGTCTGAATGTCACGATAATTGGCAGCCAACTCAAAATTCTGGTTTTGTACGGCGTCCAGCTTCTGTTTCTTCGTAGCAGAGATTTTCTCTTCCAGTTCTGTTATATCAGAAGGAACCTCTACATTATGCAGATGTATCTTTGCACCCACTTCATCCATTACATCTATGGCTTTGTCTGGGAATGCACGGTCTGTAATATAGCGCTGGGACAATTTCACACATGACATAAGAGCATCTTCTGAATATTCTACATGATGATACTCCTCATATTTATCCTTGATATTAGACAAAATATGCATCGTTTGTTCCGGTGTTGATGGCTCAACTATTATTTTCTGGAACCTTCTTTCCAATGCCCCGTCCTTCTCTATGGACTTTCTATACTCATCTAATGTCGTTGCACCTATACATTGTATAGCACCACGGGCAAGAGCAGGCTTCATCATATTTGCTGCATCCATAGTTCCAGCGGCACTTCCTGCACCAATTATAGTGTGAATCTCATCAATAAACAATATGATATCAGGATTAGCTTCTAATTCCTTTATCAGATTCTTTACCCTTTCTTCAAACTGTCCTCTATATTTAGTACCGGCAACCATACTTGCCATATCCAGTGCCACTACACGTTTGTTGTGCAACACAGAGGAAACCTTGCCTGATGTAATCAACTGTGCCAATCCCTCTACGATAGCACTCTTACCCACTCCAGACTCTCCTATTAATATAGGATTGTTCTTCTTCCTGCGGCACAATATTTCCTGCAAACGGATTATCTCCTTTTCTCTGCCAACAACAGGATCCATATTTCCGTCACTGGCTACCTTGGTCAAATCTATTGCAAAAGCATCTATAACAGGAGTCTTTCCATTTGCTTTCTTGTTTTGTTTGCCATCAGTCTTGACCTCATTAGCGTCTTCCTTATCGACATTATCTTCTTCTTCGCTCTCCTCTGACAATTCCATACCGTTCAATATAACAGTATCCCCATTGTCTGGTGTTTCTTCATTCTTGTTATATTCAGAAAGACACTGCGCTACATTCTCGTAATTCATATTATTGTTTTCTAATATCGCACGAGCCTGATTATTGTTCTGGTCATGCAATATTGCTAAAAGCAAATGTTCTATTTGCACCGTGTTTTTTTTATCCATACGCGCTTCTAACGCTGCCAACATCATTAACTTATTGGTATTATCATCAAAATCCGGAGAAGTAACAACTTGGTCTGCATTCTCATCAACATCAGTCAACAACCTGCTTTCACAATCCAGTGTCAAATCTGCTTTATTAACATGAAGCTCATCTATGATTTTGTCTGCCACCGTACCACGTCTTTTCAATATTGCCATTAGGACATGCTCTGGCCTTACCAAACGGCTTCTATGCTTTCTCGCCTCTTTCTTGCTATCATCCAAGAGGGAGGTCACACTATCTGAGTAATTATTATGTATATTCATTTCCATATTATTCCTATTAACATTTACACAAGAATTATTACAAAGTGTATGCCACCTTTAGTCTATATGTATTTCCAAACCATCGTAAGCAAAATATACTCCTTGGGGTAAATGCGAGTTTGCTATGGCATGTGTTCCTATATCATGAGTCAGATGAGTAAGATATGTTCTACGTGCACCTATACTTCTTGCTAATTTTATAGCATCATCTACTAACTGATGACTGTGATGCTCTTTCTCAAACCTCAAGGCATTAACAACAAGTGTATCTGTGTTTCTCAGCATACTCACGGCTTCTTCATCCATTGTCTTCATATCCGTTATATATGCCAACTTGCCTATCTTATACCCTAATATCGGTAAAGAGCCATGCATTACACGAATAGGCAATATCTCCACAGGGGTATTTACTGCTGGAACACACACTCTCTTTCCCAACTTGTTCATCTTACCCTCTAATGACGCCCCACTCGGATGAAGATCCACATTTATTTCATGTGGTCTGTCAACTACAAAACTTTTTCCTGAAGAGACAGGGTGAAGTGTTAAATGAGGGACACCTGGATACAATTCCTTTTGGAAACAATATGGCATTGTTGTACGCAAATCGTCTATTACATCTTGCTGAGCATATATATCAACAGCACCAAACCAGGCAAAAGGACGCAAATCATCTATTCCTCCTACATGGTCATAATGTATATGAGTTATCAATACCGCGTCAATCTTACTAAATGGATAAGGTAATATCTGTTGTCTGAAATCCGGACCACAATCTATCAGTATTCTCAGTCCCTCATCCGTTTCTATAATTGCTGAAGACCTTAATCTCTTATCTCGCGTATCATGGCTTCTGCATACCTCACAACTACAACCTATTGCTGGCACACCTATAGATGTACCAGTGCCAAGGAATGTCAATTTCATATTATGTTCACTTCCGGCTTTATTCTTATTTTGAATTTAGAATATACATCATCACATATCTTATTACATAACAACAATATATCCTTTCCTTGGGCATTTCCCTTGTTAACCAGCACCAAAGCCTGCTTATCATGTACTCCAGCGCTTCCTAACGTCTTACCTTTCCAGCCACATTGCTCTATAAGCCATCCTGCAGGTATTTTTTCGCTGCTGTCATCTATCTTATAATGTGGCATATCAGGGTAACTCAGCTGTAACTCTCTAAAATGTGCAGTGTTTACAACTGGATTTATAAAAAACGAGCCTGCATTACCTTCGATCTTCGGATCCGGTAATTTTGAATTTCTTATATCTATAATAATATCCCTTACGTCTTTTGCCGTTGGCGAAGAAATATGACGTTCATCTAGATACTTACGTATATTACCATAGCCTATATGCGGAGTAAAGGATTTATTCAACTTATATGTAACATGTGTTATTATGTACTTACCCTTCCACTCTCCTTTAAATATACTGTAACGATATGCATATCTACAAGCATCAGGCTTAATTGTCACATCTTTCCCCGTAGCTATCTCTATCGCCTCTATAGAATAGATATAATCTTTAACCTCAATGCCATACGCTCCTATATTTTGTACAGCAGAAGCCCCGACCTCTCCCGGAATGATTGATAAGTTCTCTATACCATAGTATCCGTGTTCTATAGCATACTTTACAACATCATCCCATATTTCAGCCTCTCCACATCGAATGTAAACACTATCCCCATCTGCAGATTTCTGACTTACCTCTTCTATTCCATATATTTTAGCATGGAGAACATTACCTTCAAAATCCTTTGTTAACAACAAATTGCTGCCTCCACCGATTACGAGCAATGGTTCCTGGCGCAACTGTGGCAATAAGTCCTTTATTTCTTCTGTTGTTGAAGGCTCATATATCTGTTTGCACGAATGATCTATGCCAAATGTATTATATTTTTGTAAACTCTGCATTAAGGAACAAAATATCTTATATTAGCTTATTTTTTCTTCCACACTATGTATCCCACAAAAGGCATTATGTATTTACCTTTTCCAACTTCCAACTTCTACCTTTTTTGGTGAATAGCAAGTCTGTCTGCAATCCATTGGCTATGCCACGTATATAGAAATATCGAGTGTTTGTATTAGTATATGGTTTGTCACCATATACTATGTTATATAGTACTCCTGATGGCATCCACGGTGCAAACATAGGCCACTGCTCAGGGATTATGCTTCCCGTCATAGTAGAGAAATCATCCTCTGGATCTGGTCCTGTAAAAGACACGCTCTCTGCCAAAGAACGCTGTTGGAATGCTGTATCTGTCACAAAACGATTGTAGAACTTGATAAAATCCGCATCGTTGTACTCTGAAACACTAAGATACTTTATATTATCCATTTTCCACAAGCCTCTTTTCCTAATAAAATGCCACTGAGTAACAAGATTTCTTTTTACATTTATCCTTTCAACTGTGACATCATGTACTGTAGTGTCTTTTACTAAGCGGATTTGTGAAGCCTTATGAAATATCAACGTATAGTAGCCCTGAGACATGAAGAAATGCTCTATTTTCCACTTGTCACTCTCTATACTCTTTTCTGTTCCTTTGGAATATACTTTCAGAGGGAAAAGAATCCTATCTTTTTGGATTTTTTTACTTACAGCGAAATTAAAGAAAAAGTCATCAAACAATTCGTCTGCAGTAGCCGGCAGTTTCTCTTCTTCTATTATATCTGACAATGTGTCAATCCCCATAGTATCACTCATCGTTGTATCCGACAACAATGTATCCGACAACTCTGAGGATTTATTCGTACATCCCACAGAGAAGAATAAGGCAGAAGCCGCAAAACCCCATAGAAGAAAAATAAAGTTCTTCATTATACAAATAAATACAGTAATAATTATCACTACAAAGTTAATAATAACTTTTTTATTTCACAAGTGATTATAGATTTTTTAGAACACCTTAAACAAAAAATATCCTATAGAGATTATTTGCAACAAATATCTCTATAGGATAATTTCTTATAACATTGTGTTCAGTTCTTACATCTTATCAATTCTGAGCTTATGACGTCCTGCCTCAAATGGAGTCTTCAGGAACTCATCAATGATAACAGCTGCTTCACGGTTCGTGATAAAACGTCCTGGTAAAACAAGGCAATTCGCATCATTATGCTGACGGATAAGGTGGGAGATTTCCACGTTCCATGCCAAACCGGCTCTTACTCCATGATGTTTGTTCAATGTCATTGTCATACCTTCACCAGAACCACAGATAGCTATGCCTGTTGACACTACTCCTGCCTCTATATCATCAGCTAAAGGATGAGCGAAATCAGGATAATCACACGAACGGTCGCTATAAGTTCCGAAATCTTTATACTTTAGTCCTTTTTCCTCCAGATACTGTACTACAAACTGCTTCAGAGGAAAACCTGCATGATCGCTGGCTACACCAATAACTTTATTTTCCATAGTCTTATGATTTTAATTAATACTATAGTTAATTACAAAATTGACTTCACTTGCTTATATACATTCTCTGCTGTATATCCTAACTTCTCGTCAAGCACCTTATATGGAGCTGAGAATCCGAAGCTCTCCAATCCCCATATCTTTGACTTAGGATCGGCTCCTATCAAGAAACCCTGTAGATTGACAGGTAAACCAGCCGTCATACCAAACACTTTGGCACCGACAGGTATTATACTTTCCTGATATTCAGAAGGCTGTTCACGGAAAAGTCCCTCTGATGGCACGCTGACAATACGAACCTTGACACCATCCTTACGCAACAGCTCTGCACCGCCAACCAACGTTGACACCTCTGAACCTGATGCTACACATATAACATCCGGATTAGCGTCAGAGCCTTCAACGATGTATGCACCCTTAGCCACCTGTGAGTAATCATTACCCTCTGGCAGGTCATTGATATTCTGACGTGAAAGAATCAGCGCTGTAGGAGTTGACATATTTTCCATAGCGAGCTTCCATGCCTCTGTTGTCTCCTTTGCCTCTGCAGGACGAAGGACTAATACTGATGGCTTTCCAGAGTGATTATGTAATTTCTCCATCAAGCGTATCTGAGCCTCCTGCTCTACTGGTTCATGTGTTGGACCATCCTCACCTACACGGAAAGCATCATGCGTCCAAATGAACTTCACTGGCAATTCCATAAGCGCTGCCATACGAACAGCTGGTTTCATATAGTCTGAGAAGACGAAGAATGTGCCACATGCAGGAATGACACCACCATGTAATGCCATACCTATACAGCAACATGCCATTGTCAACTCTGCCACGCCTGCCTGGAAGAATGCACCTCCGAAATCATCTTTCGTCAAAGCTCTGGTCTTTTTAAGGAATCCATCTGTCTTATCTGAATTAGACAAGTCAGCAGAAGCACATATCATATTTGGTACTTGCTCTGCAAGAGCACTTAGACATGCTGCAGAAGCAGAACGTGTTGCATCATTCGCCTTCTGATTTACCACAGACCAATCTACCTTTGGAGCGACACCAATAAACCAGTCTGTCAACTGAGCAGCTTTCTCCGGATTACTATTTGCCCATTCTTTCTCTTCTGCGTATCTCTCGGCAACAATCTTCTCCAGCTCTTTCGCACGATTAGCATAGAGCTCTTTTACATCGTCGAATATCTGGAATGGATTTTCCGGATCACCGCCAAGGTTCTTTATTGTGTTCACGAAAGCACCACCTCCGAGTGGAGCGCCATGGGTTTTACAGTTCGCCTCATACGAAGTACCATCCTCTTTCAATGCACCCTTACCCATTATACACTTACCTATAATCAGGGTAGGCTGTCCTTTGACTGCCTTCGCTTCTTCTATTGCTTTACGTATTTGCAAAGCATCATTTCCATTAATTTCTATAACATACCAGCCCAAAGCACGATATTTGGCTGCAGTATCCTCGTTCATTACCTCTTTTGTCTCCGTTGACAACTGTATATCATTAGAGTCATAGAACATAATAAGATTATCCAAGCCTAAAGTAGCTGCTACTCGCGCACCGCCCTGGGATATTTCCTCTTCTATACCGCCATCTGAAATGTATGCATATATAGTCTCTTTTGAGAATGTGGGATTACCTGTGTGAGCAGCAAGGAACTTTGCTGCAATGGCTGCACCTATAGCAAACACATGACCTTGTCCAAGTGGTCCAGAAGTATTTTCTATTCCACGAGCTATCTCAAACTCCGGATGACCTGTCGTAGGAGAACCCCACTGACGCAACTGAGCCAATTCTTCTAATGAGAACTTACCTGCCAGACATAACTGAGAATAAAGCATTGGCGCCATGTGGCCGGGATCGAGGAAGAAACGGTCACGTCCTACCCATTCAGGATTCTTAGGGTCATATTGTAGGTATTCTGAATAGAGGACATTGATAAAATCAGCTCCACCCATTGCACCACCTGGATGTCCAGACTTAGCTTTCTCTACTGAAGCAGCTGCTAATATTCGTATATTGTCGGCTGCATGATTAAGCACTTGAATATTGTTTGTCATAGTAAAAATATATAAAAATCAATTATTATCTACAAAGGTACATTTTTTTTTTATATTATACAAATTAGTTACAATTATTTCAACATAAATAAATAGTAATTTAATCAAATATAATATATGGTTTTATCTTTTTCAAGTGAGCCGCAGAGATAGAAGGGATTAGCGACATATCCTCGATAGAGTAAATTCTTCCTGTTGTTCTACGTAAGGCAATCACATCACGAGCTTGTGTATAATTAAACAATGGATGTCGTGATAATTCTTTTTGTGACACCTTATTAATATGTATACTGGGAAAATTTTGTGAGACTGTCATGTAATTCAATGCTGTCTCCGGAAAATTACGTATATGTTTCAACAATTCCTCCTTTGAGGTATAAGACTGTAGTCTCTGACGTAAATCCACTATACGTCTCGCATAGTATGAGCCTATCCCTGGAATACGTTTGAGTTCTGACGTGTCAGCAGTATTAATATCCACAGTCTCTCCATACTTGAGTTTTCTTACACCATTTACCTCACTTCTCTCTATTTTTGTTTTTTCCTGATGATTTTCAATCGTGACATTCTTATCCGCATTTATATAATCCGCAGCCATCTTTATCTCTGCTATTCTTATATAAGGAGCTAATTGCTGGTATTTCTCCAACGTCAGGCCATACAATTTTGCAAAATCCTCCTTCTTTCTAAACCTACCCCCTTTACTTCGATATTTATATATACTGCGTACTTGCCACGGCTGCAATCCCAGCCTCAGGAGTTGTGTACTGTCAGCAGTGTTTGGGTCAAACGGAAACAGTTCACACTGTGGAACAGCCGGGGCCGAGCCGTCATTCTCACCTTGCTGGGCATAGAAGTTATCTTGCCGTCCACCGTTCTTATACCGTCTCTCTGGCACAGAGTCTTTTCTGTCCTTCTTATCTGCCAAGAAAGGACATAACACCACACTGGCCACTATAACAATAATCAACAGTACGATACTGTCTCTATCCGCTTTTCTAAAAGCCCATTTACTCTTCATTCTAATATTTTCTTAAATTATCATCTGAAGCCGCTACCGCCACCGCCTGAGTGGCCACCACCGCCACCGAAACTGCTCCAACCGTCTCCCCCACTGCTGCTAATACGCTCCAGTTCACGGTGTCTCGCCTCTATCATCTGCCTCTCTATCTCTGTCTGATAGGCATACGCATATAACATTGTAGTGTTCAAGGCTGAGCACAACGGTTCAAAGGCTTCTATCTGCTCTACGGGTGGTATCAATTCATCAAGGCGCGCTGCATCTGGCGCAACCTTCTTCATGTCTTTACGCACCTTGTCCGCAATGCCGTAGAATGATGCGAACACGAGATACTCCTTCCAAAGGCTGACCTCCTCTATATTGCGTTCCCCGACAAGCGAGAAATCACGCAAATAACATAGGAAGCCTACCACCTGCTGAGTATCGCTCGCTGACAGGTTCTCCTCGTTCACGCCCCCTGTCACCAGCCTGTTAAGCATTACGGCAAACTGCCGCCACTCCAACGGATTGGCCTCCACATAGCACCTCAACTCGTCCGGCTGTAACAGGTGATCCTCGCCAGCCGCCTCATAGAGCAGATTTTGTATAAGATACTCCACACCGCGATCATTCATATATCCCCTATACTTCATCGCAGCGTGTTGATATGTCTCCTCGCCTATAGCCTCGTTACACATACCGTATGTTGACATCATCTGCACCCTGTCGTCATACCTGTCTGTGACGTCCTCTTCCTGCTGTGGCACCACCGGTTTATTTATGCGAAACAGCTTCTGTTGGTTGCCCCTCTCGTCTGAGCTATATATAATTGTAATATTCTTTTTATATATCATGCGCAGCATGAAAGCATCGTAAAGCTGTTGCAGACCGAACTTAATACCGAGATTTCTCATTGAACTGCGGCGCATCATGGAGTCCACGGCACTCAGGGTACCGCCTGACAGCAGTAGGTTTCCTCCCAATGGTAATTGTCTCCAGTAGGGTATATCTTCATACTTGCTCCCCCCCATCTTTTCTGCCAACAGAGCAGACACGCGCTTGCGCTCCTTCCTGCTGCGTAGTTTCTCTTTAACTATTTTGTATAAGAAGAGACCGAAGAATAACAGCACTCCAAACTTTGTGTAATCATCCTCCATGTACTCGTCGTCACCTGACATGAAAGCTGTTCCACCACCGTTCTTATTCTCTCCCCCTGTCTGCGATGTCTGCTGCGTTTCCAGTCCAGCGTCCTCTGGATTATACGAGCTGCCAGCCAAGGCCTCTCTCTTTACAGTCTCAGCAAACGAGCCTCCCTGATGTGACACGGGCTGTAACAGTCCTTTCTCCAGTTGTAGCAATATGATAATAGCGTCTCCATCACTCATCTGTCCATTGCTCATAACACTGGCACAGCCATTGCTAAAACCCTTATACCCGTTAAAGCCGAAAGCCCAAATACGTGCTTTATCCGTATTTAGGGAATCCCCTTCTATAAATATGTCCACCTGAGCTGCTCCGGGAGGAGTGTGGGCGGCCTCATAAAAAGAGTAACAGAATCCGTCATAATCATCATAGGCCTTTACAAGATTTGTCAGAGTATAGCTTATCTCATACATTCTGCGTCCAGCATCACCTATACCCCAACATAACTCCACACCGTCATCCGTGTAGTGATAGCCACAGCGTCCCTCTTTCTCCTCCCTGCTACGATTCTCGTCCCAATTGCTTTCCACAAAATAGTCATATCCATGGTCATCACGCACACTTATATCGCGTAGCTCCATGTCACCCATATTGTTAAACGTGATATATCCCTCTGTGCCACCCTCGCTCATCCGCGCCACACGTATCTCCTTCACACGCGCACTTCCATCATGGTTTATATGCACTTGTATCCACACACGTTCCATCGTGTGTTGCGCAAATGCTATCAACGGCACCAGACATAACAGTAGCAATATGCTCTTTGACTTACAAATCATATTATAGAAAGGTTTCGAGACTGACTTTTCATATTCTCAGTACATCAACTCTCAGGGAAGAGGTCTGGCATTGATTCTTTTTTCTGGTCATCAACATTAAGATACTCCTTTACATCGAAATGCAGCATATTAGCCACAAAACTTGACGGCCACTGACGCACATAACGGTTCATACGTGTTGCGGTATCATTATATATCATACGCGACATACGAACATTCTCTTCATATTCTTTCACACCGTCCATCGTCTTCTCAAACAAATCCGATGCCTTGAGCTCTGGATAAGCCTCGCGCACAGCCATCAACCTCCCCAATACCTCATTAAAGGCCGTCTGCTGCTGGTTCACGTCACCCGCAGTCCTGACCTCTGTAGTCTGGCGACTCTGTATCGTCTTTATAAGCGTCTCGCTCTCATGCTTTGCGTATGCCGAGGCACTCTTTGCCAACGCAAGCAATGCGTCCCAACGGGAATTGAGCTGCACCTTTATCTGGCTTAACGCATTGTTACACTTCTCATCAAGATTAACCAGTTCTCTCTGAGTAGAGACGAACCACAAAAAGACAGCCACTGCAACAATAATAAGAAAAACTACAAGGCCTAATAGAACAATTAACACCATAATCTATAAAAAGTTAAGTTTATATTTATATAACCGCTAATCCATGTATATTTCATATATAAAGTAAAATTACTAAACTTTTTTGATTCTGCAAAATAATTCTAATAATCCACTACCAATCCTCTCCTATTCTCATTTCTCTTACATCTCATTTTCTCTATTCCTCTTACTTTCTCTCACTCACCTTCTCTCACCTTCTCTCACCTTCTCTCAAGCTTTCCCTGTCCTGTTTGTCGCTGTATTACAGCGACACATACTTTCTTCTCCTACTCCTCTAACTTCCTGCCACCTCATCTCTCTTTCTCTTGATTCCTCTCTCAATCCTCTAAATCTCACAAACAAAAAAACTCTGGACAAACATTTCTGTTATCCAGAGTTTTCTGAAAAGAAGGCGGTGTCCTACTCTCCCGC
>CAMEWL010000038.1:0-23257 GCA_945941025.1 uncultured Prevotellaceae bacterium
GCACTAGCCTTCCAAGCTGGGGGTCGCGGGTTTGAGCCCCGTTTTCCGCTCCATTAGTTAAGTTGCTTTACTATAAGCACGCTGTATTAGCTCAGTGGTAGAGCACTTCCTTGGTAAGGAAGAGGTCCTGAGTTCAACTCTCAGATACAGCTCTAAAGAAAAACAAATCACTCCTGATGTTTGCCTGAACAAATAAATCAAGCTGACATTAAAAAAGATTAACAACAAATAAAAAACAAAAACAATGGCAAAAGAGACTTTCCAGCGTGACAAAACTCACGTTAACATTGGTACCATTGGTCACGTTGACCACGGTAAGACAACTCTGACCGCTGCTATCACAACTGTACTCGCAAAGAAGGGCCTTTCTGAGCTCAAGTCTTTCGACCAGATTGATAACGCTCCTGAGGAGAAAGAGCGCGGTATTACTATTAACACTGCTCACGTTGAGTATCAGACCGAGAATCGTCACTATGCTCACGTGGACTGCCCAGGACACGCCGACTATGTGAAGAACATGGTAACTGGTGCTGCTCAGATGGACGGTGCTATCATCGTGGTTGCTGCTACTGACGGTCCTATGCCTCAGACTCGTGAGCACGTGCTGCTCGCTCGTCAGGTGAACGTGCCTCGTCTTGTTGTATTCCTCAACAAGTGTGACATGGTTGACGATGAGGAGATGCTGGAGCTCGTTGAGATGGAGATGCGTGAGCTGCTCGACCAGTATGAGTTCGACGGTGACAACACTCCTATCATCCGCGGTTCTGCTCTTGGTGCTCTCAACGGTGTTGAGAAGTGGGAAGAGAAGATCATGGAGCTGATGGATGCCTGCGACACATGGATTCAGGATCCTCCACGTGACCTCGACAAACCATTCCTTATGCCTGTAGAGGACGTGTTCTCTATCACAGGTCGTGGTACTGTTGCAACAGGTCGTATCGAGACAGGTCGTATCCACGTTGGTGACGAGGTTGAGCTCCTCGGTCTCGGTGAGGACAAGAAGTCAGTTGTTACTGGCGTTGAGATGTTCCGTAAGATCCTTGACGAGGGTCAGGCTGGTGATAACGTAGGTCTGCTTCTCCGTGGTATCGACAAGAACGAAATCAAGCGTGGTATGGTACTCTGCCACCCAGGACAGATCAAGCCATTCAAGCGTTTCAAGGCTTCTATCTACGTGTTGAAGAAGGAAGAGGGTGGTCGTCACACTCCATTCGGTAACAAGTACCGTCCTCAGTTCTACCTCCGCACAATGGACTGCACAGGTGAGATCACTCTCCCAGAAGGAGTTGAGATGGTAATGCCTGGTGATAACGTTGAGATCACTGTTGAGCTTATCTACGCTGTGGCTCTGAACGCAGGTCTGCGTTTCGCTATCCGTGAGGGTGGTCGCACAGTAGGTTCTGGTCAGATCACAGAGGTTTACGAGGATTAATCCAAGGTAACTCATCCCTTTCAAGGGAAATAATACATAATGTGAAAAGCGAGAGGTGTTTTCACTAATCGCTTTTCACATATTTTACGGGAGTCTTTCAATGGTAGGAAAGCGGTCTCCAAAACCGTCAATGAGGGTTCGATTCCTTCCTCCCGTGCCAAGAAAAGAAACGACATAATGAAAAAGATTGTAAATTATTGCAAGGCCTGCTACGAGGAGCTTGTATATAAGACAACTTGGCCGACACGTAAGCAGCTGACACACTCCGCTATGGTAGTGCTGTCTGCTTCTCTTGTTATAGCCGTTGTAGTCTTCTGTATGGACTCTTTGTTCAAGTTTGTTATGAGTTCTATTTATCCTAACTAATATACTTGGAGCGATATGGCAGAGAAAGGTTTTAAATGGTATGCTATGCGTTCCGTAACAGGAAAGGAAGCAAAACTCAAGGAATATATAGAAAAGGAGTGTGAGCACAACGAGCAGCTCCGTAGTCATGTTTCTCAGGTATTACTGCCGATGGAGAAGCAGGCTATTATGCGTGGTGGCAAAAGGGTGGTCAAGGAGAAGGTGGCTCTGCCAGGATACCTCTTTGTAGAGGCAGAGATGGTAGGTGACACTGCTCATGACTTGCGCTTTATGCCTAACTGTCTCGGTTTCCTCGGTGGACTTGATGACCCAACACCGGTACGCCAGCAGGATATTAATCGCATGATAGGTGCCGCAGAGGAGACAGAGCTTGTGGAAGAGGTGGATATACCTTACATCGCAGGAGATGTGGTGAAGGTCACCGACGGTCCTTTCAGTGGCTTTAACGGCACTATTGAAGAGGTGAACAACGAGAAGCGCTCTCTGAAGGTGACAGTTAAGATATTCGGACGCAATACTCCGCTTGAGCTGAACTTCATGCAGGTGGAGAAAGAAGGATAAGAAGGAAACATATATCGGAAGAAACGTGGACTGACCAAAATAATGCTTCCATCAGTCTGCTTTCTATATAATCAACATTTTAATTATTAACAAAAAATGGCTAAAGAAGTTGCTGGACAACTTAAGTTACAGATTAAAGGTGGCGCAGCCAACCCATCACCTCCGGTAGGACCTGCACTGGGTTCTAAGGGTATCAACATTATGGGCTTCTGCAAGGAGTTCAATGCACGTACTCAGGACAAGGCTGGCAAGGTGCTCCCTGTTGTCATTACTTACTACGCTGACAAGTCTTTTGACTTCGTAATCAAGACTTCTCCTGCTGCCGTACAGCTGAAGGAGATTGCAAAGGTTAAGTCTGGTTCCGCTTCTCCAAACCGTAACAAGGTTGCCGAGATTACATGGGATCAGGTCAAGACTATTGCAGAGGACAAGTTGAAGGACCTCAACTGCTTTACCATAGAGTCTGCCATGAAGCAGATTGCTGGTACTGCACGTAGCATGGGTATCACCGTTAAGGGTGACTTCCCTGCATAAGTAAAGGCAAATCTTAGGATGTAACTTAAGACAAGCTGATTAATTTAACATTTCCGGGAGGTGACACAGCAATGAGGTCACCGTTTGTACCGAAAAAACTTCAAAAACAATGAGTAAACTGACAAAAAATCAGAAAGCAGTAGCTGGAAAGGTAGAGACAGGTAAGCTCTATTCTGTTGATGAGGCCGCAGCGTTGGTTAAAGAGATAACAACGACGAAGTTCGACGCATCTATCGATGTTGACGTACGTCTCGGTGTTGACCCACGTAAGGCTAACCAGATGGTGCGCGGTGTCGTAAGCCTGCCAAACGGAACAGGTAAAGTAACACGTGTGCTCGCACTCTGTACTCCTGACCAGGAGGCTGCTGCAAAAGAAGCCGGTGCTGACTATGTTGGTCTTGACGAGTATATCGAGAAGATCAAAGGTGGTTGGACAGATGTTGATGTCATCATCACTATGCCTTCATGCATGGGTAAGATAGGTCCTATCGGACGTATCCTCGGTCCTCGCGGACTGATGCCAAACCCAAAGAGCGGCACTGTGACGATGGATGTAGCTAAGGCCGTTAAGGAGGTTAAGTCTGGTAAGATTGACTTTAAGGTTGATAAGACTGGTATTATCCATACTTCAATCGGTAAGGTGAGCATGAGCGCAGAGGCTATCGCCGGAAACGCTAAGGAGTTCATCGCTACAGTCAACAAACTCAAGCCAGCCGCTGCGAAAGGTACATATATCAAGAGTATCTTTATTTCAAGCACAATGAGTAAGGGTATCAAGATTGATCCTAAATCAGCCGACTAACTCTAAAAGTTTTGTAAAATGAAAAAAGAAGTAAAAGATACTATCATCACCGAACTGGGCGAGATGCTGAAGCAGTACCCTCACTTCTACATTGTAGATGTTACGGGTCTTGACGCTGAGGCAACGAGCAATCTCCGCCGCAAGGCTTTCGAGAAGCAGATCAAGATGGTGGTTGTAAAGAACAAGCTGCTGATTAAGGCTTTTGATGCTGCTGACATTGACTACTCTGAGCTCTATGGTTCATTGAAGGGCAATACAGCGCTGATGTTCTGTGATACCGCCAACGTACCTGCTAAGCTCCTCAAGGAGTATAAGGAGGGTACACCTGCACTGAAGGCTGCTTACGCTGAGGAGAGCATCTTCGTTGGTGCTGACAAGCTGTCAGAGCTTGCTGCACTCAAGAGCAAGAACGAGCTCATCGCCGAGGTTGTGGCACTGTTGCAGTCTCCTGCAAAGAACGTTATCTCTGGCCTGCAGTCATCAGGCAGCACCATCCACGGTCTGCTCAAGACTCTGGGCGAGAAGGCAGAGTAAAGACACGAGGCGTATGGTTGTCAGAACGATGCGCAGCGTGAAAACAAAATTAATTCATCATTAAAGTAAAAAACAAATTAAAATTTTAAATAAAATGGCAGATATTAAAGCTATTGCTGAGGAACTCGTAAACCTCACCGTTAAAGAAGTAAACGAACTTGCTACAGTTCTGAAGGAAGAGTATGGAATTGAGCCTGCTGCTGCAGCTGTTGCTGTTGCTGCTGCTCCTGGTGCTGGCGCTGGTGCTGGCGAGGCTGCTGCTGAGAAGGATTCATTCGACGTTGTCCTCGCTGAGGTTGGCGCTAACAAGCTCGCAGTCGTTAAGGCTGTCAAGGAGGCTTGCGGTCTCGGTCTGAAGGACGCTAAGGATCTCGTTGACGGTGCTCCTGCAACTATCAAGGAGGGTATGCCTAAGGGTGAGGCTGAGAACCTCAAGAAGGCTATCGAAGAGGCTGGTGCTAAGGTAGAGCTGAAGTAATACAGTTCAGCCTTTTCTTCTAAACGAAGAACTTGAGCAGAAGTAATTGATAATTACTTTATTTATTAAATAGAAGGTTAGGAGCTTCCAAGTAGGTGGTTCCTAACCTTTTTATATCTTTTTTTCACAATAAACAGGGGAGAGAGGATATCAAGAGAGGGACGTTTTGTTATAGAAACAACCGCATTCGCGACATTATATATAGAAACAATAATATAAATATATCATACTAATTAAGCATGACAGCTAAGAAAGCAGAAACAAGAGTCAACTTCGCACGTGTGAAGAATCCGATGCCTTATCCGGATTTCCTTGACGTGCAGTTGCAGTCTTTCCGCGACTTCCTGCAGTTGGATACTCCACCAGAGGAGCGTAAGAAGGACGGTCTGTATAAGGTGTTCAGTGAGAACTTCCCTATAACAGACACGCGTAACAACTTTACATTACAGTTCTTGGATTACTTCATCGACCCTCCACGCTATACCATAGAGGAGTGTCTGGAGCGTGGACTTACATACAGCGTTCCTTTGAAGGCTAAGATGAAGCTCTTCTGTACTGACCCGGAGCATACCGACTTTGAGACTATCGTCTCTGACGTGTTCCTGGGCACAATCCCTTACATGACAAGCAATGGTACCTTTATCATCAACGGTGCCGAGCGTGTGGTTGTGTCACAGTTGCACCGTTCACCAGGCGTGTTCTTTGGACAGGGCGTGCATGCTAACGGTTCTGTGCTCTACTCTGCGCGTATCATCCCGTTCAAGGGTTCTTGGATTGAGTTTGCTACAGACATCAACAACGTGATGTATGCTTACATCGACCGTAAGAAGAAGTTGCCTGTTACTACTCTGCTTCGTGCTATCGGTTATGAGAAGGATAAGGACATCCTGTCTATCTTCGACCTGGCTGACGAGGTTAAGGTTTCCAAGAAGGGACTCAAGGAGGTGATAGGACGCAAGTTGGCTGCCAACCTCATGCGTACATGGTCTGAGGACTTCGTTGATGAGGATACCGGTGAGGTTGTTTCTCTTGAGCGTAACGAGATACTCATGCAGCGTGAGACTGTTATCACTGAGGAGAACGTCCAGGACATTCTCGACAGCGAGCAGTCAACAATTCTCGTACAGAAGGATGAGGATACATCTTCTAAGTATTCTATCATCTTCAACACTCTGGCAAAGGATACCTCTAACTCAGAGAAAGAGGCTATATACTACATCTATCGTCAGTTGCGTAACGCTGATCCTGCTGATGAGGCAAGTGCACGCGAGGTGATACTTAACCTGTTCTTCTCAGACAAGCGCTATGACCTGGGTGAGGTAGGACGTTACCGTATCAACAAGAAGCTGGGTCTTGACACTGACGCTGAAACACGTGTGTTGACTAAGGAGGATATCATTGAGATTATCAAGTATCTCATCAACCTGATCAACAGCAATGCTACGGTAGATGATATCGACCACCTCTCTAACCGTCGTGTACGCACGGTAGGTGAGCAGCTGGCTAACCAGTTCTCTATAGGACTGAGCCGTATGAGCCGCACTATCCGTGAGCGTATGAATGTGCGCGACAACGAGGTGTTCACACCTACAGACCTTATCAACGCTAAGACTATATCAAGCGTCATCAACTCGTTCTTCGGAACAAACCCACTCTCACAGTTCATGGACCAGACCAACCCTCTGGCAGAGGTGACCCACAAGCGTCGTCTCTCAGCCCTCGGTCCTGGCGGTCTGTCTCGTGAGCGTGCAGGCTTCGAGGTGCGTGACGTACACTATACTCACTACGGACGTCTGTGTCCTATTGAGTCTCCTGAGGGACCTAACATCGGTCTGATATCTTCACTCTGTATGTATGCGCAGATTAATGACCTGGGCTTCATAGAGACTCCTTATAGAAGAGTTAACGACGGTGTTACTGACCTTGACAACTCTCATGTGGAGTATCTCACCGCAGAGGAGGAGCAGGATCTTATCATCGGACAGGGTAACGCTCCGCTCAATGATGACGGTACCTTTATCCGTGACGTGGTGAAGTGTCGTCTGAATGCAGACTTCCCTGTTGTGCCTCCTACAGAGGTTAACCTCATGGATGTATCACCACAGCAGATAGCATCAGTGTCTGCCGGTCTTATTCCGTTCTTGGAGCATGATGACGGACACCGTGCGTTGATGGGATGTAACATGATGCGTCAGGCTGTGCCTTTGTTGCATAACGATGCACCTATCGTAGGTACAGGTCTGGAGCGCCAGGTATGTGAGGACTCACGTACTATGATAACAGCTGAGGGCGATGGCGTGATAGAGTATGTTGACGCAACAACAATACGTATATTGTATGACCGTACGGAGGATGAGGAGTTCGTAAGCTTCGAGCCTGCCGTTAAGGAATACCGCATACCTAAGTTCCGTCGTACCAACCAGAACATGGTTATCGACCTTCGTCCTATATGTGAGAAGGGACAGCGTGTGAAGGCTGGCGACATCCTCACAGAGGGATATGCTACAGAGAATGGTGAGTTGGCTCTCGGTCGTAACCTCCTTGTGGCTTATATGCCATGGAAGGGTTACAACTATGAGGATGCTATAGTACTCTCAGAGCGTGTAGTAAGAGACGATGTGCTGACATCAGTGCACGTTGACGAGTATTCACTTGAGGTACGTGAGACCAAGCGTGGTATGGAGGAGCTTACATCCGACATTCCTAACGTGTCTGAGGACGCTACAAAGGACCTTGACGAGAACGGTATCATACGTATCGGTGCCCGTGTAGAGCCAGGTGACATCATGATAGGTAAGATTTCTCCAAAGGGTGAGAGCGATCCTTCACCAGAGGAGAAGCTGTTGCGCGCCATCTTCGGTGACAAGGCAGGTGATGTTAAGGACTCTTCACTCAAGGCTAACCCTTCACTGTCAGGTGTCGTTATTGACAAGAAACTCTTCTCTCGTGCAGTGAAGACTCGCGAGTCTAAGAAGCAGGATAAGCTGCTCATTGAGAAATTGGAGCAGGAGTATGACGCTAAGTACACAGACCTTAAGGAAATCCTCATAGAGAAGCTGATGGTTCTCACAGAGGGTAAGACCTGTCAGGGTATCACAGACTATACCGGAGCCGAGGTTGTTACCAAGGGCAGCAAGTTCACTGCTACCATACTGGCTAACCTCGAGTATGACGGTGTACAGTCAAACGAGTGGACAGGTGACGCTCATACAGACGGAATGATACGTCAGCTCATCATCAACTACATACGTAAGTATAAGATACTTGATGCAGAGCTCAAGCGTAAGAAGTTTGCCATAACAATCGGTGACGACCTTCCTTCAGGTGTGTTGCAGATGGCAAAGGTTTATATTGCTAAGAAACGTAAGATCGGCGTGGGTGATAAGCTTGCGGGTCGTCACGGTAACAAGGGTATCGTGTCTAAGGTGGTACGTCAGGAGGATATGCCATTCCTTGAGGACGGTCGTCCTGTTGACCTCGTACTTAACCCATTGGGTGTGCCTTCTCGTATGAACTTGGGACAGATATTTGAGGCTGTACTCGGTGCTGCGGGTAAGAAACTGGGTGTTAAGTTCGCTACACCTATCTTCGACGGTGCACGTCTGGATGACCTTAACGAGTGGACTGACAAGGCAGGTCTGCCACGCTACTGCTCTACACACCTCTATGATGGTGAGACAGGTGAGCGCTTCGACCAGCCGGCTACAGTAGGTGTGACCTACTTCTTGAAACTCGGTCACATGGTTGAGGACAAGATGCACGCACGTTCTATCGGTCCTTACAGTCTCATTACTCAGCAGCCACTCGGCGGTAAAGCACAGTTTGGTGGTCAGCGTTTCGGTGAGATGGAGGTTTGGGCCATCGAGGCCTTCGGTGCGAGCCACGTGCTTCAGGAGATTCTCACAGTGAAGTCTGATGACGTAGCAGGACGCTCAAAGAGCTACGAGGCAATAGTTAAGGGTGACGCAATGCCAACACCGGGCATACCAGAGTCACTGAACGTATTGCTGCATGAGCTGCGCGGATTAGGACTTAGCATTAAACTGGACTAATAAATATAAATAATTATGGCTTTTAAGAAGACAAACAACATAAAAACCAATTTCACCAAGATAACTATCGGCTTGGCATCTCCTGAAGAGATTCTGGAGCAGTCGTATGGTGAGGTGACAAAGCCTGAGACCATCAACTACCGCACTTACAAACCAGAGCGTGACGGTCTCTTCTGTGAGCGTATCTTCGGTCCTACTAAGGACTTTGAGTGTGCCTGCGGAAAGTATAAGCGCATACGTTATAAGGGTATCGTCTGCGACCGTTGCGGTGTTGAGGTGACAGAGAAGAAGGTGCGTCGTGAGCGTGCCGGACACATTGAACTCGTCGTACCTGTGGCACATATCTGGTACTTCCGTTCTCTGCCTAACAAGATAGGTTACCTGTTGGGCATACCTACAAAGAAGCTGGAGTCTGTGATATACTATGAGAAGTATGTCATCATACAGCCAGGTGCTTTGGCAGGCATGAAGGACGAGAATGGTACAGAAATCAATGGTTCTCACCGTCTCGACTTCATCAGCGAGGAGGAGTATATTGACATCGTTGACAACCGCCTTGATCCTAACAACTATCTGCTTGACGACAGCGATCCTAACAAGTTCGTTGCCAAGATGGGTGCAGAGGCTATATACATCCTTCTGCAGCAGCTTGACCTTGACGAACTGTCATACCAGTTGCGTGACCAGGCTTCTACCGAAGGTTCCGTACAGCGTAAGACAGAGGCTCTGAAGCGTCTGCAGGTAGTAGAGGCATTCCGTAATAGCCGTGGTGAGAATGGTGACAAGAACCGTCCTGAGTGGATGATAATGAAGGTTCTGCCTGTAACACCGCCAGAGCTGCGTCCGCTCGTTCCATTGGACGGTGGCCGTTTCGCTACATCTGACCTCAACGACCTCTATCGTCGTGTAATCATACGTAACAACCGTCTGAAGAGACTTATGGAGATACATGCTCCTGAGGTCATCCTCCGTAATGAGAAGCGTATGCTTCAGGAGGCTGTTGACTCACTCTTCGACAACTCACGTAAGTCAAGCGCAGTGAAGAGCGAGTCTAACCGTCCGCTCAAGTCACTCTCTGACTCACTCAAGGGTAAGGCAGGACGTTTCCGTCAGAACCTTCTCGGTAAGCGTGTCGACTACTCTGCACGTTCCGTTATCGTCGTAGGTCCGGAGTTGAATATGGGCGAGTGCGGTCTGCCAAAGCTTATGGCAGCTGAGCTCTACAAGCCATTCATTATACGCAAGCTCATAGAGCGCGGTATCGTTAAGACTGTCAAGAGCGCCAAGCGTATCGTTGACCGTCGTGAGCCGATTATCTATGACATCCTGGAGAACGTGATGAAGGGTCATCCGGTACTTCTGAATCGTGCCCCAACACTTCACCGTCTTGGTATCCAGGCATTCCAGCCAAAGCTCATCGAGGGTAAGGCTATCCAGCTCCACCCATTGGCATGTACTGCGTTCAACGCTGACTTCGACGGTGACCAGATGGCTGTCCACCTCCCACTGTCAAACGAGGCAATACTTGAGGCTCAGCTCCTTATGCTTCAGAGCCACAATATACTTAACCCTGCCAACGGTGCTCCTATCACTGTGCCTTCACAGGATATGGTGCTTGGTCTTTACTACATCACCAAGATTCGTCCGGGTGCAAAGGGTGAGGGACTGACATTCTACGGACCAGAGGAGGCTATCATAGCCTACAACGAGAAGCGTTGTGACCTCCACGCACCTGTAAAGGTGATGGTCAATGATGTTGTTGACGGCGAGAAGGTACGCCACATGGTTGAGACATCAGTAGGACGTGTCATCGTCAATGCATTGGTGCCAGACGAGATGGGCTTCGTCAACACCATTATATCTAAGAAGTCACTGCGTGGCATCATTCAGGATGTCATCAACTTCGTAGGTTTCGCACGTGCATGTGAGTTCCTTGACGGTATTAAGAACCTCGGTTACCGTATGGCATACCTCGCAGGTCTGTCATTCAACCTTGACGATATCATCATCCCACCAGAGAAGGAAGAGCTTATCGCTAAGGGTAACGAGCAGGTTCGTCAGATTACTGACAACTATAACATGGGATTCATCACCGACAACGAGCGTTATAACCAGGTTATCGATACTTGGACTCACGTAAACAATGACATCGGTAACATCCTGTTGAAGGAGATGACCGAGGCCGACCAGGGCTTCAACGCCGTGTTCATGATGCTTGACTCTGGTGCCCGTGGTTCTAAGGACCAGATTAAGCAGCTCTCAGGTATCCGTGGTCTTATGAATAAGCCTCAGAAGGCCGGTGCTGATGACCGTCCAACAATTGAGAACCCTATCCTTTCTAACTTTAAGGAGGGTATGTCAGTGCTGGAGTACTTCATCGCGTCACACGGTGCCCGTAAGGGTCTTGCCGACACCGCCATGAAGACAGCCGACGCCGGTTATCTTACCCGTCGTCTTGTTGACGTGTCACATGATGTCATCATCACAGAGGATGACTGTGGTACACTGCGTGGTCTTGTATGCACAGCCCTGAAGAATGGCGATGATGTCATCTCTAGTCTGTACGACCGTATATTGGGTCGTGTCAGCGTACATGATATTGTTAATCCTCACACTAACGCAGTCATCTGTCCTGCCGGCGAAGAGATTAATGAGGCTCGCGCCAAGGCTATTGAGGAGGCTGGCATAGAGAGCGTTGAGATACGTTCTGTGCTCACCTGTGAGTCAAAGCAGGGTGTCTGCAAGAAGTGTTACGGCCGTAACCTCGCCACACAGCGTATGGTACAGAAGGGTGAGGCTGTCGGTGTCATCGCCGCACAGGCTATTGGTGAGCCGGGTACACAGCTTACACTGCGTACGTTCCACGCCGGTGGTATTGCCGGTGGTGCAGCAGCAAATGCTACCGTGACATGTAAGACAGAGGAGGCTCGTCTGGAGTTTGATGAGTTGCGTACAGTACCATTCGTTGATGATTCTGAGGAAGGCAAGGTAGAGTGTGAGATGGTAGTGAGCCGTCTTACTGAGTGCCGCTTCATAGACACTAACACTGGCATTGTCCTGTCAACAGTTCCTGTACCTTACGGTTCATCATTGTACTACAAGACAGGTGATACCGTTAAGAAGGGCGACGTGATTGCCAAGTGGGACCCATTCAATGCTGTCATTGTATCAGAGTTCAAGGGTAAGGTTAAGCTCAACGACTTTGTTGAGGGCGTTACCTATAAGGCAGAGATTGACGAGTCAACAGGTATTGCAGACAAGATACTCATAGAGTCTAAGGACCGCTCAATGATTCCTACCTGTGATATCATAGGTGAGGATGGTCAGATACAGGGTACCTATAACCTCCCAGTGGACGGTCACGTCAATGTGGAGGATGGTCAGATGGTAGAGACAGGTGCTACACTTGTCAAGATACCACGTACCGTGAGCCGTGCCGGTGATATCACTGGTGGTCTGCCACGTGTTACAGAGCTCTTCGAGGCACGTAACCCATCTAACCCTGCTGTAGTATCAGAGATTGATGGTGAGGTGTCTATGGGTGCCCTCAAGCGTGGTAACCGTGAGGTCATCATCACCTCTAAGACTGGTGAGCAGCGTAAGTATCTCGTACCATTGTCAAAGCAGCTCCTCGTTCAGGACCGCGACGCAGTGCGTGCAGGTACACCACTCTCAGCAGGTTCTATCACCCCGCAGGATATCCTTGCCATCAAGGGTCTGACAGCTGTTCAGGAGTATATCGTGAATGAGGTTCAGGACGTTTACCGTCTGCAGGGTGTGACCATCAATGATAAGCACTTCGAGATTATCGTGCGTCAGATGATGCGTAAGGTTCAGATTAACGAGCCGGGTGACACCACGTTCCTTGAGGCCGATATTGTTGACAAGCTCGACTTCACCGAGGAGAACGACCGCATCTGGGGTAAGAAGGTGGTTGTTGACGCTGGTGACTCTGAGAACCTCCATAAGGGTCAGATAGTAACCGCCCGCAAGCTGCGTGACGAGAATGCTTACCTGAAGCGTCATGACCTGAAGACCGTAGAGGTGCGCGATGCCATCCCTGCTACATCAACACAGATACTGCAGGGTATCACACGTGCCGCACTTCATACCAAGAGCTTCATGTCTGCCGCATCGTTCCAGGAGACCACCAAGGTGCTCAACGAGGCTGCTATCCGCCGCAAGAGCGACAGCCTGCAGGGCATGAAGGAGAACGTTATCTGCGGTCACCTCATTCCAGCTGGTACAGGTCTGCGTGAGTTCGAGAAGATTATCGTCGGCTCACGTGAGGAGATGGACCGTCGCACTATGGGACGTCCAAGCGTTTATGAGTATAGAGACTAATATATCATAAGCAAACATACAAAGAAAAAGCATCGCATAGAGATATGCGATGCTTTTTTTATGTCATTTCAGAGGGATGGTGTGTCAGTACCTATAAGGCCACTCCCTGTCTATCCCTCTTGCATGATGCTGGCAATAAGCGGCAGCACCACCTTCTTCAGCACCTTCTCATTCAGTTGGTGCTCGCCGTCAAAGCGTTGGCACTGTGGATAGTGCTTGCTGAAGAGTCCGTAGGTGTTGCATGACTTGTCATTGATGCCGAAGAGTCCCCACACGTGCTGGCGGTCCTCATCGGTGAGGTTCTTAAATTGCTGACGCTCTATCTGGTTATGGTGCTGAATGATGTCGCGCGTTATGCGGAAAGTCTTCTGGTTGTCCTTCCTGCCGTTGAAGAACTTATGTTCGCCGGTTTTCAACACACCGCTCATGGTTGACATGTTCACTGCCGGGTTTACGCAGATGCGCTTGAAACCATGCATCTGGTGTGCATACATGCCACCCATTGATGTGCCTAATACAATGTCGGGTTGCTCCTGCTCGCACAGTTCGCGCAGGTAGGGTAGGGCGTCGAGCGGCTCCACAGGTATGTCGGGAGCTATGATTTCATCCTCTGGTAGCAGACGGCGAAGCAGTTGCACCGTACCGCTGGCTCCTGATGAACCGAAGCCATGGAAATATATCAGCTTCATAAGTAAATAATGTTTGTTTTGTTGATATTACTACTGCAAAATTACTAAAATAAAGTAGTAGGTACAAAAGAAAGTTATCTTTTTTCCTTTTGAAAAGGGGAAATGAAGGCTTTTGTGACAAATATAGACGCTGTTTAATTGTTTTGTCGCAATACAGGTCTTGTGTCGCAACGAGTGAAGGTGAAAAAAGAGTGGTTGTGTCTGGGCGGAATTTGCTATCCTCAGACAGAGAGAGGAAATGTTAAGTACAATCTCCTCATAATAAATAGTTTTGCTAAAACAAAAATCCGCAAGTTGAAGATTACAACTTGCGGATTTCCTTGTTATATTAAGGTGGGGGTAATTCCCACCGTAAGTAAGTACGGCTTAATAGAGGTACTTCTTGCCGTTTTTAATCACGATGCCACGATAGTTGCTGTCCACCTTCTGTCCAGAGAGGTTGTAGATGGCGTCAGTGTCAGCCATCTTGACAGACTGTACGTTGGTTATGGCATCCGCGTCACTGCCGCCTGTGTGATACTCCAGCACGATGATGACGCTCTGCTGCTCGCCGGTGTTGGTGAACGTCAGTTCCTTCTGTACGTTGTTGAGCACGAACTCAGCCTTGTTAGGAGCAGTAGCCGTCTTGGTGAGGTCGAATATCTGACCGTCTGCCTCGGTGTAGGTCTGTCCCGCAACCTCTTTCCAGTAGCTGGTGCGGTTATTGATGTTAGTTCCCACAACGCTCCAGAATGTGATCTTAGTAACCTTGTGACCATCAGGTATCACGATGGTGTTCTGAGCACCGTTAGATAACTTGATGCCAGTGCGCTGTGTACCGTCGAAGTCATAGGTCATCTTCTCACCCTTAGAGTAGTACTTATTGGTAACTGTGGTGTAGTGCATGGAGTAGCCTATGTTGTTAGAAGGATCAGCCTCGTTGCCCACCAGTTCAGTACAACTGCTGTCACCGCCGGTGCGTATGCAGTTACCCCATGCTATGCAGACCTTCTGAGTATCACTCTCTGGTTCAGGATCTTCCGGTTCCTCTGGTCTCTCCTCGCCGCCTACTACAGTCAGTATGCCGTCAGTGTAGAGAGCAGAGGTGTCCCATGTCTGTCCCTCGCCAGGTGTTGCAGGTATAATCTCTGCGAAAGTACCTGTTACAGTACCGATGAACACCTGTATCTTGTCATTGTTGTAATGTGTAGCCTCCTGCATAGCCTCGTTGAGTACGAGCTTCACATTGCTCTGTATGGTCAGGCCGCCGCTCATTGTCAGTCCCTTGTCAGTTGCCAGCGTGTCGCCCACCTGCAGTGTGGCACCGCTGTTCAGTGTCACCTTGCCTGCCAGCGTACCCTTACCTGCCAGTGTAGCGCCGCTCTTCACTGTCACTGCACCTGTGCCAGAGTGTGTGCCGTTGACTATGAGAGTACCTGCGGTAACGGTGGTAGTTCCAGCATAGTCGCTGTTACCAGTGAGTCGCCAGTCGCCTGTACCCACTTTCTCTATGCTCGCTTTACCCATCTTGGTGTTATGCGTCTGGTTGTAGTTGTCTATAGCACCGTGGAAATCCTCGTCGGTGTTTGCTCCACCTACTATCCAAGTGCCAGAACCTCCATTTCTTACATCGAAGCCTGAGAGCGCAGTGCCTTTTGCTCCAGACAATCCTCCCAGATAGAACGTGCCTCCGGCGCGTCCGTTTACTCTCGCATTACCCTGGAGCTCAATCGTTGCATTCCTTATGCCGCCTACATTAGCGTCTCCTCCGTTACGCAGGAAGAACGAGCTGTTGGTACCTGAGCCAGTGCCGTTAACAATGAGGTGTCCATTGAAATTGTCCCAGTTGCCCTCAATGTATTCGCGAATGTAATGCGCGTTCCATATAAGAGTGCCATTACCGGTCACACTGCCTTTGGTGGTGTTCCACAAGTCGAAGTCAACTGTTGAAGTAGTTCCTGCAACTACTTCTATAGGCATAGTGTAGTTTATAGTCACCTCATTCTTGCCTACGGTAGAGAATTTACCTCCCTGCAGTATGAGCTTTGATGCAGAGCCCAGTCCTTTTTCAGATACAGCCTGGCTTCCGAGTCTTACCTCGCCGCCTTTCATCACGAGGTTACCGTCATACTGGAAGAATTTAGCATTGTTTACCAATATCTGTCCTTCACCGTTTACGGTAAGGTTTCCCTGACCTTCTATGTCGCCGTTCATGGTAACTATAGTACCGCTTTTTGCAATGTTCAGTTCTGTGTCGTCATAGAGTTTTGCAGAGCGGTTTGTTGCTGTTGTGGCACCAGTATATTTATATGTGCCGCCAGCCATTATCCAGTTCTGTGCAAACTCCTGGCTCATACCCAGTCCGCTGGCAACGTCGCCGTCCTTCAGCGTAGAGAACTCATACACACCCTCATGCAGCACGGTGGCACCAGTGTATTGCTGGTCGCTGCCAATGGTGAGGGTTCCCTTGCCTGTCTTGTTCATTGAAGCCGAGCCGCTAACATAGCCAGTACCGTTGAGAGTGATGTTAGCGTCAGAGCGTACCACCACAGCGGTGTAGTCCTTAGCCTCGCTGAGGGTGTAAGTCTTGTCAGTAGCATCGTTGATGAGCCACTCACCGTCACCGGTGCCGTCAAATGTCTCCACGTCAACGAGGTCAGCCTGCTCAGGACGAGTCTTCATTGTTACCTCTTCGGTATAGTCAGACTTGTCCTCGCCGTTGAAGGCACATACACGCACTACGTATGAGGTGGCAGGTGTCAGTGATGCGTCATCGATAACGTAAGAGCTTACATTTGGTTCGGTGCGTGTCAGTTCTACAAATGCACCGTCCTTCTGCATCTCCACGATGAAGCCGCCCTCATTGTCAGAGTAGTCAGCCCACTCAATGGTGATAGAGCTTGGTGTAGAAGAAGCCTGTGTCAACTGCATAGGTGCGCGCAGGAAATACTGGCGGTCAGCCTTTGTTATGCCGTTGATGTAGTTCTCTATGTTGGCATATCCATTTGCAGCAATAGTCATTGCATCATCCACCGCAGGGTCTGTGCCATTAGCTATCTCCCATGCGTCAGGCATACCGTCGCCGTCAGTGTCGGCAGGCTTGGCGCCCTTGAATACGGTCCATGTGTCAGGGGTACCGTAAGGCAGGTCTCTCTCGCTTGTTATGAGGTTACCTCTTTTACCGAATGACAGTACCTCGTTAACCATGTATGCGTCGGTGAGGTCACGATATGGCAGTGACGCACCCACCTCAGGCAGCAGGTTGTCCACAAGGCTGTTGCCAGCCCATGTATCCAGCTCAGGGTAGTCGTATGGAGTACTCTGACGGTCGCCGCCGCCGTCGCCGGTAAACAATTCAGGGTTGAACACACCGTCCTTGTTGCGATCCTGCCAGTTGTCAGCTCCGTAGAAGTGGAAACCTGAGTTACCTCCAGAGAAACCATTTGCAGAGGAGCTTGTGGAGTTACCGTTGATGAAGAGGTTGCCTACAGCGTTTGCGTAAGAGTTGCCAGATGACTCGCCGCCCATCTCGTAGGCGTATGTGCTCCAGTTATATACTATGTTGTTAACATACTGATGCACTCCCTTCACCTTGAAGTTACGTGTCTTGTTGTCACATAGCAGTACGCGGTACATGGTGATGTTGTCAGCCTGTATCAGTCCGCCGGCAGAGTGAGCCATCAGTCCCTGGCCTACTATACTGTTCTGTATGGTCACGTCATGTGGAGCCGTACCCTTGTTGTCCCAGTTGATGGAGAAGTTCTCATCCTGTCCCCAGGCAAATGAGCAGTGGTCGAAAATCATGTTGCCGCCATTGGCCAGTCCGGCGCAGTCGGCATCCTTCGTTCCCACCGTACCCATACGGAAACGCATATAGCGCATGATGATGTTGGTGGCTCCTGAGCATGACATACCGTCACCATATACGGTGATACCTTCGCCCGGTGCCGTCTGCCCGGCAATGGTGAGGTTGCTCTTGAATACCAGTCTGGAGTTCAGTCTGATGACACCAGCCACGTCAAACACCACGATACGGTCAGGCTGGCTTACGGCATCGCGCAGAGAACCACTACCAGAGTCGTTGAGGTTGGTCACATGATACACTGTGCCGGCACGTCCGCCTGTTGCGAAACGTCCCCATCCGGCTGCCCCAGGGAAAGCCACGAGGGCATCATCGGCTGCCGCTTGGCCTATGCCGAGCACAGAAGCCAGCAACAGGCCAAAGAATTTCTTTGTAAATTTCATTGTTATATATTGTTGATTTAGTTATTCAAGGATTGATAAGGCAGGTGTGTGCAGTACACACCATTCTATTTTGCAAATTTATGAAAAATAAAACAAATAGTCAAATGTTTTACACCTTTTTTATAATAAGAAGTGAATTTTGTATGTCCAGCCTCTTTGATGTGCGAAATAATGCGTAATTTTGTGTCGCTTTATGGCTCAGGAACTACTAAATACACAGGAACAGCAGCTTACTCAGGAATTACAGCAGACGCACACGCTGAAAGCTCAGCAGGTGCTGATGATGCGTATGCTTGAGATGCCCCTTGCGCACTTTGAGGAGAGCGTGAGGGCAGAGATGGACGAGAACCCTGCTTTGTCTGAGGGGTCGGAGGATTCTGACTTCTCTGATGATGCTGACAGCTATGCGTCCTCAGATGCTGCCGATGCCGCAGACTCTACTGACGGCTCAGACAGCTCTGATGAGCTTGACCGTATCCTGAGCGAGATGGCGCAGGATGATCAACTGCCCACCTCTGACTATGCCTCGCTGTCGCAGAATGGTGACGATGCCGATGCCGACAACGGTGAGCGGTTGTGGACGGAGGGCGAGTCCTTCTATGACCACCTGCATGAACAGGTGGGCGAACATGAGTTGACGGAGCGCCAGCTGCTTATCATGGACTATCTGATAGGCTCGCTTGATGGCGACGGCTTGTTGAGGAAAGACCTCACGTCGCTCAGTGACGAGATAGCGGTGCATGAGTATATTGACGTGACAGAAGAGGAGCTGGAGCGTGTGCTCACGGTGCTGCAGGGCTTTGACCCTCCCGGCATAGGTGCGCAGTCGTTGCAGCAGTGTCTGCAGATACAGATACTCCATCGTAAGCCTACGCCGGTTACCAAACTGATGCATACGGTGGTGAGCGATTACTGGAATGAGTTTTCCCACAAGCACTGGCAGCGCATAGCCGATGCCATGCAGATGAGCGAGGCCACGGCAGAGGAGGTGTTCCGTGAGATACGCCGCCTTAATCCCCGTCCGGGTGCATCGCTGGGTGAGGCCATGGGACGCAGTACGGAACAGGTGATACCTGACTTCATAATCACATGGGATGACGATGAGGTGATACGCCTCGCCATAAACAAGGGCAAGGTGCCCCGGCTGTGCGTGTCGCGTGACTTTGAGGAACTTATAGACACCTACCGCCAGAGCTCCTCCACCATGACACGCACCGACAAGGAGGCATTGCTCTATGCCCAGCAGAAGGTTTACAGGGCGCGCTCATACATAGAGGCCATAGAGCAGCGCCGCCACACCATGATGCTCACCATGCAGGTAGTGATACGACTGCAGCGTAAGTATATACTCAGCGGTGACGACAGTGACCTGCGTCCTATGAAGCTGAAGGATGTAGCCGACATAGCCGGTGTGGACCTCTCCACCGTCTCGCGTGTGTGCAGCACCAAGTATGTGCAACTGCCGTGGGGCATTATACGCGCCAAGCAGTTCTTCTCTGCGAAGTATGACGTGGGTGGAGGCGAGGAAGTGTCCACCCGTGAGATAAAGAATACATTACAGGACATCATAGACCAAGAGGATAAGAAACACCCCCTGAGTGATATACGCATAGCTGCCGAACTGAAGAAGAAGGGCTATCCCATAGCCCGTCGTACGGTGGCAAAGTACCGTGAACAGTTAGGAATACCCATAGCAGCATTGAGAAAATGAGACGAAACAGATTGATACTTACCATAGCCAGCTATATCAGTGTGATATTCACACCCTTTTACCTGCCGCTCATGGGGCTGCTGGCGCTATTCGTGTTCTCATATCTCAGTATGCTGAGTTGGGGGTATAAGCTGCACATACTGCTGAGTGTGTGGATATTCACCTGTCTGCTGCCCACCACGCTGATACGCCTTTACAGCCAGTATCAGGGGTGGTCGCTGCTCAAGCTGGTACAGCGTGAGGCGCGTATGGTGCCCTACATCATATCCATAGCCTGTTACTTTGCCTGTCTGTATGTCATGCAGCTCTCCCATGTGTCATATATCATCAAGGCCATAGTGGTGGCGGCGCTCGTGGTGCAGATACTGTGCGCCATAATAAACCACTGGTGGAAGATATCCATACACACGGCGGCGATAGGCGGCACCACAGGAGCCGTGGCAGCGTTCTCGCTTATCTTCGATTTCTATCCGTTGTGGTGGCTCTGTCTGCTCATACTGTTTGCCGGAGTGCTCGGCACCAGCCGTATGTTGCTGCGCATACATACCCTCGGTCAGATAGTTGGCGGCTTCCTCATAGGAGTGGTGGCAGGATTTGTGGGAGTGGTGATATGAAAGACACTCACGACCCCTCCATAACCCCTCCATAACCCCTCCCCTTAATCCCCTCCCGAGGGAGGGGAGGGATATGTTACAGCCTGTGTGGGGGTAAGTTGGGAATAAAATACTCGACTTTCGCAAGTATGCGAAAACGATGATATTCAGTCGCCTGCGGCGAGAAGGTTTAGCTCGACGGCCGAAGGGAAAGTCAAGGCTTAGCTCGACGGCCGAAGGGAAAGTCAAGGTTTAGCTCGACGGCCGAAGGGAAAGTCAAATCATTCAAATCGGTACAAATCAAACAAATATATTTTGAAAGATTTGAAAAGATTTGTGAGATTTCTGTCACATAGTGACACTCATTATTGGATGTTTAAAGCGAAACTTGAATAAAATATATAAAAACCAAGAACGAACAATATATAAACAAACTAAAAAATAACAAACCAAATAAAACAACACACCAACCTGCAACTCTTTGTATATAGCAAAAGCATACCTTCCCCCTCCCTCGGGAGGGGATAAAGGGGAGGGGTTGTGTTTCCTTTTCTTTCTTATGAAACCAATAGTAAGCATTATCATGGGCAGCACAAGTGACATGCCCGTAATGGAGAAGGCAATGAGCTTTCTCAACGAACAGCAGATACCTTTCGAGGTTAATGCTCTGTCAGCTCACCGCACACCAGGTGCCGTAGAACAGTTCGCGCGTACAGCCGAAGGCCGTGGCATACGCGTCATCATTGCAGCGGCAGGTATGGCGGCAGCCCTGCCTGGTGTGATTGCGGCTTCTACCACACTGCCTGTCATCGGTGTACCTATCAAGGGTATGCTCGACGGACTCGATGCTATGCTCTCTATCATACAGATGCCTCCAGGCATACCTGTAGCCACCGTAGGCGTGAACGGTGCCATGAACGCCGCCATCCTCGCCATGGAGATGCTCGCACTGCAGGATGCCGACGTGGCGCAGCGCCTGAAAGCATACAAGGCCGGTCTTGGCAAGAAGATAGAGAAGGCCAACAAGGACCTCGCAGAGGTAAAGTACGAGTATAAGACAAACTAAATGAAGCGTAGATTCACTACTCCCACTCATGTGGGAAACATTACGATAGGTGGCGGCGCACCCATCAGGGTGCAGTCTATGAACACCACCAATACTAACGACACCGAGGCGTGTGTGGCGCAGGCTAAGCGCATCATCAGTGCCGGCGGCGAACTGGTGCGACTGACTACACAGGGCTCGCGCGAGGCTGAGAATATGAAGAATATCTCTGCCGCACTGAAGGCGGAGGGCATCATGACTCCGTTGGTGGCTGACGTGCATTTCAATGCCAACGTGGCTGACATCGCTGCCAAGTACTGCGAGAAGGTGCGTGTGAACCCCGGCAACTATGTTGACCCCGCCCGTACGTTCAAGAAGTTGGAGTACACCGATGAGGAGTATCAAGCAGAGCTGCAGAGGATAGAGGAACGCTTCGTGCCGTTCCTCAATATCTGCAAGGAGCACCATACGGCGGTGCGCATAGGCGTGAACCATGGTTCGCTGTCAGACCGTATCATGTCGCGCTACGGCGACACACCTGAGGGCATTGTGGAGTCGTGCATGGAGTTTCTGCGTATCTGCAAGCGTGAGAATTTCAACGATGTGGTACTGTCTATCAAGGCAAGCAACACGGTGGTGATGGTAACATCGGTACGCCTGCTCGTCAAGGCAATGGACAAGGAGGACATGCACTATCCTTTGCACCTGGGAGTGACCGAGGCGGGTGAAGGCGAAGACGGCAGGATAAAGTCTGCCGTGGGTATCGGCGCACTGCTCTCTGAGGGCATTGGCGACACCATACGTGTGAGCCTCAGTGAGGAACCGGAGAATGAGATACCGGTGGCAAAGAAACTGATTGAGACCCCCACCCCCTTACCCCTCCCCAAGGGGAGGGGGGAGAGTGCTGATGAGGAGGCGGAGAACTTATCGAGTCCGTTATCCCCATCAGATATCCCATCCACCCCATTGTCCCCCTCAGTGCCGCCCCACACCGTGGTACGCTGGATAGCTGATGACGTGCTTTACGTAGCCCTCAACGAGGACGATGCTGACGATGTGAAACTGTATGCCGCCATGTGGGCTGGTGCACCGCTCATTGACGGCAAGGCGCATGAGCTGGTTATATATAATAAAGGAGAACTGTTTGACTCGTCAGTATATAATAAAGGAGAGCAGTCAGACTCGTCAGTGCAGCCAGAGGACTTCTTGGGGAAACCTCAAGATGGGCAGTCCGTAACATCTCCCTCCCCTTGGGGAGGGGCAGGGGAGGGGGTCTCTGAGTCCATCCTCCAGGCAGCCCGCGTGCGTTTCACCAAGACCGAGTATATATCATGCCCGGGATGTGGCCGCACGCTCTACGACCTGCAAGGCACCATAGCCCGCATCAAGGCTGCGGTGAGCAAGGCTGCAGAAACCAACCCACGCTTCAAGACCTTGAAGATAGGCATCATGGGTTGCATAGTGAACGGTCCGGGTGAGATGGCTGACGCCGACTACGGTTATGTGGGTGCTGGTCCTAACAAAATCTCGCTCTATAAAGGCAAAGTGTGTGTGGAGAAGAACATTCCCGAGGCTGAGGCTGTGCAGAAACTACTCGATTTCATAGAAAAAGATATATAACTCAACTTTCGCTTCAGTTTCGTTGTGGTTTAAGGTCTTGAGGTTTCAGGTTATGAGGTGAAATATGTTTAATTGTGATGAATGGTTGCCTAATATCACCTTACACCTCTAAGCGAAGCGACCTTATAGCCTTAAAACCTCAACGAAACTGAAGCTTGCGAAAGTTGAGTAAAGGATATAAGGGCGTTTCCCAAGATGTGCCTTTTTGCACGAAAAAAATGTTGGCATAAAAGACAGGTGAAAACAGGCAAATCACCAAAATGTCCTATTTC
>CAMEWL010000039.1:0-22466 GCA_945941025.1 uncultured Prevotellaceae bacterium
ATTAGGTTATTAGGTTATTAGGTCATTAGGTTATTAGGTTATTAGGTCATTAGGTCATTAGGTCATTAGGTCATTAGGTTATTAGGTCATTAGGTTAAAGGTGAGATATGCTGTAGTCTGTGCTTTGATATACACATCTCACCTTAAGACCTTATGACCTGAAACCTTGTCACCTAAGAAGTGGAGCACAAGCGAAACTTTATATATATATAATATGTGAAAAAGTTTTGCTATCTCAAAAAAACTTAGTACTTTTGTGGTGGAAAAAATAACTAATTAACAATATAATCATAAAGATGAAAAGTATATCACTTGACATTACAAAGGCGCAGCAGTTCCTTCCCGCAGGAGCCGTGATGGCGCTTAAGGACAAGGCTATGGCTGCACGTAAGGGACTTGAGGACGGCACAGTGCCGGGTAACGACTTCCTGGGCTGGCTCCACCTGCCTTCATCCATCACCCCGGAGTTCCTTGCAGAGGTAAAGGCTGTGGCTGCTGACCTGCGCAGCCAGGCAGAGGTTATAGTAGTGGCAGGCATCGGCGGGTCATACCTCGGTGCAAAGTGTGTCATAGAGGGCCTCTCTAACAGCTTCCAGTGGCTGGTTAAGGATGCCAAGACTCCTGCTGTGGTGTTCGCCGGTAACAACATCGGTGAGGATTACCTCTTTGAGCTTACCTCATACCTCAAGGGCAAGACCTTCGCTATCATCAATATCTCTAAGTCTGGTACTACCACCGAGACCGCTCTCACCTTCCGTCTGCTCAAGACTCAGCTGGAGGCACAGGTGGGCAAGGAGAAGGCTAAGAGCCTTATTGTGGCAGTGACCGACGCCAAGAAGGGCGCTGCCCGCACTTGCGCTGACAAGGAGGGCTACCGTTCATTCATCATTCCTGATAATGTGGGTGGCCGTTTCTCTGTGCTCACACCGGTAGGTCTGTTGCCTATCGCTTGCGCAGGCATCGACATCGACGCTCTCGTGGCTGGTGCACAAGCTATGGAGAAGGAGTGCGCCGCCAGCGTACCTTTCGAGCAGAACCCTGCAGCTATCTATGCTGCAACTCGTAATGCCCTCTACCAGAACGGCAAGAAGATAGAGATACTCATCAACTACCAGCCTAAGCTGCACTACTATGCAGAGTGGTGGAAGCAACTCTACGGCGAGTCTGAGGGTAAGGACGGCAAGGGCATCTTCCCTGCATCATGCGACTTCACTACTGACCTGCACTCTATGGGTCAGTGGATTCAGGACGGCGAGCGCACCATCTTTGAGACATGCATCTCTGTTGAGAATCCAGACAACAAGTTGCTATTCCCAGAGGACAAGGAGAACCTTGACGGTTTGAACTTCCTCGCTGGCAAGCGCATCGACGAGGTGAACAAGAACGCAGAGCTCGGAACCCGCCTCGCTCACGTTGACGGTGGTGTGCCAAACATTCTCATCTCTATTGAGAAACTCGACGCCTACAACTACGGTCAGCTCATCTACTTCTTCGAGCTGGGTTGTGGTATCTCTGGCAACATCCTCGGTGTCAATGCCTTCAACCAGCCAGGCGTGGAGGCATACAAGAAGAATATGTTTGCCCTGCTTGAGAAACCGGGCTATGAGGAGGAGACAAAGGCCATCCGTGCCAAGCTCGCACAGGAGTAATAGTCTCCTTCTGATATGACACAAAAGAAAGGTGTGTCAAGTTAATTAAGCAAACAACGGATTACACGAATTACACGGATTTTTCCATTGCTGGTTGTCGGCAGGAATGTTAATCCGGGTAATTCGTGTAATCCGTTATTGATAGAAATCTGAGGGTTATGACACCTCCCTCTTTTTCAGGGCATAAATCGATTTTGTCCTGTTCTATGTAGTTGTTTAACGCCTCGTGCTTACGATATTTCAAAATTATTTCCTGCTGGTCGCGTACAGCGAAATCTACGGAGGGTTGTAACTATCTGATAATCAGCAGTAGGTTATAAAAAAGCATAAAAAAACGGTAGTTTTTACCCTCTAGAAGCTATGCTTTCACGGTGTAAAAGCTATCGAATGACGATGTAAAAGCTATGCTTCCTCATCGTAAAAGCTATGCTTTCACGAAAAAAAGGGTGCGAAAAGTCATTTTTCCGCACCCTCTTTCCGTTTTTCACCCCTTATTCTCTCCTATTTTGAGTTTTTTGACCAACATGATTCAAGTCAAGCGATGACAAAAATGTCCTATTGAAGCCTTTTTCCTTGAACACGAAGTTTTCCCACAGATAGCACAGATGGACACAGATTTTTATTTACGAACACGAACCAAAGGTCGCTGGCCGAAGGGAAAAGCAATAACTCGAATGACACGAATAATTTCCCACAGATACCACAGATATACACAGATTTTATTTAGAACAACGGATTAATGCGGATTGCACTGATTTTTTTTTACAGGAATTATCAGAAATTGACCATGCGCTCGGCACTTCTTTGTCAGGCAAAGCATCACATAGTGCTGAGCGGTGACGCTTTCTTGCGCTCCGTAGGTGCTCAGGCACTTCGTGGAGGTCTTGCAAAGAATTATCAGGAATTATAATCTTGGAAAATATTATTAATGAAAAATTTCTGAATAATTTCTGACCATTTCTGTTAAATAACGTCAGTTCGACGAAAATACTACAAACTTAATATTGTTATTTTATTGACGACAATTCTGACAATTCTTGACAATTATTTGAATATCGTAATAAAATCTTTTTTGAGAATCTTAGGAGCCTGTCGGCTCAGAAATAAGCTATGAATAATTCGTGTAATCGGTGTAATCCGTTGTTGGAAACAAAAATTTCTTGTTAATTCGCTTTCCTTTTAACATGAATTGCCATGAATTTTCCATGAATTATCAGAAATTTTAATGTTAATAAATTAATGTTCAATTCTCGCGTCCCTACGGTAGCAAGCGTCTCCTTACGTCGCCGAGCGCGTGGGCAATTATATGATAATTATATGTTCAAGACATATCATAAATTTTTATATTCTATATTTCTGACTCTTAAGAGCCCTTGATTGTTAAAAAGATTATCCCTGATTTCTGCTCCGCAGGAGCAAAACCAAAATCCCTCGGGCTGTTTTCTCTACGGATTTTAGAATTTTAGGATTGTTATTCTTTCCCCTTTCTGTAACTTAAAATCCTTGAATCCTTGAATCCTTAGACGAAAAGAGAAAAAACACGGCAGCCTCCACAGCCAAACCGATGTAAGCCGTGCGGCAACGCAACAAGACAACAGAGAAAGTTAAAATTGGTTTAATTTTATTAGTTTGTCGATGTTTGGGCATCAACACTGTAGTCTTCACGTATGTATATTACGCTCTGCACTATGCCACGGAAAAGCAGGTAGGCGTTGAACGCCAGCCATAGGGAATGGTTGTGCAGGGTGGGGTAGAGCAGGAAATATATAAGGAAGAAAGCGATGGCACCGCCCATCGTTCCCCATAGCATCCCCATCGTCTTTGTGATGCCTACGAACACACCGTCCCACACGAATGCCGCCACGCCACATACGGGGATGGCGATGGCCCAGGGCAGGTAGTCGAGGGCGGCGGAGCGCACCGCCGCGTCATTGGTGAGCAGGCGTAGGAATGTCTCGCCGCCAATGGCATATACCAAGGTGTAGGCCAGTGTGAGCATGGCCGACCACAGCCATACACCGCGCAGGGCGGCGGAGAAGTTACGCTCGTCTGCCGCGCCGTAGTAACGGCCGCAAAGAGCCTCGGCGGCAAAGGCGAAGCCGTCCATCACGTATGTGTAGAGAATGAACATCTGCATCAATACGGAGTTGACAGCCAGTATCACGCTGCCGCCACGTGCGCCGGCCTCGATGAAGTAGAGGTTCACGGCAATGAGAAACAGCGTGCGTATGAAGATGGTGGTGTTTACATTGCCGGCTCCTTGCAGCGGCACCTTGTGCCTGAGGCAATGGATTATGTCGGTGCGCCGCAGCACGTCCCTGTACCTCGTGGCTATGACGGCGCAGGCTATGAGCGCTCCGCTCCACTGTGCTATGAGCGTGCCAAGGGCCACGCCCTCAATCTTCATGCCGAGCACATATACGAAGAGGCATGACAGACAGATGTTTACTATGTTCTGTATGATGGATATGAGCATAGGCAGACGCGTGTTCTGCATACCCACGAACCATCCGGTGAATACATATAGCAGCAGCGAGGGGACGGTGCCCCACACACATATATTATAATATGTGTGAATGGTGCTGATGATGTCCGGCTCAGGGGCTATGAACCACATGGCAAGGCGGAACAGCGGCACCTGCAGCAGCAGTATGGTGGCAGCCACCGTGAGAGCCGTGGCGGAGGAGCGCACCAGCGTGTGGCCCACCTCGCCGCCGGCACCGTAGAGCTGTGCCGTCATGCCGCCCGTGCCGAAGCGCAGGAAAGAGAACATCCAGTAGGTAATGTTGAACAGCATTGATCCGACGGCAATGGCGGCCATGTAGCGCGACTCGCCCATGTGGCCGGTGATGGTCACATCGACCAGTCCCAGCAGGGGAACAGTGATGTTGGATATGATGGAGGGCAGCGCCAGTTTCAGTATTCTCTTGTTCATCGGTAGAAGAGATAATAAATTTTATAGTTTGCAAAGTTACAGTTTTTTTTCCAAACAGAGAATACACGGCGAAATATAAAAACAGAAATTTGTTTTGTCAGTTCGGAAAAAAATAGTAACTTTGCAATTTGAAATTTTAACAATTATCTTAGAAGAAACGAAATGATCAGAAAAATTCTGGTAGCCAACCGTGGTGAGATAGCCATCCGCGTTATGCGCAGTTGCTATGAGATGGGTATCCGTTCGGTGGCGGTTTACAGTACGGCCGACCGTCTGTCGCGCCATGTGTTATTTGCCGATGAGGCGGAGTGCATAGGCGGAGCGGCGAGCATAGACAGCTATCTAAATATAGACCACATTATAGAGGCAGCGCACAAGCATAATGTTGATGCCATACACCCGGGGTACGGCTTCCTGTCGGAGAATGCGGAGTTTGCGCGTCGTTGTACGCAGGAAGGCTTTATCTTCATTGGTCCGCGTCCTGAGACGATGGAGGAGATGGGTGATAAGATTAGCGCCCGAAAGAAGATGATAGAGGCCGGGGTGCCTGTGGTGCCAGGAACAGAGCAGCCGCTGCAGTCAGCAGAGGAGGCTGTGAGGGTGGCCAAGGAGATAGGCTTCCCCGTGATGCTGAAAGCGTCAATGGGCGGCGGCGGTAAGGGTATGCGTCTCATTACGCGTGAGGAGGACGTGGCTGAGATGTATAATGCCGCCAAGAGCGAGGCCATGTCGGGCTTCGGCGATGATACAGTATATATAGAGAAGTTTGTGGAGGAGCCGCACCATATAGAGTTCCAGATACTGGGCGACACGCTTGGAAACGTGGTACACCTGTATGACCGTGAGTGCAGCGTGCAGCGCCGCCACCAGAAGATAGTGGAGGAGACCCCGTCACCGTTTATTGATGACGAGCTGAGGCAGGAAATGGGCTCAAAGGCCGTGGCCGCTGCCAAGGCTGTGGGATATGTGGGTGCCGGCACCATAGAGTTTCTGGTGGATAAGTATCACCACTTCTACTTCCTTGAGATGAACACCCGTCTGCAGGTGGAGCATCCTATCACCGAGGAGGTGGTAGGTGTTGACCTGGTGAAGGAGCAGATACGCATAGCCAACGGTGAGCCACTGCGCTACAAGCAGGAGGAACTGTCACAGTATGGACACGCCATAGAGTGCCGTATATGTGCCGAGGATACTGAGCACAACTTCATGCCGTCGCCAGGTATGATATGCCAGTTGCAGGAGCCTCACGGCATAGGTACACGCATAGACTCGTATGTATATGAGGGATATGAGATACCTGTGCACTATGACCCTATGATAGGCAAGCTCATAGTATGGGCCACAACGCGTGAGTATGCCATAGAGCGTATGCGCCGTGTGCTGTATGAGTATAAGATAACGGGCCTGACTACAAACATACGTTACCTGCGTCGCATCATTGATGTGCCAGACTTTAAGAACGGCGACTATAACACTTACTTCATAGAGCGCAACGAGGAACGCCTGCGCTCACGCTCAGGCTTCAAAAATGACTCTGAGCCTATGGCGGTGATTGCCGCATATATGGACTATCTGATGAATATGGAAGAGAACGCCGGGGTACAGCCTGATGCAGACAATAAGCCAAACGGCGCATTGAGCCGCTGGCGTGCCTTCGGACTGCAGAAGGGTGTATTAAGAGTGTAGGTGGCAAATTATAACCAAACGACCAGACGACGAAATGGAAATACAAGTAGGAGATAAGACTTTGGATGTAACCCTCATAAACAAGGAGGGTAACAAGGTAAGCATAGATATAGACGGCAAGGTGTATGACGTGGACGTGGCAATGCTGCAGAACGGCACCTGCTCTCTGCTCTATAACGGCAACTCGTATAACGCCGAGTTCGTGCGCGGTGAGGGACGTAAGCATTATAGCGTGAACCTGAACTACTCTACGTATCAGATAGATATGCTTGACTCTCAGGCCAAGTATATGAAGATGCGTAAGCACAAGGGCGGCAGTGTGCAGGCTGACGTCATCAAGGCACCTATGCCATGTAAGATAGTGAAGATGTACTGCAAGCCGGGAGATGAGTTTAAGGCCGGTGACACGCTCTTCACCATGGAGGCCATGAAGATGCAGTCTAACTATAAGGTTACGGCTGACTGCAAGGTGGCTGACGTGCTGGTAGCTGACGGCGACACCGTGGCTGCAGAGCAGGTTCTTATTAAACTGGAATTAGGAGAGTAATCCATAACTTATAACTTTGTACAAAGTACAACAATGGCAAATAAACTGACAGCAAGAGAGAGAATAGAGACACTGCTTGACGCAGGCACGTTTGTTGAGATGGACAAGCATGTGGTACACCGTTGCACTGACTTCGGTATGGAGAAGAAACAGTTTGAGGGTGACGGCGTCATCTCAGGCTATGGAAAGATAGACGGCAGGGTGGTATTCGTATATGCCTTTGACTTCAGTGTGCTCGGCGGCTCGCTGAGTGCGGCCAACGCACAGAAGATAGCGAAGATACAGGACTTGGCACTGAAAAACGGCGCTCCTATCATAGGTCTTAATGACTCTGGTGGCGCACGCATACAAGAGGGCGTGGAGTCACTCACAGGCTTCGCCCATATCTTCCGCCGCAACGTGATGGCGAGCGGTGTGATTCCGCAGATTAGCGCTATCATGGGTCCTTGTGCCGGTGGTTCATGCTATTCTCCGGCACTGACAGACTTCATCCTGATGGTGAAGGAGCAGAGCCAGATGTTCGTAACCGGACCTAACGTGGTGAAGGCTGTGACAAACGAGGATGTGGACAAGGAGACGCTGGGCGGTGCCATGACACATAACTCGGTGAGCGGCGTAAGCCACTTCATCTGTGATGATGATGAGGAGACGCTGATGACCATACGTGAGCTGATAGGTTTCATACCTTCAAATAATATGGAAGATGCACCGGTGTTGCCTGTCACAGACGAGGTAAACCGTATATGTCACGAACTTGACAACGTAGTGCCGGTAGATCCTAACGTGCCTTATGACATACACGATATCATAGAGCCTATATGTGATCAGCAGTATTTCTTTGAGGTGCAGCCTGAGTGGGCTAAGAACATCGTGGTAGGCTTCGGTCGTATGGCAGGACGCACGGTGGGCTTCGTGGCTAACCAGCCAAACTATCTTGCCGGTGCGCTTGATATTGATGCGTCTGACAAGGCTGCCCGCTTCATTCGTTTCTGCGACTGCTTCAACATTCCTCTCGTAGCGATAGAGGATGTGCCGGGATTCCTGCCGGGCGTAAAGCAGGAGCACAACGGTATTATTCGCCATGGTGCGAAGATAGTATATGCCTTTGCTGAGGCTACTGTGCCAAAGGTTACGCTGATAACACGTAAGGCATACGGCGGTGCGTATATCGTGATGAACTCTAAGTGTATTGGCGCAGACGTGAACCTCGCTTATCCTACTGCCGAGATTGCTGTGATGGGTGCCGAGGGTGCCTGCAATATCCTTTACCGCAAGGCTACGCCAGAGGAGCGTGAGGAGCGCACACGCGAGTACAAAGAGAAGTTCGCTAATCCACTGCCTGCGGCAAGGCTGGGATATATAGACGAGATAATATCACCATGTGACACCCGCATACGCCTGATACAGGCACTGGAGATGTCACGCAACAAGAACCAGAGCAATCCGCCTAAGAAGCACGGTAACATACCGTTGTAATATAATGCGGATATGACGATAAAAGAATAAGGTGAGTATCACGATGATACTCACCTTATTTTGTTTCACTTTGTCTGAATAACAAGACCGTGTGTCCCTGTTATGGAAGGCTGATAGCCTCGTTAGGACAAACGCTTGCGCATGTGCCGCACTCTGTGCATGCGTCTGCGTCAATCTTGTAGATATCGCCCTCAGAGATAGCCTCTACTGGGCACTCGCTGATACATGTTCCACATGCAATGCAATCATCACTAATTACGTAAGCCATAATGTTTCCTTTCTTTTTAGTTTATAATGTTTTTGTGTTAATGTTATCTGACCATTAGTCAATTTTAGGTATCTATCCCCCCTCTTTTCTTGTTGCAAAGATAGGAAAAAGATTTTATACTACCTAATTTTGGGTAGTTTTTTTTTCAAAAAAAAGATATTTTGAGAAAAAAGACAGTTTTTGCCTTGTTAGTGAGCAATTTTTTTATAATAATGCCGTTTATAATGTATAAAGCAAGATGAAGAACCTGCGTATATATATATATATCATAATGTGTATGCTGTTGCCGTCGGCCGCCGTAGCCCAAGAGCGTACGGTGCAGAACCGTCCGTACACAGACTTGCGTCCACTGCATTTCGGTATTGTTGTGGGCACTAATATGATGGATATGAAGATGCGTCAGGTGGGTGACCAGATTCTGACGTTGAAGGACGAAACGCAGATGCCGTCCATGGTTACAGTAGATCAGGCAAACTGGGACCCTGGGTTTAATGTGGGTGTTACGGCGGAGGCAAGAATAAACGAGTTCTTTGCGTTTCGTGTTGCCCCGCAGCTGTATTTCGGCACGAGACAGCTGGTGTTCAATAATATCAGGCAATCGGCAGAACAGGGTTACAAGGTAGAGGAGAGGCAGTCGTTGAAAACCGTCTATGTAGGTGCGGACTGTGACATCATCTTCGCCTCAAAGAGGTTTAACAACCACAGGCCGTACGTGATGGCGGGACTGACTCCTGTATTGAACCTGTCATCAAAGAAAAGTGATTATGTGCAGTTGAAGAACTATGACGTGTTCTTCAGCGTAGGTATGGGGTGTGACTTCTATCTGCCCTTCTTCAAACTACGACCGGAACTGAAATTCATGATAGGACTGACCAATGCCCTTTCGACGGAGCACCAGAAGACTATGCGTGAGGCAGAGACAATGCCTTACGCCGCCAGTGTGGACAGGGTAAAGAGCAAGATGTTCGTCCTCTCATTCTATTTTGAGTAACAAAGTATCAAGGAGAATACGGAATGAAGAATATATTTTTCCCAGAAAGAGATATATCATTCGATGATATAAAGTTCGTCTGCTATATGATAGAGCGTACTGCGCGCAACATTAAGCAGCCTAATGCGTATGTGGTTGACCATATAGGCAAGGAGGAACTTAATCGTAATCTTTCACTTGCGGATGTACTGCACTGCGAATCACCTGATGATGTGTCTGACAGATGGATAGTAGAGTATCAACTGGAGCGAGGTACGACAGATGTCCTTGATATAGACAAGACATTGACTCCCAACCCGCCAACGGCCATACAAATGGGGAAGGTGTATGCGCGGCTGATACAAACAACCCTGTTAAGTCAGGAGAATATTGGTGACAGAATCTCAAAGGTGTACCACTCTCCGATATGCCAGAAACTTGACAACTATAATTGCTCGGCCTATTATGAGCCATCCGATTTTATAGCGAGAGCGTATTATCAAGGTGATTTTAATTAACTATAATGCCTTATGCAGAAAGGAAATAACAAACCAGTCTGTTTGTATCATGGCAGCAATGTTATCGTAGAACGACCGGAAATAAGAGTTTTTGGACACTACAAGGACTTTGGCTATGGTTTCTATTGTACACGTATTGAGCATCAAGCAAGGAAGTGGGCACTTACAAAAAAAACAAACCATATTGTCACAATATATAGTTATAGCGAAACAGATGGATTGAATATCCTAAAGTTCCCTGAGATGACTGATGAATGGCTAGACTTCGTAGCAGATTGTCGCAAGGGTAAAGAGCATCTATATGATATAGTGGAAGGCCCGATGGCTGATGACCAGATATGGGACTATGTAGAAGACTACGTTGCAGGTATTATTTCGCGTGAAGCTTTTTGGGCGTTGGCTCGCTTTAAGCATCCAACTCACCAAATAGTGTTCTGTACGTCAGAAGCAGTGAAAACGCTGACATATAAAGATAACTTCAAAGTATAGTGTGGAAAGTAGAGCAAAAATAAATGATAATCATAAGATAAGACATGATAGAGGAAAAGAATAATAATGAAATAGTATTTACTGAATTGATAAGAAAAATATGGAAGAGCAAGAGCCTGTATCTAAAGGTGATGCCCACAGTGCTTGTGTTGTCATATTTGATTATCTGTTTTATACCTAGATATTACGTTTGTACGGTGGCTTTGGCTCCGGAAGCAATAAGTTCGGGAGGTGGGGGGTCGTTAGGCTCACTGGCTTCATCTTTTGGCTTGGGGTCGATAGGCAAAATAGGAGCAAGTATTGATGCTATCAATGCTGAGATATATCCAGATCTGTTGAAATCAAATGACTTTATAGCAAAGTTGATGCCTGTAAAAGTAGAGAGTAAGGATGGTAAGATAAAATGTAACTATTACACTTACAGGAGAGATAAGCAGGGAGTTGCATTCTGGAATGTGGTCATGGGTAAGGTACACGAGATGATCAACCCAACCCCAAAGGATAAATATAATGGTGAGGAAGAGATAGACGTATTTAGCCTTACGAAGCAGCAGAGTGATATATTCAAAGGGGTTCAGGCTGATATATCATGTTCGGTAGATAAGAAAACTGATGTCATAACAATTACGGTGACAGACCAAGATCCGAAAATATGTGCGACTATGGCAAATGCAACATGTCGGAAATTGCAAGACTTTATAGTTGGGTATCGCACCCATAAAGCTCAGATTGATTATGAATACTATAAAAAATTGAGAGCGGAAAGCAAGGCATCCTATGATCAGGCTCGCAGAAAATATGCTGCTTATGCTGACGCAAATGATGATGTTACTCTTCTGAGCGTGAAGTCTGTTATTGATGATCTTGAGAATGAGATGCAGTTAAAGTATAATATTTACACCTCCATGAATACTCAACTGCAGGTGGCTACGGCTAAGTTGCAGGAGCAGACACCGGCTTTTACCGTGATACAGAGCGCAACAATTCCTAACAAGCCAGCAGGTCCCAAAAGATTGATGCTTGCATTGACATTTATGATATTGTCGTTCTTTGTAGTAACCTTATTTGTGTGGAGGGACGAGTTTAGAAAATTAGATATAGTGTATCTGAAAAAGAAATAAGGAAAAGGGCTTGAGATAAAATGCGAACAGCAATAGGAAACACATTAAGTAACAATAAGAAAGTCATGGAGAACTATTTCTTCATGACCGTCTTGCAGATATTGAATATGTGTTTCTATCTGCTGATTTACCCGTTCCTTATAAGAACGTTGGGGCAGGAAGGATATGGACTTTACGCTTATGCTGCCTCTATGGTGTTTCTCTTTGTCACATTTGTAAACTTTGGTTTTGATTTGCCTGCAGCTCAACAGGTGGCGTTACATTCCGATGATAAGCAAGTCCTGAGAAGTGTGTTGTCGTGCGTACAGACGGCAAAGATTTACATAGAGATGATAGCTGTACTTTGTTTTGCGGTTATAATGTTAATCAACCCAATCATGGGTAATGCCCCTTGCGTATTCTGGATAACATTTTTGCAGACGTTGACATTTATTCTCTTTCCTCAGTGGTATTATCAGGGACTACAGAAAATGAAGATGGTGACTTATATACAGTTTGGTTTCCGCTTACTGAGTTTACCTTTTATCTTTATTTTTATAAAAAGTCCCCAAGACGTATGGGTGTTTGCCCTTATTACTTCGCTTGCTTCGGTGTTAGGAGGAATCACAGCGTGGCTTATGATTAGATATTGCGATGGTATTAAAATCTACTGGGCTTCTATTCCTGCTGTCAAGAGAGCTTATTTGGAAGCCGTACCGTTTTGCGGCAGTAATATAATAGGAGTAGCCAAGGAGCAGGGGATGATATTAATGGCAGGTTCTTTTCTGGGTATGGCAGATGTGGCAATCTATGATTTGGCCAATAAAATAATGCTGATACCCCGAACCATATTCTCTAAACTTAATGATGCCTTATATCCCAAAATGGTGGTCAGAAGTGATAAAGAAACTAACAGAAGGGTATTGTTGTATGAGGTGGTCTTGGGCATAGGTGCTATGTTGTGTGTGGCATTGTTTGGTCCGCTGGCGGTATATGTGTTGGGAGGAGAGCAGATGATGTCGTCATACGGCGTGACGGTAATCTTGAGTTTCACAATACTGTGTTGGCTTGTAGTCGGTGTGTTCTTGCAATTCTATTTCGTCCCTGCAGGATATACAAGGCATATATTGTATAATCAGATAGTAGCCATGTCGAGTTGCTTTATTGTGGCAGGAGTGGGGCTGTATTTCTGGCACAATGTGTATGCGTTGGCGGTGGCATACGCTTTCTCCGGGTTATGTGAGATATTTTATTGCTATATAGTGGCTAAGAATAAACGAATGTTATGATGAAAGTTAGTATATTGGTTCCAGTTTATGGAGTAGAGAAATTCATAGAGAAGTGCGCGCGCTCGCTGTTGGGACAGACATACGAGAATATAGAATATATTTTTGTGGACGACTGCTCACCCGACAAGTCTGTGGAGATTTTGGAGAATGTCATTGCTCAGTATAACCGTGAGCCCGTATCAATAATAAGGCATGAGAAGAATAAAGGCTTGGGAGCCTCGCGCTTGACTGCGCTAAAGGCTGCCACAGGAGACTATATACTGAATGTCGATAGCGATGATTTCATAGAGTTAGATGCTGTTAGTCTTTTAGTGGAAGAGGCTGTAAAAATGCAGGCAGATGTTGTGAGATTTAATGGTTATTTTGAATGGGATAAAACGAGAAGCATTTACAGGGGTAATTGGTCGCCATCACCAAGTGAATATACTTGTATGTTATTAAGCGCAAAGACGTTGCCTGGTGTTTGCTTTCACTTGATAAGAAGAAGTCTTTATATAGATAACAATTTGTATCCCAGAGAAGGTATAAACGTTGCTGAGGATTATGTGCTGACCCCTCGACTGTGTTTCCATGCTAATAAGATAGCGCAGGTAGAAACTCCCCTTTATCATTACATACAGACTAATATGCAGTCTTACGTAACTTCTTTCAGTGAGAATAAGATAACGTCTTTGAGTTTGGCAGTTGACATACTGCGTGACTATTTCTTCGATAAACCGCGGTTCCTTGCTGCATTGAGTGATGGGGTGTGGCAAAAGAAAGTGGAGTTGATGCTGAAATGTAGGCGTAAGGATTATGAGGTAATAGACCGTTTACTGTCTACTTGGATGCCTTTGTCTACGACTTCAATGAATATTCAGCAGAAAATTGCAGCCCCACTTGTAGCGCGTCAGTGTTGGACGTTGCTTGATGTTTACAGTAAACTTTACAATATCGTATTTATTACGGTGCAATATATCAAAGGCAGATGAAAATATCTATTCAGTTTTTGGTAAATCTGTTTTTCGTGATGTTGTCTATTGCATATTGTGTAATGGCACCAAATGTATATAATCTGGTTTTCTGTCAGATTGTAGCATTGACGTATGTAGTGCACAATGTGTCTTACTTCGCACTGCTTGACAGAAAAAACTGGTTGGGTTTTGAGTTGTTCTTTTGTCTGTCTTTTTTCTTTGTAAATTATGTGTACCCCGTTTTTATATATCCGATATTTCCGAATTTCGCGGTATTCTCTTATGCTTTTGAGTTGAATATCGTGCCTAAGGCCACGGCCATAGCATATTTGGGTTATAGTTGTTACTTGTTAGGCTGTACGAGCCTGAACGATGACTCGCGAAAAGAGAATGTAGGCGAAGGATTTAAGGTTACACATATGCAACTAAACATCGCCCTCGTAATGGTTCTGTTCTTTTTTGTCTGCTATATTCTTACGGGTGGACTTGCGGCGATGCGTTCAGTGTATGCCGATGGTGGTGACATAAACGAGGTAGGACTCTACTCATACTTCAAGTTGCTTTTTACAATATCTTCATATTTGCTTGCAGTGTTTACTTTCAAACTTGAAGGGAAAACAAAGTGGTGGTATGTAGCGTCGCTTGTCATGATTATGTTTATGATGCTGACTACGGGGTCGAGAACATTGGTGATAGGTCTTTCTTTAATTATGATAGTGTCATTTAATAATAATGTAAGAAAAATACGTCTGATAGAGTTTGCTGTAATCGTAGTGGTGGGTGTACTCGTCTTGTATTCAATAATGTTGGGTAGGGGAGAACAAGCAGACACGGATATATCTTCGGTAGTTGACAGTTCAGATGTTGGTTGGTTAGAGGCTTTTCTTGATCTTATTGTTAATAACCGTAACTTGTATGTATTGGTAGATTATGCCTCGTCGCATCCCTTCACCTTTTTTCATGGTATGCTGGTAGATTTGACGGCTCCTATACCAGGAGTGTCTTCTATGTTGGTTGCTGTATTTAATGAGCCGATAGAACTGCTACATGGTGGAATGTTGCCTACTTATCTGGAGTTTGGAACAGGTTCTTCATATGGTTTAGGTACAAATATGGTAGGCGAGGCTTACAGGTCATTTGGCTATCCTGGCACGGCGATAATGATGTTTGCCATTGGGTATGTTGTAAGAAAGACTTACTACTTAGGTAAAAGCAATATGTATATGTATATGCTTTATTACCTTTTAGTGTCACACTCAATAATGTATACACGCGGCCCAATTATAATGGATTTGCGCTTGATAACATGGACAATGGCACTGTTATACATAACAACTTGTGATATAAGGATTGTTAGAAAGGAGGCGAAGAAATGAAGATACTTTATATGACACCATTTATATATGCGGCAGCGGGCACGGAACGCGTACTCTCGATGAAGGCAAACTATCTTGTCCGTGAAGCAGGAATGGAGGTGGTTATTGTTACTACGGATCAAAAGGAAAGAAAGAACTTCTTTGACTTTGATGAGCGTATAAAGCATTACGACCTAGGGCTGAACTATGAAGATGATTTCAACCGTAACATATTGTCAAAATACACAGCACATAAGAAAAAGAACAACATCTACAGAAAAAAACTGTCAGAAATAATATCGCAAGAAAAACCAGATGTGTGTGTCTCTCTGTTTGGAAGAGAGATAGAGTTCATCGGAAAGATGAAACTTAGCTGTAAAACCGTTGCGGAACTACACTTTAACAAACTGTTTAGATATCATATTATTGCCGCCTCGCATCAAGGGTGGTTGTGGAAACTTGTAGGAAAGTATAGAACCTGGCAATTAATTAAGGAAACAAGATGTTTTGACAGAGTTGTGGTACTTACTAAACAGGATAAAAAAGAGTGGGATAAAACAAATGATAATGTATATCAGATATATAATCCTGTACCATGCAAAAGTGAGATCGTTTCTACACTTGATGCAAAGACCATTATTTCTGTTGGTAGGTTGTCTTATCAAAAGAATTATCATTCTCTCATCCGAGCGTGGAAGTTAGTATATAAGAAACATCCCGACTGGACATTAAATATATATGGGGATGGAGAACTTAGAGATAGTTTACAAACAGAGATAGACAGAAACGAGTTAGGACAATCGTTACATCTTTGTGGACGTACAAACGAGGTGTTCATGAAATACTTGCAAAGTTCAGCTTTTGTAATGACATCTACGTTTGAGGGATTTCCGATGGTTCTTCTTGAAGCAGCAACTTTTGGACTTCCCCTTATATCATACGACTGTTACTGTGGGCCAAGAGATATAATAGACAATAATCAAAACGGATATATAGTGCCAATAAATAAAGAGGCTGAGTTGGCAGACGCAATATGTAAAGTCATAGAGGATGAAAGTCTGCGAAGAAAGATGGGGGCGCAATCCAGAAACACGTCAAGTTTCTTTTCGCAAGAGAAAGTTCTGCCGTTGTGGCCTGAGTTCTTCAAGAACCTCGTAGATTCTTCTTTGTAAAAACATAGGTGAGTAGTTAAAACATATCGTGATATAGTTTGTAGTAATCAATTGCTACTACTGATTAAGAAATAAAAAGGGTATATGAATAATAAATTGCTTCAAATCAATGTGTCGGCGAATTGGGGTTCTCATGGTAAGATAGCAGAGGGGATTGGAGAAATTGCGATATCCAATGGTTGGGAGAGCTATATTGCATTTGGTCGATTTGCTAATGCGAGCCAATCTAAGCTTATAAAAATAGGAAATGAATGGGATCATAGATTGCATGGTCTTGCAACAAGATTGTTTGATCGACATGGGTTGGCTTCTGCAAAAGCTACAACTGAGTTAGTGAAAAGCATTGAGAAAATAAATCCTGACATCATTCATTTGCATAATGTACATGGGTATTATTTGAACTATCCAGTTCTTTTTAAGTACCTTTCTCAAAGTGGAATACCTGTTGTCTGGACACTGCATGATTGTTGGGCATATACTGGTCATTGCCCATACCCAATATTTGCGGGGTGTAGTCGCTGGATGAGTCACTGTGTCCCCCCATGTCCACTCAGAAAAAGTTTCTTGAAAAGTTGGATAGTAGATAACTGTAGGAAAAACTTCGATATAAAAAAACAGTGTTTCAATAGTATTGAAAACTTGTATATAGTGACCGTTTCAAAGTGGTTGGAGATAGAGGTAAAGAAATCATTTTTGCGAAATAAGAACATCAGGTGCATCTATAATGGAGTAGATATTTCCATTTTTAAGCCAACCGAATATGGAATGTTGCTTATGAAACACAAAATAAAGAAAACGGAAAAAGTGGTTTTAGGTGTAGCTAGTATTTGGGAGGAAAGAAAGGGGCTTTATGATTTCTACATACTTCGTCAGTTGTTACCATCAACCATAAGAATAATATTGATAGGATTGTCTGCGAAACAAATCGAGAATTTGCCGAGTGGTATTGATGGCGTTTCGCGCACCGACAGTCAGCAAGAACTTGCAGCTTATTATTCAATGGCTGATGTGTATGTGAATCCATCACAAGCAGAAACTTTTGGTATGACTACTGCAGAGGCAATGGCATGCGGAACCCCTGCAATAGTGTATGATGTGACAGCTAGTCCAGAGCTGATAGATGGAAAGACAGGCAGGGCTGTGATGTTAGGAGATGTAAAAGCGCTGGGAAATACCATTATAGAGATATGTGATAAACCTTTATCTCCTGAATCTTGCAGAGAAAGAGTCATCCAGTTTTTCAACAAGGACAAGAGGTATCAGGATTATATGAAATTATATGAAGAAATACTGAACTCCAAGATTTGAGAATATTGCAGATGAATGTATGATTAATACTTTGTAACCAATGCATAATTACCTTTTATTCTGAATTATGAAGATTTCTCTGATAACTACGACATATAATAGTTCGGCTACACTGCGTGACACGATGGAATCTGTGCTTGGTCAAACATATACGGATGTGGAGTATATAGTTGTTGACGGTGCGTCAAATGATGGGACTGTTGAGATAATTAAAGAATATGAGCCACGGTTTGGTGGTAGGATGCGTTGGATAAGTGAAAAGGATAAGGGACTGTACGATGCCATGAACAAGGGCATAAATATGGCTACGGGTGATATCGTTGGTATATTAAATAGTGATGACTTCTTTACCTCTAACACGGTTCTGCAGAGTGTGGCAGAGGCATTCTTTGATGATATTGATGCCGTGTATGGTGATATTCACTTTGTCCGTCCCTCTGATTTAAGTAAAAGCGTAAGATACTATAGTTCTCGTAATTTCCGTCCGTGGGCATTGCGCTTTGGCTATATGCCAGCCCATCCTTCCTTTTATGCGCGCAGGGAGTTGTTTGAGAAGTACGGAGGATATTCATTAGACTATAAGCTGGCTGCGGACTATGAGATGATGGTGCGTCTCTTTCGTAAGGCAAAGATACGTTACAAGTATTTGCCTGTAGATATGGTGACGATGCGTACAGGTGGAGTGTCAACACGTAGTATAAAGAATAGACTGCAATTGACCGTGGAGGATGCTAAAGCATGTCGGGAAAATGGGATGTATTCTAATTTCTTGATGTGTTCTTGTAAGTATATTACAAAGTTTTTTGAGTTTATATAAAGCAAGAAGGGTATGTTTTACAGAAAACATACCCTTCTTGTTTTTTATTTTATTTCATTTCATATTCCCTCTGATATTCCTGCATTCCGTTTTCTTTCTTGTAGATAAAATAGTTGATGGTAAGGTGCATCATGATGAACAGTACAATATCAACGACTATCATCACGGTCTGTGATATGTATGCCGCCATCAGGTAGTTCGCTATTACGAACAGCATTGACAGCGCGAGCAGTGTCAGCATGGTGAGATGGGTGTTGAGGCCTGTGCGCATCAGTTTGTGGTGTATGTGGTTCTTGTCAGGCAGGAAAGGGTTACGTCCGTCCCTTATGCGGCTCGCCATCACTCTTATCACGTCAAGACACGGGATGATGATGGTGCTGACAGCTACGATGCCCACGTTGTGGAAATAAGGATTCCATACTGGTGTGAGCTGCCAATAGTGCAGTATAAGGAAAGACAGGGTGAAACCCAGTGTCAGACTGCCTGTGTCGCCCATGAAAGTCTTGTGCTTATGTGCATATACGTTGTAGTAGAAAAACGCTATCAGTACTCCCACGTATGTCAGTGACAGCAGAGCCCATATAGTGTCGCCCGTCGTAATGTTGAGCATAGCAATTACGGCGAGAGCCATGATAGATAGTCCTGACGCCAGTCCGTCAATGCCGTCTATGAGGTTCATGGCATTGGTTACATATACGGAGAACAACACTGTGACAGGCATACCTATCCAGAAAGGTATCTCGTTGATGAAGAATATATACTGCAGGTTGCTTATCCACAGTCCGCTTATGCATGGCAATGCAGCCGCAAGTATCTGTACTACAAACTTTACGCGGTAGCTTACACCGTGCAGGTCATCATACAAGCCTATGATATAGAGCATCATCGCACCTCCCAGGTAAGCCACGAATGTCTGTACCACCGCCCCTTGCCACAGTCGGTGGGTGTCCACGTCAAACCTCAGCATCAACACTATGACCACGGCAGAGGCGATGATGACAATGGGCAGAAACACCACACCTCCCAGTCGCGGTATGGGTAGCTTGTGTACCTTTCGGCTGTCGGGTAAATCAAAGATGTGGAGCTCGTGTGAGAGCTCCACAATCTTTGGTATCAGTTTGATGCCTAATACTAAGGCTGTCAAAAATGCTATTATAAGAAAATAATATACCACCTTGCTGTGCTTATTTCACCATTACTACAAGATACTTGCTTGTTGACCAGAACTTCTCTGGGTTTGTAATGCGGAGCACATACTGTTTCTGCGCATCCTGCTGCAAGGTGTATGTACCAGCAGGGTGTGTGGTAAGAATCTTCGCAGACTTAGAGCAGAGCTTAATCTCCTTGTCCACGCGCATGTCAGCCTTGGTGAAATAGTTCTTGTTGAAGTTGTCCTTCTTCAGCACGTCGCCGCTCTGGTAGATGTTGTTAGCCTTCAGCTCCTTCTTTGTTCCGAATACATAGTACACGGTGTGGAGCTCCTTGTCTTGGTTGCTGATGGTCTCGGCGTTCTTGGCAGCCTCCTCCTTCAGTTCAGTCACGTTAGTGTTCAGCTCAGCAACAGTCTGGTCAAGCTCAGCAATGTGAATGTTCTTCTGCTCCAGTTCAGCGCGCAGCTGCTGCAGCTCGTTGTTCTTGTCCTCCAGTTCCTTGGTGAGGCTCTCCACCATCTTCTTGAACTCGGCAGAGCGTGTGCTGCCCTCGCGTACCTGGCGCTGCAACTTCGCAATCAGCTCCTTGTTGTGCTTCATACGCTCCTGTATGTTCTTCATACTCTCGCGTATCTGTGCAGGCTGACTGGCACCCTCGCCGGCCTTGGCAAGGCTGACCTTCTCCTCATCAGCTTCGATGAGGCGGAAGCCCTCCTGTATCTCGTTGAACGTACCCATCATATCGTTCAACTCATTATCTTTCTGGTCAAGTACGCGTTGCAGAGAGTCAATGCGCTCGTCTGCCTGCTGTACGGTTCCGTTCTTGCCTGTCTGTGTGCAGCTGGCAGTGAGAACTGCGGCTACTGCGAATAGAATAATCTTTTTCATTTCTTTTTTGTTAGGATTAGTTTATTTGCCTTACAAAATTAAGCAAAAAATGTGATATACCAACGTTGGTATATCACATTTTTTGTTGAATATACAAATAAATGTTAAAAATGTCTGCCGTTCATGTGTATCATGTTGAAAAACTCGTTGCGCAGCTGGGTGTCCTCCTTGAAACAACCGGTAAAATATGACACAGTCATGTCGCCGTTGTTTCTCACGCCTCTCATGCTCTTGCACAGGTGTTTTCCCTTCATCACTATGGCGAAGCCCTTCGCAGTGTTGTCAAGGGCATCAGCCAGCATGTCTATTATCTCTCGGCACAGACGCTCCTGCAACTGGAGCTTTGCGGCGCAGTATCCCACTACTCTCGCCACCTTTGATATGCCCAGTATGTTACCGTCGGCGCTGGGTATGTAGGCGAAGTAATACTGTCCGAAGAAAGGCAGCATGTGGTGCTCACACATGGAGTAGTACTCACCGCTGTCAAATACCATCTCTGACTGGTGTGCGGTATTCCTGAACGTAGTGATGTGAGGCTTCTTCTCGGCATCATATCCGCGGAATATCTCATCATACATACGTGCTATGCGCTCAGGTGTGCCGAGCACTCCCTCACGCTCAGGGTCATCGCCTATGTAGCGTATTATGGTGCGCAGAGCGTCGAGCAGCTCCTCCCGGCTTACTGTATGTTTATTATCTTGTGTGTTTGCAGTGATAGCTTCCATTTTGGATTGCTTAATATATAGTTAATTGTTTCTTTCAGTGTCTTCTTATTCTTCTCCTCGTCGCCGCTGTCAATGGGCTGCAGGCGCAGTTCCTTTATGCCTGGCATCATGGCAGTGATGGCGGCTTGGTCAGCATATAGCGGTCTCTCTCCGTCAAACAGGACCTTCAGTTCGTCAATGCGTTGTATCCTTACCGGCAGGCTCTTTGGCGAGCATGTCACCCAATCGGGCTCGCATCCCTCGGGCAGCGGTGTGGAACCGTTGGTCTCTATCTGTATGTAGAACCCTGCCTGGTGCAGCAGTGTGGTCAGCAGTGCCGTAATCTGCAGTGTAGGCTCTCCACCTGTTATCACTATGTGTCGGGTGGGGTAGTGTGACACCGCACTTACAATCTCCTCCTCGCTCATCTCCTTACCCTCCTGGTGCTGGGTATCGCAGAAAGCACAGCGGGCATTACATCCGCTGAGACGCAGAAACACTGCCGCGGTGCCTGTGTGCAGGCCCTCGCCTTGTAGCGAATAGAATATCTCGTTTACTTTCATGCTCTTAATGTTGGAATGAGGTCTTGTGATGAGTCGTCAGGTGGTAAACAAAAAAACTGTTTACGTCTTTCCATACGGCGCAGTTGCGTTAACAATAGGGCATCAGCCGTTCAGCCTCAGTCCTGCTCATATATGGCAACATTGCCCGCACTCTCTTGTACCTCCACGCGGTAGCATTGAGGTATCTGGTCGGCTATCCATTTTGCAATGTTCTCAGCCGTAGGATTAAAAGGCAGGAGTTCGTTGAAGTTTCCGTGGTCCAGATATCCGTGTATCTGTTCCTTAATCTTAGAGAAGTCTGCCACCATACCGTCGGCGTTAAGCTGTGCTGACTTACAAAATATGGTCACCACCCAGTTATGGCCGTGCATGCGCTGGCACTTACTCTCGTATGACAGCTTGAGCTGATGACAGCCCGCTATCTCCATTGTTTTCTTTATGTAATACATCGTCGAAGTTTTTTATTCAGGGTTCTCTCCTACCTGATAGGTTTTTTAATTAGAGTGCAATGTATCGCACGAAGCAAAAAATGAATGTCTGTTTAGCAGGTTCATGGTCGCTATGCGATTTTGCGAGTGCAATGTATCGCACGAAGCAAAAAATGAATGTCTGTTTAGCAGGTTCATGG
>CAMEWL010000040.1:0-22276 GCA_945941025.1 uncultured Prevotellaceae bacterium
TAAATTAAGTTATTGACTTCTAGCGAGTTAAATATTAAATTAACGTATCATTGAAATAAGGTAGATTTATTTATGTTGTCAAAGAGCAGCATGTTCCCGAATGCCCAGTTACCCTTACTGCGTGAAATGCTCATTAAAGCCAGTGATGAAGACTGGATAAAAATAAATGCTACATCTTTTAAGAACCCAACAACAGCACTAATAATGTCATTTGCTGCTGGTACTTATGGAGCCGATAGATTTTATCTCGGGCAACCATTACTTGGAATAGGGAAACTATTTCTGACCTTATTTCTTGTAGCATGGCTTGTGGCAGTGGAAATTACAGATACAGAAAACTGGATAGTCATAGTGCTTGGTTTATGCATCATTTTCGTACTGTTATTTTGGTATTTCATTGACATATTCCTTGTTTCTAAAACAGCTAAAGAACAGAACCTCAATATAATATTAACAATTTTAAATTAAAAAAGTATGGACGCACAAAAAGTTGACATGTTCATTATGACAAACGGTAGCAACCTTCCTGAACAGAAGGTTCCTTTTATCCGTGAGAAACTGCTTTCGCTTGATGATTCCAAGTGGGCTGCACTTTCTACAATTCAGTTCAAGAACCCTACAACTGCACTCCTTCTTTCCATTTTCTTAGGTGCCTATGGCATTGACCGTTTCTACATTGGTAACACTGGTATGGGAGTTGGCAAGTTGCTTACTTGTGGAGGTTTAGGCATTTGGGCAATTATTGACTGGTTCATGATCTCTGGTTCTACTAAAGAGCAGAACTACAATAAACTTCAAGCCTATCTCTACTAAACGTCTCCATCTACTCTCAGCATTGGCTTACATTATTGTTTGCCTTTGGCTGATTTCTGTAAAAGAGGGGCAAACGACAATAACCGTTTGTCCCTCTAAACTCATATACCACATACCTTGCCCTGGATGTGGTGTTACAAGAGCCACATTACTTCTGCTAAAAGGACATGTTGCTGATTCTCTAACTATGAACCCCAACTGCCTTTTTGCAATTATTTTTTTATGCACTTATCCTATTTTGTTGCTATTAAGCGTGATAAGGAGGAAGCCATATCTCATGAACAGTTATCAGATGATGGATAAGATGTTGAAGAACAAAACATGTTTATACACATTACTGGCAGGTGAATTGACAATCTGGTTGCACAATATTATAGTCGGAATTTAAAGATTAAAGTTATTATCCCGGTATGAATCCGACATACATCATGATGTAAACTATTTCATTCCATGCCCCTTTCGCCTTGTCGCTACATTTCGAGAAGCAGGTGCGCGATGGCGATTTAAGTGTTTATGAGATTAAGCAGGTAGCAAGAGCCTTGCTTTCTGCTCTGCAACACCTACATTCACAACCGACTCCGATAATCCATAATGAAGTTAGCATACAAAACCTGATGCTTGACTTGTCCGGCACATTAGAAGATTTGAAGCTGATAGATTTTGGTTATGCACGTTTCTTAAACCAAGAGCCTGCTAGGCCAAACCTGAAACAACTTAATCCTTTCTATATGGCTCCAGAGCGGTTGAATGGTGTAAGTTGTGTGCAGTCAGATTTTTTTTCTGTCGGTGCTATACTGTATTATCTTATTTATGATGAGTTGCCATGGTTCTTTGATACATCAAGAATGAATGCCCAACAAGTTATAGAGAAATTGCAAGATATGCGGGAGTGTTCTTTGCGAATGCCCCAAATAGACCTGTTTGAGTTAGACGAGCAACTGCTGAATATTATTAGTAAGGCACTTAGTCCAGAAGTGGAAGATCGTTTTCAAAGTGCGGATGAGTTCCTAAAAGCTATTAACGGAGAGATTGAAATAGAAAAACCTATACATCGGCGTAAGATAAGGGAAGGAGAAAAAACAGAAACAAAAATTCCTCAGAAAAAAGCTAAAGGAGAAGGATTTGCTGCCATTGCCGGTATGGATGAGTTGAAGGAATTACTACAACGTGAAGTTATTGATGTTCTCCATAACCAAGAAGAATACGCACGTTATGGACTTACTATACCTAACGGAATGTTATTATATGGACCTCCAGGTTGCGGAAAGACATTCTTTGCCAAGCATTTTGCAGAAGAGGTTGGCTTTAATTTTATGGAAGTAAAACCTAGTACTCTGAAAAGCAAGTGGGTAAATGCCACACAGGAGAATATAGGTAAGATGTTTGCAGAAGCAGAAGAGAATGCTCCGACAATCATTTTCATAGATGAGATGAATGAGTTAGTGCCCAACCGCGATAATGGAAATGTTCATGAAATGTCCCTTGGCGCCGTGAATGAGATGCTTGCTCAGATGGACAGAACAGGTGAAAAGGGTATATTTATTATTGGAGCTACCAATTATCCCAATATGATTGATCCTGCTATTTTACGTGCTGGCCGTTTAGATAAAAAATATTATTTGGCACCTCCAGACAAGAAAGCACGTGAACTTATGTTTAAGTTGTACTTGGAGAAGAGACCATATGATTTTGGCATTGACTATGAGAGGCTGGCAGATATGACTGCAAACTATGTGTCTGCTGATTTGAAATTGATAGTAGATGATGCTTCGCGCAAAGCTTTGGTTAGTAAAAGTAAGATAACCCAGTCGATATTAGAAGAGGTTATTAATGCCACAAAGCCATCATTGTCAGAAAAAGAACTGCAGAAGTATGAGCGTATAAAAGCAGAATTGAATGGAGAAAAAATAGAAACTAACAAACGACCTAAAATAGGATTTTGACTATGGAACTAAACGAATTATTGTTAAGAACGGCATTTGCCTGTATGGCATGTGACGGAGATATTGCCTCTGAAGAGGTGGAACTAATAAGGCAGATATTCAAAGATAATAATCTTTTTGAGAAAGATGATGTTGATGAGAAATTGGATGAGCTTGTCAAAGAAATAAACCAAGAGGGTAAGGCTTTCTTGAAAAAATATTTACAAGCTCTTGCAGAACAATCATTAACAGAAGAAGAGGAAATAAAGGTGGTTGATGTTGCAGTACAAACTATACGTGCAGATAGTAGAATAGAATACAGTGAGATAAAATTCTTTAAGGTTCTTCGCTCAAACTTGTAAATAGTAACAGACGATGTGCTTCTTATGAAAGTTGATGGTATTGATGAGAATTATCTTGCTCAGGATATACGTGCAGATTATCTGCAGATGTATGATGATTATTTTAATGCAATAGAATTACCTAAATTTGAAATAAAGAAATGTAATGAATGATATGGATTTCTTGATAAGTTTTATTTGGGTGGTGGGGGATTCCTTATGGACCAATCTATACATTTAAGTCTTTATGGCATACCTTTTTTCCTGTGATAGTAGAAATGGATTCCTCATCTGCGCAGGAAGGGAACTGATACTTTTCAATCCTTTCATACATTGACAGGGAATGTTCATACATTGAGAGGGCAAATTCTTGTGTGATTATAAAAAAGAAGTGATTTTGTAGTATCAATAACAAGTAAAGCAAAAAATCACACATACTATGAATATGAAATCTCTTTGTCTGTCTCAGTGCAGGATGTTAGCACTTGTAATATCCTTGATTGTCGGAACTGCTGTGTTTGCCCAGAATGTAAAGCGGCCGGAGTCTTATAATTACATGAGAGGAATTGGGACGAGAAAGCTGCCATTCTCATCTCTGAGCTTAAGGAGCCGGCTTCCTCTATGATGTTGTCAAAGCTGAAGATACAGGCAACAAAGAATCCTAATGAGTTGACATGGCCTTATCTTACAGGACTGATGAGCATGAATAACAAGAAGTACAAGAAGGCTATAGAATATTTCCTGCAGGCGAATAAGATAGAGGCCACTTCTACAATCTACCAAAGGCTCGCTGACTGTTATTGTGAGATAGGTGCATACGATGAGGCCCTTGCCAGTATCAACCAGTCTTTGGACATGGACAGCACGGACCTAGCAAATCTGGTCAAGAAGGCATATATATACTATGAGATGGGTAATGTAACGTTAACGGCTTTCCGCTGCATTTCGTTTTTGACACCGGTGCGAGTGACGTCACTGTCTCCATGGTTGAGGCCACGTTCATGATGAAGAACGGCTATCTCTCAAGTAAGGACGTGGTAGGCAACCAGAGGTATGTGGATGCTAACGGTGAGGTAAGTGTAGGTACCGTCATTAACCTGAAGGATGTGAACTTCAGCGGTTTGAATCTTACCAATGTGCGCGCCTCTGTAGTGCGTAACCAGAAGGCTCCGCTGCTTCTCGGTCAGAGTGTTCTGAGCAGACTCGGAAAGATTGAGATAGACAACAGCAAGAACATCCTGAAGATTACCCACAGCATGTAATCATTCTTTTTGCAGTATCTCTATGTACTGCTCGTAGGTGATGTGGCGACCGCCCATTGTGAGGAGGTGAGGGGTCTCAAACTGGCAGTCGATGAGCTTGCCGCCTTCTTCCTTCATCTTGCGGGCAAGGTGGATGAGTGCGAGTTTTGATGCGCTCGGCACAAGTGAGAACATACTCTCACCGAAGAAACAATCGCAAAGTGTTATACCATAGAGTCCGCCCACCAGACGGTGGCTGTCGCGCTCCCATACTTCCACGCTTGAGGCATAGCCCAGGCGGTGCATGCGCGTGTAGGCATCTATCATGTCGGGACCGAGCCAAGCACCGAAGTCAACATTGCGCTGCTGCGCCGTGGAACAGTTATGGATGACGGCAGGGAAGTCCTGTCCGAAGGTCACCTCATACTTCTCGCTGTGCAGCATCTGGCGCATGGAGTGGCTGACGTGTATCTCGTCAGGGAAGATGACGAACCTGTCAAGCGGACAGTACCAGAAGATAGCACCAGCAGTAGCACGGTATGAATACCACGGAAAATAACCGTTAGAGTATGCAAGCAGCAGCCTCTCGGGTGAGAGGTCGCCATATACCGCCACGAGTCCGTCAGGCTCCCCTTCGTGAGGGTCGGGGAACCACAGTTTGTCATCAAGACCATATACTGCCATAACCTTACTTCAGTTTCTTGCCGTCGGCAAAGGCTTTGCCTACGGTCTTGCCCAACTCTATGTAACCGTGGTGCACGGGGTCGTAGGTTATTATCCGCATACGCTCCACATCGGGCTGCCCGTCAGCGGCAAGGTATTTTTCATCACACTGTATGTCGATAACCTCGGCAATGAGGTAGTAACCTGTCTCGCTCTCGTTGAGCTTCTCCTTTACGCGGCACTCCATGGTCATAGGAAACTCCTTGAACAGCGGTGCGTTGACGTTGGGAGCCTTCTCCGAAGTCCATCCTGTGCGCTCCATCTTGTCGGAGGTGTTACGACCGCTCGCCAAGCCTACATAGTCAGCGGCAACCATGGTATCGGTTGTGGCAAACGCCACGGTAAACTCATTGTTTACGGCGAGGTTGTCGGTAGTCTTGTGTGAACCCAGTGAAATCATTATCTCGTGCATATCCCATGTACCGCCCCATGCGGCGTTCATGGCGTTAGGCTTGCCGTCCTTGTCGTATGTGCCGATTATCAGCACCGGTTGCGGCAGCAGCCAGGGTTTTGAGCCGAAATTCTTCATAATAATCTTGTTTTTAGGTTTTACTATTGCAAAAATACAAACTTAATTGCAAACAGACAAGCCCCGTCAGGGGCATTTTTTATATCCTTAGTAACCAGCGGTTTATGAGGGGCGCTGTGAAAGCTATCGAATGACACTGTAAAAGCTATGCTTTCAGGTGGTAAAAGCTATGCTTTCACACGGTGAAGTGATAGCTTTCATTTTGTTATGGTATATACCCCTGAAAACAGGAGGGGCAGAATACTTCTGTTCAGGTGGGAATAACCAGAACCTACCTTCAGTATGCCTTCTCATCTTCGCCGAGGGTGGTGCAGGTGGTGTCTGCATTCATGGTGGCGTTACCATCCTGCACTGAGGGGTAGTCAAGATAGTCCTCCTCTATGGTGCGGCGGCATGATGCCAGTGCTGTCAGCAGCATTACTGCCACCAGTGGTAATATGCTATGTCTTTTATATATGCGTCTCATATTATTTCTTATACACTTTCTCCCACATGTCGTTCATCTTCTGAATCTCCTTGCGATTGCGCTGCCGTTCCTTCTCCATGCCGCGGCGTGTGACGCTCTGTCCCTTGTTGCCCAGTAGCCATACTATGGACAGCTTGAGCTTTGTGGGTCCGGCATAGAAGGTGGAGGAGTTATATTCCTTGACAAGACGGGTGTCGTCAGCCATTCCCTTATAGTGACGGCGCGGTCCGCCGAGGGCACCCACCGAGCCTGACAGCTCCAGGTTGAGCCGGCGGTGTATGGGCCAGGAGTAACCTATCGTCAAACCACCGCTGTAGAACTCTCCCTGGTCGCCTTTGGAGTTCCATTCCAGGTCATACTTGCCACCAGCGGCATACAGTCCGAGGAACAGTCCCGTAAGTGGTGCGCGGCTCTTGTCGCGACAGGTGCCATACCAGTGTCTCAGTTCGGCACCGAAGAGCATCACCTCGTATGCCCGACTGTTATTATGCCACACATACCACGGGCACCACATCTCAGCCATCACGCTCCATTGGCGGCGCTTGCCGAAGGGCACCTCAAACTCTATGTTGGGAGCGGCGGCAGCCCACCACAGCAGGTTGGTCTTCACTGCCACTATGGGCTTGTATGTCTCTATATGCTCAGGGGAGAGCGAGGGATGCTGCGTGACGTCGGGCATGTGCCAGATGGAGTCTATTATCGGCTTCTGCTCCATCATCTCGCGGCGCGTATAGTCTATCTGGTAATCAGTGCGGCGCAGGCGCGGCAGCACGTTCTCAAGCAGGTAGGCATAGTCCTCGGGGTATAGCGTGCGCAGACGTTGTTCCTTCTGGTCGGCACCCATATTATCATTGATGATGCCTATTATCTCCTTACGGTGTGGCAGGCGGCTGTCGTCACATTGCTCCACATGATGCAGCAGTCCTGCCCAGTCCTCAGCTGTTGACTCGGTCTTTATCTGGTAAGCTGCCAGCGGGGTATGGTCAACGATATATTTCTTCACACTGTCCACACGCTCAGCGGCAAACCGCCTGTTGTCGGCCAGCGGACCGTCAGGCGAGGCGTAGCCGTGCAGGTGCAGTCTGAGCAGTGTGGCGCTCTTGTCGTTCAGCACCTTGCTGATGCTCTCGGTAATCTTGCCCAGCTCCTCCTTGTTTTGTTTCCATTCAGGCAGCAGACGTGTGTCGTTGTTGGGAAACTGTATGTATGCCGTGCCGCTGTCGGTGAGTGTTACCGGCTTGGGCTCAGACATCCTCACGCGTTGTTTCTTCTGTGCCTCTTGTACCACGGTGTAGATGACGTGATGTGTCGCACCACATTCGTCGCTCACCTCTGCCATCACCACCAGCCGGCAGCTGTCCATCCACGGACGGAAGGGCAGTCCCTGTGCATAGTGCTGCCACTCGTCATCGTGGCGCTTCTTCTCCCAAATATAGATGTCTCTCTTGGGGTTTGTCGATGCCAGTTGCTGTCCGCGCAGGTATCGGTAGTAAGGGTGGCGCCCCAGTATGTGTATGGCAGGCAGTGACACATTGTGGTCGGCTCCCATAAGGTGTGGTCGGATGGTCATCATCTGTCCGGCCTCCACTGCCATCTTCTCAGGGTTGAGCGTGAGCATTACGAAGGCAGAGTCTCCGCAGTGTTCCATGTGTCCGTCGGCTACCACGCGGTCAGGCTGTGCTGCCCTCATGGTGGTGGTGAACGCCAGCAATATAAGCAATATGTGTAATCTTCTTTTCAACGTAGTCATTCCCTCTCCCTTGTGATATATAAAAAAGGTGCTGACCAGTGTATAAACGCAGGTCAGCACCATGTATGTATTAAGTTATTTTCCTGTGGCAAGCAGTGCCTGTTCAGCCTTGTCCACACGCTCGAAGTTGAAGCCGCTGAGCGTCTGCTGCATCAGAGCCTGTATGCGGTCGTTGCATAGGTTGCCTATGCTGCCCTCGTGGGTGTGGTGTATATTCTTGTTAGGAGTGAACTTGCCGGCCTCAATGTCGAGTCCCACCTTCTTGTAGGCATCGCGGAACGGCATACCCTCAGCAGCCAGGCGGTTCACCTCCTCCACGGAGAAGATGGCGTCATACATCGGGTTGTCGAGGATGTCGCGGCGCACCTCCATCTTGTTGATGATGTAGGCAGTCATGCGCAGGCAGTCGAGCAGTTCGTCAAAGGCCGGCAGGAACACCTCTTTTATTATCTGCAAGTCGCGGAAGTAGCCGCATGGCAGGTTATTCTGTATCAGTGTCACCTGTGTAGGCAATGACTGCAGCTTGTTGCTCTTGGCTCGTATCAGCTCAAACACGTCAGGGTTCTTCTTGTGAGGCATGATGCTTGAGCCTGTGGTGCACTCCTTTGGCAGCTTCACGAACTGGAAGTTCTGTGAGTTGAACAGGCAGGCATCAAAAGCCATCTTTGCAAGCGTGCCAGCCAGTCCGGCGATGGAGAACGCCACGTTGCGCTCCATCTTGCCGCGTCCCATCTGTGCATAGACCACATTATAGTTCATGGAGTCGAAGCCCAGCAGGTCAGTGGTCATCTGGCGGTTGAGCGGGAACGAAGAGCCGTAGCCTGCGGCAGAGCCGAGAGGGTTGCGGTTGGTCATCTTGTAAGCCGCCTGCAGGTAGAGCATATCGTCGGTGAGCGACTCGGCGTATGCGCCAAACCACAGTCCGAAGCTTGACGGCATGGCTATCTGCAGGTGCGTGTAGCCCGGCATCAGCACGTCCTTGTTAGCCTCGCTCTGCTGTATCAGCTCGTCAAAGAGAGTCTTCACCTCGTCCACCACCTCGCGCAGTCTGGCGCGCGTGAACAGTTTGAGGTCCACCAATACCTGGTCATTGCGTGAGCGGCCAGAGTGAATCTTCTTGCCCATGTCGCCAAGCGCGCGTGTGAGCATCAGCTCCACCTCAGAGTGAACGTCCTCTATGTCGTCCTCTATTACGAACTCGCCCTTCTCGCAGATGTCATATATCTTACGCAGTTCCCTGAGCAACTGCGGCAGCTCGTCATCGGCTATCAGTCCGATGCTGTTGAGCATGGTGATGTGGGCCATGGAGCCCATTACGTCATACTTAGCCAGATAGAGGTCCATCTCGCGGTCTCTGCCTACGGTGAACCGCTCTATCTCCTTGTTTATCTCAAATCCTTTTGACCAGAGTTTCATTGTGCTTCCAAGTTATGAGTTATGAGTTATGAGTTATTGTTCGCGGCAGCGAAACTGCTGCGCACCAGACAAATATTACGCTTAGGCACTTGGGTATTCAAGCCTTTTCTGCCTTCGGTTCTTTCTGCCTTTCCTTTCTTCAGTTTTTGCAGGGTTTCAGGCCTTGTGCTGTGTGTCTTGTGCCATTTGTGTTGCAAAGTTACAGATTATTTTTCAGATGTGCAAGAGGAATATTTTATATTGCGCGGATGGTGCAGCTCTATCTCCTGCCTGAGGGTTGACATATCTATGTGGGTGTATATCTCCGTGGTGCCTATGCTCTCATGTCCGAGCAGAGTCTGTATCACCCTCAGTGACGCCCCTCCCTCGAGCAGTGCGGTGGCAAAGGAGTGTCGCAGGGTGTGCGGTGATATTGTCTTTCTTATTCCGGCCATGGCGGCATACTGTTTTATCATTATGAATATCATGGTGCGTGTGAGGTGTGCCCCACGTCGGTTGAGGAACACATAGTCCTCCTCGCCGGGCTTTATCCTCATCTGTCTCCTGTCCATATACCACAGGTGCAGTTCGTGCAGTGCCCTTCCCGATATAGGCACGAGCCTCTCCTTGTTACCCTTACCCAGTATGCGTACGAACCCGTCCTCCTCATATATGTTTGAGAGGGTGAGCGTGATGAGCTCAGACACTCGCAGTCCGCAAGAGAAGAGCACCTCTATTATTGCCCTGTTGCGCTGTCCCTCCCATTTTGAGAGGTCTATGGCATTGATAATCATGTCCACCTCCTCTGTTGACAGCACGTCGGGCAGGTGCTTGTCCTGAATGGGAGACTCAAGCAGTTCGGAGGGGTCTTGTTCCACGTATCCGTCAATGGTGAGATACTGGTAAAAGGCTCTCACGCCGCACAGTATGCGTGCGTGTGATGATGACGCTATGCCCAGGTCGTGCAGTGAGGCGGAGAACGTCTCCAGGTCGTCAAGGGTCAGTGTGACAGGGTCACGCTGCTCCTCCTCACACCAGGTAATGAGTTTTCCCACATCACTGATGTAAGCCGCAACGGTGTTGGGCGATACGCCCTTCAGTAACCGCAGATGTCGCCTGAAACGCTTTAGCAGTTCAAAGTTCATAAACAAAAATCCCACTGGCACCTGCAAAGAGGTAATCCAGTGGGTTTAGTGTCTTGTTTAAATAGAAGACTATTAGATAAGACCAGCGCCAGCCTTGAACTTAGCAATCTTCTTAGCGGCAATCTGAATCTGCTCGCCGGTACGTGGGTTCTTACCTGTGCGTGCAGCACGCTCTGAAACGCTGAATGTACCGAAACCGATGAGCTGTACTGAGTCACCACCCTGAAGAGCTTCCTTAACTGACTCGAGGGTAGCCTCGAGAACTGACTTTGCCTGAGCCTGAGAAATCTCAGCCTTCTCTGCAATCTTCTTTACGAGTTCTGTCTTGTTCATAATTTAAATTGAAGTGTTTAAATTAGTACTATTGTTGTAATACTTGTGATTTGTTTATAGTTTCACTAAAATGATGTCTATCAGACGTTAGTCCGATATAATCCGTTACAAAGTTAACATTTTTCTTCTATATTGCAAATTTTTTACGAGAAAAATGCTTTAATTACGGAAAAAATGCCTTTTTTGTCTTGTTTTTTACTCTAATTTTGACAATTTATGTGATATTAGCGTATGTTTTACTTTATATAAGTGGAAACAGTCACATTGTCCATTTTGATGTCGTGGCTCTTGCCTGTGCGCATCAGCGGCTCGGCTGTCAGTCCACCAAAGCGGCAGTCCTTCACGTTAATGTTATATACGTTGTCAGAGTCGTCAAGACCGTTTATCAGCACACCGTATTTAGACTTCTGGCAGGTCACGTTCTGCATGAACACGTTGCGCACTGTTGGGATGTGTCCGCGCTCGGCTATCTCGTTAGGCTCGTACACCAGGTTTATGCGCATGACTGCCTCGCGGCACTGTCCCACGCGTATGTTACGCATATATATGTTCTCTATTATACCTCCGCGGCAAGTGTTGGTCTTGATGCGCAGCACTCGGTCAAGGTTAGGTGAGTCCATGTCACAGTCCTCTGCAAACACGTTTGTTGCTCCGCCGCTTATCTCTGAGCCTATCACCACGCCGCCGTGTCCGTCCTCCATCTTACACTTGCGTACTATGATGTTCTTGCAAGGTATGTTGGCCTTTCTGCCGTCGGCATTACGTCCGCTCTTCAGTGCTATGCAGTCGTCGCCGGTGTGGAAGGTGCAGTTCTCTATCAGCACGTCCTCGCATGACTCCGGGTCGCAGCCGTCGCCGTTGGGACCCTCGTTATACACATACACACCGCGCACCGTGAGGTTCTTGCAAAGCAGCGGATGCATCACCCAGAAAGGAGAGTTGAGCAGTTTCAAGTTCTCTATCAGCACATTCTCGCAGCGTACGAAGTTGACCAGCTGTGGACGCAGTCCCTTGCCCATGCCGAACTTACGTTCCTGTGCAGGCACGCCGTTGTCTGACATCTTGAGCAGTTCAGCCCTGGTACCCTTGCTGGCAGTGCCCTGCCACTCGTCCACGCCGTCGTGCCATCCGTGCTCCTTCAGTCCCTTCATGTACCACCAGTTGCCCTCGTTAGAGCCGTTGCCGTTGATGGTGCCCTCGCCTGTCAGGGCTATGTTCTTACAGTCTATGGCATATATGCACGGCTGGTAGTTCCACAGGTCCAGTCCCTCCCAGCGGGTATATACCAATGGGTAGAGAGAGCGGTCGAAGGCGAATATCAGTTCGGCATCCTTCTCCACGCAGAGGTTCACGTTTGACATCAGCGTGATGGCACCCGTCTGATACTTTCCTGCCGGGATGATAACCCTGCCGCCTCCTGCCTTTGAGCATTTGGCTATGGCCTTGTTGATAATCTGCTGGTTCTTCTTTGCCGTATAGCTTGTCTTCACGGCGGCGCGATAGTCTTTCTGCTTGAACACAGGAGCCTTGATGCGGCTTACTATCTCGTTGTAGGTAGTGCTCCATGCCTTGTCGGCCGTCTGTGCCATAGAGACCATGCCGGTCAGCATAATAAATAAGGTAAGGATTTGTCTTTTCATCTTTTTTGTCAGGTATGTATTGTTATAGTTATGTATTATTAGTTGTGTAAATTGACAAGCTGTCAATTGCAAAGTTACACTTTTTTTGTTAATAATCGCAACAAGGGAAGAAAATTTTAGCTGCCAAGTGTGTATTTATAGGATAATTTTGTAACTTTGTGATGAATATGAAGATAGTAGTCTTTGAGTCAGACATACCCAGCTACCATTCCATTCGCAAGATTGTAGAGTCATACGACACGGAGTGTGAGGTAATAGGTCCCTTCACCGCTATGGAGCAGGGACGTGACTTCCTTATGCAGCATAAGGACATAGACATCATCATAACAGAGGCGGTGCTCTCTGACGATACTGTCTTCAGTGCCCTTGACCATGCTCCGCATCAGGTGCCCGTCATCTTCATTACCTCATACGAGGAGTATGCGCTCAAGGCTTTTAACTATCTCAGCCTGTCATATCTGCTGAAGCCAGTGGAGGAAGACTCTCTCACCAAGGCTCTTGCCATGGCGGTAAGACTGAGGACGGCTGTCTCGCTGCTTACGCCCAGGGGTGGATGGAACAAACCCAAGACCCACCTTGCGCGCTTTGTTGTCAAGACACTTCACGGAGAGAGGATAATACACCTCTCCAATGTGCGCTATATAGTATCGGAGCAGAAGAACTCCTACCTCAAGCTGCTTGACGGCAACTCATACCGTGTGGATGATACGCTCGACAACATTGCCGCCATGTTGCCCCAGGGCCGTTTCATGCGAGTAAACAGGAAGTTCATACTGCCCATAGAGCAGATTAGCGGAACTGAAAACATAGAGTACGGAAAGATGCTCATACACCTAAAGGGCGATAATGTGCCGAAGATTGTCGTCAGTCGCACACGCAAAGTTGAAGTGTGCAAATGGATAAAAGGCAGATAGCATTTCATCTCTATAAAATAGCGTTTCGGTATTTTTTCCACTCTTTATTACCCATTCTTTACTTTATTTCCTAATTTTGCACTTGCAAGAGAAAAAAGTGCACACTGTGACTGTGTGTGCAAAATGCAAATTAAGATGAAACAAACCACGGAAATAGACAAGCAAGTTTTTCGTCACAGGATGCCCGCACAGCTGAGGTTTTCCGATGTTGACCGTTTCGGCCATGTCAACAACTCGGTGTATTTTTCCTTGTTTGACATGTGTAAGACACATTACTTCAACGATGTGGTAGGTACTGACATCTTCGACCGTATGGCACCGGTGGTGGTGCACATAGAGGCAAATTTCATATCGCCAGTCTTTTTTCCTGACGAGATAGTGATAGACACTGCTGTGACACACCTTGGCAACAAGAGCTTCACACTGTTGCAGCGAGCGCTTAATGAGCGTACCGGCGAGGTGAAGTGCTATTCAGAGACCGTCATGGTAATGATTGACACCGTGCGTAACGAGTCTGTAGAGATAAGTAATGACTTCAGACACAGAATAAAGGAGTACGAGGAGGAGAGCGTATGTTAGAGAAGTATCTGTGTCAGCAGGACTTCACTTCATATAGTGATTTCCTGGAGCATTTCAGGGTAAATGTGCCTGAAGACTTCAACTTCGGCTATGACGTCATAGACGCATGGGCGGAGCTGATGCCAGAGAAAGAGGCCTTGTTGTGGACTAACGACCAGGGTGAGGTAAAGCATATAACATACGGTGCGTTCAAGAACATCACAGACCAGTGCGCAGCCTTCTTCCAAGGCATAGGCATAGAGAAGGGCGACCGTGTGATGCTGATACTGAAGAGAAGGGTGGAATGGTGGTATGCCATGGTAGCCCTGCACAAGATAGGAGCGGTGGCGATACCTGCCACCCATATGCTTACGGAGAAAGACATCATATACCGCTGCCACATGGCTGGCATCAGCGGTATAATATCATGTGGTGACCCCGAGGTGCTGCATCACGTGCAGAAGGCAAGACGCTTCTCGCCTATGCTGCGCCACTGCATATCTATAGGTCCGGCTGTGCCTAACGGCTTCTACGACTTCTGGCGCGGACTGCAGGAGGCGGCGCCGTTCGTCAGACCGGCACGCAACAAGGTGACCGACAACTTCCTGCTCTACTTCACAAGTGGAACGACGGGCGAGCCAAAGATGGTGATGCACGATTTCTCCTACCCCTTGGCACACATAGTGACAGCCAAGTGCTGGCACAACCTCAACGACAGGTCGCTGCATCTTACGCTTGCCGACACTGGTTGGGGCAAGGCGGTATGGGGCAAGTTCTACGGTCAGATGCTCTGCGGTGCTACGGTCTTCATATATGACTATGAGGGACGCTTCTATCCCGAGGTGTTGCTGCGCGTGTTGCAGGACTATCACATCACGTCGTTCTGCGCACCGCCTACCATATACCGTTTCCTCATTCGTGAGGATATCAGCGCCTACAACCTGTCATCGCTCAGGTGGTGTACCACGGCTGGCGAGGCTCTCAACCCCAGCGTGTTTGAGGAGTGGAAGGCCAAGACGGGCATAACGATATACGAGTCATACGGACAGACAGAGACCACCATGGTGGTGGGTACATACCCCTGGGTGGAGCCAAAGCCCGGTGCGATGGGAGTGCCTAATCCTCAGTATGACATAGACATCGTTGACGAGGACGGCAACAGCGTGCCTGAGATGGTGCACGGCGAGCTCGTCATTAAGGTAAAGGACGGAAAGAAGCCTCTGGGACTCTTCAAGTGCTACTACCGCAACGAGGAGATGACGGAGAAGCGCATAGTCAACGGACAGTATCACACCGGCGACGTGGTATATCGTGACCATGACGGGTACCTGTGGTTCGTGTCGCGCATTGACGATGTGATAAAGACCTCAGGCTACCGCGTAGGACCGTTTGAGGTGGAGTCTGCGCTGATGACTCATCCCGCTGTGGTGGAATGTGCCATAACTGCCGCGCCCGACGAGATACGCGGACAGATAGTAAAGGCAACAATAGTGCTGACCGACGAGTACAAGCAGAAAGCCTCTGACGCTCTGAAGAAAGAACTGCAGGAGCACGTGAAGCGCGAGACGGCACCATACAAATATCCGCGCATAGTGGAGTTTGTGGATGAGTTGCCCAAGACCATCAGCGGCAAGATACGCCGTGTGGAGATAAGACAGAACGATCAATAAGTATTATATATATAATAAGGTGAAATAAAGATGTCAAACTTCAAACAAATTTTCGAGAGCCGTTATACTTGGATAGAGGGCTTCATGCGCAACGTAAGGCGTTATGCCAACCGTGTAGCGATGATAGAGTCAGAGACAGAGAAGACATGGACCTACAGCCAGCTCAACGCTGATGTCAATCGCCTGTGTAACGCGCTCAAGGGCGACGGTATGCGCCGCGGCGACACCGTGATGCTGCAGATGGTCAACCGCCCAGAGTTTGCCTTTGCCTACGTGGCATGTCATAAGATGCAGAGCGTGTGCTGCCCCGTCAGCTACCGCATCTCTACCGGCGAGCTGGCCTATAACATAGACGACTCAAAGCCTTTCGCCATCATCGTTTGCGAGTCTAAGCTCGAGAGCGTGCTCGAGGCCATCAAACTGGCTAACCACGCGCCCAAGCGCATCATCGTGGCGTCAGACAAGGAACTGCCCTATGCCACACGTTACAACGACTACGTGAGCGGGGTCTCTGACGCTGAATACATACCCGAGACGGTATATAACATATACGACGAAACCTGCCGCCTCTATACCAGCGGCACCACTGGCAGACCTAAGGGCGTGGCTATGACAAGCATCAACGAGGTGCTGTCGGCTCACGATGTGATGATACACTTTCCTATGAGCTATAAGGACGTGACGATGAACACCACACCGTGGTTCCACCGCGGCGGCTTGCACTGTGCCGGTCCGTGTCCTACGTTCTATGCCGGTGCCACACTGGTGATAATGGGTAAGTTTGAGTCTCGCACAGCACTGAAGCTTGTGCAGAAGTATAAGATATCATTCGTAGTTGGTGTGCCTACCGTGCTTGAGGAGCTTGCCGACGAGCAGATGCGCCAGGGCTATGACCTCACCACCCTCAAGGGTATCGTCACCATGGGTAGTCCGCTGGAGCGCTCTGCCTGCATACGTTACCAGAAGGTGCTCACACCTAACATCTTCAACGGCTATGGCACTACCGAGACATTCTGGAACACCTTCCTGCGTCCGTTTGACCTGCCTGAGAACGCCGGTACGGCTGGTGCATCATGCGTGGACGACGATGTGCGTGTGGTGAAGGTTTACGAGGACCGCAAGGCTGAGCCGGAAGACCTGGCCGCTACCGACGGCACAGAGGTAGGCGAGGTAATCATCTGTTCGCCAGCCAAGTCGCCTTACTTATACCACAACAAGCCTGAGGAGACCGAGAAGAAGTATTACAAGGGATTCATATACACCAACGACCTCGCTACATGGGATAAGAACCAGTTTATCACCATCGTGGGCCGTAAGGACGACATGATAATATCGTCAGGCGAGAATATCTATCCTACGGAGATTGAGGCGGTGCTCAACACTCACCCAGGTGTCAAGGACTGTATCGTTACCAGTGTGCCCGACAAGGTGCGCGGACAGATGGTGACGGCATACATAGTGCGTAATGACGCCGGACTTACTCCTGAGGCTCTTGACGAGTTCTGCAAGGAGAGCGACCAGATAGCCAACTTCAAGCGTCCGCGCTATTACCGCTTCACTGAGCAGATACCGTTCAATGCCACTGGCAAGAAGCTCCACGTGAAGATAAAGGAGACAGCTGAGGCCGACCTGAAGAACGGACTGCTCTACAGAGTGTAGAGTGACACAATACCACAGATGGTCCGGATTCATGACAAAGAATAATTTAACGACCACAGATTACTCTGATTACAAGGATTTTTCTTTTTGACAACGGATTAAGATTACTCTGATTGCAAGGAATTTTCTTTTTGACAACGGATTAAGACAGGTTACTCTGATTACAAGGATTATTCTTCTTGACAACGGATTAAGACTGATTACTCTGATTGCGAGGAATTTTCTTTTTGACAACGGATAAAGACAGATTACTCTGATTGCAAGGAATTTTTTTTGACAACGGATTAAGACAGATTACTCTGATTGCGAGGATTTTTCTTTTTGACAACGGATTAAGACTGATTACTCTGATTGCAAGGATTATTCTTCTTGACAACGGATTAAGACAGATTCCTCTGATTGCAAGGATTATTCTTCTTGACAGCGGATTACACGAATAAAAATCTGTGAATATCTGTGTAATCTGTGGGAGATGAAAACACCAACGAATCAAGACGGATATCCGTGGAGTGAAAGAACTTACGGATATTGAATAAGACAGTTTGACAGATTGTCAGGAAATCGCATAATTTCCTGACAATCTGTTTTTGTTTTGAGGGCTTTTCTAACGCCAAAACTTAACAGATGTTAATTATCGGCAGGCATCGTAAAAGCTATCGTTTTACGTTGTAAAAGCTATGCTTTCAGGTTATAAAAGCATAGCTTTCACGATGAGAAGTGATAGCTTTCATTTTGTCAGGTGAGCTCTTTTGTTTTTGCTGAGGTGCGTGGAAGAGGAAGAAAAAAGCCGAAACGCTTGTCGCTTAACAAAAAAAGTGTTACATTTGCACATGTTAAATATTTAGTGCGAAATCTGAAAGGACACTCATAACTCATCGCTCACAACTCATAACTCATAACTCATAACTTGAAATGACACAGCTGCAAGAAGAGATACGCCGCATGGCGGAGGAGAAGAACGCCGTGATACTGGCGCATTACTATACAAGGAAAGAGATACAGGAGGTTGCCGACTTCATTGGCGACTCCCTGGCATTGGCACGTAAGGCTGCCGAGACCGAGGCCGACATCATGGTGATGTGCGGCGTGCATTTCATGGCTGAGACGTGCAAGCTGCTCTCGCCGGAGAAGAAGGTGCTGGTGCCCGACGTGGAGGCCGGCTGCTCGCTGGCAGACTCTTGTGATGCCGCCGACCTGCGCCGCTGGAAGGAGGAGCACCCGGGATACATGGTGGTGCAGTATGTCAACACCACCGCAGCCACCAAGGCGCTGACCGACGTGGTGGTGACCTCGGGCAATGCCAAGAAGGTCATTGACCAACTGCCACAGGATGCGAAGATACTCTTCGGACCAGACTATAACCTCGGTTCATATATCAACAGTGTCACGGGCCGCAGCATGGAGTTGTGGCAGGGCGGCTGTCACGTTCATGAGCGTTTCAGCATTGATGCCATAGCCCAGCTGAAGAGGCAGTACCCTGAGGCTACCGTCATGGCACATCTGGAGTGTAAGGCTCCCGTGCTCGCCATGGCTGATGTGAAGGGCTCCACTGCCGATATGCTCAAGTATGCCCAGCAGCACGAGCCGCAGCAGTACATCGTGGCTACAGAGGCAGGCATCATGCATGAGCTTGAGCGCACCTGTCCCGACTGTGAGTTCATTCCTGTTCCACCAGAAATAAGCGAGGGCACCGTAGGCTGCCAGTGCAACGAGTGTCAGTATATGAAGCTCAACACCCTTGAGAAGCTCCGCGACTGCCTGCGCGACGGAAAGCCGGAAGTCACCGTCCCACAGGACATCGCCAAGGACGCTGTGAAGCCTATAGAGAGAATGCTCAGCATGAGCTAAGGAAACCTCCTCCTGCCTCCCCCGGTAGGGGAGGGGAGGAAGCTACGGCTTGACTGAGGAATAGAAGAATGTTGCAAAAGATAATTAATACGAGATGCTATGGATAAAGACAATATGATAGAGAGGCTCAGAGCCGTAGCAAAAAAATCGGTTCCGGCTGGTGGCAAGGTCTTGCTGTATGGTTCCAGGGCCAGAGGCGACTCACATGCTGGTTCTGACTGGGATGTGCTCGTATTGCTGAATAAAGACTGTCTCGTGCAGTCCGACTATGATAATGTAAGTTATCCTTTCGTACTGTTGGGTTGCGATGTGGGTGAGGAGATAAATCCAATAATGTACACAACAAAGGAATGGGAGAAATACAAATATACACCATTCTATGATAATATCACGCGTGATGGAATATCCTTAAACTAAAGATCTTATGGATGAGGAAAACAGGAAGATATTAGTTTCCCAACAAAAACAGAAGGCTTCACGATTTGTATTATGGAAGTTTTCTTGCTCGTATGATGCAACTGCGACAAAAAGCAGACTATAATTGTGCATACGACATTTCAGAAGAAGAAGTCAAGGAAACTGCTACTCTTGCGCATGAGTTTATAGAAGTAATAGGTAATTTATAATTACAGGATTTGTATAGCTGATATTTGCTCACTATCCTAAATAAAAAAAAACAATAGATGAAGAAGCAAGGCTTATTGATGGTCTTGTTCATGCTTGTCGCTGTGACGGCATGGGCAAAGGGAAAGACTGTGGTGTGGGAGAACCCCACTACGGAGTATGGGAACAGTTATGGCGACGGATGTTTTAATCTTGCTCTCGACGTGACGAGGGTGGAGATGACGGATGACGAGACGGTGGTATATATCACTGCCTTGCAGCGGTCGGACCATCCGCAGTATAATTGGTTTAGGTTTGCTGCTGACACTTATCTCAAGGTGGGTGAGCAGCGATACACCGTAGTGTCTGCCGACAATGCGAAGCTGGGCGAGAAACTATATACCCAGGACGGTAAGCTCGATATGGCGTTCCACTTTCCGCCGCTGCCACGAGACACAAAGTCGTTTGACTTCATAGAGGGCGACGGCAAGGGCGCTTTTCAGATAAAAGGCATCAAGCCGGTTGAGGAACGCTGGAAACAGCTGTTCCCGTCATATTGGCGCGACGACCAGACGGGCAACTGGATGCTTGCCCTTCTTGAGGATTGCGCCATATATAAGTGCAGGTTCTGGAACTACAGGCAGTGTGACGTGAACCAGAAGACTGGCGAGGCGGAGATTATTATGTGTAGTGATGGCGACGAATTGAGAGTGAAGGTAGGAAAAGACCGTAAGGGTAAGCGCATGATACAGATAGGCGACAAAAAAGTTACCTATTCCATGATTACCACACGCTTCATGCCCGACTATCCCGTGAAGGACCTGCGCACCGACTTCACCGATACGCACTATAAGAACGATACCATAACCGTAATAGGCTTGGTGAAGGATATGCCTGAGGATGTGAAGAAGCATATGCTATCGTTTGATTTCGGTTACATGGATTTCCTTACAGGCGACTCAAAAAAAGTACATGCCGACATTGACGAGCAGGGACGCTTCAAGGCGAAGATACCCGTAATCAACAGCACGGAATTCTTCTGCGACTGGAAGACTTGTTTCGTCCGCACCATGCTGGAGGCTGGCAAGACATATTTCATGCTCTACGACTTCAAGGAAGGTCGCCGCTACTTCATGGGCGACGACGTCAGGTTGCAGAATGAGCTGTTCAGGTTTCCGCTTGACTGGAACACTGTGCGTATGGAGAAAGGTGAGGACTATGCTCATTACATAGCCTCCTGCGACAGTCTGATAAAGTCACGCTATGCCTATGTTGACAGCCTCTGTCAGCAGCACCCTACGCTGTCAGCACGCTTCAGCATATACAGAAAGGACAACACGCTATGGCAGCAGGCCAATGAGTTTAGTATATCACGTAGATATTCTTCAGAGTACAACAGTTATGGTCAGAAAGTAATGACATTGGAAGCCAGGAAATATGCCTATGACACTTTCTGGACAAAAATATGTAAGCCATACACGCTGCACCGTGAGACAGGGTATTTCCTTAACAGTTACCTCTATGGTGAGTCATGCGTCCGTGGCTTCAATTTTATTTCATGGGACATACAGGATCATATCGCGGAGTGTGCCTCAAACGATGAGGAACTGGTATTGCTCACACGTTGGAAGAAATGGTTTAGCGAGGCTTGGGCCAGGATAGCCGCCGCCTCTACTGATGAGGAGAAACAGAAAATAGCGGAAGAGGAGAACGCCAGGAATGCCGACATGATAAAGGCGGTGAAAGAAATACAACAGAGTCCGAAGGTGGTCAGGCTGATGTGTGGGCAGATGCTTATAGATAAGATAAAGAGTGGTACTCTGATGCTCGACTCGCTGGGTGCCGACCAGACCATCAGGGATTTGCACATCACGCAAAAGGCTCTTGGGGAGATTAAGAACAGCCGCATCTCCATGTCGCCTGATGTCCTTGACACTCTGGGCACTATGATAGCCAATGCCGACTTTATGGAGAAGGTGAAGGAGGAGAGCGACCGCTATCTCGCCATAGAGAATCGAGAGTTTGACAAACTTGTCTTGAAGTCGGCGGTAGGTCTTAAGGACATGACTGAGGGCGAGGCGTTGCTGAAGAAGATACTGGAGCCTTACAAGGGCAAGTTCGTGTTGCTCGACATCTGGGGTACATGGTGCGGTCCGTGTAAGGAGGCCCTGTCACACTCCACAGAGGAATATGCCCGTCTGAAGGACTATGACATAGTGTTCCTCTACCTTGCCAACAGGAGTCCGCAGGAGTCATGGGAGAACGTCATCAAGGAATACAACGTGACCGGCGACAACGTGGCGCACTACAACCTGCCGGAGGTGCAGCAGACGGCCATAGAGCGTTACCTTGACGTACACGCCTTCCCTACCTATAAGCTATTCAACCGCAAGGGCGAGTTGCTGAATGTGGATGTGAATGCACGTCAGCTCGACTCCCTCGTCCGTCTGCTTGACAGCCTGAAGTGACAAAGCTGTTCCGCCTTTTGGTTTTGATGTGCTTATAGAATAAAAGCAACCATAAATTTTGTCCATATGCAAAATAATTGCTAACTTTGTACTCGTAAATCAGAGACGTGCGCCAATCTTTGACTGACACGCACTATTTACTTCGCACGCACCAGTGCAGTTGGATAGTAAATGTTGTATCTGGCAACCACAAATATTTTATCGATATGAAACGTACATGAGGCCTTCGGCTCGTCAAAGGGAATGAAAAGTGATGAT
>CAMEWL010000041.1:0-20734 GCA_945941025.1 uncultured Prevotellaceae bacterium
GCAGGAAAGGGGAGTGATGCTTTAGGTGGTCAGGAGTTAAGGAGTTAAGGAGTTAAGGAGTTAAGGAGTTAAGGAGTTAAGGAGTTATGGAGTTAAGACAATACAGAAACCTTGTTATAAGAGTGATAGTTTAATAGAAGACAACCATACAAATCAAAAAGGGTGCGCACTTGTTCGGTGCGCACCCTTTTTATGTGGAATATGGCAGTGAGAGCAGAGATTTTCTGTAAAATATAACAATAGTATGATATTTTTTTGTAACTTTACAGCCGATATTTTTCGTGGTTTTACAGAAGAACACACTGTTTCATCAAACGATATTCTGAATGACAAATGCCTTGCAGATATTAAAGCAATACTTCGGCTATGACAGTTTCCGACCCATGCAGGAGGAAGTGATAAGCCATGTCGTCTCAGGGAGAGACGCACTGGTGCTGATGCCTACAGGCGGCGGCAAGTCCTTGTGCTACCAGATACCGGCACTGATGACTGACGGTGTTGCCGTGGTGGTGTCTCCGCTCATATCACTGATGAAAGACCAGGTTGATGCACTGCGCTCCAACGGCATCGCTGCAGATGCGCTGAACAGCAATAATGACGAGAGCGTCAACAGGATTATACGCGGGAGGTGCGTACAGGGAGAACTGAAGATACTATATATATCGCCGGAGCGGCTGATACTTGACATGACATGGCTGAGAGAGAACGTGAAGGTCTCCTTGATTGCCATTGACGAGGCTCACTGCATCTCGCAGTGGGGACACGATTTCAGGCCTGAATATACGCAGCTGGGGAGTCTGCATGAGCAGTTTCCAGGCGTGCCAGTGCTGGCTCTGACCGCAACGGCTGATAAGATTACCAAGCAAGACATCATAGGTCAACTGCACCTTAAGGACTATGAGGCGTTTGTCAGCTCGTTTGACCGTCCCAATCTCAGCCTTGACGTAAAGCGCGGGTACGCGGCAAAAGACAAGCTGCGCACAATCCTAGGCGTCATTAAGCGTCATAAGGGTGAGAGCGGAGTGGTGTACTGCCTGTCAAGGAACGGCACGGAGAAACTTGCCGAGAAGCTGCGTGCCGCAGGTATCTCCGTCGGCGTGTATCATGCAGGGCTTACCTCTGAGGAACGTAGCCGTGTGCAGGAAGACTTCATCAACGACCGCACAGACGTGATATGTGCCACCGTGGCCTTCGGCATGGGAATAGACAAGAGTAACATACGCTATGTCATACACTACAACCTGCCGAAGAGCATAGAGAGTTTCTATCAGGAGATAGGGCGCGGAGGACGCGACGGACTGCCCGCGGAGACGCTGCTCTTCTATAACCTGCAGGATATAATAACCCTCAGGAAGTTTGCGGACGACAGCGGACAGCGCGACATCAACCAGGAGAAGCTCAACCGTATGCAGGAGTATGCCGAGGCAAGCGTGTGCCGCCGCAGGATACTTCTGAACTATTTCGGCGAGACGACTGACTGTCATTGCGGCAACTGCGACGTGTGCCTGTCACCGCCCCAGATGTTTGACGGCACTGAGCTGGTACAGAAAGCTTTGTCGGCTATAGCCCGTGCGAATGAGGGCATAGGCTTCACCGTTACCATTGACATACTGCGTGCCATGCCTACGCATGAAGTGGTGGCCAACGGCTACGACAAGCTGAAGACGTATGGCGCAGGCCGCGAAGTGCCGGCCCGTGACTGGCACGACTATATGCTGCAGATGCTCCAGATGGGCTTTGTCGAGATAGCCTATAATGACAACAATCATCTGCGCATCACGCCGCTTGGCAGGGAAGTGCTGAAAGGAACACGGCAAGTACAGTTGGCTGTCATCGTGCGTGAGGACTACAGAGTGAAGGGGCGGCAGAAGAAAGAAAAAGTAACCTCACAGAGTCAAATACTCCCGGACGTATTGTCTGACGAGGACCCCAACCTCTTCCAGCGGTTGCGTGAACTGCGCCGTCAGTTAGCAGACGAGGCAAAGAAGCCTGCGTACATTATAATGTCAGACCGCACGTTGCATGACCTCGCGGCAAAGCGCCCTACATCATTCGATGCCCTCAGCACAGTCTTCGGTATCGGCGAACATAAGGCACGGCAGTTTGGCGAGACATTTATCAATGCTATCAGGGAATATGAGAAAGAGAACGACGACCTGCCTTTCAAGAACTCAGAAGCGGCAACAACACCTCAAATCGCAGATAGAGAAGAATACGGCTGGTTCAAGGGGATAGAAGAACAGCTGTCACAGTTAATATACCAAAAGGATGCGTTAGAGGAAAAGATACAGACCTTGCGTGAGGAAATAATGCGACAGATGGAGGCACACAAAACAGAGCAAATATCATCACATCTGTTTACTGTGACTTACACCCCCGGACGCATCACGAAACAGTTTGACAGCAAGGCCTTCAAAGAACAGAACGAGGAACTATACTCCTCATACTGCATAGACAAAGTGCGTAATCCGTCCATAACGGTGAAGAGAAACAAAGAGGAAGGATTAGACAAAGAATAAATGCCAATGTCATTTTTTACGGAGAAGGGAATAAAACTGAGGCCTTATATTAGAAAGGTGCATTCATATCCCAGATATACGAAGATTACAAGACAAGGAAAAATAGAGCAAACAGAATTATTTGAAGAGTCCGATTAATAGAAAAAGTCAGGAAGAATAATATTTCTTAGAGTTACTACTTAACTCTTATGAGTGAGTGGGTAACTATAATATACTTCTTGGGTAACTTGAAGAGAGAGAGTCTCAACAGAAAAAATAGAAACGATATGAAAGAAGACAAAGGACAAATATTGCTCTATCAGACCCCAGACGGAGAGTCACGTATAGAGGTTACGTTGCAGGGAGAGACCGTGTGGCTCCGCCTTGACCAGATGGCAGAACTGTTTCAGCGCAATAAGTCAACTATCTCCAGACACATCAAGAATGTGTTTGAAGAGGGGGAACTGAATAAGGATATGGTAGTTGCAAAATTTGCAACCACCACTCAACATGGTGCAATTGAGGGGAAAACGCAAAGTCACATGGTTGACTTTTACAACCTCGATATGATTATCAGCGTTGGCTATCAGGCATAATCAATAACACCCCAGTGGGTAACTGCAATACACTTCTTGGACGAGCCAAGCTACCTTAGGTTGAGCAAGTGGGTAACTCGAAAAGAGGTGCTTAATATAAAACAAGGACTATGGCAGGAGTAAACATATTTATAAGTTCTACATGCTATGACTTGTCGCACGTCAGGCAAGATCTGTGTGAGTTTATATCTGGCTTAGGGCATACCCCGATGATGTCAGAGCAAAAGTCCGAAATAATTGATTAACTTTGCAGGCGAAATATGAAAACAGTAGAACAGACAGAAGGTGCAACAAGCCTCATGAAATATAAGGAAGAGTTTGAAACTATTTGCAGCATCATTGCAACTCATCGGAAGAGGGTTATACGTGTTGTTAACAACGAGTCAATGTCAATGGTGTGGGAAGTTGGGGGATATGTCTCGCACAAACTAAAGACATCTGCATGGGGTGATGGAGTCGTCAGACAATTATCTGATTATATACGGACAAAATATCCGGCAGCAAGAGGCTGGAGTTATCGTACACTATATAAAATGGTTCAATTGTACGATACCTACACCACCGCATCTTTCTCTGCATTGATAGAAAAAACGGATATGACGAAGTATGGTGATATCGTGCCATTTGAAACGGCACAAATTGATGGAAAACTAATTGTGCCATTCGAAATGGCACAAATTCCGAACGTGCTATTTGCAACAGGCTGGACGAATCACCAGATAATTTTGAACAGATGCAAATCTGACACGGAACGCCTATTCTATATGCTTTATGCAGGGAAGGAACATCTGGAGAACAAAGAACTTCTGCGAACAATAAAAACCGACACAATTAATTCGTTGCTTGGCGGAAAGGATGTGCAATCGGAGGTGATGACTAAGACTTATCCGACCTCACCGCTTCTTTTCAAGGACAAAGTGTATCTTGAAATGCTGGGACTTCCTTTGGAGTACAAAGAATCGAAACTAAGGAAAGAGATTATTGCTCACATGAAGGATTTTATCTTGGAGATGGGCAAGGACTTCTTGTTTATAGACGATGAACACCGAGTGACGGTTGGCAGCAAAACGTTTAAGGTGGATTTGCTGTTTTATCACAGGTTACTGCAATGTATGATTGCCATTGAGTTGAAGACTACCGAATTCCATCCAAAGGATTTAGGGCAGTTGGAGTTCTATTTAGAGGCTTTGGATCAAGAAGAACGACGCTCGAATGAGAACCCAAGCATTGGCATCATTCTCTGCAAAGAGGCTGACATGGAAGTTGTACGCTATGCTCTGAATCGCAGCATGTCGCCTACGATGGTGGCTCTGTATAAAGAGCAGTTACAGGTTGGTAGTGTTATTCAGCGTAGCCTTGTTGAGTTTTGTAAGTTCCTAAAGAAATGACTTCGGATTGGTAAACTAAAACTAGGGTTATTCATAGCGGAAGCCATGAAAGAGATGAAGTATGTCAATATGTTCAACCAAGGTATAAGACGTGTGCAGGATATGCTGCTTGATAATGGCAACAAGGAGGCTGTTTTTTGGCAATCAGGAACTGCTGCAACTGAGGAAGGCTGCCTTCTTGGCATCGAGCACCATTTAAGCTTTTTTCGTAACTTTGTCATAAAGATGACGAAGATACACCGTATCAGCAGAAAAAGATTAAAATCTTTTGTTTTGTTCCCCAACTTTTAGTAACTTTGTTCTATAAGTAAAAAAAAAACATATCATGATGGAACATCTTTATATCAAGAATTTCAAACACCTGAACATGAACAAGATTATTACATTCCTTGTCGTGGTGCTCACCATGACATCCTGTGACAAGAAGTCCGTTCTTGACGACTACTATGCAGAGATAACAGACAAAGACCTAAGGGAAGCCATCATAGAGTATGACTCCCTACAGAAGAAAAAAGAGAAAGAGCCATACGTCATTGAGGTTTCAAGCTATAGTGTTGGTGATACGCTCGTTGAGTACGATGTTACCACGGGCTTGTCTTCTTCCATCGGGTGGGATTACAATCCGATACTCTATGTGAGCAATGTTAATGGAAAGGATGTGGTGTTCACCTCTGACGTAATAACAAAAGACAACAGTTTCGTACGCGTAAACAAGGAGATAGTGGACGAGCTCGTGCGCCGCAACTTCCCCGATATCTACCCGAAGTATATCTCAGGGCAACCCTACAGATGTGTTCTCAGGACTGGCGGAGACTTTGTTCAGCTCTTCTATCATAGAGGCAAACTGATTTACAAGAACAAGACATGGCCTGCAGTCAGCTTCTGTGATGTGGCTGAGTTGATAGCCGAAGGTCACGACAATATAGAGAAAGCTCTTGATCGCGATAACATATTTGGTCACGATAATATGGAAGTGCTCAAAAAGGGCGGTCCCTATCGTGCGGCGTGTGAGCATCTGAGCAAGCAAGCAGAGAAAAAGAATGGAGGAAAGAATCGTGGTAAAGATTTCGTTTTCGACGTGGTGGAGCAGATGCCTTCATTCCCCGGAGGTAAGAAGGCCATGATGGAGTATCTGAAAGAAAACACTGAGTATCCGGCCAATGCAAGGAAGCACTCCATACAAGGCAGGGTGATAGTACAATTCACAGTTGATGAGAAAGGCAGACTGAGCGATATAAAGGTGGTGAAGAGCGTGGAGCCTTACCTTGACGCCGAGGCAGTGAGGGTGGTCAAGTCCATGCCGCGCTGGAACCCAGGTATGCAGAATGGCAAGGCGGTGAAGGTACGCTATACGCTGCCAGTAACCTTCAGGTTGCAATGATTAGGAAATACGCTCAAACACTAACCGTATGAAAAAAACAATTATTATAATGCTAATGGCTGCAGCTGTGATGACAGCTTGCATTAACAGACCGCAAGAGGCGGAGAGCAACGTGGCAGGCGACTTACAGAACATATCGCTAAATATTGTTGGCGATGTGGTTAAGCCCGCCGGCAACTTGTATGAATTCTCCATAAATATGTTTGAGCGACTGCACAACGAGGCGCATGGCAACATGGTGTGCTCACCGCTTGGTGCGGCTACCCTCATGCGTATGCTGCAGGACGGAGCCAATGGCGAGACTGCAAAGGAACTGGGACTGATGCTGGGCACCACCACCGAGGAGATTGGTCAGATAGCCCATGGCCTACAGGGAGATGTCAATGCTGCCGGATGCAGTACGAGGGCGGTAATGGCCAACCTGCTGGCGGTAAACGACAACTGCAAGTTGCGCAAAGACTACCAGCAACACGTGGGTAAGGTGTATGGGGCAGAAGCATGGCAGCTGGACTTCTCTGACAAGGACAGTGAGACACGTATAAACAAATGGGTGAGCGAAAAGACCAACGGTATGATTGGCGGTCTGGCAACTTCTTTGGACAGTAAAGAGACTATGCGTGCATGCAATACACTGTACTTCAAGGGCTATTGGACGCATCCGTTCAAGGATATCAGCGGAAAAGACCAGACAACGATAAAGACGTTTACACAGGATGACGGCAAGAAGGTACTGGTGAATATGATGCAGCGCCAGAAATACTTTAAGTACACGCACAACGACACCCTGCAGGTGGTGAGCCTGCCGTATGAGAATCGCAGCCGAGACACTCTGCACCAGCGTAATTTCTCCATGTATGTGTTTCTGCCACGTCAGGGTAAGACCTTAGACGATGTGGTGAAATACCTACATAGCCACAGCCTTGCTGAACTGAGTAAGACGATGAACCAGCAAGACGTGGACGTCCGGCTGCCACGCTTCACCTCTGGTGTAACCTTAGACCTGAAGTCAGTTATGCGCAGTCTGGGTGTGCGTCATTTGGATGATTTCTCAGGAATATCAAAGGACTACATGGAGTTAAGCGGAGTGATACAGCAAGCAAAGATAATAGTCAACGAGCAAGGCACGGAAGCGGCGGCACTGACGGAAGCTATCTCCGTAGGTGGCTGGGCCCAACCTCATTATGTCGCCATTTTCAATGCCAACCATCCTTTTATCTATATGATAGTGTGTGATGATACCAACACCATCTACTTCATGGGAGAATACACCAAAGGCATGGTGCAGGAGAACGGCGAGTGGATGGTAAAAGAAAGCACCTTGTCTGAGGAGAAAGAAGATACGGAGGAAAACCTCAGGGAATGGGATGATTCGGGGTGTGAAGTATTGAAAGCCAAAGAAGTGATAGCCACGGAACCTGTACGCCCAAATCCGAAGAAAGTTTACGACGTGGTGGAGCAGATGCCTTCGTTCCCTGGAGGTATGAAAGCCATGATGGACTATCTGGCTAGAAACATAAGGTATCCGGCCAATGCCAAGAATGACCTGATAGAGGGCAGGGTGATTCTTCAGTTTATAGTGGATAAGAAAGGCAGGCTGAGCGATATAAAGGTGGTGAAGAGCGTGGAGCCTTACCTTGACGCTGAGGCTGTGAGGGTGGTCAAGTCCATGCCGCGCTGGAACCCCGGTATGCAGAATGGCAAGGCGGTGAAGGTGCGCTATACACTGCCAGTAACCTTCAGGTTGCAGTGAAAACGTGTATAAACAAGATGTTCACCAGTTGGTGTAACACCAGTTGGTGAACAATGTTTCACTGTTTGCAACGCGCTAATTCACTGCTGTTTCGTTAAAAAAACAAAATGTTCACCACTTAGTGAACAACAATCTTGTGAACATTGCTTTTTTTTTATAATTTTGTACTGAAGAACCAATAAGCAATAATGAACCTATGAGTAGTCCTTTTATATATGGCATGTCTGTGGAAGGTGAGAACTTCACCGACAGAGAGTTGGAAACCCAACGTCTGAAACTGAACTTTGAGCATGGTGTTAACTCCATACTCATATCACCAAGGCGCATGGGCAAAACCTCATTGGTGAAGAAGGTGGCGGGAATGACAGACTCTGCAGACATCAAGGTGGTGTATATGGACATCTATAAGTGCCGCACAGAATATGACTTCTATGAGAAATTTGCTTCTTCAATAATACAGGCCACGGCTACAAAGATGGAGAAGATGATGGAAACCGCCAAGGAGTTCCTTGTCAGTGTCACTCCAACCATAACATATAGTCCAGAACCCACCTTAGGCTTTTCTCTCTCATTAGGCATAAACCCAAAAGCCAACACACCGGAGGAGGTGTTGGAACTGCCCGAGCGGATAGCCCGGAAGCACGGCATACGCATAGTGGTCTGCATTGATGAGTTCCAACAGATAGGAGAGATGCCCAACTCTCTGACCATACAGAAGACCATACGCAACGTATGGCAGCACCACAGGCATGCCAGCTACTGCTTGTTTGGCAGCAAACAGCACCTCATGTCAGAACTCTTCTACAGTCGTAATATGCCGTTCTACCAGTTTGGCGATATGTTCTTCTTGAAGAAAATACCTGCAGAGAAATGGGTGCCGTTCATCGTAGGGCGTTTTGCCACAGTCCATAAGCAGATATCTGACGACTTAGCCTTGAGAATATGTAACATGGTTGACAACTATTCCGCATACGTCCAGCAACTGGCGTGGAACGTGCTGGTGTCGTCTGGCGATGTCGTTACGTCACAGTCTGTGGACGATGGTTTGCGTGCTACACTCGACCAGGTGGTGCCGTTGTTTATTGAGCAGACAGCAAAGCTGTCAACCTATCAGCTGAACCTGATACGTGCGATATGCAGCGGCTATCATGACGATTTCGGAAAATCAGAGGTGACAAGTCGTTTCAACCTCGGCACACGCTCAAACCTCGCAAAGTTAAAGAAGGCTCTTGTAGAACATGAAATCATTGAGATAACAGAGACGGGATGCTACATATCCGACCCCCTGTTTAGGTTGTGGTTCTTCAGAGAAATGATGTAGCCCTAAATGACAATTTCCTTCATTATATGTTAAAAGAGGTCTTTGCTGTAAATTTCTTTGATTTGAGGCATAGTGTTTCAAATGATAATGCATTGGAAATATTCATGTATCTCTTTCCTTACCATTTGAAACAAGCATTACGTCAAGGATTATTTAAGCAATACCAGACTTGCGAATATAATAATTCAAATGTAAGAGGTGTGATTGATATACCAAAACATATACGGAAAAACATTCCGTTTGGTGGTAATGTGGCATATAAAACTCGTGAGTTTACATATGATAATGAGATTACGCAATTAATCAGACATACTATTGAGTTTATAAAGAAACAGCCTATAGGGAAGTCAATATTAAAGGAAAAAGATATTGAAGATTGTATTACGACAATAGTAGATGCAACGCCCTCATATTCTTCTTCAAAGCTACTATATGTTATTAATAAGAACCTCAAACCATTACAGCACCCTTACTATACTAAGTATCGTAAGCTGCAACAATTATGCTTGCAGATTTTGCACCGAAAAGGCTTGAAATATGGAGAGGGACAGAATAAGGTCTTTGGACTTTTGTTCAGTGGCTCATGGTTATGGGAAGAATATCTTGGACACCTGCTTCAAAAATATTATAAACACTATTATAAAAATAAAGGAAAGAAGTTCAATCTATTTGATTCTCCATATTATCAACAGATAGTTCCTGACTATGTACAGTTGAATTCAGATGGATTAACACCTATTGCAGTTGCAGATGCTAAATACATCAGATTGGATAAAGGATCAAGCTATGCCGAAGAAAAAGCGACAGCCATATACTATAAGACCATTACTTATATGTATCATCTTGGCGTATCAACGGGGTTCTTGTTCTATCCATCATCAACTGTGGGGGTGGCTGATAAAATGAAACTAAGGAATACTAATAGTTACATTATAAAACTTCCTCTATTGATTCCTGATGGCGATATGTCATTTGCTGATTTCTGTAATTTAATGAAAAAATCAGAAATGGAATTCGTTAAAAATGCAATAATCAATAATACCATATAATTTACAATTTAATGTTGTATTGATAAAGCAATATGAAGAAAACAATTATCATGATGCTGTTGTCGGTTGCGATGCTGACCGCCAACAATGTGATTGCAGCTGAGCCTGCTAGTCCGGAACCAAAGGTTTACGACATGGTGGAGAAGATGCCTTCGTTCCCCGGAGGATCAGAAGCGCTGAAGGAATACCTTAAGAAAAACACTAGGTATCCAAACCCTGATGCCTGCATACAGGGCAGGGTGGTAGTTGTGTTTGTGGTGGATGAGAAAGGCAATCTGAGCGATGTAAAGGTGGCGAGGAGCGTGGAACCTTCCCTTGACGCCGAGGCTGTGAGGGTTGTCAAGTCCATGCCGCGCTGGAACCCTGGCATAGAGAAAGGCAAGGCGGTGAAGGTGCGCTATACGCTACCAGTAACCTTCAGACTGTAAAATTAGGCTGCACACCCGGAGACATAAAAACGCACCCTGTGGCACTGATGGGAAACCCTCCTTGTTCTGGCGTATAGCCTGTGGCACGCCGGTCTTCAGTGCCCAAGCGGTGAAGAAGTTCTCATAGTTTATGCCAGCCATCTCCTCAGGATAGCTGTTGAACATACTGTTGATGACAGTAGGTATGAGTTGCACGGTTTATTTGTAATATTGGTCGGAAACAGAAGTCTGTTTTTCCTGTTCTTGTATAGTTTAAGATAAAGGTTTCGGTCAGGTTCCTGTCACGTTTCTTCCTCCTTTGGAATATTTGTTTTGTTTATAAAAAAAGTGTAATTTTGCATAAATGTTTACATCACAAACGATATGAAAAGAATACTATTTTGCTTGCTGACCGTGTTAGGACTTACCACAGCCCATGGTCAGCGGAACGGAGAAGAGGTGGATGAGCTTAAGACAAAGAGTGGAAAGACTGTCAGGTTTCACGCCCTTATGCACGCCAGCATCAGGATAGAATATGACGGCAGGGAGATAGAGATAGACCCTGTGTCAAAAATGCGTGACAGGACTGTTGACTATGCGTCAATGCCTAAGGCAGACTATATCCTCATCACCCATGAGCACTCTGACCACTTTGACCGCGGAGCCATCGGCCAGCTGACGGCTGACGGTACACAGCTCGTTACCAACAAGCGGTGCGGAGAGATGCTCGGCTATGGGTCAGTCATGAACAACGGTGACACGCTGAGATTATCAGCCGATATCATGGTGGCGGCCGTGCCGGCCTATAACACTACGGAGGCAAACAAAAAGTTCCACCCGAAGGGAAGGGACAATGGGTATGTGCTCACGATAGACGGACTGAGGATATACATTGCCGGTGATACAGAGGACATACCTGAGATGGCTTCAATAAAAGACATAGACATAGTCTTCATGCCCTGTAACCAGCCTTACACCATGACACCGGAGCAGCTGGTAAGCGCCGCAAGGGTGGTAAAGCCCAGGGTGCTGTTCCCCTATCATTACGGACAGACAGACGTAACCGTCATACCTGGCATGCTGAAAGATGACGGCATAGACGTAAGGATAAGGCATTATGAGTGACTGTCAGGCCCACAGGCGTTCAGTACACCTTTATTCTGTATATCAGGCTCAGCTCTATGCGGTCGCGGTTATAGTCCTCCAGTCCGCACTCCTTCTTGTAGTCCACCTTCTTGCCTATGTAGGCCAGTGAGAGGCGCGCGTCCTGCGTAAGGTCAGGTATCCACTGCACGGCGGCCTGGTAGCCGTAGCTCTTGCGGTAGTTGTGAAACGCGGGGTCGTCCTTTGCCGATGCTGACTCTATGCTGCCGCGCACGAAGCAGTTCCAGTGGGGCGTGGGCTTGTAATATACCTCGCCTACAAAGCTGTTATAGCTTACGTCGCGTGCCAGTATGTCGGCATCCTCCATCTTCGACATATCGGCAGACACGGTCTTGTTGTGGTCCAGGTCCTCCCAGCCGCCGTAGTAATCCAATACAAACTGCCATTTCTTCAGGTTAACCCTGGTACCGAGCATCAGGAAGTTACCGTGGGCCTTCTTTGCCTCGTGTATGTGTGAGTAAGACCACAGCGTCTCCACCTTGCCGCCAAAGAGGCTGCCGGTCCAGTTCACTGCCACGCCCAGCGGATGCTTAGTCTTCTCCACCGTGGGGTCTTCCTTGTAATACTCTGTGATGCTGTTGTTGTTAGGGTTATATAGTCCGAGGCTCAAATAGTTGTTCTTGGTAAACATATAGTTGCCCTGCACGCCTATATGGAAGCCGTCGATGCCGTTGAGGAAGTCGCAGAACTCCAGCACCTGTATAGGGTTGTAGTCATATTCATAGCCTCCCAGCGCCACGCCCAGCTTACCTGCCTCCAGTGAGAAGCGCTCATTGAATGTATAGCGTGCCATCATGATATCAATGCTGCTGCCGAAGTTGTCGCTCTGGGCCTTGCTGGGCCTGTTCATACGGTAACGCATACGGTAGCCCCAGTGCTTGTCTATGTGGCCCACAAACTCCAGCCTCAGCTGTCTGCCCACAAAGGAGCCGCCCTCATCCTCTCCATTGAAATGCTCCTGATATGAGGTGTGCATATTCAGGTACACGTTAAGGGCATCCTTGTGCTTCTCCAGTTTGAATATTCTTTCGCTCAGTGATAGTGTCTGCTCATTCTCCAGGCCCAGACCGGCATTAGTGCCCTGAGCGTATGCACCCGTGGCGTGGCAGACACCAAACAATGCCGCGAGTGTAATGTTTCTTAATCCCTTCGTCATGATTCCCTTTTCTTTGCTCCTGATTAAGGTTTCAATTTGTTTTTCCGATACAAAGATACACTTTTTTTTGTGTTTAAGACATAAAAATAGTTTTTTTTTATTTAATACGGAAGAAGTGTGCCTTTTCCCATCAGAAATTATTAACTTTACAAGCATTATGAGAAAATGGTTATTATTACTAACCATGACAATGGCCGCAGTGTGCACCATGTCGGCGCAGAAGTTCACAGGCAAGATAGGAGAATTTGAGGTGACGCTGTATGCTGACTTCAGCAATGCCGGCAAGGGTGACTATGCAGGTAGTTCCTTGTTCCTTCCTGCTGCCGGATGCTTCAAGAAGGAGGAATACATAGATGGCTATTCTGATGGTCACGTCGGCTTCTACTGGTCAAGTTCGCTCTGTGAACTGAGTAGCGCTTATGAGTTTGATATCTATCCGACTAACTATGTCGAATGGCAGGAACGTGTACTTCGTTACTATGGGCAAAGCGTGCGTGCAGTCTTTACATAATAATTCGCCATCTGTGGTTGCATAGACCTGTTGATAAAGCCACAGCATTTATTAAACAGAAAACGGCGTCATAATGCTCTGTATGACACCGTTTTTTGTTAATTTATATGATTTTTTGACGATAAAAAGCAGTTGTATCACGGAAAAAGTGTAACTTTGTAAATAGAAAAGAACATACCCACCCAAACAACCAGAATATGAAACTTCCTATTGGCATACAAGACTTTGAGAAGATCCGCACCGGCGGTTATCTCTACATAGACAAGACGGAACACGTTTACCGCCTTGCCTCAGAAGGTTCGTACTATTTCCTCTCCCGTCCGCGCCGCTTTGGTAAGTCATTGCTTTTGTCAACGATAAAGGCACTGTTTCTTGGTAAGCGTGAGCTGTTCAAGGGACTGGCGATAGACCAGAAGGAAGACTGGGACTGGGCAGTGCATCCTGTGCTGCATCTTGACCTGAATACAAACAAATATGACAAGGCAGAGGTGCTGGAGCAGAAACTTGAGAAAGCTATAATTGACTGGGAGACTGCCTATGACTGTTCTATGCCAGGTTATCCTCTGGGTATGCGTTTTGAGAATTTAATCAAAGCAGCCTACGAGAAGACCGGTCAGCGTGTGGTCATCCTCGTGGATGAGTACGACAAGCCGTTGCTGCAAGCCATAGGAAACAGGGAGCTGCAAGATGAGTACCGTGGCACGCTCAAAGGCTTCTACGGTGCCCTGAAGTCCATGGACGGCTGCATAAAGTTCGCCATGCTCACCGGCGTAACGAAATTCGGCAAAGTCAGCGTGTTCAGCGACCTCAATAACCTCATGGACATATCCATGTTGAACAAATACCACGACATTTGCGGAATAACGGAAGAGGAACTGCTTCGCACCTTTGACGGCAATATCAACGAACTTGCCGAAAACAACGGCATGGAGCGAGAAGAGTGCATTGACAAGCTTCGCCGCATGTATGACGGCTATCACTTCAACCAGATATCTAAGGAAGGCATATACAATCCATTCAGTGTGCTTAACACGATGGAGAATAGTATATTTGACAGCTACTGGTTTGAGACCGGCACACCGACATATCTCGTGGAACTGTTGCGCCGCCACTACTACGACCTTGAGGAGATGGCAACGTCAGAGGTCACCTCAGACGTGATAAACAGCATAGACGCAGAGTCCACCAACCCCATACCAGTGATATACCAGAGCGGATACCTCACCATAAAGGGCTATGACAAGGAGTTCCAGATGTACAGACTTGGTTTCCCGAACCAAGAAGTGGAGGAAGGCTTCATAAAATATCTCGCCCCGTTCTATCTTGACAACAGGGAGGAAAGATCGGTATTTGACATAAGGAGCTTCACGTCAGACGTCAGGGAAGGCAAGCCAGAGCAGTTCCTCAGCCGCTTGAAATCACTCTTCGCCAGTGCGCCATACGACAGTGTGAAGGGCGACAAGGAGAACCACTTCCAGAACATGATGTGGGTGGTGTTCAAGATGATGGGCTTCTACTCACATACGGAGTACCACACCTCTGACGGCCGCATAGACCTGCTGGTAGAGACACCGCAGTACCGCTACATCATGGAGTTTAAGCTTGACGGCACTGCCGAGGAGGCTTTGCAACAGATAAAAGACAAGAACTATCAACTGCAGTTCTTCGGCGACTCACTCGCTACCACTGAGAGCCAGGGAGTGTCCAAAACATTTATAATAGGAGTGAACTTCTCAAAGGAGACACGCACCATAGACAAGTGGTTGGTAGAGTGATAACGACCACAGATTACTCTGATTACAAGGATTATCTTTTAAGACAACGGATTGAGACGGATTACACAGATTACACGAATTTTCCATGTCTTATTTCTGAGCCGACAGGCTCCTAAGATTTTCAAAAAAGATTTTCAATGGATTTCTGCCCGTAAGGGCATGAAAAGAAATAAAGTTTCATCTGTTTTATGTATTAAGCGAAAATAGGACATTTTTGACATTTCATGCTCAGAAAAAAGTTAGCGGAAAAACGCAAACCAGAGTGAGGAAATACCATAAAACGAAGAAGGAAGTACCCCGAAAAGGACTTTTTTCTTCGTTTTTTGTGTAATATGATAGCTTTTAGCATGTAATATCATCCATTTTACGTTCTAAAAGGATAGCTTTTACGAGGTAAAAGCATAGCTTTCGCAGGGTAAAAGGATAGCTTTCACGAGGTAAAAGGATAGCTTTCACAATGTAATATGATAGCTTTTACCGCAAGAAAAAAATGCTGCCACTGAGTGTCAGTAAGTTGCAACCGCGCCAAAATTGCCGAAAAACCGACCTACTGCAATGTTTTTCAAAAACCATAAGCATGACACCGTTTTTAGTTAAATTATATATTTTTTGACGATAAAAAGCAGTTGTATCACGGAAAAAGTGTAACTTTGTAAATAGAAAAGAACATACCACTCAAATAACCAGAATATGAAACTTCCTATTGGCATACAAGACTTTGAGAGTCTCCGCATTGACGGATACGCTTACATAGACAAGACAGAACATATATACCGTCTTGTCTCAGAAGGACGTTACTATTTCCTGTCCCGTCCGCGCCGCTTCGGTAAGTCATTGCTTTTGTCAACGATAAAGGCACTGTTTCTTGGTAAGCGTGAGCTGTTCAAGGGACTGGCGATAGACCAGAAGGAAGACTGGGACTGGGCAGTGCATCCTGTGCTGCATCTTGACCTGAATACGGAGAAGTATGACAGCAAGGAGAAACTTGAAGGTAAACTTAACTCATTCCTCTCAGAAAATGAGAAGCTATATGGCAGGGAAGAATGGGAGAATACCTTCGGCATTCGTTTCGAGGGAATAATAAAGCGCGCTTACGAGAAGACCGGCCAGCGCGTGGTAATCCTCGTTGACGAGTACGACAAGCCGATGCTGCAAGCCATAGGAAACAGGGAACTGCAAGACGAGTACCGTGGCACGCTCAAAGGCTTCTACGGCGCATTGAAGTCCATGGACGGCTGCATAAAGTTCGCCATGCTCACCGGCGTAACGAAATTCGGCAAAGTCAGCGTGTTCAGCGACCTCAATAACCTCATGGACATATCCATGTTGAACAAATACCACGACATTTGCGGAATAACGGAAGAGGAACTGCTTCGCACCTTTGACGGCAATATCAACGAACTTGCCGAAAACAACGGCATGGAGCGAGAAGAGTGCATTGACAAGCTTCGCCGCATGTATGACGGCTATCACTTCAACCAGATATCTAAGGAAGGCATATACAATCCATTCAGTGTGCTTAACACGATGGAGAATAGTATATTTGACAGCTACTGGTTTGAGACCGGCACACCGACATATCTCGTGGAACTGTTGCGCCGCCACTACTACGACCTTGAGGAGATGGCAACGTCAGAGGTCACCTCAGACGTGATAAACAGCATAGACGCAGAGTCCACCAACCCCATACCAGTGATATACCAGAGCGGATACCTCACCATAAAGGGCTATGACAAGGAGTTCCAGATGTACAGACTTGGTTTCCCGAACCAAGAAGTGGAGGAAGGCTTCATAAAATATCTCGCCCCGTTCTATCTTGACAACAGGGAGGAAAGATCGGTATTTGACATAAGGAGCTTCACGTCAGACGTCAGGGAAGGCAAGCCAGAGCAGTTCCTCAGCCGCTTGAAATCACTCTTCGCCAGTGCGCCATACGACAGTGTGAAGGGCGACAAGGAGAACCACTTCCAGAACATGATGTGGGTGGTGTTCAAGATGATGGGCTTCTACTCGCATACGGAGTACCACACCTCTGACGGCCGCATAGACCTGCTGGTAAAGACACCGCAGTATCGCTACATCATGGAGTTCAAGCTCGACGGCACTGCTGAGGAGGCACTGCAACAGATAAAAGACAAGAACTATCAACTGCAGTTCTTCGGCGACACCCTCGCTACCATTGAGGACCAGGGAGAGTCTAAAACCTTCATAATAGGAGTGAACTTCTCAAAGGAGACCCGCACCATAGACAGGTGGGTGATTGAGTAGTGTAAATACTTTTATTTGTTAGTCATTAAAAAAACAGGAACGGGAGATGACGATTGTGAATATGTATAACGGAGGTCATTCTATCGATGACATCTGGCATATCAGCGGATTTCGTTCACGTAGTTCCATATTCCGCATACTTAACAAACACGGAATAACACTTAATCGTGGGCCTCATTCCGGACCGATTAAAAAGAGAAGCGAAAGAAAGAACCCGATAATCAAAGAAGACAAACAATGACACTACAAGAAGCTATTGAAGCCCGGCATAGTGTAAGGGCATATAAAAACGAGCCTTTGACAGAGGATGTTGTCAAGGTTCTGGAAGAGCAGATTGTTCTTCTGAACCGTGAAGGCAACTTGCACATGCAGTTAATCCTTAATGAGCCAAAGGCATTCCAAGGGACTATGGCCAAATATGGAAAGTTCCGTAATGCCAACAACTACATTGTTATGGCAGGCAAGAAAGCCGAAGATCTTGATGAACGCATAGGCTACTATGGTGAGCATCTGGTGCTGTTGGCTCAGACACTTGGATTAAACACCTGCTGGGTAGGTCTCTCCTACTCGAAGGTGCCAGGAACGTATGAGCTTGCCGAAGATGAGAGGATTGTTTGTTACATTGCTATCGGCTATGGTGAGACACAAGGTGTCAACCATAAAATCAAGACCGTCGAGCAAGTGAGCAATGTCAGTGACATCACTCCATCATGGTTCAAGAAAGGAGTTGAAGCAGCTTTGCTTGCTCCTACAGCCGTTAATCAGCAGAAATTCTCGTTTAAACATGTCGGAGTAAAAAACAACTGTCACCAAATAAGAGCAAAGAAGGGATTCTCAATAATTGGCTATACAAAGATAGATTTAGGCATCGCCAAATACCACTTTGAAATTGGAATTGGGAAAGTCGATTTTGAGTGGGTATAGAAAGGTATTAAGCAGATAAATCGGAATATATCTGCCCACATTATTTTTCATATAAACAAACAATTTGTACAAAATGATGAAGAAGCTTTTTACATTTCTAAGTTTAGAACACTTATTCTGGTAATTTTTTCCTCATTGTATTTTTTAGGCTATACTACTCCGAGTTCTTGAAGGCGGCAGGCGTCATGCCCGTGAGGCGCTTGAAGTATTTGGAGAAGAAAGAAGGATTGGGAAACCCCATCTCGTCAGAAATCTGTGCCACCGGCTTGTCGGTGTGGCGCAATTCCACCTTTATGCGCGTCACTATGGCGCGGTCTATCCACTCCTTGGCGGTGATGCCGCTTGCCTGCCTCACCACGGTACCCAGGTAACGCTCCGTGAGACACAGACGCTCGGCATAGTAGTCTATATGGTGGTGCTCAGTGCAGTGCTGGTTGGCAAGCTGTATAAAACGGTCAAAGATGGTCTGCTCACGCGAGCGTGAGGAGGTAAGGATATCCTTGTGCTTGTGGAACAGCTGGTCGTAGTGGTGCATCAGGGCTGCTGCAAGCGCCGTCACACAGTCACGGTTATAGTCTTTGTCATGGTGCACTACCTGCCAGATGGTGTCAATGATATGCTGCGCTATGCCGATGTCGCCGTCATCGACAGGCAACTGGAAGTCGCGCACCTGACCGTTGAAGGCAGAGGGCATCTGGCCATAGGCGAAAGGCATGTGGAAGCCAGAGAACAGTCCGAGGCCGAAGATTTGCAGGTCGTCAGACAGTTTGATGGGACTGATGATGGAACCCGGACCGAGATATACCAGTGTGCCGGCGGTGATGTGCCGCTCCTGCAAGTTGAAATTGATATGAGCCTCGCCGCTTAATATTATGCCGAAGCGGTGGTCGTTGATGGAGAATGGCGGCTTGTGGCGCATCAGCAGTCGAAACACAGAGTGGTCGCCGTGAACTACGGCAAGCTCGTTGTTGAAAAACACGTTCTTGCTTATCTGCGCCAGGTGCGGAGTAATGATGTCACGCATACGCGACAAGTCCATCAGTTTAGGCTGTTTGCTGTTCATAAAAAAGTCCTTTTTGTATACAAAGATAATCTTTTTTGCTGAAAACAAGCTCTTTTGTTGCATAAATCGAACAAAAAGAACATTATTTCATTATAACAGATAACGAACAATTACAAAATACTCCGTAACTTTGCAGCAGTATCAGATATATTGAAACAGAGATGAGAAAACTGTATGTCATATTAACAATGATGTTGCCGTTGGCAGTTTATGGGCAGACGCTGCAGGAATGTCAGCAGGCAGCGGAGCGTAACTACCCGTTGATACGGCAGTATGGACTGACAGAGAAGACCACTGCGCTGACGGTGGAGAACATTGGCAAGGCATGGCTGCCGCAGGTGACTGCCACGGCGCAGGCTACCTATCAGAGTGACGTGACGGCATGGCCGGAGCAGATGCAGGCGGTGTATCAGCAGATGGGGCTGAACATGAAAGGGCTGCGCAAGGACCAATATCGGGTGGGAATAGACGTAAGCCAGACGGTATATGACGGTGGCGCCATACGCAGTCAGAAGGACATTGCGCGGATGCAAGGTGAGGTGGAGCAGGCGCAGACGGAGGTGACCATGTATCAGGTGCGCCGCAGGGTCAACGAGATGTATTTCGCCCTGCTGCTTGCCGACGAGCAGATAAGGCTCAATGCCAACCTTGAGAAGACACTCGCGGGAAGCGAGGATAAGCTCTCTGCTATGTTCCACCGTGGCACAGCCTCAGAGAGTGACTACCTCAGCGTGAGGGCAGAGCGGCTGAAGGTGGCGCAGCAGGGTGAGGACCTGAAAGCGCAGAGAAAGTCGCTCGCCATGATGCTCAGCACCTTCTGCGGCATAGAGGTGAGAAACCCCTCAAAGCCTGCCGCTATAACCCGCACCACTACAAGCACGCTGACGAGCAGGCCAGAGCTGAAGGTCATAGAGGCACGGCTGCGGCTCGCCGATGTGCAGGAGGAGTCGCTCGATGCCGCGCTGAAGCCGCGCCTGGGAGTCTTTGCACAGGGATTCTACGGTTATCCGGGCTATAACCTGTTTGAGGACATGATGCACCACCGGTGGTCATGGAACGGCATGGTGGGGGCGCGGCTGTCGTGGAACATAGGTGCGCTCTATACCCGTAAGAACGACAAGGCGAAGATACAGCTGATGCGTGATATGGCAGAGAACAGCCGCGAAGTGTTTATGTATAACAACACCCTTGAGCAGATACAGCAGAATGAGAACATAGACCGCTACCGCCGCATGATGCAGGCAGATGAAGAGATAGTATCGCTGCGCACGTCGGTGAGGCAGGCTGCCGAGTCAAAGCTCTCTCACGGCATAATCGACGTGAACGACCTGCTGAAGGAGATTAACGCAGAGAACAGTGCACAGACGCAGCGCACCATCCACGAGATACAGATGCTGAAGGAGATGTATGAGCTGAGCTTTACCATAAATCAGTAGTTAAGACATCAGTAGTTAAGACATCAGTAGTTAAGACATCAGTAGTT
>CAMEWL010000042.1:0-20620 GCA_945941025.1 uncultured Prevotellaceae bacterium
ATCATAGACAAAGTGAACTTGTTATAAAAGATTTGTTTGATTTGAAAAGATTTGAAAGATTTCTCGCCGTAGGCGACTCCTAATATATAAGTAAAACAAAGTGAAGGTATTGTAAAAGATTTGATAAACCTTCTCGCCGCAGGCGACTAAATATCATACCCTTGCTAAACTTGAAAATTTATAATTTTAGACATTTAATCATAATGAAAAATATAATAAGGATAGTTATATTATTGCTTCTCTGTTCCGTCAACCTCCTTGCTCAGAACGGCACAGTGACCATAAAAAGTCTGACGGCAGACTTTAAGCAGACCAAGACGATGAAGATGCTTGGTAGCAGCATGGTGTCAACAGGTAAGATGTGCTATGCCTCGCCTGACAAGCTTCGCTGGGAGTACACTACACCTTATGCCTGTACGCTTGTGATGAACGGACAGAAAGTGATGTTCAAGCGTAACGGCAGGAAGGACGTAATGGATACGCAGAAGAACAAGATGTTTCGTGAGATAGGCCGTGTGATGCTTGGCAGTGTGGTGGTCAGCAGCAAACAGAAGCAGATGGAGATGCCGCTGTCCAAGCAGTTGCGTGCACTGTATAAGAGCGTTACACTGTACTTCAACCACTCCACGCACCTTGTGGAGCGCATCGTCATGATAGAGAAAAACGGAGACAAGACAGAAATAGAACTGAAGAATGTTACGCTTAACAAAAACATATCTGCTGACGCTTTTCTGCTTCGTTAGCATTACGGTGTCGGCTCAGTTGCCACAGAGTGACGGAGAGCAGCAGAGATACTCTGTCCAGATAGAGATGCCGCGCGGATATATCAGCGGCATATCAGTGATGCAGAGGGAAGGGGAGTTAGTGAAGGGCGTTGTCGTCAACGAGTTTGGTGTGACGGCATTTGCCTTTACATATAATGTAGTCACAGGTAAGGTAAGGCTAGATAATGTCATAGCAATGCTTGACAAGTGGTATATACGCCGTGTGCTGCGTAAGGACATGGGGCAGGTGATGCTCTGCCTGCAGCGTGGCGACACAGTGTATGAGAATACACGACGTAAGATAAAATACCAATTTAATTGCCAAACAGATAGATAACAGGGTAAAAGATGTTTCTCGCGAATCGACTCCTGACAAGAAACTTCATATTTATCACACCAATAAGGAGTGTCACTTCGTGACAGAAATCTCACAAATCTTTACTCTAACTTTTATCCCAGTACCCCATAGACCAGCATCGTTGACAAAGTGAAGTTGTTGTAAAAGATTTGTATGATTTGAAGAGATTTGATATATTTCTCGCGAAGCGACTCCTGGCGAGTAAAGGAGTGTCCTGTGGGCAGAAATCTTACAAATATTTACAAATCTTACAATTATACTTTCAAATGGATTTGATTGCTGAATATAATAAGAAATATGAGTTCTTCCGTGAAATAACAGGAGTGGCTATGAAGGTGCATAGCAGATATCGATATGGACTTTTGGAATCTGCATACGAGGCAGCACTTAAATATCTTCTGGAACAACAGGGACACAAGGTAGAGCGTCAGGTGTTTCTGCCAATTTATTGGGATGACATACAACTTGACCAGACCTATAGGATGGATTTGGTGATTGACGGCAACATCATTGTCGAACTGAAAGCCATTGCACATATAGACACGCTCCACCGTCGCCAACTTTGGAACTATATGAATCTGACTCATTTACCATTCGGTATGCTTATTAATTTCAGTCCCGATGGACTTTACTCAGAATGGTATCACCGTGACCCGGAGACCGGCATCATTGACAAAGTGAAGTTGTTGTAAAAGATTTGTTTGATTTGAAGAGATTTGATATATTTCTCGCCGTAGGCGACTCCTGACGGGAAAATTAGTATTCAGCATATCAATATATAGTGCCCTGCGGGCAGAAATCTCACTCTAACTTTTATCCCAGTACCCCATAGACCAGCATCGTTGACAAAGTGATGTTGTTGTAAAAGATTTGTATGATTTGAAGAGATTTGATAGATTTCTCGCGAAGCGACTCCTGACGGGAAAATTAGTATTCAGCATATCAATATATAGTGCCCTGCGGGCAGAAATCTCACACTAACTTTTATCCCAGTACCCCATAGGCCAGCATCGTTGACAAAGTGAAGTTGTTGTAAAAGATTTGATTTGAAGAGATTTGATAGATTTCTCGCGAAGCGACTCCTGACAAGTAAAATACTAATTTGTTAGTCAGAAGTTTGGTGGTTTTGATTAATTTTTGTAATTTTGGCGGCTGAAACCATAAATATACTAACAAAATGAACTTATGTTAATCAAGATTCTACTCACTATTATCTTCCTCTGCGTCACAGTGGCAGTGGGAATTTATTCACGCCGTCAAGCAAAGACGGTGGATGGTTTCGTATTGGGCGGACGCTCCGTCGGTCCTTGGCTCACAGCCTTCGCTTACGGCACGTCATACTTCTCAGCCGTAGTGTTCGTAGGATATGCAGGCCAGTTTGGCTGGAAATACGGTATGTCTGCCAGCTGGATAGGTATAGGCAATGCCGTCATAGGCTCACTCCTGGCATGGATTATACTGGGCAGGCGTACAAAGCTCATGACACAACATATACAGTCGCGCACAATGCCAGATTTCTTTGGCACACGCTATTCTGATGAAGGACTGCGTGTAGCAGCTTCCATCATAGCCTTCGTATTCCTTATTCCATACACTGCTGGTGTGTATATGGGCATCTCAAAACTCTTTGAGATGGGCTTCGGCGTGCCATACGAGTACTGCGCCATGGTGATGGCACTGCTCACTGCTGTATATGTGATACTCGGAGGATACAAGGCTACGGCTATCAATGACTTTATACAAGGCATCATAATGCTCTTCGGCATCACCACCGTTATATTTGTGGTGCTTAACACGCAGGGCGGACTGGTTGAGGCCTTCCACAAGATGCAGGCTATGACACCTAATGCCGATGACTTGTCACAGCGTGGCGCCGACCTGTATGCCAATTTCCAGGCAGGCGACTTCGCCTCTTGGTTCGGTCCTAACCCACTGAGCCTCCTCGGTGTGGTTATCCTCACCTCTGTAGGTACATGGGGACTACCACAGATGGTAGGTAAGTTCTACAGCATAACAGACGAGTCTGCCATCAAGCGCGGCACAATCATCTCTACCATCTTCGCCTTCATAGTGGCAGGCGGATGCTACTTCCTCGGAGGCTTCGGCCGTCTGTTCGTTCCTACAGCGTTCAATGCAGAGAAAGGTAAGTTCGTCTTCGACAATATCGTGCCTACAATGCTCGAGTCATTGCCCGATGTGCTCATAGCACTCGTCATACTGCTCGTGTTGTCAGCGTCAATGTCAACATTGGCAGGACTGGTGCTCACCTCATCATCCACCATGACACTTGACCTTATCTACCGCGACAAGAAATCGCAGATAGGCGAAGTGGAAGGCGGTGAGATTGACGATATGGTAGCCGAGAAGATAGAGCGCCGAAAGGTTATCATCATGCGCGTGCTTATCGTCTTCTTCATAGCCCTCTCACTTATGATAGCCCTCAACCCACCTCAGTTCATTGCCCAGCTCATGGGTATCTCATGGGGTGCCCTGGCAGGAGCGTTCCTCGCTCCGTTCATGCTCGGACTCTACTGGAAGGGCGTTACCAGTATGTCAGTATGGGCATGCTTCGTGTGGGGCGTAGGACTGACAGTCGTAAACATGGTGCTCGGCAACCCTGTCAACCCGATAGACTGCGGAGCAATAGCCATGCTTGGCGGTTTCGTGGTAGTTGCTGTTGTCAGCCTTGTCACATCCAAGATGAAGCAAGACACCGTTGACGCAATATTCAAGTGTTACGAGTAACACAAATTCTGCATTCTGCATTCTGCATTCTGCATTATGAATTCTGCATTATGAATTAAAAAGATGGCTACGCTAAAAGAAATACTAAATAATGGCGACAAGTTCGCCAAGGAGAACGGCATACAGCTCACGGAGGTACGCGAGGGCTTTGCCCGTGCAGAGATGACTGTAGAGGAACGCCACCTCAATGCCGCTGGCGTTTGTCAGGGAGGGGTATATTTCACTCTGGCAGACCTTACCTTCGCTGCTGTGACAAACTCACACGGCCCGGTAAGCCTCGGCGTACAGAACAGCATCACCTACCTGCAGTCGGCACGTAAGGGCGACCGCCTCATAGCCGAGACGGAAGAGACCTTCAACCACCACCGACTGCCGTTCTGCCAGACACGTGTGACCAACCAGAACGGAGAACTCCTCTGTGTGGTCAGCGGTTCGGCATACCGTAAGAAAGATATATTCCCATTTGATAAATTACAATAACAATGATATTAAACAGAGAAATGGAGTGCATGGACCGTGAGTCCATGACCAAACTGCAGTCAGAGCGACTGGTAGCAACGGTAAAGCGTTGCTATGAGAACGTACCGTTCTATCGTAACAAGATGGATAAGAAAGGTGTGAAGCCTGAAGATATCCGTGGAATAGAAGACATCAACAAACTGCCTTTTACTACAAAGCACGACCTGCGTGATGAGTACCCCTTCGGACTCAACGCCGTGCCTATGGACCAGATTACGCGTATTCACGCATCATCAGGTACTACGGGTAAGCCTGTCGTCGGTACATATACCAAGGGCGACCTCGAGCGTTGGGCAGAGGGTGCTGCCCGTGTGCTTGCCGCAGGTGGCGTTACCAAGGGCGACGTCGTTCAGGTAAGCTATGGCTACGGACTCTTCACCGGCGGACTGGGAGCTCATGATGCTGCAGGCTATCTTGGCGCTGTGCAGCTGCCTACATCTGCCGGTAACTCCACCAAGCAGATAATGCTGATGAAGGACTTCGGTACGGCGGCACTCTGCTGCACACCGTCATACGCCCTGCACCTTGCTGAGGTGCTTGAGCACTCTGACGAGGTAAAACTTGAGGACCTGAAACTGCGTGTCGGCTTCTTCGGTGCGGAGCCTTGGACAGAGGGAATGCGTAAGGAACTGGAGCAGAAGCTGCATATCAAGGCTATCGATATCTACGGACTTACAGAGATGTCAGGTCCTGGCGTCGGTGGTGAGTGTGAGTACCAGGACGGCACACACCTTTGGGAAGATATGTACTTCCCAGAGATTATCAACCCCGACACCCTTGAGCCATGTGCACCTGGCGAGTTCGGAGAGCTCGTCTTTACATCACTCTGTAAGGAGGGTATGCCTATACTGCGCTACCGCACACGTGACCTCACCCGCCTTATCTACGAGCCATGTCGCTGCGGACGTACCGCAGTGCGTATGGACAGAATACTCGGCCGTTCAGACGATATGATGATTATCCGCGGAGTCAACGTGTTCCCTACCCAGATAGAGGCATGTCTTACGGAGTTCCCTGCATTCAGCCCACACTACTTCATCACTGTGGACCGCAAGAACAACGAGGACACCTTCGACCTCGACGTAGAGTTGAACACAGAGTACTTCTCACCAAACCCAGCCAAGCAGATGCCGTTCATCAAGCCGCTTTATGACCGCATCGTGTCAATGGTAGGCATCAAGCCAAACATCCACATCAAGGACCCTGGCTCCATCCAGCGTTCTATCGGCAAGCAGAAGCACGTTAACGACAAGCGAAATTTCAGAGATTAAGAAATGAATACCCCTTTAGATTATGATATAGTCACCGGTGCCATCGACGAGATGGGACTCGGTGACTTCTCTCAGGCTACGATACGTGACCTGCAGGGATTGTCACAAACACTGGAAAAGAAGACAGGACAGCCTGTCATACACCTCGAGATGGGTGTGCCGGGACTCCAACCGTCAGAGATAGCACTGAAGGCAGAGCAGGAGGCCCTGGCAAAAGGCTGCGCCACGATGTACCCACCAAATGGTGGCATACCACGTATCAAGAAGGCAGCATCAGAGTTCGTCAAGGCCTTCATAGGCGTAGAGATAGACCCGCTGGGATGCATACCTACAACAGGCTCCATGCAGGGCACCTTCGCCACCTTCACTGCCATACACCATGCCATGAAGGGAACAGGCAAGGATACCGTACTGCTGATACAGCCCGGCTTTCCGGTGCAGACCACACAGTGTGACGTCATCGGACTGAAGCACATAGGCCTCGACATCCACGGCTATCGTGGTGATGCCCTCATCGCCAAACTTGAAGAGATACTCTCAGCCGGTAACATCAACTCTATCGTCTATTCTAACCCTAACAACCCGTCATGGGTATGCTTCACAGAGGAAGAGCTGAAAGGCATCGGCACACTGGCTACGAAATATGACGTCATAATACTGGAAGACTTGGCATACTTCGCAATGGACTTCCGCCGCGACCTCTCACATCCATACGAGGCACCATACCAGGCCACGGTAGCACGATATACAGACAACTATGTATTGTGGGTGTCAGGCTCAAAGGCCTTCTCTTATGCCGGACAGCGCATAGGCGTGACCTGCATCGGCAACAAACTGTATCACCGTGTGTATGAGCCAATGCAGCAGAACTTCGGCGTGGGCGAGTTCGGAAACTTCTTCTGCAACCGTCTTATGTACACACTCTCAAGCGGCACTACCCACAGCGTTCAGCACGCCATGGCAGCACTCATGGAGGCAGCCTGCGAGGGACGCTATAACTTCCTTGACGATGTGAAGGAGTATGGCAGACGCGCCAAGTTCATGAAAGAGGTGCTGCTTGCCAACGGCTTCTACCTCGTCTATGACAACGATATGGGCGCCCCTCTGGCAGACGGCTTCTACTTCACCGTGCAATATCCGGGAATGAACGACCTTGAGCTGACACGTGAGCTGATGTATTACGGCATAGCGGTGTTCCCACTCGACACGATGGGCTCAACCCAGCAAGGCGTGCGCATCTGCACCTCGTTCTTCAGACGAGAGCAGGAACCACTGTTCAAGGAGCGTATCGAGCTATTCAAGAAAAATCATTAGACACACCCCAGGCCCCCAACCCCCCAACCCCCCAAACCACTAAACCACTAAACCACCAAACCACCAAATCACCAACCCCCCAAACCACTAAACCACCAAACACCTAAACCACCAATGAAAGTAACACTCCTCCAAACGGACATCAAGTGGTCAGACCCCAGTGCCAACCATCGAGAGGCAGAACGTCTCATAGAGCAGGCAGAGAAGTCAGACCTCTATATATTACCAGAGATGTGGTCCACGGGCTTCGCCACCTACTCAGACGGCGTAGCAGAGGTGGTTGATGACAGCGGCGACACCGACAGCCTCAGGTGGATGCGCCATATAGCGCAGACGTACGATGCCGCCGTAGCTGGTTCGCTGGCAATGAAGTTACCAGACGGCACCAGCCGTAACCGACTCCTGTTTGTCACGCCATCAGGGGAAGAGTATTATGACAAGCGTCACCTGTTCTCTTACGGAGGAGAGGACAGACGCTATACGGCGGGCGACCGTCGTGTAGTCACGGAGTGGAGAGGCGTACGCTTCCTCCTGCAGGTATGTTATGACCTGCGCTTCCCGGTATTCTCACGCAATCGTGGCGACTATGACGTAGCGTTATATGTAGCCAACTGGCCCGACAGCCGTCGTCAGGTATGGGACACCCTTCTTCGCGCCCGTGCATTAGAGAACCAGTGTTACGTCATCGGTGTCAACCGAGTGGGCGACGACGCACAATGTCACTATGACGGTGGCAGCGCAGTCATAGACGCCTACGGTCACAGCGTAGCAAAGGCAGCAGACGGTCGCCAGCAGGTGGTTACGGCAGACATCGACATGCAGCGCCTGCAGCGTTTCCGGGAGAAGTTCCCCATCCTTGCCGACCGTGATGACTTCAGATTAGAATAAACTAAGCTAAACGACGTGAATAAACTGATATTATATTTTGCGGCAGTCAGCAGTATGCTGGTGAGTTGCAGTACAGAGATTTTTGATGAAACTGAAGAGATAGAGTCAGGAACCCATTTCCTGAAAGTTAGTACCGTGTCTCCTGATGAAGAGGTGCTATACCCGGTACATGTTTATGCCTATGACGCAAATAAAGAGGAGGTAAGCACCCTTGACATAAATTCTGCGTCAGATGACTTGTCTATGGAACTGTCCACCGGTACATATACCATAGCGGCGGTAAGCGGTAGTACCGATTTCTCTAAAGGCTATGCCTCAGAACCATTGATGCTTGCAAAGGGCAATGTCATGATAACGACGAAAGACGAGACAGTGGGGCTGACAATGCAGTATGCCGTGGCAAAGTTAAGCATAGCATTAGAGAATGTGCCGGAGAATATCAAGAATGTGGAAGTTGCGGTAAATTCAATAAACACAAAAATATCGCCCTTGGGAGAGTGTAGTAATGACAAGGAGGTGAAGTTACAATGTAGGCAAGCTGACGAAGAAGGTTTGTGGAAGACTGATACTGTGTATGTGTTGCCGAGCGTAGGCGAGTCATTGACTGTCACAATAAATTTTGCAAAGACGGATGGTTCTTTTATACCATATACATATACGTATAACAATTCTCTGTTAGCAGGAGTTCCTTATTATTTCAAAGGCTCATATAACTCTGGCATAGTAAACGCCAAGGTGACACTCACGTTAGAAGGTGCGAAATGGAATGAGGCAGTAAACACAGATTTCGCTTTTGGAGAGGGAGTAGGTGAAAATGATGATAATATTCCAGCATCATCAGATATTTTAGTAATTCATGTAAATAAAATGCCCGAGCCTTGTTCTGTATGGAATGAACATTTGCTTATATTGCTTGATAAAGAGACTGGTGAGGGCTTGTTGTATAGTAAGGAGGAGTGGAGTGATGTGTCCTCGGCAGACGAGGGAGCTTCAAATGTCCTTCAAGCGGTTAATATAGCATCTTCTTATAAAGAGGATGATGTTGAGAATTGGAGTATTCCGACAAAAGAACAAGCTGATGCGATAGTGGCATTAGCAGGTAGTGCTCCAACTTTATGTGAACTTTTAGGATATAAGAATACATTTCCAACAAATAGATATTTGTGTAATGATGCTTTAGGCTACTTTAATTTGAATACAAAAAAAACGGATTCGACCTATTATCGTGATCTTTATTTTCTTCGCCTTGTTAAGCCTGTGAAGTTCATAAAGAATAATTAAAAGACTTTTTCTCAGTAAAATAGCATTGTGATGACAGTGTCGTTGTTTTGACATAACAATGGCAGTCTTAATACAAAGACAAAAGTGCCGTCGGGTATTCTCTAATGAGTCTCCCTGGCGGCTCTTTTTAGTTAAAATACCAAAAAATTGGTATTGCCAGCATAAGAAAAAAATCTCTTCTCTCTTTTTATATTTGCATCCCTTTTATTGTAAATGTTAAATTGAGATTTGTTTTAATATTATGACGTTAGATGTGACGTTTTGTCGGATATTATTCGTACCTTTGTAGGTAAATGGAATTTGTTGACTGACTAAAAACAATGTATTATGCTTATAAAAGCACTACTTACTATCTTGTTAATTTGTAGCCAGCTTGATGTATATGCGCAGAGAAGAATTGCTGACATACCGTTACCAAAGGGATATGCTAGGGTGAGATGTGATGGCTATGGCAGTTATCTGCGTAGTTTGCGACTTACTGGCGATAAGAAGATTCATACGTATAACGGACGAGTGATAAACCGCAGTAATACTTATGCGGTGCTTGACATTGATGTGGGGAACAATAACTTGCAACAATGTGCTGACGCTGCCATACGCTTGCGTGCAGAATATCTGTATGGTATAAAGGCATACAAGCGTATATACTTCCATGCGTTGGGGAACGGGAAGGCTTTGAGGTTTACGATATGGGCGCAGAAAAAACGCTCATATTCTTATTCTACGTTCAGGAATTATCTTGACAACGTGTTTACCCTGTGCAACAGTACGTCGATGTGGCGCGAGATGAAGACGGTCAGTCCGAAGGAACTAAGGGTGGGCGACTGCTTTGTGTATGTGAACGAGCAGACATACGGTCATGTGGTGACGATAGTTGATATGGCAGTGAACGCTAAGGGAGAGAAGGTGTTCATGGTAGCGCAGAGTTGGATGCCGGCACAGCAGATCCATATCGTTATGGATGAAAGGACCAAATCTCCATGGTATAGGCTTACTGACAATGGTAGTTATAATATCAGTGGCTATGTCATGGGAAGGGCTAACATGAAAAGGTTTGTGCAATAAAGGTGAGTTATCAATACTTCCTTTTCGGGTTCTTGGGGAACCAGCCGCGCTCTACGCGTTTCTTCTGCTCAAAGAGCTCGAGGATGCTCCAGAGGCATGAGCAGCCTATCACTCCAAGTACTGGACTGATAATCTGATTGGCGATAAAGAGTGAGGCGATGATGAAGCCTATTCCGCAGAGTAGGAATATCCACCACGGACGGGTGCCGAAATAATATTCTGTCTTTATGACTATGGGGTGGAAGATGCCTATCGTAATAAAGGTGGCTACTGCTATTATTAATCCTGAGAAATACACGTTGATAGTTATGGGGTTTGAGTTCTTTTTTTGTCGGGGTGCTGTCTTTTTTTTGTGTCACTGCGCACCGAGCGATGGTTTATGTGTCTTAATTTCGCAAGTTCTGTATGTCCAGATAGTGAGTGTCACTGTGTGACAGAAATCTCACAAATCTGTTCAAATCAAACAAATCTTTTTTACAACATTTTCACTTTATCAATGATGCTGGTCTATTGGCCACAGTGCTAAAAGTTAGAGTAAGATTTCTGCCCATAGGGCACTATATATAGGTGTGCTGTATATGAAGTTACCTGTCTCGGGGCGCTTACGGCGAGAAGTTTTTGCTCAACGGCCGAAGGGGAAGTCAAATCTGTTCAAATCTTTCAAAAAATATTTGCTTGATGTCTTTCTTAGGAAAGCGTCACAGAGTGCCGAGCGATGAATTCTAAATTATCTTCACGCTTAGTATCTTTACGTCTTCTGTGGGCTTGCCGTTGGCGTCGGTCTGTACGCTCTGTATCTTCTCTACGACATCTAAACCGCTGAAGACCTCACCAAAGACGGTGTATTCGCCGTCAAGGTATGGGACGCCCGGCTGCTGCTGCTCCAGATAGTAGGGCAGGGGCTCTTCTGTGGAACCTGCACGGCGTGCCGTGGGCCATTTGCCCCAGGTGATGTAGAACTGGGTGCCGTTGCTCTTGCGCTCAGGGTTGACGTTGTCGTCGGCTCTTGCAGCACACAGTGCGCCGCGCTTGTGGAAATGCTTCTGGGGCATTATCTCTGCATCGATGAGTCCGGCATCGTCGCCGGTGTCTCCGCCCTGTATCATGAAGTTGGGCAGTATGCGGTGGAACAGTGTGCCGTTGAGTTTTCCGCCTGTTGCAAGCTTCAGGAAGTTGTCACGGTGGAGTGGGGTGTCGTTATACAGCTCTACGATGATTTCGCCCTTGTTAGTCTGTATAGATACCAGCGGACGGTCGTAGCTTGCAGGCAGGGAGGCACTCTGTGTGAAGGCACGCATGATGGCGGTGGGGTGTCCGTCCTCGGTGAATGCTCCTAACTTATATTGTGAGGGCTTGCATGTAGGTTCCCAATAGAATACTCCGAGGCAGTGGCCGGAGGTCTTGGTGCGCATCATATCGATAAGCGCCTGCAGCTGTGTGCGGCCAGACTCCATGACGTAAGGCAGCGTGTCGTTGACCTCGAAGCCTGTCTCTGTCACGATGACGTCGGTACCGTATTTCTTGGCAAGCAGGTTGACATTGTGCACTGCCTCCATTATCAGTCGCATGGCGGCATTCTTGTAACCCTTGTTGCGAGCCCAGTAAGGATATACGGACATGCCGATGATGTCCCACTGTGCGCCGTTGTCGCGCAGAGCGTCAAGGTTATAGTTGTAGAGGTCGTTGTCATATCCGTTGTCGAGGTGTACTATCACCTTTGCCTCTGGCATCACCTCCTTCACGGCGTCATAGCCAGCCTTGAACAGTCCGGCATATTGTTTGGGGTTGTCCTCAAGCTTGCCTACAGGCCACATCATGCCGTTGGAGGTCTCGTTGCCCACCTGCACCCATTTCACCGTGATGCCGTTGTCTTTAAGCATGGTAAGTACCTCCTTGGTATGGTTTGCCACATCGACGAGCAGTTGCTTGTACTTATGCTTTGCCCATGCCGCGGGTATGTTTTGCTTGGCTGGGTCTGCCCACCAGTCGCTGTAATGGAAGTCAATCATGATGTCCATGCCCTGTTGCTTGGCACGCAGTGCCTTGACCAGCACATCCTCTTTGTTGCACCAGTTGCCATGCTCTGCAGGGTCAACCCATACGCGCAGGCGAATGGCATTGAGTCCCATCTCCTTCATCAAGGCAGTGGCCTCACGTTCCTCGCCCTTGTAGTTATAGACCTTGTGTCCGCGGCTCTCCATCTCTGTAGCCCAACTGATGTCGGCTCCAAGGGTGAAGTCGGAGGCATTGGCTGCAAGGGCTGTGAGTAGGAGTAAGATGTTAAGTATGTATCTCATAATTTTTCAAATATGGCAGTTTTATGACCTTGCCTCAAGCAGCACCACATTCTCTACGTGTGGCGTGTGAGGGAACATATCGACGGGCTGCACCTTGGTGACCTTGTAGCTTGCGTCGAGCAGCTGCAGGTCGCGTGCCTGGGTGGCAGGGTTGCAGCTGACATATACTATGCGCTCGGGGTGGGCGTTGAGTATTACGTTTATAACGTCGGGGTGCATACCGGCGCGTGGGGGGTCGGTGATGATGACGTCAGGACGGCCGTGCTCGGCGATGAAGTCGTCGGTGAGGATGTCCTTCATGTCACCGGCATAGAACAGGGTGTTGTCGATGTTGTTTATCTGTGAGTTTATCTTGGCATCCTCGATGGCCTCAGGTACATACTCTATGCCGATGACTTTCTTCGCTTGTTTGGAAACAAAGTTGGCAATGGTGCCTGTGCCAGTGTAGAGGTCATATACGAGTTCGCCGCCGGTGAGTCCTGCAAACTCCCTTGCTACACGGTAGAGGTGGTAGGCCTGCTCGGTGTTGGTCTGGTAGAACGACTTTGGTCCGACCTTGAATTTCAGGTCCTCCATGAGCAGGAAGATATGGTCATTGCCCTTGAAGAGCTTGATGTCTTGGTCGCCAATGGTGTCGTTGCACTTCTGGTTGTCAAGATACATCAGCGAGGTAATCTGCGGGAAGCTGTCGGCAATGAACTGCAGCAGTCCCTCGGCTTGCTGCTCGCTCTGGCGGAGAGACTCCTCGCTGGTGCGGTCATAATGGAACTGCACTATGAGCATCCACTCGCTGGAATTGCTACACCTTATTATAATATCGCGTAGGAGTCCTACCTGCTGTCTGAGGTCGAAGAACGACAGGCTGTTGCGCACAGCGTAGTCATATATGCTGTTGCGCATCTGGTTGTGCAGGTCATCCATGAGCCAGCATTTGCTGATAGGCAGAATCTTGTCGAAGGCGCCTGTGATGTGGAAGCCTATGCCAGGGGCGAAAGGTACGCCAGCCTGAAGTTGCTCGCGTGTGAGCCACTGCTTGTTGGCGCAACCGAAGTCGAGCTTGTTACGGTACTCGCTGGTCTTTACGGAGCCCTTGATGGGCATGAACTCAGGCAACTCTATCTTGCCTATCCTGGTAAGCTGGTCGTGTACCTGCTGCTGCTTGAAAGCCAGCTGTTCCTCGTATGGCAGGTTCTGCCACTTGCAACCGCCGCAGATGCCGAAGTGCTCGCACATAGGCTCGGTGCGCTTGTCGCTGTATTTTATGAAGCGTACCACCTCTGCCTCGGCGTATGAGTGCTTCTTACGTTTTATCTGCAGGTCAACAACATCGCCGGGTACGCAGAAGGGCACAAAGACCACGAGGTCGTTGATGCGCACAAGGCTCTTGCCCTCAGCGGCAATGTCGGTGATGGTTATGTTTTCAAGAATAGGGTAGGGTTTCTTCTTTCGTGACATAATTAGTCGTTTGAACAAAAAACAAATTCAAGTCAAAGTTACGAAAAAAAAATGAGATTAACGAATTTTTCGGATGAAAATGCTGAATGACGCAAAATAATGTCAGAAAACGTGTGTTTGTTTTGTCAGTATGGTATAAAACCCTTAAATTTGTGAAGACGGAAATAACTAATACTATTTTATATTTATTAACTAAACCCAAACAAATGTCACAAAAAAGAGTTTACACATTCGGCAACGGACAGGCCGAGGGAAATGCGCAGATGCGCGAGCAGTTAGGCGGCAAGGGCGCTAACCTTGCTGAGATGAACCTTATTGGCGTACCCGTACCTCCTGGTTTCACTATTACCACTGACACTTGTAACGAGTATTACGAGGTGGGACAAGAGAAAATAGTGGAACTGCTACAGGACGAGGTTAACGCAGCCGTGAAACATATAGAGACACTGATGAACTGTAAGTTTGGCGATGCACAAAACCCATTGCTCGTCAGTGTGCGCTCTGGCGCACGTGCCTCTATGCCGGGTATGATGGATACTATATTGAACCTCGGACTGAATGACGAGGTGGCTGAAGGCATGGTGGCGAAGACTGGTAATCCTCACTTCGTATATGACTCATATCGCCGTTTCGTACAGATGTATGGCGACGTGGTGCTCGGTATGAAGCCTGTCAACAAGGAGGATATAGACCCGTTTGAGAAGATTATAGAGCAGGTGAAGAAGGAGCAGGGCGTGGAACTGGACAAGGACCTCTCTGTTGAATCTCTTCAGAAACTTGTAGCCCTGTTTAAGGCTGCCATCAAGGAGCAGACGGGCTCTGATTTCCCGGAGAACCCTATCACACAGCTGTGGGGCGCTATATGTGCGGTGTTCCGCAGTTGGATGAACGAGCGTGCCATCCTGTATCGTAAGATGGAGGGAATACCTGACGAGTGGGGTACTGCTGTGTCAGTGATGGCAATGGTGTTCGGTAATATGGGCGACACATCAGCTACCGGCGTATGCTTCTCACGCGATGCCGGCAACGGCGAGAACCTGTTTAACGGCGAGTATCTGGTTAATGCCCAGGGCGAGGACGTGGTAGCAGGCATACGTACACCTCAGCAGATAACGAAGGTGGGTTCGCAGCGCTGGGCTGAGCGTGCCGGCATTTCTGAGGCTGAGCGTGTGGCAAAGTATCCTTCTATGGAGGAGGCTATGCCAGAGATATATAAGGAGTTGGATGCGCTGCAGGATAAACTGGAGCATCACTACCACGATATGCAGGATATGGAGTTCACCGTTCAGGAGGGCAAGCTGTGGTTCCTGCAGACGCGTAACGGAAAGCGTACCGGCACGGCGATGGTTAAGATTGCCATGGACCTGATAAAAGAAGGACTCATTGATGAGAAGACTGCCATCATGCGTTGTGAACCACAGAAGCTCGACGAACTGCTTCACCCTGTATTTGACAAGCTCGCTCTGTCAAAGGCAAAGGTGATAACACAGGGTTTGCCGGCATCTCCTGGTGCTGCTTGCGGACAGATAGTGTTCCATGCTGATGATGCACAGGAGTGGCATGCCAACGGTCATAAGGTTATCATGGTGCGTATAGAGACCAGTCCTGAGGACCTCGCAGGTATGGCAAGTGCAGAGGGCATACTCACTGCCCGTGGTGGTATGACGTCACACGCCGCCGTGGTGGCTCGTGGTATGGGTAAGTGCTGTGTCAGCGGTGCCGGTGCCATCAACGTGGATTACAAGGCTAAGACCGTGGAGATTGACGGCGTGGTATATAAGGAAGGAGACTATATCTCATTGAACGGCTCTACTGGTCAGGTGTATGCCGGAGAGGTGCCTACCAAGGCTGCCGAACTGAGTGGTGACTTCAAGGCGCTCATGGACCTCTGTGACAAATATACCAAGATGGAGGTGCGCACTAATGCCGACACACCACACGATGCTGAGGTGGCACGCGCCTTTGGTGCTAAGGGTATCGGACTGACACGTACTGAGCACATGTTCTTTGACGACCAGAAGATTGTTGCCATGCGTGAGATGATTCTCGCTGACAGCGTAGAGGGTAGGGAGAAGGCTCTTGCAAAGTTATTGCCTTATCAGAAGGCTGATTTCTATGGAATACTCAAGGCTATGGACGGATTGCATGTCAACATACGTCTGCTTGACCCGCCATTGCATGAGTTTGTGCCACACGATGCTGCCGGTCAGGAGACGATGGCAAAGGAGATGGGCGTAGCCGTTGAGGAGATACGCCGCCGTGTGGAGTCACTGGCAGAGAACAACCCAATGCTGGGACACCGTGGTTGCCGACTGGGCATCACGTTCCCTGAGATTACAGCCATGCAGACACGTGCCATACTTGGTGCGGCATGTCAGCTGAAGAAAGAAGGCTATGACCCACATCCGGAAATCATGGTGCCGCTCATCGGTTCTATCAATGAGCTGAAGCAGCAGAAGGAGATTATAAAGAAAACATCAGAGGCTGTCTTTGCAGAAGAGAATGTAAGTCTTGAGTTTGAGATAGGTACGATGATAGAGATACCACGTGCCGCCCTGACAGCTGCACAGATAGCAACGGAGGCAGAGTACTTCTCATTCGGTACCAACGACCTGACTCAGATGACCTTCGGTTACTCTCGTGATGACATTGCTTCATTCCTGCCAGCATATCTTGACAAGAAGATATTGAAGGTTGATCCATTCCAGGTACTTGACCAGGAAGGTGTAGGTCAGTTGATAGAGATGGCGGTGAAGAACGGCAGAGCCGTCCGTCCTACTCTCCGCACCGGCATCTGTGGCGAGCATGGCGGCGAGCCAAGCTCAGTGAAGTTCTGCGCCCGTGTAGGCATGAACTACGCCAGCTGCTCACCATTCCGTGTGCCAATAGCACGCCTTGCCGCCGCCCAGGCAGCTGTCGAGGAGTAATTATCACTCTTACAATAATGAGAGGGACCTGTCCGTTTGGGCAGGTCCCTTTTTAGTATCTCATTTGAGTGAATGTTGAAATACTTTTTTATCCGCAGAGGAATCAAGTGTTGGGTAACATTCCTCAATGGTGTGTCAAACGCGTGTCAGACTAAATCGTTCAAAAAGGAATTTGATACATTCGTTTGGAAAAATGCGTTAAATATCTAATATTCGTTTGAAAAAGTGCGTTGAGATGATGGTTATTCATTTGAAAAAGTGTATCTTTGCAGCACAAAATCGTTTTAAAATATGTTGAAAAGGAAAATACAAGACTCTCTTATCCTGTGGAAAGACACTGCTGGACACAAGCCTTTGGTGATAATGGGCATTCGTCAGTGTGGTAAGACATTCATAGCACAGCACTTCGCAGAAACAAACTACAAGACTGTTGTCTATATCAATTTCATAAAGCGGCCTGAGCTTATCACAGCGTTTCTTGGTGCAAAAGATGTGAACACCATTTTATTGAACTTGTCCGCACAGATTTCTGGAGTGACTTTCACTCCCAGAGAGACGTGTTTTATCTTTGATGAAATACAAGAATGCCCTGAAGCACGCACTTCACTGAAGTTCTTCAAGGAGGACGGACGCTTCGATGTGATTGCAACAGGTTCACTACTTGGAGTGCAGGGGTATGGTGATGAACTAAAGAAGCAACATCGTAGGTTGTCAAAAACGAAAGATCCTGGTATCAATTCGGTGCCAGTCGGCTCTGAAGACATCATTGAAATGTATCCGCTGGACTTTGAAGAGTTCCTTTGGGCCAACGGCATGAGCACAGGAGTTATAGACGCTCTCTCAAAGTGCTACGCGCAAGAATCTCCCGTTCCAGCCGGCATACATACTGCCTTGAAGAATATGCTGAACCTTTATGTCGCTGTCGGAGGACTGCCTGACGCTGTCAATGCTTTCCTCGGGACAAATAACATGAACGAGGTCAGAAAGGTCTATCAGTCCATCTTGAAGGAGTATCGCGACGATATGGTAAAGTATGCTCCTGACAAAGATAAACCACATATCCGTGAGTGTTTCAACTCCGTTCCAAAACAGTTGGCAAAGGAAAACAAAAAATTCCAGTACAGTAAGGTGAAACCAGGAGGGCGCGGAGAGACTTATGCAGGGTCGCTGCAATGGTTGGAAGATGCAGGTATTATATGCTGCTGCTACAATACTGACATCACTGGGCTTCCGATGGAAGGCTATGCCAAGGACAATGTTTTCAAAGTCTATATGTCCGATATAGGCTTGCTCGTAGAGATGCTTGGAGGGGGAACACGCGCTGACATTCTTCAAGGCAATCTTGGCGGTTTCAAAGGTGCTATATACGAGAATCTGATGGCCGACACACTTCACAAGAAATCGCAGAACCTTTACTATTTCCAAAAGGATTCTGGATTGGAATTGGATTTTCTTGTACGAATGAGCGGAGAGTGTGTTCCGCTGGAAGTCAAGGCAAAGTCAAGCAAGGCTAAAAGTGCAAGAACTGTTTTGAACCACCCAGAGAAGTATCATGTCAAACAGATTATAAAGTTCGGTGATTACAATATAGGCAGGGAAGGGCATCTGTTAACTCTCCCCAGCTATATGCAGTTCCTGCTGAACTTGCAACCAGAAGAAATCGTGCTTGAACCGGTGGACATTGATGAAATTAACCGTATGGCATCAGAATTCCTGGAACAATAGTTTTTCGAGATTTGGAATTTTCTGCCGTAAAAACGCGTTAATCGTTACCATGAGCATGTAAAAACGTGCAGAATGTGTCGTCAAAGAGTCGCCAGTAGTTTGCAAAAACTCTGTATCTCGTTGATAATCAGCACTCGTTAGCTGCTGCGCCAGCAGCCGTTGAAGAGTAAATAAACTCTCTGATATAATGAAAGGGACCTGTCCGTTTGGACAGGTCCCTTTTTAGTTTTTAGAAGAAGGTTTCCGACAATTATTGACTAAAAACGTTGCATAATTTGCGATAATTTGCAGATTTGTTTGGCTATTCGACATTATTTCAGTATATTTGTCGCAGAATTTGCGACGTTAATCGTTGCTTTATGTCGCACAAAGTAGGAATGCGTTATGTATATACACGAAAGAGATAATTGGACGGACTTCCGTTGGGACACGTCCCAAGTGTCACTCCTTCAGGAGAAAGTATTCCGTAAGCAGGGGTTGCTTTATGGCAGGTTAAGTTCATTGGGATTTGACAGCAAACTCCGTGCAATGGCAGAGAACCTGACATACGATGTAGTATATTCTTCGGAGATAGAAGGCATACGGCTGAACGTTGATCAGGTTCGTTCTTCTATTGCCCGAAAGCTTGGGATAGAGAACGTGAAATACACCGCACCATCGCATTACGTCGATTCTGTAGTTGGTGTAATGCTTGAAGCGGTTCAGCACTATGACATGACCCTCAGTAAAGAGAAGCTGTGTGCTTGGCAAGCAGCTTTCTTTCCAACAGGCTACAGTGAAGGAAGTCAGATCGAAATTGGCCAGTACCGCACAAACGAGGAGCATATTGTCAGCGGAAGGTTTGGACGTGAGAAGATTCACTATATTGCTCCTTCGCCAGACTGCGTAGAAGAGGAGATGGAAAAGTTTCTTGCCTGGTTTGATGGAGAGGAGCCTGTAAGCAGCGTCATCCGTTCTGCCATTGCCCATTTCTGGTTTGTGAGCATACATCCCTTCGAGGATGGCAATGGGCGGTTGGCCCGCATCCTTTCAGACATGCTTCTGGCTCGTGGAGAAAAAAGTGATTTCCGTTTCTACAATGTCTCATCACAGATAAACAAGGACAAGAATCACTACTATGACATTCTGGAGCGGATGCAGCATGGCGAAGGCGACCTTACAGAGTGGTTAGTTTGGTATTTACAGAAGTTGATAGAAGCACTCGACGAGGCAGACACCATTGTCACCACCATTCTGAATAAGAGCTTCTTCTGGCAGAAGGCATCGTCAGTTCCGATGACAGAGCGTCAGACACAGATGCTCAATCTCTTTCTTGACGGCTATGAGGCAAAGATAACATCAAAGTCATGGGCAACATTAGCAAAGTGCTCGAAAGACACGGCCATACGCGACATACAGGATCTTGTCGATAAGAATATACTCATAGAGGACATTCCTGGGGCAAAGCGCCCAAGTTATTCCATCGTCTATGATGCAGAAGACCTTTCGCAGTTCTTTACTGAAGTAAGTATTTCCGAGGAGAATGGCATTCCGTATCTAAAAGCCATATTCATGGGAAAGAAACCTGTGAGTGAAAGATTGTTGAAACTCGATGCGGAGCGATACCAGAAAGGCGATTTGCCATTGGACAATCTACTCAGTAAATATTGCTCGTATATCGTTGCAAGTAATAGAGAATAGCAAAAACAAGTCAAATGATTATCTAATTTATATTCAACTTTGAAAATTTAGAACTCATGAAAGAGAAAAACAAATATTGATGTTTTATCCTGTTTTCCAAGTTGTCAAAATTGGTTCTATTTAATTACCAAACTAGCAAATAACATCTTTTCTATGCAAATATTTTCTGACTTTTGGTCGACAAAAGAGTCGAGGATGAATTTCATCAAGCGTTATCATAACCTCGGATTTCATCTTACAATGATTCAAGGTAATGAAAAAATAGAGAATTCTTATAACAATGATACGTTAATTTAATATTTAACTCGCTAGAAGTCAATAACTTAATTTA
>CAMEWL010000043.1:0-18970 GCA_945941025.1 uncultured Prevotellaceae bacterium
TGCCATGTCTGTCGGGTTTGATACATATTTTGATTTGCAACACTAAGATAGGTGCAAAATCTGACATGGCAAAATCCTGGGCCGCTCGGCCTTGCCGCTTCGCGCGTCGAAGAACCTATTGTTGCCCAGGTACTTAAAAAGTTATATTTGTAATAGTGTTGCGGAATTAAGGATGAAAATGGAAAATAAAACTATCAAAGACATTATTTCGCGTCGTAGCGTGAAGAAATATCAGAGTAAGGCAGTAGAGAAGGAACTTCTCGAAGAGATTGTCAAGGCTGGAACGTATGCTCCTACAGGCCGTAACAGCCAGTCTCCTATTATCATTGCTGTGACGCAGAAGGAAATGCGCGACCGTCTGAGTCGTATGAACTTGGAGATAATACAGGGTAGGGGACTGGTTACTAGTTCCGGACACAGTGATCCATTCTATGGTGCCCCTGTTGTATTGGTAGTGTTGGCAAAGAAGGATGTAGCCACCAGAGTATATGACGGTTCTCTTGTTATGGCTAATATGATGCTTGCCGCTCACAGTCTTGGTTTGGGCTCTTGTTGGATACATAGAGCGAAGGAAATGTTTGAGACTGAGGAGGGGAAGCATATATTACGTGATATGGGTGTGACCGAGGAATATGAGGGCATAGGTAATTGTATAGTAGGTTATGCCGCAGAAAATGCATGTAAGCCCCAGGTGGAGCGCAAAGCTGATTATGTAAGATGGGTGGAATAATCAGTACTATTGTGAAAAAGAAAAAGGAGTTACGAAAATGTAACTCCTTTTCTTTTTTGTGGTACACCCTCAGGGATTCGAACCCTGGACCCACTGATTAAGAGTCAGTTGCTCTACCAACTGAGCTAAGGGTGCAAGCCTTTTGTCTTAGCTGAAATCTTTGTAAGGATATCCTCCTCGTTGGATTTCGTGTGCAAAGGTACTAAATATAATGTGTTTTGCAAAAAATATATGTTGTTATCCTTGGAGAGGATGCTACTTTCTTGACATTAGTTAATTTCGTTGATGTCGTATGGCGTCTTTTGGTATATATAATAGTTTATCCAGTTATGATAGAAAAGGTTTGCATGGGCACGCCAAGTTATCAGTGGACTATTGTCTGGATTGTTATTCACATAATAATTCTTAGGCATTTCTACGTCATTACGCTTTCCAAGGTCACGTCGGTATTCTGCGTCCAGAGTATCAGGGTTGTACTCCAAGTGTCCCGTGATATATATTTCCCTACCGTCGCGTGCCATGATGATAGATGGTCCTGTTTCCTCAGAGCTGGCAAGCAGGGTGAGATCCTTACAATTCTTTATGTCTTGGATGGTATTTCCTGTATGACGTGAGTGTGGCATGTTGAAAGTGGAGTCAAAGCCGCGGAACAGAGGTATGTTCTCCTGGTCTTTCGCAATATTCTGCTTGAATATTCCAAAGAGTTTCTTGTCGAGGGCTTCTTTGTCTATGCCGTGGAAATGATACAATGCAGCCTGTGCTGCCCAACATATATATAATGTAGATGTTATATGCGTGTGCGCCCAATCAAAGATATAGCTTATCTCCTCCCAGTATGTGACATCCTCGAAAGACAGTTCCTCTACAGGTGCTCCGGTTATTATCAGACCGTCGAACTTTCTGTCTTGCAGTTCATCGAATGATACATAGAACTGTCTCATGTGTTCTATTGGCGTATTCTTTGAAGTATGTGACTTTAACTTCATAAACGTGACCTCTATCTGTAACGGCGTGTTAGACAACAACCTGATGAGGTCAGTCTCTGTTGTTATTTTCAGAGGCATAAGGTTAAGCACTACTATATGAAGAGGCCTTATATCCTGCGACGTGCCACGTGTCTCGTCGATAACGAAAATGTTCTCGTCCTCAAGAAGTTTTATTGCAGGTAATCTGTTAGGTAATTTTAATGGCATTTGTGTAATGTTTGAAAAGTGTTTGAAAGTTTTAAGGAAAGAGCCCGTTTCGTAAGACTATCCTTCCAGGGAGAAATACTCTTCCTCGAGTTTCTCAAGTTGTGATTGAATATCGGTGTATTCAGTCACCATCTGCATATTGGCGGCATTCTCTGGTTTCATCAGCAAATCGTCGAGTTCCGCTTTACGTTGTTCTAATTTCTCTATTTTATCTTCCAGTGCTTTACGTTGCTTGTTCAGCTTGTTTATTCTTTTTTGTTCTGCTTTCCTGTCTTCGTATGATAGAGTAGCAGTGTTGTCTTTTGTTTGTTTCTTATCAGATGTAGCTTCTTGCTTTTCTCCTTTTGTAATAGCCTGTGTATTCTTATGCAGAGCCTCGTTGATAGTCTGTGCGTTCTTGTTTCGGAGGTACTCATATATGCCTCCGAGATGTTCTCTGACGGCTCCATCAGCAAATTCATAGACCTTGTCAACCAATCCGTCAAGAAACTCTCTGTCATGTGAGACTACAATGACGGTGCCGTCAAAGGCTTTTATAGCGTCTTTTAATACGTCCTTACTCATCATGTCAAGGTGGTTGGTCGGCTCGTCGAGTATTAGCAGGTTGACGGGCTCAAGCAGCAGGCGTATCATGGCGAGCCTGGAGCGTTCGCCTCCGCTGAGAAACTTTACATATTTCTCTGATGCCTCGCCACCAAACATGAATGCGCCGAGAATGTCATTGATGCGCAGGCGTATCTCTCCACGTGCAACGTTGTCAATGGTCTGGAAAACGGTAAGGTTCTCGTCAAGCAGTTGCGCCTGGTTTTGGGCGAAATATCCTATTTGAATATTGTGTCCAACTTTCAGGTTACCATTAAATGGAATTTCCCCCATGATACACTTGACTAAAGTGGACTTGCCTTCGCCATTCTTTCCTACGAATGCCACCTTCTCGCCTCGTTTTATGGTGAGGTTAACGTTACTGAACACATTCTGCTCTCCGTAGGACTTCTCTACATCCTCACAAATCACGGGATAGTCGCCAGAGCGAAGACATGGTGGAAACTTCAGTCTTAGTGCGGAGGTGTCAACCTCGTCAATCTCAATGGGGACAATCTTCTCTAACTGTCTTATGCGTTGCTGTACTTGCACAGCTTTAGTGGCTTTATATCTGAAACGCTCAATGAATGCTTTTGTGTCAGCGATTTCCTTTTGTTGGTTCTCATAGGCTCTCAGCTGCTGTTCACGGCGTTCCTTCCTTAATATAATGTACTCGTCATACTTTACCTTGTAATCAATTACGTGTCCGCAGTTTATCTCCAGAGTCCTGTTTGTTACGTTATTGATAAAGGCGCAGTCATGAGATACGAGTACCACGGCTTGTGAACTGTTAGCTAGGAATTGCTCCAGCCATTGTATAGACTCAATGTCAAGGTGGTTTGTAGGCTCATCAAGTAATATCACATCGTGGTGTCTGAGAAGAAGTTTGGCCAACTCTATTCTCATACGCCAACCACCGGAGAACTCAGAGGTAGGTCTGTCAAAGTCCGTACGCAGGAAACCAAGTCCGGTAAGCGTACGTTCCATCTCGGCCTCACGGCTTTCTGCTCCCATCATCATGTACCTTTCATGTGTGGCAGTATATCGTTCCACAAGGTCCATGTAATCGGCGCTTTCATAATCTGTGCGAGTCTCAACCTCTTTCTGCAACTGCTCCAGTCGTGCTTTCACCTTGTCAACGTCGGCGAAAGCTTTCCTGGTCTCCTCTCTTACAGTCGTGTTGTCTTGCAACACCATTACCTGAGGAAGGTATCCAATGGTGCAGTCGTTGGGTACAGACACGGTTCCTGCGGTAGGAGTTTTTTGTCCTGCCAGAATCTTGAGCAAGGTTGATTTCCCCGCTCCGTTTTTTCCTACGAGTGCTATCCTGTCACGTTCGTTGATGACGAATGAAACGTCAGCAAACAACGGTTTTATTCCGAATTCAACTTTTAACCCTTCTATGCTAATCATTATCGCTCTGTGTCGTTCTGTATATTCTCATTCTTGCGTGCGGTGGAGAGCAATCCGCAGGCGGCAAAGATATCCTGGCCTCTTGATGCGCGTATGGTGGTAAATATGCCGTGTTTCGTAAGATAGTTGCGCATTGTCTCCATTCTTTTCTCGTCACTTGTCTTGAGGTCTATCCCTGGTATGTTGTGAAAACGTATAAGGTTTACCCTGCAGTCCAAACCATTGAGTAACCTGACAATCTCACGTGCGTGTGTGTTTGAGTCATTAACTCCGTCAAAGACGATGTACTCAAATGACAGGCGTCGCTGGTGTGCCTCTCCCTTTCGGAAGAAGGGGTAAGTCTTAAGTAGTTCTATAACATCGGTAATAGGCATCGCTTTCTCTGCCGGCATCAATTGCGCGCGTTGCTCATGCAGTGGTGAGTGCAGTGATATAGCCAAATGACATTGACTTTTCTCGATGAATTGTTTCAACTTACCTTTTATTCCAACGCTGCTTACCGTGATACGTTTGGGACTCCACGCATATCCCCATTCAGCAGTAAGCACCTCTGTGGCTCTCAATACATTGTCAAGATTGTCCATAGGCTCGCCTTGTCCCATGAACACTATGTTGGTAAGATTCTCCTGTTCGGGCAGCGCATATATCTGATTGATGATGTCCGCGGCAGTTAAGGAACCTTCAAATCCTTGCTTTCCCGTTTGGCAGAATAGGCAATTCATCTTGCATCCTACCTGGCAACTGACACACAGCGTGGCCCTGTCGCCGTCGGGGATATAGACGGTCTCTACACATTTGCCGTTGCTTACTGGGAACAGATATTTTTTCGTACCGTCCTTGGATGTCTGTACATCAACATGTGGTAATAGTCCGATGTTGTAGTGCAGGGCCAGTTTCTCCCTGTTGGCTTTGGATATGTTTGTCATTTCGCTGAATGACTTCACATGGCGTGAGTATATCCATTCCGCTATCTGCTTGCCGGTGAATGCCGGCATGCCGATAGCGGTTACCGCCTCTTTCAGTTCTGTCAGTGTCATTCCCAAAAGAGGACGAGTGGGGGAGGTAGTCTGTGGTTTACAGTCCATTAGGATTATTCTTTTGGAAGTTCCATGAGTCACGGCACATGTCCTCAATTCCGTATTTTGCTTGCCATCCCAGCTCCTTCTGTGCCTTTGCAGGGTTGCAATAGCATGTTGCGATGTCGCCTGGTCTGCGTGGTTTGATAGAGTAAGGCACTTTCAAGTCGTTGGCTTTTTCAAATGCTTTTACTACATCTAATACAGAATATCCGTGTCCTGTTCCGAGATTGTAAATGGCCAGGCCGCATTTCTTCTCTATAGCTTGCAGGGCTGCTACATGACCAGTTGCAAGGTCAACTACGTGTATGTAGTCTCTTACTCCTGTGCCGTCAGGTGTGTCATAGTCGTTACCGAATATGCCCAACTCCTTGCGCAGTCCGATAGCTGTCTGTGTTATGTAAGGCATCAGGTTGTTTGGTATGCCGTTAGGATTCTCGCCTATCAATCCAGACTTGTGGGCGCCGATAGGGTTGAAGTAACGCAGCAGCACTACGTTCCATTCGTTATCAGCCTTCTGCACGTCGCTGAGGACTTCTTCGAGCATGGACTTCGTCTGTCCGTAAGGGTTTGTGCAGTGTCCCTTTGGACACTCCTCGGTAATAGGAATTATAGCAGGGTCGCCATATACTGTGGCAGAAGAAGAGAATATGATATTCTTGCATCCATTCTGTCTCATAACGTCAAGCAACACAAATGTCGCATTCATGTTATTTTCGTAGTATTCCAATGGCTTAACACAACTCTCACCTACGGCCTTCAAGCCGGCGAAATGTATTACAGCGTCTATTTTGTTATCTTTGAAGACCTTGTCCATGGCTTCCCTGTCACGAACGTCAGCCTTTACAAATGTTACCTTCTTGCCTATTATCTTCTCTACTCGCTTTACAGCCTCTTCTTTTGAGTTTACCAAGTTGTCGACGATGACCACCTCGTGTCCGGCTGCGTCGAGTTCCACTGCAGTGTGTGAGCCGATGTAACCGGCACCACCTGTTAAAAGTATTTTCATATAGTCTGTGTTTTGTTATTATTAGTATGTTAATTAACATACAAAGTTACTCAAAAAAAATCAAATAGAGGATAAAATATGCTGCTTTTTTGAATTTTATCCTCTAACAATCTTGTATTGCAATATCATTTTGTCAATAATTTTAGCAAATTACTAACAATGTGTCAAATTGATTTTGTTGTGTGCGTGTTTCAAAAGAGAGGGTAAATGGTGTTTCTGGGATTGGTAGGTGGCTTGAAAAAGGTGAAAATACACTCTGCTTTTGTCATTTGGTAGCTTCTTTGTTGTCATTCGGTAGCTTTCAGGGCGTGAAACGATAGCTTTTACAGTGTCATTCGATAGCTTTTACAGTGTCATTCGATAGCTTTTGGCGTGACTGTTATATGGTGGAGAATATTTCTTTTGTTGTATATTGTTGTGAGTCAACTATTTGTAAAAAATACGAAATTTTGCGAAATTATGGGCGGAAAGTGAGAGCGGTAATTTGGAAGCGCAAATTTGACGGTTGTAAAAAGTCAAAATGAAAGAAAAATGTCTGATATTGTGACAATGTGTAAAATCTGAAAGGAAATAAAAAACTTATATTTGAAAAAAATACTTTGATAAAAGAGAAAAAAATATTAACTTTGCATATATTTGTCTAAGAACAAAAAACGACTAAACAAAAATATACGATGAAGAAACAACTCAAGAAAGTACTCGTGTTAGGCTCGGGTGCGCTGAAGATTGGTCAGGCTGGAGAGTTTGACTATTCTGGTTCGCAGGCTCTGAAAGCACTGCGTGAAGAGGGTATCAGCAGTGTGCTTATCAATCCAAATGTGGCAACTATTCAGACCAGTGAGGGTATAGCCGACAAGGTTTATTTCCTGCCTGTCAATACGCATTTTGTCACTGAGGTGATAAAGAAAGAGCGTCCTGATGGCATATTGCTTGCCTTTGGCGGACAGACAGCGCTGAACTGCGGTACTGAATTGTATCAAAGCGGAGTACTGAAAGAGTATGGTGTCCAGGTGTTGGGAACAAGCGTAGAGGCTATCATGAACACTGAGGACCGTGACCTCTTCGTTAAAGAGCTCAACAAGGTTGATTTGAAAGTTCCAGTGAGCGAGGCTTGCGAGACTATGGAGTCTGCTGTAGAGGCTGCCCGCCGCATTGGCTTCCCAATAATGATACGTTCTGCATACGCCCTGGGTGGTCTCGGTTCTGGTGTTTGTCCAGATGAAGAGACATTTAAGGAAATTGCAGAGAGCGCATTCACATTTGCTCCGCAGGTTCTTGTAGAGGAGTGTCTGAAAGGATGGAAGGAAATTGAGTTTGAGGTAATACGTGATGCCAACGACCATTGCTTCACTGTGGCTTCAATGGAAAACTTTGACCCGTTGGGCATACATACCGGTGAGTCTATCGTCGTAGCACCTACATGCTCGCTGACAGAGGAGCAGGTAAAGATGCTGCAGGACATCGCCGTGAAGTGTGTGCGCCACCTGAACATCGTGGGTGAGTGTAACATCCAGTATGCATTCAACGCTGAGACTAACGACTACCGCATCATTGAAATCAATGCACGTCTGAGTCGTTCTTCTGCATTGGCTTCTAAGGCTACAGGTTATCCTCTTGCCTTCGTTGCTGCAAAGATAGCTCTTGGATATACCCTTGACCAGATAGGTGAGATGGGTACTCCAAACTCTGCATACGTTGCTCCGTCGTTGGACTACCTCATCTGTAAGATACCTCGTTGGGACCTGACAAAGTTTGCTGGTGTAAGCCGTAAGATTGGTTCTTCAATGAAGTCTGTAGGTGAGATAATGTCTATCGGCAGAACATTCGAGGAACTGCTGCAGAAGGGTCTGCGCATGATAGGTCAGGGTATGCATGGATTCGTGGGCAATGACCACGTGAAGTTTGACAACCTTGACGAGGAACTTGCCAACCCGACAGACCTCCGCATATTTGCTATTGCACAGGCTTTGGAAGAGGGCTATACAATAGACCGCATATACGAACTAACGAAGATAGACCCTTGGTTCATTGAGCGCATGAAGAACATCGTTGACTTCAAGCACAAGCTTGAGGCAATGAACACACTTGAGGAGATTACTCCTGAGGTTATGCGCCAGGCTAAGATTATGGGATTCTCTGACTTCCAGATTGCACGTTTCGTACTGAAGCAGCAGGGAACGAACATGGAAAAGGAGAATCTGATGGTACGTCAGTATCGTAAGAAGTTGGGCATTCTGCCTGCGGTAAAGCGTATCGAGACTGTAGCAAGTGAGCACCCGGAACTGACCAACTACCTGTATATGACATACGCTGTAGAGGGTTATGACATTAACTATTATAATAATGAGAAGTCGGTAATCGTTCTCGGTTCTGGCGCATACCGTATCGGTTCAAGCGTAGAGTTTGACTGGTGTTCGGTAAATGCTATCAATACGGCACGTAAGTTGGGCTATAAGTCAATAATGATTAACTATAACCCGGAAACAGTGTCAACGGACTATGACATGTGTGACCGTCTGTATTTCGATGAACTGTCATTTGAGCGTGTACTCGACGTCATTGACCTTGAAAATCCACGCGGTGTCATTGTCAGCGTAGGTGGACAGATACCTAATAACCTTGCGATGAAGCTTTATCGTCAGAGTGTTCCTATCCTGGGTACAAGTCCTGTAAGCATTGACCGTGCAGAGAACCGTGGCAAGTTCAGTGCAATGCTTGACCAGCTTGGTATAGACCAGCCAAAGTGGAGCGCACTGACGAGCATGAGCGACGTCAAGTCATTCATCGACGAGGTGGGATATCCAGTACTCGTGCGCCCTTCATACGTGTTGTCAGGTGCTGCCATGAATGTTTGTCATAACGATGAGGAGCTGGAGCGTTTCCTTGCTGCGGCAAGTGAGGTGAGCAAGGAGTTCCCTGTAGTTATATCACAGTTCATGCAGGAGACCAACGAGATAGAGTTTGACGGCGTGGCACAGAATGGTGACGTAGTAGAATATGGTATATCTGAGCACGTTGAATATGCCGGTGTGCACTCTGGTGATGCTACGATGGTATTCCCTGCACAGCAGATTACATTCGCTACGATGCGCCAGATAAAGAAGATAAGCAAGGCTATTGCCAAAGAACTGAACATCAGTGGTCCTTTCAATATACAGTATCTGGCCAAAGGCGGCAGCGTGAAGGTAATAGAATGTAACCTGAGAGCTTCTCGTTCATTCCCATTTGTCAGCAAGGTGCTTAAGCGCAACCTTATTGAGACTGCTACCAAGATAATGCTTGACGCTCCTTACCAGAAGCCAGACAAGAGCGTGTTTGACATTGACAGAATGGGCGTCAAGGCAAGTCAGTTCTCATTCAACCGTCTGCAGAACGCAGACCCGGTGCTTGGCGTGGACATGAGTTCTACAGGTGAGGTAGGCTGTCTTGGAGATACCTTTGAGGAGGCACTGCTCAACTCACTTATCGCAACAGGATACAAGATTCCTACAAAGTCACAAGGCATCATGCTGTCATCAGGCGGCACTAAGGAGAAAGCTTCACTGCTTGACGGTGCACAGGCATTGCAGAAGGCTGGCTATAAGATTTATGCAACAGAGGGCACTGCCAAGTTCCTCGGCGAGAATGGAGTTAATGCCATTGCTGTGGGATGGCCTGACGAAGCACATAAGGAAATACCAAACGTCATGGACATGATACATGACCATAAGTTTGACCTTATAGTAAATATTCCGAAAGACCACACAAAGCGCGAACAGACAAACGGTTACAAGATTCGTCGTGGCGCTATTGACCACAACATTCCTTTGATAACAAATGCCCGACTTGCTTCTGCTTTCATAGAGGCTTTCTGTAAGTTATCTATAAACGACCTTCAGATAAAGAGCTGGCAGGAATATTGAAAAATGTCATCGCACATCAAGTGATGAATAAGAGACTGATAACCATATTAGGACCTACGGCATGTGGAAAAACTGCCGTGGCGACACAACTTGCAGCAAGAATCGGTGGAGAGATAATCTCTGCCGATTCAAGGCAAGTATATAGACGTATGGATATCGGTACGGGTAAGGATCTTAAGGAATATACTCTTGTTGACGGGACGAGGATTCCCTATCACCTTATAGATATCGTGGAGCCTGGCACGAAGTATAATCTGTATATGTACCAGAAGGATTTCAAGCAGGTATATGACGATATAATGTGTCGCGGGAAGACTCCTGTGCTATGTGGCGGGACCGGATTGTATATTGAATCGATATTAAGGGACTACCAGTTGGCTGACGTACCAGAGGACAAGCTTCTAAGAGAAGAACTGAAAGGCAAGTCTTTGTCAGAATTGATAGAAATGCTTAAAGAGTTGAAACGTCGTAATGGTACTTGCATGCACAACACAACGGATGTTGATACCGCGCAACGGGCTATAAGGGCTATTGAGATAGAGATGCATAGCGGCTGTGCTGTGGAAGGTAACGACCATATTGACATCGGTTCTCCTATAGTTATAGGAATTAATGTTGACAGGGAGTTGCGACGCAAGAGAATCACAGAACGTCTGCATGCTCGTCTGCAAGAGGGAATGGTGGAAGAGGTGAGAGGACTATTGGATGAGGGGATAAAACCAGAAGACCTTATATACTATGGCTTGGAGTATAAGTACCTCACAATGTATGTTTTAGGTCAGCTTACTTATAGTGAGATGACGAGTAAGCTGGAGATAGCCATACATCAATTCGCAAAACGTCAGATGACATGGTTTCGTGGAATGGAGCGTAGGGGAGTGCCTATAACGTGGATTGACGGTCCCCGTGAGGATAATAGTGTTGAAAAGGTAGTTGATAGTATAATGGAGCATGTTTAAGACAGGAATAATATATTGTCCTTATCATAGACCCTTTATCAGTGTTCAAAAACGGTGGAGGAAAATAAAGGAATGTCTTGACTCCTATGGCATACAGTATGATATGGTGCAGAGTGAGGAACGCCAAAGCGTGGAGCGCCTTGTTATGATGATGCTGAACAATGGTTATGATACGATAATCATTATAGGGGGGGACTCTGCCTTGAGTGAGGCTGCGAACTGTTTTATGAAGGTGGAGAAACAGACGCGTGAGAGAGTGGCGCTCGGTATTATCCCTAACGGTACGATGAATGATTTCGCGCGTTTCTGGGGATTCTATTATGAAAAGATAGAAGACTGCGTGGCTGCTATTGCTCAGCGAAGAATAAGGAAGATTGATGTAGGATGTATAAGGTATCACAATAGTAAGGGTGAAAGACGGCAAAGATATTTTTTGAACTGTATAAATGTGGGGCAACTTGCCGATATACAGAATATGCGAGCTTACATAAGAAAATGGTTGTGGTCGCGCAGACTGACATACGTTGCGTCTCTGTTGCTGATACTCTTTAGAAAGCAGTACTATAAGGTAAAGTATAAGGTAAATGAAAACATAGAAAAGGTGAAAATGACGACCTTGTGCGTCGGAAATGCATGTGGATATGGATTGACACCAAATGCTACACCATATAGTGGCTTGCTTGACATGATAATAGTGAAGCATACATTCAAGTCGCAATTGTTATCGGCTGTATATTTCTTCATAAGAAAGAAAATTCTTAATTATAAGAATGTAATACCATATAGAACGTACAAGGCGGAACTTTATACTAATAGCAAACTACCCATAAATATTGACGGTTCGCCAATGACACCTCCGTCGGGAGGTTATACAATAGAGGTTATACCAGAGGAAATTAATTTTATAGCTGAGCAATATAATGTTAGACAAAAATAGTAAAATATACGTTGCAGGTCATAACGGACTCGTAGGCTCTGCAATATGGAGAAACCTGAAATCCAGGGGGTATGACAACCTGGTAGGACGTTCACATAAGGAATTGGACCTTACAGACCACCAGGCGGTGAGGAACTTTTTTGATGAAGAGAGGCCCGACGCGGTGGTGCTTGCTGCAGCCTTCGTCGGAGGTATAATGGCAAACTCGCTATATCGTGCCGACTTCATGATGATGAATATGAAGATACAGTGTAATGTCATCAGCGAGGCGTATGCTCATGGCGTGAAGAAACTGTTGTTCTTGGGTTCTACGTGCATATATCCAAAGAATGCACCGCAGCCAATGTCGGAGGACTGTCTGCTGACATCAGAGTTGGAATATACTAACGAGGAATATGCCATTGCAAAGATTGCCGGTCTGAAGATGTGTGAGTCTTACAACCTGCAGTATGGTACCAACTATATTTCCGTAATGCCTACGAACCTTTATGGTCCTAACGATAATTTCCATCTGGAGAACTCTCACGTCATGCCGGCAATGATGAGGAAGATATATCTTGCAAAACTTATTCATGAGCAGGACTGGCAGGCTATAAAGATTGATATGACCAAGCGACCAGTGGAAGGTGTCACGGGTGAGTCCTCAGAGAAAGAGATATTGGATGTACTTGCAAAGTATGGTGTAGAGGATAACAAGGTTACGCTGTGGGGTACGGGAAAGCCACTGCGTGAGTTCCTCTGGAGTGAGGATATGGCAGATGCCAGCGTGCATTGCCTGCTCAATGTGGACTTCAAGGATATCATAGGCATCGAGAGATATTCCAGCGTGCACTATGGCGCAAGAGTAGATGGCGCAGTTGATAGAAACCATTCTGCAGGACGTGGCGGAGCAATACCTTCACTTGGTGAAATAAGGAACTGCCATATCAATGTGGGTACAGGGAAGGAACTGACAATACGAGAGTTGTCAGAGTTGGTTAAACGAGTTGTTGGCTTTGAAGGAGAAATAGTATTCGACTCAAGCAAGCCAGACGGTACGATGCGTAAACTTATCAGCGTTGACAAACTGCACAGGCTCGGATGGACCCACAAGGTAGAGATAGAAGACGGCGTGGGACGTTTGTTCCAATGGTACAGGGAGAGTCTGGAGAATTAACAAGAAAACTATTTAACTACATAACTATTTAAACAATTATTTTTAGAAATGGCAAATAAGAACATTGCACTTATCACAGGCGTAACGGGTCAGGATGGCTCATATTTGAGTGAATTCCTCCTTGCAAAAGGATATGAGGTACACGGTATAATACGTCGCTCATCAGTGGATTTCCGTGAGCGCATAGCACACCTTGAGGGTACTCCTAACTTTCATTTGCACTATGCGGATATGGGTGACTCTATGTCGCTCGTGAAGCTGGTCGGACAGGTGCAACCTACTGAGATATACAACCTGGCTGCACAGAGTCATGTGCAGGTGAGCTTTGACGCTCCGGAGTTTACCGCGGATGTTGACGCAGTGGGCGTACTGAGAATACTTGAGGCAGTTCGCACCAACCACCTGGAGAAGACATGTAAGATATATCAGGCATCTACCTCGGAACTCTACGGCAAGGTGGAAGAGGTGCCACAGAATGAAGATACACCATTCCATCCATACTCACCCTATGCTGTGGCAAAGCTCTATGGTTATTGGATTATCAAGGAGTACAGAGAGGCCTATGGCATGTTCTGCTGCTCAGGAATATTGTTTAACCATGAGTCAGAGCGTCGTGGCGAGACATTTGTGACGAGGAAGATAACACTTGCGGCTGCAAGAATAGCACAAGGAAAGCAGGACAAACTCTACCTCGGTAATCTTTCAAGTCTGAGAGACTGGGGCTATGCAAAGGACTATGTGGAGTGTATGTGGCTCATATTGCAGCACGATAAGCCGGAAGACTTCGTGATAGCAACTGGTGTGCAGCACTCTGTAAGGGAGTTTGCTTACTATGCATTTAAGGCTGCTGGTATAGAGTTGGAGTTCAATGGTGAGGGAATGGATGAAAAGGGCGTTTGCGTAAGTGGACCAGAGAACCTGGTGGGTAAGACGCTTGTAGAGGTTTCTCCAGACTTCTATCGTCCTACAGATGTAGTGAATCTTTGGGGAGACCCTTCAAAGGCAAAGCGTGAATTGGGCTGGAATCCTCAGACAACGACGTTTGAACAGCTCGTGCAGATTATGGTAAAACATGATATGGAGAAAGTTGCTGCAGACCACGTGGCAAGTGTCATGCGTACAAACCTCGCAGAATATCTTGAAAAAGGACTTGTAAAGTAATAATCCAGATGGAATACAGCATAGGACTTGACCTCGGTGGAACAAACAGCGTGTTTGGTATTGTGGATTCCCTGGGTGTGATAGTGGAGCAGGCCTCCATGAAGACCAAGGGGTACGAGAATGCCAACGCTTATGTTGACGCTGCAATGAAGTGCCTGGCTCCGATAATAGAAAAAGTTGGAGGCATTGGCAAGGTAGGATACATGGGAATAGGTGCGCCTAACGGAAATATACTGAGTGGGAGCGTGGAGTTCGCTCCTAATATATCGTGGGTGCATGATACCAAGGTTCCGTTGGCAAAAATGTTCAGTGAACGTTTGGGAGGCTTGCCCGTTACTCTGACAAATGATGCCAACGCTGCTGCTATAGGAGAAATGACGTTCGGCATGGCGAAAGGCATGAAAGATTTCATCGTGCTGACACTCGGTACCGGTGTAGGGTCGGGTATAGTGTGCAACGGCGAATTGGTGTATGGATATGACGGCAATGCTGGCGAGTTGGGACATCTGCGTGTTAAAGAAGGCGGTCGCTTGTGTGGTTGTGGCAGGAAAGGGTGTCTTGAGACGTATTGTTCGGCAACTGGTGTGGCATGTACGGCAGAGCAGTTCTGCAAGGAGAGTGCAGAGCCATCGCTTTTACGAGAAATACCAGCAGGTGAGATTACATCCTATGATGTAGCTGTTGCAGCACAGAAAGGTGATGAACTTGCAAAGAAAGTGTTTGAATATACGGGACAGATACTTGGCGAGGCATGTGCGATGATGACGGTGTTCTCTTCGCCGGAGGCTTTTATCTTCTTCGGAGGACTTGCTAAGGCTGGTGATATGCTGTTGGAACCAGCAAAGAAGGCATATGAAGAAAACGTAATGCCTGTATTCAAGGGAAAGGCAAAGTTCTTGTTGTCATCCCAGGAAGGAGCATCGGCAGCAGTGCTTGGAGCTGCGAGCCTGAAACCACGTGGAATGTAAAATAAAAAAGGATAGAAAAGATGGTTAATTCAGATGATATAAAGGCTGCGGTGGAATGTATGCGTAAGGGTGGTGTTATTCTTTACCCTACAGACACAGTATGGGGAATAGGATGTGACGCTACTAATGCAGAGGCTGTCGCGAAGGTTTACAAGATAAAGAAGCGTGAGGAGTCTAAGGCTATGATTTGTCTGGTAGATTCCGACAATCGCATACAGAGATATGTCAGGAACGTTCCTGACGTGGCATGGGATGTGATGAATCTCGCAACGAGTCCCACTACGGTGATTTTAGATGGTGCTGACGGTCTGGCATCTAACCTGATAGCAGATGATGGCAGTATAGCGATGAGAATTACCAAGGAGGAGTTCTCGAAGGAGCTGTGCTACCGTATGCAGAAGCCGGTAGTGTCAACCAGTGCGAATATCAGCGGCGAACCGACTGCTCAGAACTATTGTGACATTTCTGAGGAGATAATAAACAGTGTGGACTATGTATGTAAGTCACGTAGAAATGAGCATCTGCCGCATAAGCCATCATCAATAATTAAACTGAAGAGTAACGGAGAGGTTACGATAATACGTTAAAATGAAAAAATGGTTTGACAGTATCTTGACGTGGCGAGGGAAGCATCTTTCTGATAAGCAGTTGACGCTTATCTTGGCTTTCCTCGTTGGAATGTTTGCTGCAATAGCAGCGTATGTACTACATTCTTTGATAAGATGGATACAAGGGTTTATATTAGATCAGGTAATTACTACAAAGTATACATGGCTGTATTTGATATTTCCTGTGGTAGGTATATGCTTGACCATGTTGTTTGTGCGTTATGTGGTACGTGACAATATATCACACGGCATTACCAGGATACTGTATGCTATTTCTTCAAAACGTAGTAGGTTGGCAGCGCATAATTGCTGGTCATCGGTGATAGCATCGGCAATCACAATCGGATTCGGCGGTTCTGTGGGTGCAGAGGCTCCAATAGTGTTGACAGGCTCCAGTATAGCAAGTAATTTGGGACAACGTTTTAGAATGAATAATAAAACGTTGATGTTATTGGTCGGATGTGGTGCAGCAGCAGCTATCGCAGGTATATTCAAGGCTCCGATTGCCGGTATGGTATTTACCATTGAGGTACTGATGATAGATCTCACAATGGCAAGTATATCACCAATACTTATAGCCAGCGTGACAGCAACCTGTTTTACTTATGTGTTTGTTGGAGATGATCAGTTGTTTACATTTCATGATATCCATAAATGGGATGTGAGTGGAGTGCCTTCCAATATATCTCTCGGTGTGTTCTGTGGATTGGTTTCGCTCTATTTCATAAGGATGATGACTGCTTGTGAAAATATCTTTAGTAAGATAAAAAACAGGTATGGACGTCTGGCATTGGGTGGAATAACATTGAGTACTCTGATTTTTTTATTTCCTTCGCTATATGGCGAGGGATATCGTTCCATAGATATATTGTTAAGTGGAGGAAGAGAGAATGATTGGGCAAACTTGATGACTAACTCTCCGTTTGAGGGAGGTGGTACTTATGTGCTGATAATATATCTGTTATGCGTGGTATTAACGAAGGCCTTTGCTACAGCAAGTACTAATGGAGGTGGCGGTTGTGGAGGTACGTTTGCTCCTTCTTTGTTTATAGGGGCTTTCGGTGGCTTTCTATTCGCTCGCTTATGGAATATATATGATATAGGTGTGGAATTACCAGAGGAGAATGCAGCTTTGCTGGGAATGGCAGGTGTGATGTCGGGAGTGATGCATGCACCTTTGACAGGCGTATTCTTGATAGCTGAATTGACGGCGGGGTACACGTTGTTTATGCCGTTAATGATAGTGAGTGTGTGTGCATATCTTACAATCTTGATGTTTGAGCCTCATAGTATTTATGGAATGCGATTGGCTAAGCAAGGAAAGTTAATAACACATCATACAGATAAAAGTGTGTTGACTCTGATGACTTTGGATTCTGTAATTGAACGTGATTATACACCTGTGTCAAAAGATATGGAGCTGATGAAACTTGTTCATGCTTTGAGTGAGAGCCGCTCGGAATTGTTACCGGTGGTTGATGGAGCTGGAAATCTGATTGGAGAGGTGGATTTGAACAAATTAAGGCATATAGTATTTCGTACAGAGTTGTATCATTATTTTACTGTAGCCCAATTAATGAGTCCTCCACCAACAATGCTTAGGTTGGAAGATCCTATGGAAGATGTTATGCAAGCATTTGACAAATACAATGTGTTACATTTGCCAGTGTTGGATGATAAGGGACATCTATATGGATATATATCACGTACTCATTTGTATAGTCAATACAGGCAAATGGTTGCGGATTTGAGTAATGAATAAACATGATATCAGGGTAAAATGAAAAAGGAAGATTTAAGAATAGTTTTTATGGGAACACCAGAGTTTGCAGTAGGAACGCTTAGTGCTTTGGTGGAAAATGGATATAATGTTGTGGCTGTGGTAACACAACCTGATAAACCTGTAGGCAGGCATGGTTCAATTCTTCGTGCGCCAGCTGTAAAGGTGTATGCGGAAGAACATGGCATACCAGTGTTGCAACCACAGAAGATGAAGGATGAGAGTTTTCAAAAACAACTGAAAGAGTATAATCCGGATGTACAGGTTGTGGTGGCATTTAGAATGTTGCCGGAAACAGTGTGGGCTATGCCCAAATATGGCACGTTTAATGTACATGCATCTCTTTTGCCTCAATATCGAGGAGCTGCTCCGATAAATTGGGCTATTATAAATGGAGAAAAACAGACCGGTGTCACAACATTCTTCCTGGATCAAGAAATTGATACAGGGAATATTATATTACAAAAAACATTAGATATTCCTTTTGATGCTGATGTGGAATATGTTTATGACGGTTTAATGAATCTAGGAGCAGATGCAGCATTGGAGACATTGGAACGGTTGATGAAAGAAAATGGTAAGCCGGAAACTATGCCACAAAACAAAATGGTGGCTGATGATGTAGTGTTAAAGAGTGCACCTAAAATATTTAAGGATACATGTAAAATAGATTGGAATAAATCTGTTGTTGATGTTTATAATTTTATCAGAGGGTTGTCGCCAATTCCTGGAGCGTGGAGTAATGTCCATTTGCCTAACGGCTCAGATTTGGAACTTAAGATTTACAAGGCTACAGTCAGTGATATAATTAATGATGGTCGTAAGACTGGTGAACTTATTGTTGAAAAAAAACATTGTTATGTTGTATGTGAAGATAAATTGTTAGAGTTGCAAATACTACAACCATCAGGAAGGAAACGTATGCAAGCGATAGAGTTTCTAAACGGTTTGCGTTGATTTATATCAAATGTCTGTAAAAAAACAGAGAAACTGCAAAAAAAACACGCAAAATATTTGCTCGTTTGAAAATAAACTGCTACCTTTGCATCGCATTTAGAGAAATGCCCTTGACGCCTGGTTCGGTTAAGAGGTTTACGCGGAAATAGCTCAGTTGGTAGAGCACAACCTTGCCAAGGTTGGGGTCGCGGGTCCGAGTCCCGTTTTCCGCTCACTTATTGGAACAGCAGAGAATAGTTTTGTTCTTCTTTGAATTGCCCAAGTGGCGGAATTGGTAGACGCGCACGTTTCAGGTGCGTGTGTCGCAAGACGTGCAGGTTCGAGTCCTGTTTTGGGCACAGTTTATTTTAATGAGAAATAGTAAAACTATTATTTGTGAAATAAAATAAATTGGAGAGGTGGCGGAATTGGTAGACGCGCTACTTTGAGGGGGTAGTGTCAATTGCGACGTGGGAGTTCGAGTCTCCTCCTCTTCACTTATTTTATGCGGAAATAGCTCAGTTGGTAGAGCACAACCTTGCCAAGGTTGGGGTCGCGGG
>CAMEWL010000044.1:0-17261 GCA_945941025.1 uncultured Prevotellaceae bacterium
CGGCTGGTAATTTCGCTCAGTTGACTTCTCGTGAAGGCAGTTACTGTGTTATTAAACTCCCTTCAGGTGAGACACGTAAGGTGCTCTCTGCCTGCAAGGCTACAATCGGTGCAGTAGGCAACTCTGACCACGCTCTGGAGCAGTCTGGTAAGGCTGGTCGCTCACGTTGGCTCGGACGTCGTCCTCACAACCGTGGTGTTGTTATGAACCCAGTTGATCACCCAATGGGTGGTGGTGAAGGACGTCAGTCAGGCGGACACCCACGCTCACGTAAGGGTCTGTACGCTAAGGGTCTTAAGACACGCGCACCGAAGAAGCAGTCTAATAAGTACATCATAGAAAGAGCTAACAAGAAGTAATACCCAACAAAACTAAGTAAATTATGAGTCGTTCACTTAAAAAAGGTCCATACATAAACGTCTCTCTCGAGAAGAAAATTCTCGCTATGAATGAGAGCGGCAAGAAGACAGTCGTTAAGACTTGGGCCAGAGCTTCTGTAATTTCTCCTGATTTCGTGGGTCATACAGTAGCTGTACATAACGGTAACAAATTCATTCCTGTCTACGTGACTGAGAACATGGTAGGCCACAAGCTCGGTGAGTTCTCTCCAACACGTCGTTTCGGTGGACATGCCGGTAACAAGAAATAAGACAGGCACCTAACCATTAATTATTAATAGCAAAAATGGGAGCTAGAAAACATAATATGGCCGAAGCCTTGAAGCAGGCCAAGAAGAACCAATACTTCGCCAAGTTGGTGGGTGTGCCTTCTTCTCCTCGTAAAATGCGCTACGTTGTAGACATGGTACGTGGTATGGAGGTTAACCGCGCCCTCGGCGTACTGCGTTTCTCGAAGAAGCAGGCTGCTGCTGACGTTGAGAAACTGCTCCGCTCTGCCATCGCAAACTGGGAAGTGAAAAACGACCGCAAGGCAGAAGACGGTGAACTCTATATCTCTAAAGTCTTCGTGGACGAGGGCGTTACAATGAAACGTATGCGTCCTGCACCGCAGGGTCGCGGATACCGCATCCGTAAGCGCTCTAACCACGTAACACTGTTTGTTGATACCAAAACTAATGAAGATAAATAAGAAGTAGAATGGGACAGAAAGTTAATCCAATAGCTAACCGCCTCGGTATCGTCCGTGGCTGGGATTCAAACTGGTTCGGTGGAAAGAGCTTCGGAGACAACCTCGTAGAGGACCAGAAAATCCGTAAGTATCTTAACGAGCGTCTCGCTAAGGCTAGCGTGTCACGTATCGTCATCGAGCGTACTTTGAAGCGTGTCACCATCACTATTTGCACTGCCCGTCCGGGTATCGTCATTGGTAAAGGTGGTCAGGATGTTGAGAACCTCAAGGAAGAGTTGAAGAAACTCTACAAGAAGGATATCCAGATTAACATCCACGAGATAAAGAAGCCAGACCTCGACGCTAATCTCGTCGCTAACTCTATCGCTCGCCAGGTAGAGGGCAAGATAGCATACCGTCGCGCCATCAAGATGGCTATCCAGAACACTATGCGTGCTGGTGCTGAGGGTATCAAGGTCTTAATCTCTGGTCGTCTTAACGGCGCTGAGATCGCTCGTGCGGAAATGTTCAAAGAGGGACGTACTCCTCTGCACACATTCCGTGCTGATATAGATTACTGTCAGACAGAGGCTCTCACAAAGGTGGGTATCCTTGGTATCAAGGTGTGGATCTGCCGCGGTGAGGTGTATGGCAAGCGTGACCTTGCTCCAAACTTCACTCAGGAGAAGCAGAACTTTGGTCGCGGTGGCAACAACTCACGCCAGGGCGGTCGCGGTAATCGTAAGAGAAACAAATAAAACATTAAAAAGTAAGAGATTACAATGTTACAGCCAAAAAGAGTAAAATATAGAAGACCTCAAGATGGACGCGGCAACAAAGGTAACGCTCATCGTGGCACTCAGCTCGCTTTCGGCTCTTTCGGTATCAAGACTCTTGAGCCAAAGTGGATTGACAGCCGCCAGATTGAGGCCGCTCGTGTAGCCATCAACCGTTACATGAACCGTGAAGGTCAAGTTTGGATACGCATCTTCCCTGACAAACCTATCACACGTAAGCCTGCTGACGTACGTATGGGTAAGGGTAAGGGTGACCCAGCAGGATGGGTAGCACCGGTAACTCCCGGACGTATCCTCTTCGAGATAGAAGGTGTTTCATTCGACGTTGCCAAGGAGGCTCTCCGACTCGGCGCGCAGAAACTGCCAGTAAAGACAAAGTTTGTAGTACGTCGTGATTACGATAAAAACGCTTAAGCTATGAAGATTAAAGAAGTAAAAGAACTCGAAACCAAAGAATTGGTAGAGAAGTTGGAGAACGCTCAGGCTGCCTATGACACCCTGAAGCTCAACCATCAGGTTTCTCCACTCGAGAATCCATCACAGATTAAGGCTGCTCGTCGTGACATAGCACGTATGAAGACAGAAATACGTTCACGTGAACTTAACAAATAATAATGGTCCAGATGGAAACGCGTAATTTAAGAAAGACAAGACAGGGTGTAGTTACCAGCAACAAAATGGATAAAACCATTGTTATTGCCTCTAAGTTCAAAGAGAAGCACCCAATCTATGGTAAGTTCGTGCAGAAGACTAAGAAGTATCATGCACATGATGAGAAAAATGAGGCTAACATTGGTGACACAGTCCTCATAATGGAGACACGTCCACTCTCTAAGACAAAGAGATGGAGATTAGTTTCAATAATTGAAAAAGCTAAGTAAAATATGATACAGGCAGAATCAAGACTTACAGTATGTGACAACAGCGGTGCACGTGAGGCGCTCTGCATACGCGTACTCGGCGGTACACGTCGTCGTTACGCTAGCGTAGGAGATGTCATCGTGGTTGCTGTGAAGAATGTCATCCCGTCAAGTGACCTGAAGAAAGGTGCAGTGTCAAAGGCACTCATCGTACGTACGAAGAAAGAGATACGTCGTGCTGACGGCTCTTATATTCGCTTCGACGACAATGCTTGTGTCCTCCTCAATAACGCTGGTGAGCTTCGCGGCAGCCGTATCTTCGGTCCTGTTGCACGTGAGCTCCGTGCCGTTAATATGAAGGTTGTGTCACTCGCACCTGAGGTACTTTAGTTTTATAACACTAAAAAAGTATTAACACAATGATTAAATTGCATATTAGAAAAGGCGATAACGTCATAGTACTCGCTGGTCGCGACAAAGGTAAGACCGGTAAGGTGCAGAAGGTTCTCGTTTCTGAGCAGCGTGCAATAGTTGAGGGCATCAACATGGTTTCAAAAAGCACAAAGCCATCAGCACAGAACCCTCAGGGTGGTATCGTAAAGCAAGAGGCTCCTATACACATCTCAAACCTGAGCCTCATTGATCCAAAGAGCGGAAAGGCTACTCGCGTGTCTATTAAGCACGAGGGTAAGAATGTTATCCGTATCGCTAAAAAGTCAGGGGAGGAAATCAAGTAATGGATACAGCACAGTTAAAGAAAGTTTATAAGGAGACTATCGCTCCTGATCTGCAGAAGCAGTTCAACTACTCTTCAGCAATGCAGATACCCGTACTGAAGAAAATCGTTGTCAACATGGGTCTTGGCGACGCTACTCAGGACAAGAAGATTATCGATGTCGCTATCAACGAGATAACAGCCATCACTGGTCAGAAGGCCGTGGCTACTTACTCTAAGAAGGATATCGCTAACTTCAAGTTGCGTAAGAAGATGCCTATCGGCGTTATGGTAACACTGCGTCGCGAGCGTATGTATGAGTTCCTGGAGCGTCTGGTACGCGTGGCTCTGCCACGTATCCGTGACTTCAAGGGAATACAGTCACGTCTGGACGGACGCGGTAACTACACTCTTGGTATACAGGAGCAGATTATCTTCCCTGAAATCAACATCGATTCTATCGACCGCATACAGGGTATGAATATCACCTTCGTTACTACGGCTAAAACCGATGAGGAGGGCTTCGCACTGCTCAAGGCTTTCGGCCTTCCATTCAAAAACGCTTAATATCTAAGGTATAAGAATATGGCAAAAGAATCAATGAAGGCTCGCGAGGTAAAGCGTGCCAAACTCGTAGCTCGCTACGCAGAGAAACGTGCCGCACTTAAGAAGGTCATCGCTACCTCAGAGGACGCCGCTGAGCGTTATGAGGCTGCACGTGCACTGCAGGCTATCCCAAAGAACGCCAATCCTATACGCCTGCACAACCGTTGCAAGGTGACAGGACGTCCAAAGGGATATATCCGTCAGTTCGGTATCTCTCGTATACAGTTCCGCGAGATGGCTTCAGCTGGACTCATCCCAGGAGTTAAGAAAGCAAGCTGGTAATTAGCATAGCTTGAAATTAAGGCCCAAAGGAGCGCAGATATGTCTTTATAAAGATAGTGCTGCGTAATCACTTTCCGCCTGAAAAAGAAAAACAAGATTTTCTATTTAATTAATATTGTCGGGCAAAAAGAATGACAGTCCCGATTAATTAACTAATTTTTTTATGACAGATCCAATAGCAGATTATCTGACAAGACTTAGGAACGCTATCATGGCTCATCACCGTGTAGTGGAAGTTCCTGCGTCAAACCTGAAGAAGGAAATCACAAAGATTCTCTTCGAGAAAGGTTACATCTTGAACTACAAGTTCATTGAAGAGGGTCCGCAGGGCAGCATCAAGGTTGCCTTGAAGTATGATCCAGTGACTAAGAAAAACGCCATCAAGTCGTTGAAACGTGTCTCTACACCAGGTCTTCGTAAGTACACTGGTTACAAGGACATGCCGCGTGTTATTAACGGATTGGGCATAGCAATACTGTCCACTTCCAAAGGTGTAATGACAGACAAAGAGGCCTCTGAGCAGAAAATAGGCGGTGAGGTGCTTTGCTATGTATATTAATTGGAGGATTTAAGAATGTCAAGAATAGGTAAATTGCCAATTAGTATCCCTTCTGGTGTAAACGTTGACTTTAAGGACAATGTGGTGACAGTAAAGGGTCCAAAGGGTGAGCTTTCACAGAAAGTTGACCCATCAATAAAAGTAAAAGTTGAAGATGGTCAGATCACATTCGAGGTTGACGAGAACAGCCCGGTGAACTACAAGCAGAAGAATGCTTTCCATGGTCTTTATCGCTCACTTGTTAACAACATGGTTGTAGGTGTCAGCGAGGGTTACACCAAGACTCTGGAGCTCGTAGGTGTAGGTTATCGTGTGTCTAACAAGGGCAACCTCATAGAGTTCGCTCTCGGCTATACTCACCCTATCTTCCTCGAACTTCCAAAAGAGGTTAAGGTTGAGACAAAGTCTGAGCGTAACCAGAACCCACTGCTCATCCTTGAGTCTTGCGATAAGCAGTTGATAGGACTCATTTGTGCTAAGATCCGTTCTTTCCGTAAGCCAGAGCCTTATAAGGGTAAGGGTATCCTGTTCCAGGGCGAGGTTATCCGCAGAAAGTCTGGTAAGTCAGCTTCAGCTAAGTAATTTTAAAACATTACGACTATGACAACAAAGAAACAAGAAAGACGAATCAAAATCAAATATAGAGTTCGTAAGAGTGTAAACGGCACAGCTGAGCGTCCACGTCTCTCTGTGTTCCGCTCTAACAAGCAAATCTACGCACAGGTAATTAATGATGTCACTGGCACGACTCTCGTTGCCGCTTCTTCTAAGGGTCTTGAGGCTATGCCTAAGATTGAGCAGGCGCAGAAAGTTGGTGCTCTGCTGGCAGAGAAGGCAAAGGCCGCCGGCGTGGAGGCTGTAGTGTTTGACCGTAACGGCTACCTCTATCATGGTCGCGTTAAGGCTCTTGCCGACGCTGCGCGTGAGGGTGGTCTTAACTTCTAAACGATAATATAGCAATGGATAAGAAAGTAAATACAGAATCAGAGTTGAAAGACAAGCTGGTTGCCATCAACCGCGTTACAAAGGTAACAAAAGGTGGTCGCACCTTCACATTCGCTGCTATTGTCGTTGTTGGTGACGGTAATGGCACTATCGGATGGGGCTTAGGTAAGGCCGGTGAAGTTCAGCAGGCTATTGCCAAGGCTACTGACGCAGCCAAGAAGAACTTGGTTAAGGTTCCTGTTCTCAAGGGTACTATACCTCACGAGATGGAAGTTAGCTTCGGTGGTGCGAAAGTATTCCTCAAACCAGCTGCTGCCGGTACCGGTATGGTATGTGGTGGTGCTATGCGTGCTGTGCTTGAGAGCGCAGGTGTCAACGACGTGCTTGCTAAGTCAAAGGGTTCTTCTAACCCTCACAACCTTGTGAAGGCTACCATTAAGGCTCTTGCTGGTATGCGTGACGCTTACACCGTAGCACATGACCGCGGTATCAGTATGAACAAAGTATTTAACGGTTAATATAAAAGGAGGATTACACAATGGCAACAATAAAAGTTAAGCAGATCAAAAGCCGTATCGGTGCTTCTGCAGACCAGAAGCGTACCCTTCTTGCACTGGGTCTTCGTAAAATCTCTCAGGTAATTGAGGTAGAGGACACTCCGTCAATACGTGGTATGATACGCAAGGTACATCACCTCACACAAGTAGTAGATTAATAACACACTAAAACACTGAAACGATTATGAAATTGAATAATTTGCAGCCAGCTGCTGGTTCAACCCATTCACGTCGTCGTATCGGTCGCGGTCCTGGTTCAGGACTGGGTGGTACCTCTACTCGTGGTCACAAGGGCGCTAAAGCACGTTCAGGCTATAAGAAGAAGATTGGTTTTGAGGGCGGACAGATGCCACTGCAGCGTCGCGTACCTAAGTTCGGTTTTAAGAATATCAACCACAAGGAGTATTTCGCAGTTAACCTCTCTACATTGCAGAAGTTGGCAGAGCGTAAGAACCTTGAGAAGATTGGTATCAACGAACTCGTGGAGGCTGGACTGACCAACGGTAAGGAACTCGTTAAGGTTCTTGCTAACGGTGAGCTCAAGGCTAAGCTGACAGTAGAGGCTAACGCTTTCTCTAAGGCTGCTGAAGAGGCTATCAAGGCAGCTGGTGGTGAGGCTAAGGTCCTTTAAAACATTATCCGCAAGGTAACAATATTCCGTTTTACTATATAAGTAAAAACATTTGTTATGAAAAAATTTATAGAGACACTGAAGAACTGTTGGAAAGTTGAGGATCTGCGTATCAGACTTCTCATCACAATCCTCTTTGTCGCTATCTATCGCTTCGGCTCTTTCGTGGTTCTGCCGGGTATTAACCCAGCAAACCTCGAAAAGCTTCAGCAGCAGACAACAGGTGGATTGATGGCTATCCTTGATATGTTCTCTGGTGGCGCATTCTCCAACGCTTCTATCTTTGCGCTTGGTATTATGCCCTACATCTCTGCATCTATCGTAATGCAGCTTGTGGCTATCGCTGTTCCTTCTTTCCAGAAGATGCAGCGTGAGGGCGAGAGCGGACGAAAGAAGATTATGCAGTACACACGCTACCTCACAGTGGCTATATTGCTCTTCCAAGCTCCTTCTTACCTCATGAACCTCAAGATGCAGTCACCAGATGCTTTGGCTTCAGGGCTTACATGGTCAGAATTTATGATTCCTGCAACAATAATCCTTGCGGCTGGATCAATGTTTATACTATGGCTCGGTGAGCGTATCACAGACAAGGGCGTAGGCAACGGTATATCTCTCATCATTATGATTGGTATCATTGCTCGTCTGCCACAGTCTTTCATACAGGAGGTGACAAGTAGGTTCACTGCTATCACTGGTGGTGGTCTTGTGATGTTCATCGTTGAGATACTGATACTCTATGCAGTAGTATGTGCGGCTATCATGCTTACACAGGCTACTCGTAAGGTGCCTGTACAGTATGCAAAGAAGATGGTGGGTAACCAGCAGGTTGGTGGCGCACGCCAGTATATACCACTTAAGCTCTTTGCTGCTAATGTGATGCCTATCATCTTTGCTCAGGCTTTGATGTTCATTCCATTGGCTATCGTACAGTACAGCAGCGATAATCTCAGTTGGTTTACACGCTCTTTGCTTGACAACCGTAGCTTCTTATACAATGTAGTATATGTGATACTTATCGTAGCGTTCACATATTTCTATACTGCTATAACACTGAATCCTACGCAGATGGCAGAGGATATGAAACGTAACAATGGTTTCATTCCTGGTGTCCGTCCAGGCAAGGATACTGCAGACTACATAGAGGAGATAATGTCTCGCTTGACATTGCCAGGTTCTTTGTTCATTGCCTTCATAGCTATTATGCCGGCATTGGCAGGTCTGTTCAATGTACAGCAGGGATTCTCTCAGTTCTTTGGTGGTACTTCATTGCTCATCCTTGTGGGTGTTGTGATTGATACACTGCAGCAGATAGAGTCACATCTGATGATGCGTCATTATGACGGATTGCTGAACTCAGGACGTACTCGTCCTCAGCATGGAGTAAGTGCATATTAAAACTGTTTTGAGATACTAGAAGCTGACGATGGCTATATATCTGAAGACAGAAGAAGAGATATCACTGATGCGAGCTGCCAACCGTCTGGTTGGCAGCACGCTTGGTGAACTCGCAAAACATATCAAGCCGGGTGTCTCAACGGCATATCTAAATAAGATTGCTGATGAGTTCATCCGCGACCATGGTGCCACGCCTACGTTCCTTGGTTTCCCCAATCCGTATGGGCCGGAGTTTCCTGCTAGTATCTGCACTTCTGTTAATGAGTGTGTGGTACACGGTATACCAAGTGACGATGTGATATTGAAGGATGGAGACATTATATCAATAGATTGTGGTACGCTTCTTGACGGATGGAACGGCGATTCAGCTTATACATTCCCCGTCGGAGAGATTAGTGAAGAGTTGAGACAGTTGCTTTTAACGACGAGAGAGAGCCTTTATCTTGGAATAGAAAAGGCAGTCCATGGCAATCATCTCGGTGATATTGGACAGGCAGTACAAGATCATTGCGAGAGGCAAGGTTATGGGATAGTCAGAGAGTTGTGTGGTCATGGCATAGGAAAGAAAATGCATGAGGACCCACAAGTACCGAACTACGGAAAGCGTGGTAACGGAGTAAGGTTGAAAGAGGGAATGTGCATAGCCATAGAACCGATGGTCACACAGGGTGACCGTAAGATATGGCTTCTTCAGGACAAGTGGTCGATTAGTACAAGAGACCGAAAGCCAGCTGCACACTTTGAGCATACGATAGCTATACATAAGGGTGAGGCAGAGATATTGTCCTCCTTTGAAGAGATAGAAAAGATTATAACGATATAATAGAGAAATAAAGAAACGATAAGAAATTTATGGCAAAGCAATCTGCTATAGAACAAGACGGTGTAATAAAAGAGGCGTTGAGTAACGCTATGTTCCGTGTGGAGTTAGAGAATGGAGTGGAGATAATAGCACATATCTCTGGTAAGATGCGTATGCACTATATCAAGATTCTTCCTGGAGACAAGGTGAAGGTGGAGATGAGTCCGTATGACCTTACAAAGGGACGCATCAGTTTCCGATATAAATAAGGAGAACATTATTAATAAGTACTTATATATAATTATTTTAACAACAAAGGATGAAAACAAGAGCATCATTGAAGAAGCGTACTCCAGACTGCGTTATCGTACGTCGTAAGGGTCGCCTGTTCGTAATCAACAAGAAGAACCCTAAGTTCAAACTTCGTCAGGGTTAAATTTTATTAAAAGTTAAAAGTTAACTACCAAATGTTAAAAAGTTTGGGAGTGTGAAGATTATTGTGTAACTTTGCATTTCCGAAATTTTCGTAACAAGTTAATTAACAAGTTTTTTATTATTTTTCACAAACAATTATGGCAATAAGAATTGTTGGAGTAGATTTGCCCCAGAATAAGCGTGGCGAAATCGCATTGACTTATATCTACGGTATAGGTCGAAGTAGTTCAGCAAAGATATTGGACAAGGCAGGTGTAAGCCGTGACACAAAAGTGTGTGACTGGACTGACGACGAGGCTGCTAAGATCCGTGAGATTATCGGTGCTGAGTTTAAGGTAGAGGGTGATCTCCGTTCAGAGATCCAGTTGAACATCAAGCGCCTGATGGATATAGGTTGCTACCGTGGTATCCGTCATCGTAATGGTCTTCCAGTACGTGGTCAGAGCACAAAGAACAATGCACGCACTCGTAAAGGTAAGAAGAAGACTGTTGCTAACAAGAAGAAGGCCACTAAGTAATCGGTGATTACTAATTAATAGTCAAACATTAATAATTAAATCGATTACAGTAATCTTTTAAGTTTAATTTCTAATTAAAAGAAAAATCATGGCAAAGAAAGCAACAACAAATAAGAAAAGAAACGTAAAGGTTGACGCTATTGGTCAGCTGCATGTTCATAGTTCCTTCAATAACATCATTGTGAGCCTTGCAAACTCTGAGGGTCAGGTTATCTCATGGTCTTCAGCTGGTAAGATGGGTTTCCGTGGTTCAAAGAAGAACACTCCTTACGCTGCTCAGATGGCAGCAGAGGATTGCGCTAAGGTCGCTTTTGATCTTGGTCTGCGTAAGGTAAAGGCATACGTCAAGGGTCCAGGTAACGGTCGTGAGAGCGCTATCCGTGCATGTCACAACAGTGGCATAGAGGTTATGGAGATCGTAGATGTAACACCATTACCACACAATGGCTGTCGTCCACCAAAGCGTCGCCGCGTATAATAACATTAGCATTTATTTATTTAATTATGGCAAGATATACAGGTCCGAAATCAAGAATTGACCGTAGGTTTGGTGAGGCCATCCTCGGTAAAGAAAAAGTTTTGTCCAAGAGAAACTTCGCTCCTGGACAGCATGGCAATAACCGTCGTCGTAAGACTTCGGAGTATGGTGTCATGTTGGCAGAGAAGCAGAAAGCTAAGTACACATACGGTGTACTCGAGCGCCAGTTCCGTAACATGTTTGAGAAGGCTGCTAAGGCTGACGGTATCACCGGTGAGGTGCTGCTTCAGTTGTTGGAGAGCCGTCTTGACAATGTGGTTTACCGTTTGGGTATCGCACCTTCACGTCGTGCAGCACGTCAGTTGGTAGGTCACAAGCACATCACAGTAAACGGAGAGGTAGTTAACATTCCTTCTTTCCAGGTTAAGCCAGGCATGGTTATCGCAGTACGTGAGAAGTCTAAGTCACTTGAGGTGATAGAGGATGCACTCGCTGGCTATAATCACAGCAAGTTCCCTTGGATAGAGTGGGATAATGCATCAAAGAGTGGTAAGTTCCTGCACCGTCCTGAGCGTGCGGACATTCCGGAGAACATTAAGGAGCAGTTAATCGTTGAGTTGTACTCTAAATAAATCATTAAATTAATGGCGATATTAGCATTTCAAAAACCCGATAAAGTCGTAATGTTGGAGGCCAATGACAAGTTCGGCAAGTTCGAATTCCGTCCTCTTGAGCCTGGCTTCGGTGTTACTGTAGGTAATGCCCTGCGCCGCATTCTTCTTTCATCACTTGAGGGTTATGCCATCAACACAATCCGTATCACGGGTGTTGAGCATGAGTTCTCATCAGTATCTGGTGTAAAAGAAGATGTTACCAACATTATCTTGAACCTTAAACAAGTAAGGTTCAAGCAAGTAGTAGAAGAATTCGAGAACGAAAAAGTCAGCATCACCGTCGAGAATTCTACAGAGTTCAAAGCCGGTGATATCGGCAAGTATCTGACTGGATTTGAAGTGTTAAACCCAGATTTGGTGATTTGTCATTTAGATTCCAAGGCTTCAATGCAGATTGATCTTACTATTAACAAAGGTCGTGGATATGTACCGGCAGATGAGAACCGCGAGTTCTGCACAGATGTTAATGTAATACCAATCGATTCTATTTACACTCCGATTCGCAACGTGAAGTTCGCGGTAGAGCCATATCGTGTCGAGCAGAAGACCGACTATGACAAGCTTGTCCTCGAAGTCACGACGGATGGTTCCATTCACCCGAAGGATGCACTTAAAGAGGCTGCCAAGATACTGATTTACCACTTCATGCTGTTCTCTGATGAGAAGATTACTCTTGAGAATACAGATGTTGAGGGTAACCAGGAGTTCGACGAGGAAGTACTCCACATGCGTCAGTTGCTTAAGACTCGTCTTGTTGACATGAACCTCAGTGTTCGTGCCCTCAACTGTCTTAAGGCTGCAGATGTCGAGACACTTGGCGATCTCGTGCAGTATAACAAGACCGACCTCTTGAAGTTCCGTAACTTCGGTAAGAAATCGCTCACTGAGCTTGATGATTTGCTCGAGAGTCTGAATCTGTCGTTTGGAACCGATATTTCAAAATACAAACTTAATCAGGACTAATACTTTCCCCTGATTACAAAACATTAAAAACTCAAAATGAGACATAATAAGAAATTCAATCATCTCAGTCGTACTGCATCACATCGCGGTGCCATGCTGGCAAACATGGCTATTTCGCTGATCATGCACAAAAGAATCACTACGACTGTTGCCAAGGCCAAGGCTCTGAAGAAGTACGTTGAGCCATTGATAACACGTGCAAAGGAAGATACCACAAACAACCGTCGTGTTGTTTTCTCTTACCTTCAGAATAAGTTTGCTATCAAGGAGCTTTTCTCTGTAGTTAGCGAGAAGGTAGGTGACCGCCCAGGTGGTTACACACGTATCATCAAGCTCGGTCATCGTCAGGGTGACGCTGCTGATGTTTGCTTCATAGAGCTCGTAGACTTCGACGAGGCTATGGCAAAGGCTCCTAAGGCTGCTAAGAAGACTCGTCGTGCAGGTAAGAAGGCTGCTGCTCAGGCAGAGGCTCCTGTCGCAGAGGCTCCTGTCGCAGAGGCTCAGGCAGAGGAGGTTGCTGAGGCACCTGCTGCTGAAGAGGCAAAGGCAGAGTAATTGTAAGATAATACAGATTACTTTAATAAACCAAGCTCCGTTGCAGAAATGCGACGGAGCTTGTTTTGTTGTCATATACTTATGATACGAGTAAAGGTGTTATGTCTGTAATGACACAGTCATATCCGTTATGTATGTTCCTATTCAATAATAGAGGCTTTGATATAGGTGTTGGTGCAAATATTCTGATTTTGTATGATATCCAAAATTTACTCTGCGCGCCCGGTGGTAGTTGGGTTTAAGGCTGGAAAAGGATATGGGGTGATGTGGGATGTCGATGCGGTGGGAATATATGCTTGCAGACTGAGGGGGCAATACGAAGAAACGACTATGGATATGAAGTCCATAGTCGTTTCTTTATGCTTTGTATTGTCGTGCGATATTAGTAGTTCTCCGCCAATACCTGGAAATATGACTGAGAATGGTCGCATACGGGACAAATCTCAGGAGCCTGCTTGCCTACCACGATGTGTCCGCAGTTAGAACACTGCCAGATGGCATCGCCGTCCTTGGAGAACACCTTCTTGTCCTCAATGTTCTTCAACAGCTTGCGGTAACGCTCCTCGTGATGCTTCTCTATGGCTCCCACCATCTCAAACTTATTGGCGATGTCCTCGAAGCCTTCCTCACGCGCCTCGCGTGCCATGCGGTCATACATGTCTGTCCATTCAAAATTCTCTCCTTCAGCCGCGTCGGCAAGGTTCTCCGTAGTAGAAGGTACAGCTCCGTCATGCAAATACTTAAACCATATCTTTGCGTGCTCACGTTCGTTTGCTGCTGTCTCCTCAAAGAGTGCTGCAATCTGCACATATCCGTCTTTCTTCGCCTTAGATGCGTAGTAAGTGTACTTGTTGCGTGCCATAGACTCCCCGGCGAAAGCCTCCAGCAGGTTCGCCTCGGTTTTTGTTCCTTTCAGTTGCTTGTTCATAATGTCTGATTTTTTAATGGTTAATATTGTCGAGTTATAAAAACAGTGTATAGCAGTATGAGGTTGTGTTATGCGAGCGCTTTCAGTCCGATGATGGATATAATCAGTGTGGTGATGAAAAACAGCCGCAGCGTGGTGGTCGGCTCGTTGAAGAAGATGATGCCCACCAGCACCGTCCCCACGGCTCCTATGCCCGTCCATACGGGGTATGCCGTGCCTATGGGCAGTGTCTCGGTGGCCTTTGCCAGCAGTGCCATACTGAGCAGTGATATGACAATGAACCCGCCTATCCATAGCCACCACTCCGTGCCTGCGGCGTTTCTCGCCCTGCCCAGACAGAAGGTGAAGCCCACCTCACACAGTCCGGCAATTATAAGTATTATCCAGTTCATCGTTTGTGGTATGTTTGTGTATGTCTCAAAGGCAAAGTTACGAAAAAATAAATTTGTAACAAAATAAATTTGTCTTTTTTTATGGGAACTATATACCTGTTGTCCCTGCAAATGAATTAACATAATAAAAGCAAAAATGGGCAACCAATCACGGTTGCTCATTTAATTTAATATTAAGTTTCTTCTCAAGTATTGATTAAGAACCTCAGATATAATTCTATTGATTCTATTTTCGTTTTCTCTTAGCCCAAATTGTTTTGGATTTAGATTTACTTTAAAAACATAGACATACGCTTGATTCGTGACATAATTAGTTTGAATTGTGTATGCGACATTGTAGCCGAAATCCCTTATGAATATTGCTCCATTTGGAAAACGTGGATACCTACCCATATTGTCCCAAGCAATAGTAGAGTCTGACAAGTACCTTTTGATTCCGCAAAGATACTCTTTCCAATTATTAAGTGCGTTTATATTATGTTTATTAAGAAGATTAATTCTTCTAATCTCTTGTGCAATTCTTGACGAAAATCTCACTTCAATTGTCGGTGGTAATTTATCTTCATTTAGCCAACATCTTTTTTTCATTACTCCTAATGTAATTAACCTATATTATTGATGACGTCATCTGCATTTACTCCCATTGGTCTGTCAACCATTATAACTTTAATTGGTTCGTTGGATTCATTAACAGGTAATTTAGAAAGATACTCTTTATATTGTTCTTCAGTCAAATCACCCATAACATCCATATATTCTTCAATTGGTAGTTGGTTAATACGCTTGATATTCAAACTACCATCCTCCTTCAAATATGTCATATTCAAAATCTTATATATGTTAATACTTCTTTTATAAATATCACTCACATTTGCAAATATAATTCCTACAATCCATATTTCCAAATAAATCCACAACCTTTTCTGTTTTTTTATGATATTTATATTCAGAACAATACTTGACATCGGAAATGTTGTAGAAGGTGTATGTCTCGTTAATTTATCAATATTATATAATTTCCCTTCATAATAATTATATAAAGGGGTATTCCAATCATTTCCATGACTTAATTCATAAAAGTATATTTTGTCAAGAAACTCTTTTATTTCATTTGAATATATTACCATCGTTCTTACTGATGTGATTTTCTATAGTCATCAGCCGTAACACCTCCATTTCGAATACATTCCTCAATGTCAATTTTTGGTGATAACTTTATTTTCCCTTCATGCAACTTCATTTGTTCTTCCTTAACAAGTCTTGCTTCTTGCTCTTTTATTTTTGCTAACATTTTATCCATACTAATTTCTTATTATAAATATTATTCCCAAATGCAAATATAATCCCAAAGTTCCAAAAAAACAAACTTTTTCTGTTTTTTTATGATATTTATATTCAGAACAACAATATATATACATATAAACAAAGAAATATGAAGCGAATAACAAGATTAACAGAATCAGACCTTCACAGAATCGTGAAAGAGTCTGTAAAAAGAGTATTGAATGAGGGTACATACCAAGTTGATGCACTTCCTGATATATTGTCAAACATGGCAAGTTATGCCGAGCAATGTATAAACAACGGAGAAGATGTTTCTGGGTATTATAGTGAAATTATTGAAACAGGATTATTTCATGATTCAGAAGGAAAAACAGTTGATTATGACAGCAATTCAGGAATGTTGAGAACAAGTGATGATTACTAACAAGTCCAATTGGCTTATCGAACACATCAAAAAGCACTCCAAGAGGGTGCTTTTTCTGTTTTACGCACAATGTGTAGATTTCCAAAGGTTATAATACATAATCCTATACTCACGGAAACGTTCAATGCTAACAACACTTGAAAGGCTAAGAACGTCAGTATAGTCATACACCTTACAAGCCTTCTTGAACATATCTTCAAAACGAAGTGTGGCACTCCACTTACGGGTATTCCAACGATAGACCTGTTCGTCAATATAACGCTGTAAGTAATCCTTGCTTACGCAATGGTATGTAGAGAAAACCACTCTCTCGAAATGCGCCCAAAATCCCTCAATTCCATTGGTATGAATATCCTTTGCCCTGACATATTCACGTTTTCCGTGGTTGACGAACAGATGGTCGTAACCGTTTTCCGTAAGCCTGTTGTATATACTTGCCTCGTCAGTATATGTGACAGCACCACTCTCAACGAACTGCGATACAATCGGCATCAAGGTTGCGCCCTGTGTATTGTCCACCTTCATGGCAACAACGTTGCCACCACGCTGTATCATACCGAAGATTGGTGTTTTAGTCTTTGTTGACCTGCCCTGTGTACCTTCAGTCTTCTTTGACTCATGCTTGTTTGTCTCACGACCGCCAAGGTACATCTCGTCCATTTCCACAGTACCTGTGAGGGACTTCTCGTCAGACTGTCCGTAAAGTCCACGAACCTTGTGAAGCATGAACCAAGCGGTCTTCTGAGTAACCTCACAGTCACGCATAATCTGTAATGAGGACACACCCTTCTTGTGGGACGAGATAAGATACATGGCAATGAACCACTTTTGAAGCGGCAATTTGGTGTTCTGAAAGATTGTACCTGTGGTGCAGGAGAAGTTATGCTTGCAGTGGTTGCATCGAAAACGCCCGTCAGTACGTCTTACGCAATGGTGCTGTCCGCAATGGGGGCATACTACATCGTCACCCCAACGAATATCAACAAGTGTCTGCTTGCAAACGTCCTCGTTGTTGAAATGGTTAACGACAGAAATGACTGACTTGAAATGTGTGAAATCTATCATGATTGTTCCCGATTTACTGTTTGTTATTCCTTTGTTATAATTGTAATGCAAAGATACGGAATTATCCAGTGAAACGGGAATTATTTTAGTTAAGGATGTCTAGACAAAAGCTAAAGATTGCTAGACGGCACTTTCGGGGACAACAAGTATATAGTTCCCAAATGAAATATACCAAAAAGAATTTGAAACAATTTATAACCAAGTAGAACAAGCATATTATTCTTTAGACAATGCATATGCTGATGCAAAAAAAATGTATGGAGAAGATATTACAATAGTTCGTTAAAAATTAACATATCTGGTTAAGCGGCTTTGCGCTGCCAGC
>CAMEWL010000045.1:0-15162 GCA_945941025.1 uncultured Prevotellaceae bacterium
TCATCACTTTTCATTCCCTTTGACGAGCCGAAGGCCTCATGTACGTTTCATATAAGACGTTAGTTATTTAATATCCTTTACTTAGATGTAATTTATAGTCAATTAGTTTATTTTCAAAGTGCAAAGTTACTAAAAAAAAAAAGAAATGACATTATTTTGCTTTTTTTTTTATAACTTTGTAACTATTATGAAGATTGGCTACGACGCAAAAAGATATTTCCATAACCGCACAGGACTGGGCAACTACAGCCGCACACTAGTAGGCAACATCTCTGCTCTCTACCCTGAGGTTGAGACTTGTCTGTATGACAGCAAGGCCCTGGAGCGTACTTTCCGTCTCGGTGCGAAGGCGAAGAATGAAGGCTGTGACGTGTTTCACGGTCTGTCAAACGAGTTGCCGCGCGACATCGTGAGGCGGGGCATTCCCTCGGTTGTCACTATGCACGACGTGGCATGGCGCACCTTCCCTGACATGTATAAACCGTGGGACAGGGTTATATATGACTGGAAGTACGGCTGGAGCGCACGCCACGCCACACACGTGGTGTGTATCAGCGAGTCTACGAAACGTGACGTGATGCGTTTCTACAATGTTCCAGAGCAACGGATAAGCGTAATATACCAGCCTGTGCAGCCTACTTTCTATGAGCCTATGGACAAGAAGGATGCTGCAAAAATAGTAGGCGAGGCATTGCCCTATCTCAATGGCGAGCCATTTATCCTCACCGTCGGTTCCATCAACAGTCGCAAGAACCTGCTGGGAATGGTAAAGGCATACGAGCAGTTGCCCCATGACAACCGCCCCCACTTTGTGGTGGTAGGCAACGGCAGGGAGTACCGCAAACAAGTGGAGTACTATATCAGCGACCGCGGCGGCATGGACGGGGTAATACATATTGAGAGCAACATACATGACGCACAGACATTGAAGGCTCTGTATGCACAGGCACAGCTGCTGATGTACCCGTCTTTCTATGAGGGATTCGGTCTGCCCGTAGTGGAGGCGGCTCTGCAGTGCTGTCCTGTGATAACGAGCAACGTATCATCACTACCCGAGGCTGCCGGTGACGCCGCCATACAGTGCTCACCGTCATCAGTGGATGAGATTGCCGAGGCACTGAGACACCTCTTGGACAACGACACCGAGCGCGAAGAACGTGGCATACGGGCACGGCAGTATTGCGTGGAGAACTTCGACACAGAGAAACTCACACGACAGATGTATGACTTATACCAATCTCTATGCTGAGCGAAAAGATACATAATATAAAGGATGGCGACAAGGGAAAGGCACAGTTCATACGCTTCATCATGAACGGATGCCTGGCCGCCGCCATACACTATACCATATACTACATACTGCAGAAGTATATCGAGGTAAACGTGGCATACTCCATAGGATATGCCATCAGTTTTCTCGTGAACTACTACACCACGTGCCGCTTTACCTTCAGACAGAGTCCGACGTGGAAGCACTTTGCAGGCTTCGCCGGCTCACACACCGTAAACTACCTATTGCAGGCAGCGCTCTTCTGGATATGTATGCAGATAGGCGTGCACAGACTGGTGGCTCCCGTCATCGTCATGACAACAGCCATGCTGGTACAGTTCACCATATTGCGCATAGTGTTTAAGAAAAGTTAAAGAAACAACGGTTGTCATTGCTATGACTAAAAAACTTCGTCCATTTGCGAATAACAACAACTTTACACTAATTAACTAACGGTGGTAACGCCATGTTACGCACCACTAATATTAACCAAAACAAGAAAAACAGATGAAAAAACTATTCTTTATGGCTCTTGCCGGAATGGTGATGGCATTCACTTCATGTGGAAACAAGACCGCTGAGAATGCGGAGGTGGTTGACAGTGTCACTACCGACTCAGTAATGGATGCCGAGTCACTGGTATCAGCGCTTGGCGAGAAGCTTAACGCTAACGACCCAGCTGCCCTCGCTGCTCTATCACAGCAAGCCCAGCAGACTATTGCTGACTTGATTGCCAAGGGTGACACCGCTACAGCAAAGGCTTACGCATCAAAGATTAAGGAGTTTGTTGACACCAACGCTGACAAGATAAAGACTATTGCCAGTGGTAACGAGACTATCAACAATCTGGTAAACACCGTAAAGGTTACAAGCATATCTGAGCTGGCAACACAGGCTGCCAACGCAGTTAAGGCTGACGCTAACCAGGCTGCAACAGAGGTTATGGATGCTGCTGACACAAAGGTGCAGGAGGGCAAGGACGCTGCCAAGCAGAAGGTTAACGAGCAGGTGGACGCTGTTAAGCAGAAAGCCAATGAGCAGATAGATGCAGCTAAGCAGAAAGCTAACGATGAGGTTAACAAGGCCACTAACAAGGCTCTGAACAAACTGGGACTCTAATAAAATACAGGTTTAATACAAACTGTATCTATATATAAATAAGGAAGAATGGGATTATCTCATTCTTCCTTTTTTATTTTCTATTCCTTATTATTTATTCTTTTCATTATCAGTTCTCTTCTTCTTGTTCCTGTTCCAGCCCCTCCCTCTTAAAGATGCTGAAGTTCACGCTACCATAGGCCCGGTGTTCCCGGAACAGAGGATTAGCTGAGAAGTCATACTGCTTTCCATGCTCAAAGACAAACAACCCGCCGTCAGCCAACAATGGCAGCACCTTATCGGGTATCTCTGCCAACGTAGGCAGAGCGTATGGAGGGTCGGCGAAGATAAAGTCAAACTTTTTCTTGCAGCTCTTGACAAACCTGAACACATCACCACGTATCAAGGTATGGTTCTCGACATTTAGTTTCGCCAGGCACTGGCTGATAAAACGCGCATGGTCACGGTCGGCCTCAACGCTCGTTACATGACTACAACCACGCGAGAGCATCTCAAGCGTAATGCTACCGGTACCGGAAAACAAGTCAAGGGCTGTAACATCCTCAATATCCATGTAACCCATAACGACATTAAAGATATTCTCCTTTGCGAAGTCCGTCGTAGGACGTGCCTTGAACGTACGCGGCACATCAAAATGCCTTCCTTTGTATTTTCCCGTTATAACCCTCATTATTCTATCATCATATCAAAGGGCATACCCTCTATTTCTGCCAACGGCGAACGGTTAAGGCTGGCGCTGACATTGATATCATGGATTCGTGTGACATAGGTGGCAAGCCTGCCACGCAGCCACTGTTCATGAGGCATAGCACCTATTATAAAAAGGTCATCCTCTGCCTGGTTCATGCCAAGCTGTTTCCATGCGAAGAGTATGTAATAGAGTGCATCATGCGCATGCGTTGCGTCAAAGGTATTGGCGAAACGCACACGGCCGTGCTCAAACTGGCACACATCAACAGACTTGTCATGGAAATAGGCAAACAACTTCCTGCGCTGCCCTGACTGGTAGTACCTGTTATAGAAATGCTGCCACACAGGGTATATCACATTATGCACGCTCACCTCCTTGCAGTTGTCTGTCACTACCATGTGAAGGTCACTGTTGACGGTGAAGATACCCACGGCATCAAAGTCGTCCATGGGCCTGACTATCTTCTCCTCACCCTTATGGCCCGTCATGACGCTACTGTACAAGTCTTCTGTTGTCAGCTCTTCGTCAAGGTTATCATATTCATCTACGGGCAAGAGGATGACAGGTGTCGTCACCATCAGTTCTGCATAGTCTATGCCATCCCTCAGATACTCCTCTGTCCTGAATGCCTCACGCAGGTTTGCTGCCACAGACATTCCTGTCTTTATCTGATACGGATGGAACGCCCTGCTGCCATCAGCCTCCTTCATGAGGAAAGCCAGCGAGTCCTGCCCTGCCCTTATCTTTATACTTCTGCCTTTTATCGTCTCTGCCATCTGCCTTTATCTCTTTAGCATATCAGAGAAAAACCACACGGCCACAATACGGCGGTCCACATCCTTGGCTATACCCATTATGCGGTCGGCACAGTCTGTCACCACGCCTTTCTTTGAAATCTTGCCCACGTAACTGTTCAGTCCGTTGCGCACGGTTCCGTTCTTCAGGATGCAACCTATGTAGCGACCTTTCTCGTCACGTATGGTGTTCTCGGCATCAATCTTGCCCCTGACCACGTCGTAGCCGTCCCTTATGGTGCCGTCCTGCTCAAATCTGCCCACTCGGCGCGTGAACCTATCATATACTATGCCGTTGTCATCTATACGACAGAGAACGTGTTTGTTATTCTCATCATAGATGACCTGCTCTGCCCTGCAGTCAAGCATTGACAGCATGGCGAGCATTATTGTCATTACGACAACATTTAAGCACTTAATATTCTTTTTCATACCTTTTCCTCCTTAAATAAATGTGTTTGTTATACGGTGACAAAGTTACAGATTATTTGCAAACCTAACAAATTAATCAGAAGAAAAGTTTGCCTGAGATGAAAAAAAAAGTTAACTTTGCCCACATGACAACGACTGAATTCAAAAACTTCATACTGCAACAATCCTCTTTTATACCCACCATTGACCAGTTCTCCGCCATTGAGGCTTTCATAAAACTGATGGCATCACGAGAGCCTACGGCTATGATATTACGCGGTTCGGCAGGCACAGGTAAGACTTCCATAGTAAGTGTCATGGTGCGTTCCCTGCTTGCGCTGCGGCAAAAGGTGGTGCTGCTTGCGCCCACAGGAAGGGCAGCCAAGGTGCTGTCACTTAACTGCGAGTACCCGGCATCAACAATCCATCGCAAGATATATCGGCAGAAAAGCATCGGCGGCGACTTCAGTCTTGATGTCAACATGCACACCGACACTCTGTTTGTGGTTGACGAGGCATCAATGATAAGCACTATCCCCCAACTGCAGACTGACGGTATGCCAATGTTCAAAGGTAACGGCGGCGGCGTCATTGACGACCTTATAACATACGTCTATTCCGGCCGCAACTGCAAGATGCTGTTGGTGGGCGATACGGCACAGCTACCACCCGTTGGTGAGGAAGAGGCGCCTGCTCTCAACAATGCTGTGATAGGCTGCTACGGTCTGAACGTGGTGGATGCCGACCTCAGCGAGGTGGTAAGACAGGCGGAGGAGTCGGGCATACTGTGGAACGCCACGCTGGTAAGGCAGCTGATAACGCACGATGACGTGACGCAGCTGCCCAGACTGTACTTCAAGGCTTTTGCTGACATAATGGTGCTACCGGGAAATAAACTGATAGAGACGCTGGAGGAAAGTTATGCCAGCGTGGGAATAGATGACACCGTAGTGATAACACGCAGCAACAAACGCGCAAACATATATAACAACGGCATACGCACAAGAATTCTTGATTACGAGGAGGAACTGTGTGGCGGTGACAGGATAATGATAGTAAAAAACCACTACTTCAACAGTCCTGAGGCCAGCAAACCGATAGACGATACAGAGAAAAAACATCTCACCTTTATCGCCAACGGTGACATGGCTACTGTGTGCCGCGCACGACGCACAAGAGAGTTTTACGGTTTTCGATTTGCAGACATCACACTGCGCTTTCCCGACTATGATGATGAGGAGATGCTACTGACGGCAGTGCTTGACACCCTGCAGAGCGAGGCACCAGCTATGACAGTCGAACAAAGACAGCAACTGTATGACGGTGTGATGGCTGACTACGCGGACCTGCCACGCAAGGCTGACCGCCTCAAAGCCGTGAGGGACGACACCTATTACAATGCGCTGCAGATAAAATACGCCTATGCCATAACGTGCCACAAGGCGCAGGGCGGTGGTTGGAGTCACGTATATGTGGACCAAGGATACATGACCGATGACATGCTTACCCCCGACTATATACACTGGCTATACACAGCCATCACGCGTGCCAAGGATGTGCTTTACCTCGTCAATTGGCCTGACACTCAGGTAGCTTCGGATACTTCCTTAACATACCGTCTAAACGCAGGCGCATAACGCCGAAGAAAGCCTCGCCGAAGATACCGCCGCTCATCTTGCTCACGCCCTCGCGACGGTTTACGAATATAACCGGTACCTCCTTCAGCTTGAAGCCTATCTTATATGCCGTGTATTTCATCTCTATCTGGAAGGCATAGCCCTTGAAACGTATCTTGTCAAGCTCTATCGTCTCCAGCACACGGCGTTTGTAGCACTTGAAACCGGCAGTGGTATCGTGTATCTTGAAACCTGTGACTATGCGCACATACATTGAAGCGAAATAAGACATCAGCACGCGACCTATAGGCCAGTTCACCACGTTCACTCCGCTTACATATCGTGAGCCGATGGCAACGTCATATCCCTCGTCAGCACAGGCACTGTACAGACGTGGCACGTCATTAGGATCATGACTGAAGTCGGCGTCCATCTCAAACACATACTGGTAGTCACGCTCCAACACCCACTTGAAACCTTTGATGTAGGCAGTACCCAATCCCAGCTTACCTGAGCGTTCCTCTATAAACAGCTGATCTTGGAACTCAGTATCAATCAGCTTGTGTACTATCTCTGCCGTGCCGTCAGGCGAGCCGTCGTCAATCACAAGTATGTGGAAAGCCTTCTCCAGGGCGAAGATGGCGCGTATTATCTTCTCAATATTTTCTTTCTCGTTATATGTCGGAATGATTATAACGCTGTCGCTTTGTCTCATCGCTTCTATTCGTCTGTTGTCTATGTTTCAGGACACAAAAGTACTAATTTTCATCGCATTGCACGAATATTTTCTTGATTATCTTTAATTTTTAAGATTATTTTGTATAAATACGCCCTGTAAAAAAGAAAATAGGCTGTCATTCACTTTGCCACCTCGCCATAATTTTGTAATTTTGCAGTCTTAATCATAGACTGTATAATGACGGCGACAGATATTAAAGACATAATGAAGGTGTATGCTCGCTCGGCTCAAGCCAAGGCGATGACAGCGATGCTGAAGGACAAGAAGCAACGTCATGCCGTGGTCAACGGACTGACACAGTCTGCCGCCGCCCTGTATATAGCCGTCACAGCCAAGAGCGCCGGGCGTCCCCTCCTTATCATCATGCGCGATGCTGACGAGGCCGGATATATGTATCAGGACCTACACACCATGATGGGCGATGTCGTGAAATACCTCCCCTCATCATACAAACGTGCCGTGAAGTTCGGACAACGTGACGCGTCAAGCGAGATACTGCGCACCGAGATTCTCTCTGAACTGGCGTCACCGTCTTCCACTCCCTTGATAGTGACCTATCCCTCCGCACTTGCAGAGATGGTGATATCCAAGGAAAACATTGTGGAGAGTTCCATCAGCATACAGCGTGGACAGACAGTGCAGATGACCCAGGTGGTACACAAACTGCGCGAGCTGGGTTTCACTGAATGTGACTATGTATATGAGCCGGGGCAATTTGCCGTGCGCGGCAGCATCCTCGACGTGTATTCCTATTCATGCGAATATCCTTACAGGTTAGACTTCTTCGGCGACGAGATAGACACCTTGCGTACTTTCGACGTGGCGACACAGTTGTCATCAGACCGTCTCGACAATGCCACGATAATGCCCGAGGTAGCAGCCGCCAAGACAGAGAAGTCACCACTGCCCGACCTGTTGTCTGACGACACTGTCATCATAACCAATGACAAGGCTTTTGTCATTGATGACATTGACTTCATATATAAAGAGGGGTTCAGCAATGCTGCCAAGACTGACAGGCTCTCAGGCGTAACCGAGGCAGAGAAGGCTGACGTGATGCGCGAGCTTACACGCGAGCTCAACCTTTGCCAGGCATCACGCTTCGAGAAAAGCATTGAGAGGTTCAAAACCATAGAGCTGACCGGCGGCAGGGCAACGCCTGCCAATGCTACACACCTCACCCTGTCCACCACGCCACAGCCTCTTTTCCATAAGAACTTTGAGTTACTGGCACAGACGATAGATGACTACCAACTGAAAGGATACAAGACTTGCATCCTCTCAGACAGCGACAAGCAGCATGAGCGCCTGTCGGTAATCCTTGACGAGAAGAAGGTGACGTTCACCGCTGTCAAGGGTACTCTGCACGAGGGGTTCATTGACAATGACCAGCAGATGGTGCTGTTTACCGACCACCAGATATTTGAGCGTTTCCACAAGTATCAGCTGAAGGCTGAGACCACAAAGCGAGGCAAGGCGGCTCTCACCATGAAGGAGTTGCAGGAGATGGAGCCGGGTGACTATATAGTGCACGTGGACTTCGGCATAGGTAAGTTTGGTGGACTGGTACGCATACCTACCGTCTCTCCCTCAGGCGAGCAGAGTTACCAAGAGGTGATACGCATCATCTACCAGAAGAACGACAAGGTGGATGTGTCCATCCACTCTCTATACAAGATAAGCAAATACCGCCGCGCCGATACCGGCGAGCCACCACGCCTGTCAACCCTCGGCACTGGCGCATGGGAGCGCATAAAGGAGAAGGCGAAGAAACGCATCAAGGACATAGCGCGCGACCTTATCAAGCTGTATGCCAAGCGACGCCACGAGAAGGGGTATGCATTCTCACCTGACTCGTTCATGCAGCACCAGTTGGAGGGTTCGTTCCTGTATGAGGACACCCCCGACCAGATGCGCGCCACGCAGGATGTGAAGCACGACATGGAGGCCGCGCGCCCCATGGACCGCCTCGTATGCGGTGACGTGGGCTTCGGCAAGACGGAGGTGGCAATACGCGCGGCCTTCAAGGCGGCGTGCGACTCCAAGCAGGTGGCTGTGCTCGTGCCTACCACCGTGCTGGCATTCCAGCACTACAAGACTTTCTGCAAACGACTTGACGGACTGCCTGTGCGTGTGGACTACCTATCACGCGCCCGAACCACGAAGCAGGCAAAACAGGTTATAGAGGACCTCGCAGCCGGCAAGGTTGACATACTCGTAGGCACACACCGTATGCTGTCAAAGACGGTGAAGTGGCATGACCTCGGACTGCTCATCATAGACGAGGAACAGAAGTTTGGCGTATCAACCAAGGAGAAGCTGCGCCAGCTGAAGACGAATGTGGACACCCTGACCATGTCAGCCACACCGATACCACGCACCCTGCAGTTCTCGCTGATGGGAGCGCGCGACATGAGCATCATGCGCACGCCGCCGCCTAACCGGCAACCGATAGACACTCAGGTGACGACTTTCTCGCCTGAGCTGGTGGCCGATGCGATAAACTTTGAGATGAGCCGCGACGGACAGGTATATTTCGTCTGCAACCGCATCGCCACGCTTGACAAGATGAAGACCGTCATAGAACACCACGTGAAGGACTGCCGCATTGCTGTGGGACACGGACAGATGCCACCTGAGCAGCTTGAGAAGGTGGTGATGGGATTCATCAACCACGACTATGACGTGCTGCTCTCCACCACCATCGTGGAGAACGGTATAGACATACCTAACGCCAACACCATAATAATAAACGACGCCGACCACTTCGGACTCTCTGACCTGCACCAGATGCGCGGTCGTGTAGGACGCTCCAACCGTAAGGCTTTCTGCTACCTGCTGGCACCACCGCTGAGCTATCTGCCTACAGAGAGCCGCCGCAGGCTTGAGGCTCTGGAAACATTCTCCGACCTCGGCTCGGGCTTCGCCCTTGCCATGCAGGACCTTGACATACGCGGAGCAGGCAACCTGTTGGGAGCGGAGCAGTCGGGCTTTATGGAGGATCTGGGATATGAGACCTACCAGAAGATACTGTCACAGGCGGTCAACGAACTGAAGAACGACGAGTTCCAAGACCTCTACAGGGAGCAGATAAGCGAGGGTGAGAACCTCACCGGCGACGACTTCGTGGACGACTGCACCGTGGAGAGCGACCTCGCCATGTATTTCCCTGACACCTACGTGCCCGGCTCAAGCGAACGTATGATTCTATACCGCGAGCTTGACAATATAGAGACCGACCAGGACCTTGAGGCTTACCGCAAGCGTATGGAGGACAGATTCGGTCCTGTGCCCACCGAGGGCGAGGAACTCATGATGGTGGTGATACTGCGCAGGCTCGGCCGCCGACTGGGTTGCGAGAAACTGGTGCTGAAGCAGCATATCATGAAGATGCAGTTTGTGTCTAATAATGACAGTGCCTTCTACCAAAGCCCATTCTTCGACTCCATCCTCAACTATGTGAGTCGCCACGCACGTCTCTGTGACATCAAAGAGGTGAAGGGACAAAACGTGCTTATCGTCAAGAGCGTTCCCAGCGTGAAGGAGGCAGTAGGCATACTGAGAAAGATGATGCCGGAGACGATTAACAATGCATCGCTCGGCACGCAGTGACGCTTTTATAAAGGCCGTAGGCCGACTAAAAGAATGCATAACTCATAATTCAAAACTCATAACTAACGACTATGTTAAAGAGACTATCTACTTTACTCACAATCTGCCTGTTCACACTGATACAGGCACAAGCCGTAAACCCACAGAAGGGAAAGTATTTCCTATATTGCCACATGAGCGACCGCGGACAGTGGACTGCCTTCGCAGTCAGCAAGGACGCTGAGAATTGGCAGGACATCATAGGGGGTGACAGCATCTTCTCCTCCGCCGAACTGGCAGGCATCGAGGGCGGCACGCGCGACGCGTACATCTGCCGCAGCCATGACTGCAAACGCTACCTCATGGTGACAACTGACATGAACAATTCTAAGACAAAGGCATTGGGCAAGAAGGAGGCGTGGGACAACTACGGCATCAACCTGCTCACCTCTGACGACCTCATACACTGGAAGTCAACCACCTTTGACTACCGCAAAGGCACATCCATATTCCTCGACCCCGGGACAAAGAGCGTTTACAACGACTGGTCAACCATCAACCGCGTGTGGGCTCCGCAGATATTCTGGGATGAGACCTACCAGTGGCCTGACGGTAAGAAGGGTGGCTACTTCATCTACTACTCCATGTGGAACCGCGCCGAGGAGAAGTATGACCGTATGTATTACAGCTACGCCGATGAGACGTTTACCAAACTGACACAGCCGCAGCCGCTCTTCGACTGGGGCTATGCCACCATCGACGCCGACATCAACTACGTGCCTGCCGACGGTCTCTTCCACATGATGATAAAGAAAGAGGGCGGACAGCCGGGACTCTTCACCGCCACTGCACCTAAGCTCACTGGTCCGTGGAGCGAGCCTGTGGCTGATGACTACGTAAACTTCGAGGGCAAGAAGAAGTGTGAGGGCGTGTCAGCCTTTCAGGTTCCTGGTGAGGACGGATGGCGCATAGCCTACATAGAGTACTCCTCACGCCCAAGGAACTACCGCATCTGCCGTGCCGACAAGTTCATGCGCAACTTCCGTTCACCAGAGAACATCAAGGGAGTGACGGCACCGCAGCACGGCTCTTTCATGCGCATTACAAAGAAAGAATACAAGCGCCTGCTGAAACTGAATAAGAAGAAATAACATTCTTGGCGTAAGAGCCGTGAGGCCACAAGGGAATTTATGATATATATCCTGCTTGCATATTTCGCCCTGCTGCTTATGGTCAGTAGGATGATAAAGAGGAAAGACACCGCCACCGCCTTCTTCCGCGGTGAGCGGCAGTCACCATGGTATATGGTGGCTTTCGGCATGGTGGGTGCCAGCATCTCCGGCGTATCGTTTGTCAGCGTGCCGGGCATGGTGCTCCATTCCGGTTTCACCTACCTTGAGGTATGCGCAGGCTTCATAGGCGGTTACTTTGTAGTGGCATACGTGCTGCTGCCCATCTACTACAAGCACAACGTCACCACCATATACACCTACCTCCGACGCGTCAGCGACGAGGCCTGCAAGACTGGCTCCGCCTTCTTCGTCATATCCAAGTTGCTGGGAGCGGCGGCAAAGTTCTATGTGCCGTGCTTCATCATCAGCAGGGTGGCAGACTGTGACTTCACCATCACCGTATGCCTTATGCTGTTCCTCGTGTGGCTCTACACCCGCAGGGGAGGTATAAAGACATTGGTATGGACTGACACCGTACAAACACTGTGCATGATAGTATGCCTCGCACTGCTCATTATCAGCATAGGCCCAGATATATGGTCCACCCTGCCCCACTCTCTCGGCAAGACGGGCTACACATGGCAGCCCGGAGGCTTCGCACTGCGTTTCCTCTCTGGCGTGTTCATCGTGATAGTGATGACAGGCCTTGACCAGGACATGATGCAGAAGAACCTCACCTGCCGCACGCTGCGCGACGCGCAGAAGGATATGTGTACCTATGGCTTCGCTTTCCTGCCCGTAAACGCCCTCTTCATGCTGCTAGGCGTGATGCTCATCGGCGTATATAACAGTCAGGGCACGCCGTTGCCTGACAATCCCGACGACCTGCTGACGCTCTACTGCCTGCGCACAGGCGGCATAACGCTGACGCTATTCGTGCTCGGCGTAGTAGCTACGTCATTCTCCACCGTTGACAGTGCCATCACCGCACTCACCACCACCGTCTGCGTGGACTTCCTGTCAACAGACGGTAAGGGAGACAAGCAACCGTCCGTAGGATTCGTCCACTTGTTCATGACACTGCTGGTGGCAGTATGCTGCATACTGTTCCACCACTTCAATACCACCTCTCTGATAGACGCAGTGTATATACTCGTGAGCTACACCTACGGTCCGTTGCTCGGTCTCTTCGCCTATGCCATGACCCACAAGCCACACCAACGCAAGAGGGACGGCAGCGCACTGGTGTGCATTCTGTCACCCCTGTTATGCTTAGTGCTCAACTATGTTGTCACCACATACTCTGACTACCGTTTCGGCTATGAGATGCTGCTTATCAACGGCCTCATCACCTATACAGGATTGTGGATTGCTGGGAAACAAAGTGGCAAGACTGACAAATACTAAAGATTAAGCACACACCAATAATTTCAGCAAGCAGTATTATCATAGTCCATTGAAACCAAGATGGAACAGATGCAGACTTAAAGCTATCTTAAAACTTCAAGCAAAACAACTGTTGTCCAATGCAATAGTAATATTCATTATTCATATAACATACGTTTTGCGTCCCATCTGGGAAATGATATAGAATCTGTCCATCCTTGTTAGTAAGATAGAAATCGTACCCCCTATACTTTTTGTCTGTTTTTATTTCTCTTTTGACACAGATGGTATCGTTCACCTTAAAATGTAGTAGATAACTTTGGTCTTTGTTGTATACTACTGAAGAACCTGAAATTCGTCTAAATCCGTTGTCGAAAAAATAATCAATGTAATCCCAGTAATCTGTGGTCGGTTAATCCATGTCATCTGTGGGAGGACTACTCTATAATCCACTTGTCTATGGTGCGTGTCTCCTTTGAGAAGTTTACTCCTATTATGAATGTTTTAGACTCTCCCTGACTCTCTCTGGTAGCGAGGGCGTCGCCGAAGAACTGCAGTTGATAGTTCTTGTCTTTTATCTGTTGCAAGGCTTCCTCGGCGGTGCCGTCAAGCTTAAATTCCATAATGTAGCGATACTGCGGTGTCTCTACCAGCAGGTCTATGCGGCCGTCGCTGGTGTGGTACTCAGTATGTGAGTAGAAGCCCATCATCTTGAACACCACCCACATCATGTTCTGGAAGTGGTTCTCCTTGTCGCCCTTCACACTGTCGTATGGCGCACTGGCGAAGAGTGATTTCAAGCGGCTGAGGAACTGCTCTGGCTTGCCTTCCCTGACGTCTGACGTGAAGCTCCTTATGTCAAATACCGATCTTTCCTCCCTGTTGTCAAGATAGAACGGGGCGAGATATTTTATGAAGCCTTCCTCCACTTCTTGGTTCGGGAAACCAAGTCTGTACATCTGGAACTCCTTGTCATAGCCCTTTATGGTGAGGTATCCGCTCTGGTATATCACTGGTATGGGGTTGGTGGACTCTGCGTCTATGCTGTTTATCACGTCTGAGGTGACCTCTGACGTTGCCATCTCCTCAAGGTCGTAGTAGTGGCGGCGCAACAGTTCCACGAGATATGTCGGTGTGCCGGTCTCAAACCAGTAGCTGTCAAATATACTATTCTCCATCGTGTTAAGCACACTGAATGGATTGTATATGCCTTCCTTAGATATCTGGTTGAAGTGATAGCCGTCATACATGCGGCGAAGCTTGTCAATGCACTCTTCTCGCTCCATGCCGTTGTTTTCGGCAAGTTCGTTGATATTGCCGTCAAAGGTGCGAAGCAGTTCCTCTTCCGTTATTCCGCAAATGTCGTGGTATTTGTTCAACATGGATATGTCCATGAGGTTATTGAGGTCGCTGAACACGCTGACTTTGCCGAATTTCGTTACGCCGGTGAGCATGGCGAACTTTATGCAGCCGTCCATGGACTTCAGGGCACCGTAGAAGCCTTTGAGCGTGCCACGGTACTCATCTTGCAGCTCCCTGTTTCCTATGGCTTGCAGCAACGGCTTGTCGTACTCATCCACGAGGATGACCACACGCTGACCGGTCTTCTCGTAGGCTGCTTTGATTAAATTCTCAAAACGCATACCCAGAGGATAACCTGGCATAGAACAGTCATAGGCAGTCTCCCAGTCAATTATAGCTTTCTCAAGTTTCTGCTCCAGCACCTCTGCCTTGTCATATTTGTTTGTATTCAGGTCAAGATGCAGCACAGGATGCACTGCCCAGTCCCAGTCTTCCTTCTGGTCTATCGCCAGTCCCTTGAACAGCTCACGCTTACCAAGAAACAGTGCCTTTATCGTTGACAAAAGCAATGACTTACCGAAGCGGCGCGGACGGGACAGGAAATAGTAACGTCCTTCTGAGACAAGACGGTATATATGTTCTGTCTTGTCTATGTAAGCGTATCCGTCAATGCGGAGACTCTCAAAATCTTGTATGCCAATAGGAAGTTTCATATTCTGGTTATTTGGGTGGAACTGTTCTTTATCTATTTGCAAAGTTACACTTTTTCCGTGAAACAACTGCTTTTTGCCATCATAAAAATATATAATTTAACAAGAAACGGTGTCATGACGCTATGCATGACACCGTTTCTTTTATTTATTCACAGATTATAAAATGTATTTCTAAGGATTATAGGATTCAAGGAATTCAAACTACAGAAGAAGCAAAAAACAACTATCCTGAAATCCCCAAATCCGTTGTTCAAGAAAAATATAAAGCGAATTATTATTTAACAATAGTTCGTTAAAAATTAGCATATCTGGTTAAGCGGCTTTGCGCTGCCAGCCAAAGAGTTCTTTGACAATCTTA
>CAMEWL010000046.1:0-15096 GCA_945941025.1 uncultured Prevotellaceae bacterium
GACCCTCCCAAGGGGAGGGAGACGCAAAGCGGAGGGGAGGGAGATGCGAAATCCAAACCCCACCCCGACCCTCCCAAGGGGAGGGAGACGCAAAGCGGAGGGGAGGGAGATGCGAAATCCATCAAGGGCTAAGGGGCTTTCGGTCAGTCAGTCCCCCTCCCCTTGGGAGGGTCGGGGGTGGGGTCCTACCACGACGACGAAACCATATACAGCACCACATTGAACAGCAGGAACTCCACCAGCATTATAGCCGGCACACCTACCACGAACAAGTGGTGCTTGGTCTTATGACGCAAGCCCCACATTCCAGCCAGCGCCCCTACTCCACCAAAGGCAGCCACCAAGCCCAGCAAGGCTCTCTCGCTGATGCGCCATCCTCCGTGCTGCGACTGCCACTTGTCATAGCCGTATATCACGAAAGTGACGACGTTGATGACTATAAGGTATATTAAAATTATCTTCATCTATAACGGCAAAGTTACGAAAAAACAATATAAACGCCAAATTTTGTCTGCGCTTTTTTTACTCCGCGCATCACTGCGCTGACCGCCTCATGTACTCAGAAAGAGTAACGCCATACTCTGTTGTCATCCACCACGAGTATGCACTGCGTTACGTCATCAGCCTTCACTGGAGCTGCAAGGGCACCGGCATCCGGTTGACGCTGCCAGCCTTGGCATCATCGGTACGCATCTGATAGAAGCGTTGGAAGATGCGAGATTAGTTAAGTCCATGTTGTTTAGTTTATTAGGTACGTTTTTGTTTCAAATCGACGGTTTCATCGGGTTTACGGGCATTTTTCCGCCGTTTTGTATCAGGAAATTTTTGTGTAATAAAAAAAAACTTGTAACTTTACAATACAAAAAAAAAAGACCATGCGCCACGACCATCTGAAGAGAGAGCTTGAACTGATAATACTGCTCACGCAGAACCGTATGTACAGCGCGGAGGAGATATGTGACATGACAGGCATATCACGCCGCAGCTTCTACTATTATATTGAGTTTTTCGAACAGGCTGGGTTCAAGGTAGAGAAACGCCGGGGCAAATACAGCCTTGACCGCTCCAGCACCTTCTTCACCAAGTTGTTTGACATATTACAGTTTACCGAGGACGAGGCACTGCTGATAAGGCAGCTCATAGACGAGGCGGGCGACAAGTCATCGCGCCTGCGCGACCTGCACAACAAGCTCGACCGCTTCTATGACTTCCGCATACTCTCTGACGAACAGCTGGCGCACAAGACGGCACACATACGCAGCACTCTGTATGAGGCCGTGAAGGAACAGCAGGTGGTGGAGATAATAGACTACTCATCACCTAACAGCCACACGGTGAGCAACAGGCGCGTGGAGCCGTTCCTCTTCCTCAATAACAACAATGATATACGCTGCTACGAGCCTGCCACTGGCAAGAACAAGACTTTCAGGCTCTCACGCATGGGCGACGTGGTAAAACTCAATGAGGGATGGCATAACCCCGATGCGCACAAGCAGGTGTTCACAGACCTCTTCGCCTTCTCGGGTGAGAAGACCATGAAGGTGTCTATGTACATGGGACAGTTGTCACACAACGTGATGCTCGAGGAATACCCTGCCTCTGCCGTCGGTTTCGTAAGACAAGATAACAGCAGATGGTATTTCGAGACTGATGTGTGCAGCTATCTGGGCATAGGTCGCTTTGTGCTCGGCATGTACGACGACATCGAGGTAACGGGAGACCAAGGCTTCAAGGCCTATCTTACGGAGAAGATAAACCTATGGCACAAGAAGTGTGTGTATGACACCGTATAAGACTACTCCATAGAATAATTGGCTATGTAGTCAAAGGACGTCTTATATCGGCATGACTCGCGCACAGCATCCATACCGTCAATATCCTGCAGTTCTTCCGGATAGAAGGGCTCCCCTACTCCCTTTACAGGCTTTAATACCGCAAGGAAATGAAGCCCCAAATAGGACATTTTTGTCATTTGCCATTTTTCAGGGACACGACCTCGATTTGTAAAAAAATGATAAAACATCCAACTTATACAAAAGAAACAAACGCATTTTAGGAAATTTTTATTAACTTTGTAATTCTCATATCTTCGTAACAGAATTGAGGTGGGTTCTATTAATTCCCACAGTACATTTAAACTTTAAACGTGAGTTGACGAACTCCCTCCGAATTAATAGAATCCACCTTGAAACACTGACAGAATGGAAGTAACAGAGAAGACAATAGACATTGACGAGATATTGCGCTCAAAGATGGGCAGCAAGGCTGGACGTGTGCCCCGTTTCGTAGTAAACTGGCTGAAGAACATAGTACACCAGGACGAGTTAAACGAGTTCCTGTGGGACAAGAAAGACCTGCAGGGTACACCGTGGCTGAAGGCCGGCATTGAGTTTCTTGGTAACAAGATAGTGGTGAACGGCATAGAGAACCTGCCCGACGACAGCGACGGCAAGCGCTACACCTTTGTCTCCAACCATCCGTTGGGTGGCATAGACGGCATTGCCATAGGCTCCATCATCGGCGAGCGATATAACGACAACTTCCGCTATCTTGTCAATGACCTGCTCATGAACCTGCCGGGACTGGCTCCGCTCTGCATCCCCATCAACAAGACTGGCAAGCAGAGCCGCGACTTCCCTGCCATGGTGGAGGCCGGCTTTGCGTCAGACCACCACATGGTGATGTTCCCTGCAGGAATATGCTCACGCAAGCAGAACGGAGTGATACGCGACCTGCTATGGACCAAGACGTTCATTAGCAAGAGCGTACAGACACACCGCGACGTGGTGCCTATACACTTTAACGGTCAGAATTCAGAGCGCTTCTACCGCATAGCCAATATATGCAAGGCTCTGAGACTGAAGTTCAACGTGGCAATGCTCTTTCTCGCCGACGAGATGTTCAAGAACAAAGGCAAGACCTTTGAAGTAACCATAGGCAAGCCCATAGCCTGGGAGACCTTTGACAAGACACGCAAGCCAATAGAATGGGCACAGTGGGTAAAGGAGAAAGTTTACCAACTGTAACAACGCACAACAATGAATATTAAGCTAACACTATAAATCCATTTTCTGATGAGACCAGAAATAATACAGCCTGTACCTCTCGAACTTCTGTTGGAAGAACTGACGCCAGAGAAGAAGTTGCGCATGACCAACAAGAGCAACAACGAGATTTACATCTTCACCTACCACGACTCTCCTAACCTCATGAGAGAAATAGGTCGTCTGCGTGAAATCACGTTCCGTATGGCAGGCGGAGGCACCGGCAAGGAACTTGACTGGGATGAGTTTGACACCTGCGAGAACTGCTACAAGCAGCTTATAGTATGGAATCCGGAGTCGCAGGAGATCATTGGTGGCTACCGCTACCTCATGGGCGACGAGTGGGAGTATGACGAGGAGGGGCAACCCATACTTGCCACCAGCCACATGTTCAGGTTTTCTGACAAGTTTATCAAGGAGTATGCCCCTTACACCATTGAGCTTGGCCGCTCTTTCGTCACGCCGGAGTATCAGAGTTCCAAGAGAGGTGCAAAGAGTCTCTTTGCACTCGACAACCTGTGGGACGGACTGGGTGCACTGATGGTTATCAACCCACAGATGAAGTATTATTTCGGTAAGATGACCATGTACCCAAGCTACATACGCTTCGGACGCGACATGATACTTTATTTCCTCAAGAAGCACTTCGACGACAAGGACGGACTGGTTTATCCAAAGAACCCGCTGAAGCTTGACACTCCCGAGGAGGAGCTGGAGCAGGTGTTCTGCGGACGCGACTTCAAGGAAGACTACCGCATACTCAACGGCGGCATACGTGCATTGGGATTCAACATTCCGCCACTCGTAAACGCATACATGAACCTATCGCCTACGATGAAGCTCTTCGGCACAGCCATCAACTACGGCTTCGGCGATGTAGAGGAGACGGGCATCCTCATAGCTGTTGACGAGATTTTCGAGAGCAAACGCGTACGCCACATAGAGTCGTTCGTGAAGGAGCACCCCGAGTGTCTTGACAACATCACCAGCGGGGCTGACATAGTGATAAAGAGGAGGATGTAAGACCCCACCCCGACCCTCCCAAAGGGAGGGGGCACTGACGAATACGAATACGGAAACAGGATTGAAAATGAAGACGGAAGCTACCATAATGTTGTAGCTTCCGTCTTCATTTTCGTTATTATAAACATTCCCTCCCCTTGAGAGGGCCAGGGTGTTTTTCGTCTTCGTCTTCATTTTCGTCTCCATTAACTCCCCCTCCCTTTGGGAGGGTCGGGGTGGGGTCTTCGCCCTCCTGTGTCACTTCCTGAATTTCTTTCCTATCACTGGAAGCGAACTCAGTGGCATGTCCTTCATCACCACCATGACGAGGTATGCCATTATGAGCACCGTATTGGTAAGCATGTAGAGTATATCGTTCATCTTACCGTTCATGGCATCCATTACATAATAGAACGCCACGGTGATGACAACGTACGTAAACATACCCTTTATATCATAATTGATAGGATATTTCTTCTGACCGACGAAATAGCTCAGCAGCATTGCCGTGCCATAGCCTGCCACGCCACCCCATGCACAAGCCATGTAGCTGTACTCAGGTATGAAGATGACGTTCACGGCAATGAGTACCGCGCAGCCTGCCAGCGAGAACCATGCACCCCAGATGGTCTTGTCTATCAGCTTATACCAGAAGGACAGGTTGAAATATATGCCCATCATTATCTCGGCAGCCATCACAATAGGCACCACGTTAAGTCCCACTCTGTACCCTGCCGGGATTATACGTTCAAGCAAAGGCATGTAGCCTACCACGCAAAGGAAGGCAAAGAGAGTGAATATTACGAAGTATTTCATTGCCTGGGCATAATACTCACGCTTGTCGCCGTCCTTCGACTTTGCAAAGACTATCGGCTCATAGGCATAGCGGAACGCCTGTGTTATCATTGCCATAATCATGGCTATCTTGACGCAGGCACCGTATATGCCGAGCTGCACCGTGCCCTCTGCATGGTCTGGATATACCAATGGGAATATCATTTTGTCCACAGTCTGGTTGAGTATGCCTGCCACGCCCAACACGAGTATCGGCCATGAATAGCTGAGCATACGGCGCAGCAATGCGAAATCTACTATCTTAAACTCTATGCCACGCTCCTTGCAGTATGCACGTGCCGCTACATGCTCATGCGCAAACTCTGGTATGAAGAAGAAGGTGATAAAGCCTGTGCACACGAGGTTCAGCGCAAAGATATAGAACACGTCTGTCTTGCCCAGCCATACGAAGTAAAGCAGGTTGAGACCTATATTCATTACTATGAACAGCATCTTCAACGCAGCAAACTTTATAGGGCGCTTCTTATATCTGAGATAAGAGAATGGTATGGCCTGTATGGCATCGAGCGACACTACGCAAGCCATCATCAGTATGTATATCTTATGGTCTGTATAGTGTAACACATTGGATATCGGGTCGATGCCAAGGAACACTATGGCAAGGAACATCGCCGTCAGCGCAGCAATGACCGCCATCGAGGTAGAGAATACGCAATGCGGGTTCTCGTCTTCCTTATTGGCGAAACGGAAGAAGGTGGTCTCCATTCCGAAGGTGAGCAGCACCAGTATCAGTGCCACGTATGCATACAGGTTAGTGACGATGCCATAGCCGCCACTCGCCACTGATATCACGTTTGTGTAGAGAGGAACAAGCAGATAATTTAAGAATCTGCCCATTATGCTGCTAAGGCCGTAAATGGCGGTATCCTTAGCCAATGATTTCATTGATGCCACAACAACTATTTCTCCTTAAAGTTCTTCACGTCAGCCATTGTGATGCGCTCACCGCGCTTCTGCTGTATCTTCACATTCTTGAACGTGATGTTCTTGGCATAATGCATGTCGGCACCCTCGTCGCATACGAAGAGGGAGTTCTCAAGCACCACGTCAGACAACGGCATCTCGGGCAGACCGTTGAAATATACCGCCCTGCGCGCACCCTGACAGATAATGTTGGATATATGCAGATCACGGAAGCACGGTGTCTCCTCTGTCACAGGTGGTACGGCATCGGCAGACGATGTGTCGCCGTCTTGCTTTCCTGCCACCGGTTTGTTGGCATAGTACAGGCTGAACGTGAACGCCTCACCGGCTATGTTCACCATGTTTATCTTGTCCACATATATCTTCTCTACCACGCCGCCGCGGCCGCGTGTGGATTTCATTCTCAAACCTGTATCAGTACCGTTGAAGAGACAGTTATATACATATATATTACGTGCACCGCTCGACATTTCCGAGCCGATGACAAAGCCGCCGTGACCGTGGAGCACGGTGCAGCCCTCAATGATGACATTCTGGCAAGGCATATTCCAGGCGCGTCCCTCCTTGTCCTTTCCACTCTTTATGCAGATGGCGTCATCACCCACGTCAAAGGTGGAGTTCTTGATGATGCAGCGGTTACATGACTCAAGGTCAAGGCCGTCGCCGTTCTGTGCATACCAGGGGTTGCGTATAGTGACATGGTCAATGGTAACGTCCTCACACTTCAACGGATGGGTGTTCCATGCCGGCGAGTTGCTCAGCGTAACGTCTTGCAAGAGCACGCGCTGGCACTCTGTAAACTCAAGCAGCACTGGGCGCTGCAACACCCTGCGGAAGTCGGGCTTACCCTCCTTGCCAGCCTCATCATCCTGCTTAGCGTCAGGATACCACACACCCTTATGAGCTATGCCCTGACCAGAGGTCAGTTCCTTCCACTGATTGGCGGTGAACTTACCCTGCTTTGACGGGCGCCAGCGCTCTCCCTGCGCATCAACAGCACCGTCGCCGGTGATGGCTATGTCATGCTTGCGGTATGCCCACAGCGGTGCCATCTTCTTATTGGCGGTGTTGCCCTCATACACTGTGCTGACGTTAGGATAAGCGTCAAAGTCTGAGGTAAAGAGCAGCAACGCTCCACGCTCCAGGTGGAGCTCGGTGCAGTTCTCAAACTGTATAGGACCGGTGAGCCATATACCTGCCGGCACCACGAGGCGGCCGCCGCCCTTGGCAGCGAGTGCATGCATAGCCTTGGCAAAGGCCTCAGTACACAAGGAGCCACCGTCGCCCACTGCACCGAAGTCGGTAATACATACGGTGTTGGCGGGGATGTCAGGCAAAGCCACACGGGGCATGTCAAACGGGATATCAGTAACAGAGGTGGTGGCATAACGCACCTCCGCTTTTAGCGAAGCAGCAACGCAGCACATTAACAGTATGACTGCAGCGATAATGTTTTTTCTTTGTTTCATAGTAACTTTTAAGTCTTTGACTACGCAAAATTACAAAAGTTTTTGGAATTTGCAAAATGTTTTGTATATTTGCACCATAATTACCCCATATACGGATGGAACTCACTATACTTATCATATCACTCGGAATGGCCATAGCCTATTGTATATATGCGGAGATACGCATCAAGAACATGAAGGCGGAGGCTATACACAGCGTAAAACTTATCAAGGACGAGGCTGAGAACAGGCTCAACGATGCGAAGGAGGAGATGTCACTGCGCATGAGCGAGCAGAAGGAGGAAAGCCAGAGACTGCTTGCCACCACCAAGGAGGAGGCCGCGCTGCGCATTGGCGAGATGAGAGATGAGCGTGAGGCTGAGCGTGAGGCAAGGCAGAAGATGAGCGAGGAGAACTCTTCTCTCAAGGCTGCCCTGCAAAGCACACAGAAACTGCTTGAGGCACAACGCCAGCAGGCAGAGAAAGACGAGGAGGAGAGACAGGAGAGGTTCAAGACCGAACTGGAGCTGGCTCGCGAGCAGATGCGCACACAGTTTGAGCGCGAGATGACCGAGCGCTCCGAGACGCTGAAACGCGAGGCGGCAGAGAGAATGGAAACGCTGAAGCGCGAGGCTGAGGAGCGCATGGACACTCTGAAGCAGACCAACAGCGAGCAGATGAGTCGCATCGTTGACCCGCTGAAGAAACAGTTGGAGGACCTGCACCGACTGGTGGATGACAACAAGCTGGAGCAGTCAAAGAACACCTCGGCGCTGGAGGCAAGCATCAAGGCGGTGTTTGAGCATGACAAGGAACGCGACAAGACCACACGCAACCTCGCAGAGGCACTGAAGAACAGGGGCAAGGTGCAGGGCGACTGGGGGGAGCAGGTTCTGGAGAACATACTGCGTGACAGCGGACTACGCAAGGGCGAGGAGTACTTTGTACAGGAGAATGTGAAGACTGAGGGAGGAGCCAACGTAAGACCCGACGTGATAGTACGCAGCGGCGACGGCTCGAAGCTCATCATTGACTCTAAGGTGTCGCTGACTGCCTACACCGACTATGTGGGTGCCGAGACAGAGGAGGAACGCAATGCGGCAATAAAGGCTAACCATGACTCTATATGGCAGCATGTGGTGGAACTGTCAAACATGAAGTATGACAAGGAGGTGGACAAGGCCATCCCCATGGTACTGATGTTCGTGCCTAACGAGGGCAGCTACATACTGGCTATGAACCGCGACCCGCAGCTGAGCACCAAGGCGTACCAGAAAGGTGTGTTGATTATCAACCCGACGAACCTGATGGTGGTGCTGAAACTGATATTCCTGACGTGGCAGAACACCCGACAGGAGAAGAACAACCGCGAGATACTGAAGGCTGCCTCTGACCTCTATGACAAGTACTGCACGTTTGTGGAACAGTATGTGAAGCTTGGCAACCAGCTAAACACTGCCCGCGCCACATACGACACTGGCATGGGACAGCTGCGCGAGGGACGCGGCAATATGTCCAAGCGTCTGGAGACGCTCAGACGCTTTGGCGTGACACCTACTAAGCAGATACCAGAGAACATGGCATCACTTACTGACGAAGACTCACAAGAAAACTAATCTATCAACTATATGCAACAAAGACTTTTTGTATTTATCACAACATTGTTAATAAACGCAGCCGTATTCACAAGCGATGTGATGGCGCAACGACAGGTATTAGACTTGAAGCAATGGCAGTTCTCACGCGACAAGGCTGAATGGAAAGATGTAAACATTCCGCACGACTGGGCCATAGACGGACCTTTCGACAAGAAATGGGACCTGCAGACTGTACGCATTGAGCAGAACGGAGAGAAGAAGGCCACTGAGAAGTCGGGCCGCTCTGGTGCCCTGCCATGGATAGGCAAGGGGTACTACAAATGCACTGTCAACAGTGCACAGTTCACAAACAAGGACGGTGTGTTCACACTGCAGTTTGACGGTGCAATGGCTGAGCCTACAGTATTTGTAAACGGCCAGAAGGCTGGCTACTGGGCCTATGGCTATAACGCCTTCAGACTGGACATAACACCACTGATAAAGGACGGTGACAACACCATAGAGGTGGAACTGGAGAACAAGGAGGAGAGCAGCAGATGGTATCCCGGTGCCGGACTCTACAGGCCGGTATCACTCGTCATCACTCCTAAGGCGCATATCGACCCATGGGCTACGTCAATAAGGACCGTGGGACTGAAGCAGGGCGTGGACAACCACGGACGTGACGAGAACCAAGCTGCCATTGACTATGAGACCAAGCTATGTGTATCGCCTGCCGACGCGGCTGACCTGGCATGTGTCATTGAGATACTCAACGACAAGGGTTTCATGGAGGCTGGCAGCCACTTCGACGTGCCTGAGGACGGCATTATAAAGACCGAACTGACCCTGAGCAAGCCTAATCTATGGACACCAGAGACTCCTTATCTATATAAGGTAAGGACACGCCTTATGCGTAATCACAAGGTGATAGACGAGACCATAACAAACCTCGGTGTGCGCACGGTAACAGTGAGCCGCGAGGGAGGCTTCCAGCTTAACGGCGTGACAAGAAAGATTAAGGGCGTATGCCTGCACCATGACCTGGGTCCGCTCGGAGCGGCAGTGAACAAGGCTGCCCTCATAAGGCAGATAAAGCTGATGAAGGACATGGGATGCGACGCCATACGTACCTCACACAATATGCCATCAACAATGCAGATGGACCTGTGTGACTCGCTCGGTATGATGGTGATGGCTGAGAGTTTCGACATGTGGATATATCCTAAGTGTAAGAACGGCTACGCACGCTTCTTCAAGGAGTGGGCAGAGAAAGATATTACCAACCTCGTATTAAACCATCGCAACCATCCATCCGTCATAATGTGGAGCATAGGCAACGAGATTCCTGAACAGTGGGACAAGAATGCCGGCGTGGAATGGGCTAAGAAACTGCAGAACATCTGCCACGAGCTTGACCCTACACGTCCTGTTACACAGGGCATGGACCGCGTGGATAACGCACTGGCAAGCGGTTTCGCAGAGGTGATGGATGTGGTAGGTCTGAACTATCGCGACCACAAATATGACAAGGCATACCGCGAGACAACCAAGGGCTTCATCCTCGGCAGCGAGACGGCAAGTACCGTAAGCTCAAGAGGCGTATATAAACTGCCTTACACCCTTACCGACAAGGGCGTGTACAGCGACGGCCAGTGCTCCGCCTACGAGACGGAGTGGTGCTCATGGAGCAACCTGCCAGAGCTTGACTTTGAGGATATGGATGACCTGCCATACACCATCGGACAGTTTGTATGGACCGGCATAGACTACCTCGGTGAGCCAACACCATACGATGAGTACTGGCCAAGCCGCTCAAGCTACTTCGGTATATGCGATCTCGCCGGACTGCCAAAAGACAGATATTACCTGTACCGCTCCGTATGGAACAAGGACTCACACACCCTGCATATCACTCCTCACTGGAACTGGGGCAAGAAGATGAAGGGAAAGGTGGTGCCGGTACAGGTATTCAGCGACTATGACGAGGCTGAGCTGTTTGTCAACGGCAAGTCACAAGGCAGGATAAAGAAGAGCACGGAGAAGAATCCTAACGTGGGCAAGAGCAAGTATGTGCCAAACCTTGACCGCTACCGTCTGCGCTGGATGAACGTGAAATATGAGCCGGGAGAACTGAAGGTGGTGGCATACGACAAGGACGGCAAGGCGGCCATGACGCAGACGCTGCGCACCGCAGGCGAGCCTGAGATGCTCATGCTCACTCCTGACCGCGGCACCATCAGCGCCGATGGCAATGACTTGTGCTATGTCACCGTGACAGCCGTGGACAAGGACGGCAACGTATGTCCGCTGGCCAATGACCAACTGACGTTTGAAGTCAGCGGCGAGGGAACGTTCAAGTGTGCCTGCAACGGCGATGCCACTTCGTTAGAGCCTTTCACACAGCCCAGTATGAGGCTGTTCAATGGCAAACTCGTGGTAACGGTACAAAGCTCATGCAAGGCTGGTGAGATACGCCTCACCGTAAGGAACAAGAACGACAATAACGACAATAAGAATCTTGAGACGACTATAAACATCAAAACTAAATAGAATACGGATATGAAGAAGATAACGTCATCGCTCTGCGCACTGCTGCTCGGCAGCTGCATATCAATATGCGCCGCAGACAGTTCTGCCTTTGACCAAGGACAGCCTTTCGGCTACTGCACACGCTCATCACGCACCGACTGTAACGCCACATACAACGTGACGGGCGGCGGAGCATGGAACAATGACGCTATCACCGCCAATGCAGCAGTAAGACTCACGGCCGACGCCGCAGACATGGGACCTGCCATCATGAAAGCACTGGAGACTCACAGCATCGTGGTGCTTGACGGTGCGAAGGGCGATTTCTTTATCGGTGAACTGATGCGCGTGGAGGACCTCAGCAACAAGACCCTCATCGGAGTCAACGGAGCACGTCTATGCACTAAGTGGTACATAACACCGGAACTGACTGACACGCTGAATCGTCTGGGGGTGCCAGAGATGAGCACCAGCAGCCGGACGGGCGGACGGCTCTCCAACGGCAAGTATGTGTCAGAGCAGGCAGAATACAACACACGGCAGACCATCATCAACATGACGGGAGACGCAAAGGAGACTTTCCGTGAGTCAGGCGTGATGTCTCTGAAGAACTGCGAGAACATCATCATTCGCAACATCACCTTCCAAGGTCCCGGCTCAATAGACGTGGGAGGTTCTGACCTGCTGAGCATCGTAGGTGGCAGCCGCCACGTGTGGGTGGACCACTGCGACTTCCGTGACGGCATGGACGGCAACTTTGACATAACACAAAGTTCTGACTTCGTCACCGTCAGCTGGTGCACTTTTGCCTATACCGAGCGCTCCTATATGCACCAGAACACTAACCTGGTGGGCTACAGCGACAAGGAGCCCAAGGGATTTCTCAACGTGACCTATGCCTACAATCACTGGGGAAAGGGGTGCCACGCACGTATGCCAATGGTAAGAGCCGGACGCATACACATGCTATGCAACTACTATGACTGTCTCGGTAACCCCAGTGCCTGCATCAACCCACGCAAGAACTCTGAGTTTCTGATAGAGGGCAACTACTTTGCCGACGGAATAAAGAAATTCTTCTCCGTAAAAGACGCAGAGGCATGGACGTGGGCTGAAACTAACCACGCTCCATCAACGCCGAAGAGCAATGGCAAGGTGAACGTGCCATACCAATATAACGCCATACCTACCGAAAACGTACCAACGGAGATTCAGGCACATGCCGGCGCAACGCTTACATTCTAAACATTCATAATGATAACAAAAAAAGTTCAGAGGACACACGTCTTCTGAACTTTTTTATTTTCACACCTGCGTAACGCAAACTACCACCCTACCTCACTATCGTAATCCTCTTCTATCCACGCATGAGCATTGGTACGCTTTGCATCATAGGAGCCAGCATGCTCACTTTTTCATCTTTATGCGTATGTTTTTCATTCACTTTGATTGAAACTCACACTGCACGGTTGCAGTTTCAAAATTATTTATTTATTTTTGCAGCGACAACCACAGAAAGACTTTTTCTGTATGGTAAAAACTTTACTCATCTATGATAAACAGACTTATTCTATGCTTTACGCTGCTCTTTTCCACCACATACGGCATCAAAGCAATAAACGTAAGGGACTGTGGTGCTATCGGGGACGGCAAGCATATAGACTCTCCTGCTATTAACTCTGCCATTGAAAAGGCAGCACTGACGGGTGACACTGTAATAGTGCCTGCCGGCACTTTCATGTGTTACTCCCTGCACCTGCACTCAAACATTACGCTGAGACTGGAGCGAGGGGCTGTAATCAAGGCGGCACACGTAACAAAGACGGACGGATATGACGAGGCGGAGCCTAACGATTCGAAGTACCAGGACTTCGGGCACAGCCATTGGCACAACTCCTTGATATGGGGGGAGAACCTGCACGACGTGACCATTGAGGGAGAGGGGCTGATAGATGGCACTGGCGTGTTGTCGCGAGGTGCGGCACGCCATGCGAAGATGAAGAGACAGGCTAACAAGGCTTTGGCCATGCGCGACTGCCAGAGGGTGACCGTGCGTGGTGTCAGTTTCTTGGAGTGCGGACACTTTGCCATGCTGCTCACGGGTGTTGACGACCTGCTGATAGAGAATGTGACGGCCGACACTAACCGGGACGGTTTTGACATAGACTGCTGCGAGCGTGTAGTGATAAGGGGATGCAAAGTCAACACACTGAATGACGACGCTATAGTACTTAAATGCTCTTACGCTCTCGGCTGGGCCAAGCCCACGGCCGACGTAGTGGTGGAGAACTGCCACGTGAGCGGTTACGACACCGGCTCTTTACTCAGCGGTGAACTGCTTACAACCAAGGTGAAGGCTCCCGACGGCGACGGTCCCACGGGACGCATCAAGCTGGGTACAGAGAGCAACGGCGGCTTCAGGCGGATACAGATAAGAGACTGCACATTCACCCACTGCCGCGGACTGGCTCTTGAAACCGTGGACGGCGCAATGATGGAGGATGTGGAGGTAAGGAACCTGCGCATGACGGACATCTGCAACTCGCCCATATACATAAGGGTGGGCGACAGAATGCGTGCCCCCAAGCATTTTCATCACTCAGAGGCACGCAACATAAGAATTAGCAACGTAACAGCAGACGATGTGGACAGTCACTACGCCTGTCTGATAGCCGGCACGGAGCACCATCCCGTGCGCGACGTGAGGATAGACAGCCTGCGTGTCAGATTTCGCGGCGGACTGACACTTGACGACGTGACACACCAGCGCGGCTGCAATCCTTTCTTCTTCAGCGAGCGGCGGCCGGCATCACAGCGTGGGGAGAAAAACTACCCCGAACCTTCTGCCCACGGCATTCAGCCGGCATGGGCTTTCTCCATAAGCCATGCCGACGGCATACGCATAAGCAACACAAGGGTGGAGACTATGATACCAGACGAGCGTCCGTCACTGTATCTGCACAACGCTGAAAACATATTTTTCGAGAACTCTTTTCACGTAAACGCAGACGAGATAACCAAGTTCCCTTGACGTGTCACTTGTAGTTCACCTTCTGCTTTACCGGCGACTTCTGGCGCATGTCATAGCTGCCCCATGAGCCTGCCCGGTAGTTCTGCCACAGCAGCTGGTGCGAGACGTAATACTCTCCGTTCTCCTTGATTATCACGTCAACATCCATCGAGCGATGGTCAGTGCGGTTGAAGTTGTGCGGGTCGGTATATACGTGCCAGTCGCTCTCAACCACAATGGCCTTGACGAACTTAGCCCCGAATATACAATAACAAAGCTTTTCTCTCTTTGAGAGATTATTTATAGTGAGTGAGTGAGTGAATAATACACAAATTATTGAGTTGTGCAAACTTCTGCCCAACCAAATTCAATACATTAACTTTATTTAACTCACATACTGTCATTACTTTATATCACATCACATTATTCTCTACACTTCATCAAAGTCTCACGATTGCTTCAACGGACAAGCCTGTCGTTTCAGCTATCTGCTCTGCAGACAATATACCCATAGACTTTAGTTTACGAGCCATACTCTCATTAGCCTTGCGCTCACCTTGCTCTATGCCCTGCTCTATGCCTTGCTCTATGCCTTGCTCTATGCCTTGTTCGATGCCTTCCTTGAAGCCTTCTGCACGACCTTCTGCACGACCTTCTGCACGACCTTCTGCACGACCTTCTGCACGACCTTCTGCACGACCTTC
>CAMEWL010000047.1:0-14310 GCA_945941025.1 uncultured Prevotellaceae bacterium
CTAACAATGAGGCTGTTTTTAGATAGTCTCGCAAACAATAATTTTCGAATGAAAACAGGAGACAATGTACTTATATCGCCTGAGGTAACGCACAAAAGTGGTTGGACTCAAGGCACAGTGATTGATGTGGAAGATAATTCTTTCGTTGGTACTGTCATATCAGCGCAGACAGCCGAGGGAGAGATTTTCTTCGATAAAGCTTTTCGTTTCAAACCATCTATATAGGCTTATGTATGCATTAAGTTTTGATATGGGTATCACCGATTTGAAAGAATATTACGGTGAGATATACAATAATGCGTACTACGAAATCCGCAAGATACTTATTAAGGACGGTTTTGAGTGGATACAGGGAAGTACGTACCTAACCCGCAGTGACAACCTTATAAACTTGACTCGTGCGATTATTGACCTTAAGGACATAGAGTGGTTTCGTAAATCGGTTCGTGACATTCGTGGTTACCGTGTGGAAGAGTGGTCAGACTTCACAGATTTAGTCAGGGGTTGAGAGCTTTCATCGTAAAGTATGATACATTTATATTTAGGGGCGGTTTGTTTTGAACTGTCCCTATCTTATTTTTTTCAGATTAGAAAGCCCCTGGTGTGTCTGTTCCGCCTTTTGGTTTTGATGTGCTTATAGAATAAAAGCCATCGTAAATTTTGTCCGTATGCAAAATAATTGCTAACTTTGTACTCGTAAATCAGAGATGTGCGCCAATCTTTGACTGACACGCACTATTAACTTCGCACGCGCCAGTGCAGTTGAATAACAAATGTTGTAGGAATATGCAAACAACAAGACCGACATATCAGCAAGTGTATGGCATGGTGATGCAACTGTCACCAGACGACAGATTGCGGCTGCGTGAGTCTCTTTGGGATGACGAAAACAAAGAGCTCAAACCTTACACTGTAGAGGAAATAAATGAAATGGTAAGAGAGGCTGAAACCGATATTGCTGCAGGCAGATGTTGCACTGCAGAGGAAGGTTGGAAAAAACTAGAGGAGGAGTTTCCATGGCTAAAAGATTGATTTGGACAAATCAATATTACAAAGCTCTTAGGTCTCTTACATTGTGTGTTGGGAGTGTATATTCCAAAGGAACAATAAAACAATTTAAGGAAAATGCAATTTATAAGTGTGGGTTACTGCAACAAAATCCACTAATGGGTTCTATAGAGCATAGTCTATATGGATTGAAGTATGAATATAGATATATTTTAGTTAAACCATATTTTAAAATTGTATATCGTATAGAAAACGAACATATATACATTATTACGATTTGGGACACGCGAAGAGACCCAAGACAAATGTCAATATATTTAACAACACAATAAAAGATGGAACAGACATTACTTATATACAATACGCTGACAAGGCAGAAAGAGGCGTTCAAACCTATTAACCCGGGACACGTAGGCATGTACGTCTGCGGTCCTACTGTGTATGGCGATGCACACCTGGGACACGCGCGCCCGGCAATCACGTTCGACATACTTTTCCGTTACCTGCAGCACCTGGGCTATAAGGTGCGCTACGTCAGGAACATCACCGACGTGGGCCACTTGGAGCACGACGCTGACGAGGGCGAGGACAAGATAGCCAAGAAGGCCAGGTTGGAGCAGCTGGAGCCTATGGAGATAGCGCAGTACTACACGCGCCGCTTCAACTCTGCCATGGAGAAGCTCAACGTGTTGCCGCCGTCAATAGAGCCACACGCTACAGGTCATATCATAGAGCAGCAGCAGCTGGTGCAGCAGATACTCGACAACGGCTATGCGTACGTCAGCAACGGCTCTGTGTATTTCGACATAGAGAAGTATAACAAGGACTATAAGTACGGCATACTCTCAGGCCGCACGCTGGAGAACATCAAGGACGCATCGCGCGACACCCTCGCCGGTGTAGGCGAGAAGAAGAACCAGGCAGACTTCGCACTGTGGAAGAAGGCGCAGCCTGAGCATATCATGCGCTGGCCAAGTCCGTGGTCTGACGGTTTCCCGGGCTGGCACTGCGAGTGCACCGCCATGGGCAGGAAGTACCTCGGCGACGAGTTTGACATCCACGGCGGCGGCATGGACCTCGTATTCCCTCACCATGAGTGTGAGATAGCACAGGCACAGGCATCTATGGGACATCAGGCGGTGCACTACTGGATGCATAACAACATGATTACCATCAACGGACAGAAGATGGGTAAGTCATATAACAACTTCATAACCCTCGACCAGTTCTTCAAGGGCGAGCACGAACTGCTCACAAAGCCGTTCTCGCCTATGACGATACGCTTCTTCATACTCTCTGCCCACTATCGTGGCACCGTCGATTTCTCAAGCGAGGCTCTCGAGGCAGCAGAGAAGGGCTTTGCCCGACTGATGCAGGGACTGAAGGACATCAAGCGCATACAGACCGCCAAGGGCTCAAGTCCTGAGATAGAGAAGTTTGTGAAGGAACTGCCGCAGAAGCTCTATGACGCTATGAACGACGACCTGCAGACACCTATCGTTATCAGTGAGCTCTTTGAGGCTTGCCACCAGGTGAACCTGCTCGCCAGCCGCAAGGCAAAGATATCACAGGCAGACCTCGACAAGCTGGCAGAGACCATGCGCCTCTTCACCGTTGATATCCTCGGACTGACAAACCAGACCGGCGGTGACTCATCAGAGAAGGACAAGGCTCTCGACAAGGTAATGCAGATGGTGCTTGAGATGCGCGCCAAGGCAAAGGCAGAGAAAGACTGGGCCACCAGCGACAAGATACGCGACGAGCTCTCTGCCGCCGGCATCATCGTCAAGGACACCCCTGACGGAGCCGTGTGGGAGGTGTAAGGAAGAAAGGGAGCGCACGATATGTATAAAACAGTTAAATACAACAGTAGTGCGGAAGCCTTAGAAGCCTTTCGCAAAATGGTTGAGCGAAAAAAAGCCTGGATAGAACAAACAGAGCACGATTTCACATTTCTCAGATATCAGCAAATAGCTAATATTGTAAGTAATAAGGGTTGAAACCCGTTTGAAGTGCACCCCGGAAGTTAGACAAAAAACTTTCGGGGTGCTCTTATGTGTGGCGGCAATGCTTTTTCACGTAAACTTTTGGCTGTTTGCGAGAAAATGCGTAATTTTGCATAGTAATATTACATATTAACATCGTAATGAAAAAGACTATTGCTATTATTTGCGGCGGTGACTCGTCAGAGCATGACGTGTCATTGCGCTCAGGAGCAGGCATCTACTCCTTCTTCAACAAGGAAAAGTATAACTGCTATATCGTTGACCTGAAGTCAGGCGACTGGCACGTTAACCTGCCCGGCGGAGCGACGGCAGAGATAGACAAGAACGACTTCTCTTTTGTGGAGAACGGCGAGAAGAAGACATTTGACTATGCTTATATAACCATACACGGTGCACCGGGTGAGAACGGTGTGCTGCAGGGATATTTCGACCTCATAGGCATGCCTTACTCAACCAGCGGCGTGCTGGTAGAGGCTCTGACCTTCGACAAGTTCGCACTCAACAACTACCTGCGCTCCTTCGGCGTCAGCGTGGCAGAGAGCGTGCTGGTGCGCAAGGGTGAGGAGGCAAGCATCACCGACGAGAAGATAAAGGCCACCGTGGGCTACCCATGCTTTGTGAAGCCTGCTGCCGACGGCTCATCGTTCGGCGTGAGCAAGGTGAAGGAGTTCTCTGAGATGAAGAAGGCGCTTGACCTTGCCTTCGGCGAGAGTGACACCGTCATGATAGAGGCATTCCTTGAGGGTATGGAGATTTCACAGGGTGTGTATAAGACAAAGGAGAAGTCTGTGGTGTTCCCAGCCACCGAGGTGGTAAGCCAGAACGAGTTCTTCGACTTCGACGCTAAGTACAACGGTCAGGTGGAGGAGATAACCCCGGCACGCCTGCCTCAGGAGGTGAGTGACCGCGTGGCAAAGATAACATCAGCCATCTACGACATACTACATGCTAACGGCATCATCCGCGTGGACTATATCATCAAGAACCCACAATCTGCGGATGCAAAAATAAACATGCTTGAGATAAACACCACACCTGGCATGACACCTACGTCGTTCATACCACAGCAGGTACGCGCCGCAGGTCTTGACATGGGTGAGGTGCTCAGCGAGATAGTAGAGAACCAGTAGGCCTTGTAAGTATGAAACATCTGTTTGTTATATTGGCCGCAGTGATGTCATTGCTGTTCCCGCAGACGGCAATGTCTGACCCTCTTCCAGATAATATAGTAGGTGCGCAGTTCCCTGGCGGAACGGAGCAGTTGATAAAATTCCTTTCGGAAAATATCAAGTATCCTGTAGAGTGTGAGAAGCAGGGCATTCAGGGGCGCGTGGTGCTACTCATAGTGATAGACAAAGACGGCAGCGTGACAGATATAAAGGTGGCGAAATCCGTGCATCCCTTGCTCGATGCCGAGGCGGTGCGTGTGGCGTCATCCATGCCGCACTGGCAGCCTGCAACCAAGGACGGCCAGCCCGTAAGAATACGTTACTCTCTGCCAATCACCTTCTCGCTGAACAATGCTACCACAGAGAAGGGAAAAGGCAGTGAGAAAGTCGGTCAGGCAAGCAGAGACAGAGACGCTACATATCCCGGAGGTCTGGAAGCGATAAGAAAATATTTAGACAAGAATTTCGTGCGACCTCTGGAGTGTAGTGATATAGAGGGTAACATGGAGGTAGCGTTTATTGTCGATGAGGAAGGTAAGGTGTCAATGGTAGAGGTAACGAAGTCATTACATCCCAAACTGGACAAGGCGTTGACACAAGTGTTCATGAATATGCCGAAGTGGCAGCCGGCCATGCGTGATGGTAAGCCAAGACAGATGAGGTTTACTATGCCATTGCATTATTTCCAGCATATAGGATTGGTTGATGGCGAAGAGGTATATGACGAAAAAGGTCAATTGGTTACTATGCCACAGTTTCCTGGTGGTGGAAACAAACTGAAGGAATTTCTCGCAGATAACATTCATTATCCTGTAGAATGTGAAAAAAGTGGCATAATGGGAAGAGTCGTAGTAGAGTTCGTCGTTGAGAAGGATGGAAAAGTAACAAAAGTGAAACCATATCGGTTATCTGATCCTGCATTTAATGAGGAGGCATGTAGGGTTGTGAAAAAAATGCCACGCTGGACTCCAGGAAAAGTGGGTGATGAACCCATTACTGTAAAATATAAATTACCAATAACTTTTCGCCTGAGATAGAAAGACTAACCATAGTATGATGGAAGAGAATAAGTCAAATACATATACTGCCCCTCCCTCGGGAGGGGATAAAGGGGAGGGGTTGGATATCCACTCTTTCGACGAGATACGTCCGTATGAGCCGGAGGAGATGCCCGTAGTGTTCGAGGAACTGCTCAACGACAGGCAGTTTAACCTTGTGATGAAAGGCTTCACTCCGTGGCTGCCGAAGAGCGTGCGCAACGGACTGCTGCGACTGCTGTTCAAGGGCGTTAAGTCATCGCAGGACTTCCAGGTGCGCTTTATGAAACCAGTGGTGAGGTTGTCTATATGGCGCTGCACCAATGGCACCACATTCGGTTGTCCCGAGGACTTTAACAAGCACGGCAGGTATATCTTCCTATCCAACCACCGTGACATAGTGCTTGACTCGGCATACCTTGACCTCATGCTCCATGACGGCGGCTTTGAGCGCACCTGCGAGATAGGCATAGGCGACAACCTGCTCATATATCCGTGGATAAAGAAACTCGTCAGGATGAACAAGGCGTTTACCGTACGCCGCGGACTGACGGCTCATGAGATGATGCGCTCGTCAATGCTGATGAGCCAGTACATACACTTCGCCGTGAACGAGAAGTGCGAGAACATCTGGATAGCGCAGCGTGAGGGCAGGGCTAAGGACTCTGATGACCGTACGCAGGACTCCGTGCTGAAGATGTTTGCCATGGGAGCACCGGAAGACTGCAAGGAGAATATAATAGACGCCCTGAGGCACCTGCATATTGCTCCGCTCACCATCAGCTATGAGCACGACCCGTGTGACTACCTGAAGGCAGAGGAGTTTCAGTTCAAGCGCGATGTGCCAGGATGGAAGAAGTCCAAGGAGGATGACCTGCTTAACATGAAGACAGGCATACTGGGTAAGAAAGGTCGTGTGCACTATGAGCTGTCGCCGTGTATCGATGCATGGCTCGGCACCCTTGACCGCTCATTGCCCAAGAAAGAGATATTCCGACTCGTGGCAGAGCATATAGACCGTGAGATACACTCGCGCTACCGCCTGTATCCATGTAACTGGATAGCCATGGATGAGCTTGACGGCACTGACAACAGCGACAAGTACACAGAGAAGGACAGGAAAGAGTTTGAGAAGTACCTTGCCAAGCAGATAGCAAAGGTAAGGGTGCCAAACCCTGACACGGCTTTCCTGCGCGAACGTATGCTGACGATGTATGCCAACCCCGTAAGGAATTACCTGGCGGCGGTAAAGGAAAGAAATACAGAGGAGTAGAATATTTGAAAAGTGTCAACACATATCTTCACACTCTCTCGGGAGGGAACAAGGGTACGGGCTCTTGGGTAGGTTTCCTTTTGCTTCTCTTGTTACTTGTGTCATGTAACTATACAGGCTATGACACAGGTGACGGCGACTACTCGTATGTGCATGCCGACTATGTGTGTATGACCGTGAGGCAGGGTGTGGTGACAGACATCGTCACCGATGATGATGCCAAGCTCACAGTGCCGCAGGGACTGACATACTCTGAGCAGGTTGACACAGTGATACGCCGGCTGATATATTACAATGACCGCGGCGACGGCACCCCCGTGCAGATATTGTCAATGCGTGCCGTCAGTGTCCTTCAGGTAAGGGACAAGGCTGAGGTGCCTGCCACATACACAGACCCGCTGACGCTTACCGCCGCATGGATGTCGCAAAACGAGCAGTGGCTCAATATGCAGATAGGCCTGAAGGTGGGAGCCAGTGAGGAACAGGCGGTGCAGACGTTAGCCCTGCGGTGTGACTCCATAAGTACGGAGCGTAGGGGCGCAGTGTGGCTTTCGCTATGCCACAGCCAGAACAATATGCCACAGTATTACACCGAGGATGTAAGGTTGAGCATACCGCTCTCCTCTTTCCCTGACACCATACGCCTGAAGGTCAACACATACTCAGGAACGGTTATGAGGGAGTTTGTGAGAGAGGAATAAGAGTTGAGGGAATAAGGAATAAGGGTGGAGAGATGAAGGAATAAGGTTTATTGGTTGATAGAAAAAGAAATAAGTTCTATTGGCTGATGGACAAAGACAAAAGAAATATGATTAAGAATAGTGAATTATATGAGATAATGGCTCCCGTAGGGTCTCGCGAGTCACTGGCTGCCGCACTTAACGCAGGAGCCGGTTCGGTGTATTTCGGCATCGGCAGCCTTAATATGCGAGCACACTCGGCGGCCGCCTTTACCATCGACGACCTCAGGGAGATAGCCGCCACATGTGAGGAGCGCGGCATAAAGAGTTACCTTACGGTTAACACCGTGATATACGGTGAGGACCTGGAGGAGATGCGTCGCATCATTGATGCCGCTAAGGAGGCGCGTATAACGGCAGTGATAGCCAGTGACGTGGCTGTTATGATGTATTGCCGTGAGGTAGGACAGGAGGTGCATCTCTCCACACAGCTCAATATCTCCAATATAGAGGCGCTCAGGTTCTATGCACAGTTTGCCGACGTGGTAGTGCTGGCGCGTGAGTTGCGTATGGAACAGGTGCAGGCCATTCATGAGCAGGCAGTGAGGGAGAATATCTGCGGACCGTCAGGACAGCCTATCCGCATAGAGATGTTCTGCCATGGTGCACTGTGCATGGCAATATCAGGCAAGTGCTACCTCTCGCTGCATAATATAGGGCGCTCTGCCAATCGCGGTGAGTGTGTGCAGATATGCCGCCGCAAATACCGCGTGGAGGATGTTGAGACAGGCAACGAACTGCTCATAGACAACAAATACATCATGTCGCCTAAGGACCTCAAGACCATACGCTTCATTGACCGCATGATGCATGCCGGTGTGCGTGTGTTCAAGATAGAGGGTAGGGCGCGCGGCGCAGAGTATGTGGACACCGTGGTGCGCTGTTACAAGGAAGCCATCAGTGCCGTGCTGCATGATGAGGAGAACCCCGATGAGGCACCGCTCTTCACCGAGGAGGCTAAGGACAAGTGGGATGAGCGTCTGTCGCGAGTGTTCAACCGTGGTTTCTGGGACGGATACTATCAGGGACAGACCTTGGGCGAGTGGAACGACTCATACGGTTCTAAGGCAACGGAGAAGAAGGTATATGCCGCCAAGGTGGTGAAGTACTTCTCTAAGCTCAGCGTGGCAGAGATACAGGTGGAGGCAGCAGAGATACAGACGGGTGCCAAACTGCTTATCACTGGTAACACCACCGGCGCTATGTATATAGACAATGTGGAGGAGATACGCTATGACCTTAAGCCTGTGGAGAAAGCCACCAAGGGTCAGCGCGTAAGCATCAAGGTGCCCGGTAAGGTAAGGCCTAACGACAAGGTCTTTGTAATGGAGATAAACTAAAAAAAGGGACCCTCCCCAGCCCTCCCTGTGAGGGAGGGGGATGCCATCCGGAGTGTTACTCCCTCCCTCACAGGGAGGGTTGGGGTGGGTCTATAAACAGACTATGACAATAAACGAGATACAAGACGAGATAATTGACGAGTTCAGCGCCTTTGACGACTGGATGGACCGTTACCAGATGCTCATTGACCTCGGTTCAGAGCAAGAGCCGTTGGCAGACGAGTATAAGACAGAGCAGAACCTTATAGACGGCTGTCAGAGCCGTGTATGGGTGCAGTGTGACAAGCAGGAGGACGGTACGCTGCACTTCACCGCTGAGAGCGATGCGCTGATAGTGAAAGGCATAGTAACCCTTCTGCTGCGAGTGTTGTCAGACCATACACCAGAGGAGATACTCAACTCCGACCTCTACTTCATAGAGGAGATAGGACTGAAGGAACACCTCTCTCCTACACGCTCCAACGGACTGCTCGCAATGATAAAACGCATCAAGGCATACGCCTTGGCTTACAGCGTAAAGGCATAGCGCCATAACATACACTATGAATTACAGCATCTACAAAGCATTAAGCGAGGAAGAGTTTTACCTGCTCGCCATATACACCCTCTTCAGTGCCACTGAGTCTGACACAAGAAAGGTGAGGGCGGCAATGGAGAAACTGACGGGAGAGCCGTGCAATGAGATGGGCATCCTTACCAAGTCTCTCAGGGAGCAGGTGTTGATAAAGGCTTCCAACTACAACTGGCGCATCAATGCGTATGACTACAGCATACATCCGCGACACATGCTGCCAATGATGCTTTGGCTCTTTACCGAGCGGCGTGACGTTATAAGCAGTGTGCTCGATGCCGTGGGCTCCACGCTGCGCCCCACCAATGTGCAACGCCTGATGTGGAGCTATATCATAAGTGACTACAAGGATATCAATACCGACGAGATAAAGAGTTATGAGTTGGCACAGCAACTGGAGGTGTTGCTGCCTGTGGTTGACAACGCCAACTTCGTTCCGCTGCTCGTCAATCTGGATGAGCATGACTTCTTCACGCTTATCAGCTCTTACCTCACTAATGTGTTTGACGAGGAGGAACTGATAGACGCCGATTATGTAAAGTCACTCATCAACAACTATCAGCAGAGTTATTCATTTGATAACAACATACTGCGTCTGAACTGTCTTGTTGACCTCTATGCCTACATGGCCTACGGACGTATGCCGAAGGAACTGTTGCAGAACAACAAGAACCACCGCATCATAGCCGCCCTGCATGAGGCATACCACGGCAACATGATACAAGCCCTTGAGCATTTCAAGCGCGCCGTGATGATTAACAACAAGGACTCAGACAAGGGCAACCTCTTTAACAGTGCCCGTAACTTCCTGCCGCTTACGGTGTCAAACTTCTTCTTCATGCTTACCGCCTTCAGCACAGATACTGAGGACGGAAGGAAGAAATGCCAGACCCTGATAAGGGGTACGGAGAAGGCGCTGACGGCACCAGCCAAACTGCTCTACGGCATCATCTCAGGCGGGTATAACAATACACGCATTGAGACAGAGCTGACAGAGATGCTGGGACACGAAAAGCGTATGCCGAGGGTGCTGGCGGCACTGATGGCCATGTATCTCGGCAAGAAAAACCTTATAGAGGATTCAAAGAACTACGAGCCCCGGTGGATGATACTGAGGCATGAGGCGCGGCAGTATGTCGAGCTCGTCAATGCAGAGACCACCGACAGGGTATTCGGCAAGCAGGGTATGCTCTCCGCCATATACCATAAGGTGGAGTGGGAGAATGTGCTTGACGACCTCATGGCACTCTCTACAGACAAGAAGCCTGCGGTGCAGGAGTTGTCATCAAGGGTGGCATACTATCTCAACGATATCAAGGATGACATAGTGAGCGTGCGCCAGCAGTCGATATTGAAGAACGGCAGGTGGAGCGCAGGCAAACCGGTTACGATAAGCAGCTTCGTCCTTGGCTCTCTTGACTATATGAACGGCGACGACCGTGAGATAGCGCTCAAGATGCGTGAGGCGGCACTGTCATCACCGCAACTGGGCATAGCCGACATCCTGCCTTACATGACCAACCATAGCAGGCTCTATGTGGGACAGTACGCACCTTACACCATGGTGGAGGTGACCGAGGAGATGCCCTACATCACACTTGACAGGGCAGAGGGAGGATATGCCATAGGCAGTAACGTGCCATACGACAAGGTTGACAACGATGTCATCATAACACACCGCGGTGCGGCAAGCATTAACTTCATAAGGCTCACCGACGACCAGCGGCCTTATTACCGCCGTCTGCTCTCGCTGAGGTTCTTCCCCCTCGAGGCAGAACAGCAGCTGAGGACATTCCTCAGGACCATAGGCGGCAAGGTAGAGGTAAACAGCGACCTCATAGAGGGAGGCAGCACCCTGCCGATAGTGGAGGGCACGTCGGCTCTTATCATGCAGATGAGGCCTGAGACGCGTGAGACATACGCCGTGAGCATATTCGTAAGACCCCTTGAGGGCGGACGTATGCGCTGCACACCGGGAGAGGGCGACGAGGTCATCGTTGACAGCAACGGCGGGAAACACACCCGTGTACACCGTAAGCTGAGTCAGGAGGCAGAGAACATGCAGCACCTGAGGAACTATCAGGAGTTGCCCGACGCTGCCTATGACGAGATGCGTGTGCAGGGCATGACGCTTGTGGACACCTACGAGCTGTTGCCGCTGCTGGAGTATGCACAGAATAATCCCGACCGCATAATATGTGAGTGGCCTGAGGGTGCGGAGATGCGCATAAGACAAAGAAACACCGCCACCTCATGGACTGGAGCGATAAAGAAGAACGACAACGGATGGTTTGAGCTTGAAGGCACTGTGGAGATAGACCAGGGCAGGGTGCTTACCATGGCACAGCTGATGGACCTGGCGGCACAGTCGCGCAGCAGGTACATACAGCTTGGCGAGGGAGAGTTCGTGGCACTCACCGAGAAGCTGCACCGCAAGCTCAATAACCTCAGCACCATAGCCTCACAGTCTAAGGGCAGGCTTATTATCTCGCCTTTCGCACTGGCACTGCTGGGCGCAGACGATGATACCGACGAGCTGACCATTACCGAGGACGAGGAAGTAAGACACATAAGACAACAGATAAAGGAGTCGAGCACATACTCCCCGGAGGTGCCAGCCGACCTCAACGCCACGCTGCGTGAGTACCAGCGTGAGGGCTACCAGTGGATGGCAAGGCTCAACAAGTGGGGAGCGGGAGCGCTGCTTGCCGATGACATGGGTCTGGGTAAGACCATACAGACCATCACCTTCCTGCTGTCAAAGAAAGACGAGGGACCGTCGCTTGTCATAGCGCCGGCATCAGTGGCTCCCAACTGGAAGACGGAGTTCCAGCGCTTTGCCCCGTCACTTAATATCACGATGCTTAACTTCGCTGCCGACAGGGAGAAGGTGATAAAGGATGCCGGCAAGGGCGACGTGGTGGTTACCACCTACGGACTGCTGCTGAGCGTCAAGGACTTTATCACGAGCAAGAAGTGGACCACCATCTGTCTTGACGAGGCCCACATAGTGAAGAACCGCGGAGCGAAGACCTCTGCCGTGGCTATGAAGCTCAAGAGCCGCTACAGGGTGATGCTCACCGGTACACCTATACAGAACCATCTGGGAGAACTGTGGAACTTGTTCCAGTTTGTCAACCCCGGCCTGTTAGGCTCCTTTGAGAGCTTCAACCGCCGCTTCATCATCCCCATAGAGCAATATGACGACACCGAGGCGCGCAAGCGTCTGGAGCGGCTCATCAAGCCGTTCATGCTGCGCCGTACCAAGGATCGCGTGGCGCGTGAGCTGCCTGAGAAGGAGGAGATATATCAGCACGTGGACCTCAGCGAGGAGGAGATGCTGGTATATGAGACCCTCAGACAACGGGCAGAGAACCTGCTCTTGGCTGACCAGGGCTCACACGTATCGCTCAACACCCTGGCTGAGATTACACACTTGAGGCAGTGCGCCTGTGACATAAGGCTGGTGGAGAACGCCGGTGCTGACAATGAGAGGGAGGGCTCTAAGATAGTAGCGCTTATAGAACTGTTGCAGACCATCCTTGAGAGCCATGCCGCCGCACTGGTGTTCTCGCAGTTTACGTCATACCTCTCTCTTATTAGGCGCGCACTGGACAAGGCCGACATACCTTATCTATATATAGACGGCTCCGTGCCCATCAAGGAGCGTGAGAAGATGGTGGAGAGATTCCAGAGCGGTGAGTGCCCAGTGTTCCTCATATCACTGAAGGCAGGCGGACTGGGCCTTAACCTCACACGCGCCAACTATGTGGTACACATGGACCCGTGGTGGAACCCTGCCATTGAGGCGCAGGCCACCGACCGTGCGCACCGCATAGGACAGAAGAATAACGTCACTGTATATCATCTCATTGCCGAGTCCACCATAGAGGAGAAGATACAGCGTATGCATGAGCAGAAGCAGGAACTGGTGGAGAATATCCTCGAGAGCACCGACAAGAGCTATAAGCTCACCGGTGAGGAACTGCTGAAGCTGGTGCACAGTTAAGTAAGCAGACCCGCCTGCCCTCAATGGTCTTTACACCCCCTCCGCTTCGCTTCTCCCCCGTTTCGCGGGGGAGGGCAACCCTCAATGTGAGGGAGGGAGTTCCTTAACGACACGATTTTAAGAAACGAGACAGTTAGCTGAAATATTGGTTTGCCTGTTGCTTGTTACGGCTTGTACGCGTAAAGGCAGCGATGACGTGCCTGCACTGGCAGACACGGGCAGGGACAATGCGTCCCTCTATGACCAGGGCAATACACCGTGCTGCTGGATATATGCCATGTGTGCCTGCATAGAGCGTGAGCAGCGACGCAGCGGCGATGACATACGTCTGTCACGTCAGTGGCTCTTGGCACGCTATGCTGAGGAACAGACGCGCCGCGCCTATATCATGGCGAGAAACGGTGAGCCAATGCCTGCAACCACAGACTCCCGCAGTGCCTTCACCATGCGTGGCGTGGGTCCCGAGACTATGCGTCTCATATCTTGTTACGGACTGGTGCCTTTCGAGCATGAACGGTCACGCGTCAACAACGGCAGTGTCTTGGCACGCCGCCTTACAGGCATAGCCCGTACCGTAGTGTCGCCCCAGGAACTGGACCAGGCATTGGAGGACAACCTGCCACGGTTCACCGTATCACGCCAGACCAACACCTTCTTCTACTTCTCCATGCGCTACACGCCGCAGCAGTTTGCCGAGAGTATAATGTATCACCAGCGCTGGCAGTTCTATGCCAGTGAGGAGATGCACCCGTGGGGAGAGCGCTTCGCCCTTGAGATACCCGATAACTACCGTTACCATGAGTACACTAACCTGCCCATGGACTCTATCGAGTCGATGGTGCTGCGCTCGCTGCGTGCCGGTCATCCCGTATATTGGGAGTATGGCAAGAAGGCACGTGAGTCTGCTCATGCCATGGCCATCATAGGACTCACTACTGACAAGAAGACGGGCAAGCCCATGCTGGTATGCCTTAACTCCTACGGCCTCGGTTGGGGCAACAAGGGCCGCTGTGCCGTGTCGCTTGACTTCTTCAGGCATCACACCTGTAACGTGGGTGTCCTCTCCCTTGATTAGTTCTTTATTCAAGAAACTGTATTCACATAGAAGAATAAAGCCAGCCTCGCTATCAAACGGCGTGACTGGCTTTTATTCTTTT
>CAMEWL010000048.1:0-13688 GCA_945941025.1 uncultured Prevotellaceae bacterium
CTTAAATTAAGTTATTGACTTCTAGCGAGTTAAATATTAAATTAACGTATCATTGGAATAAGATTCCATAAGATATATGGTATGAACAGACTCTTAAACCTCGATTTTAATTTCCTCTTGTACAGGCCGAAGTCCCAACGGCTCATGCCTGTGAAAAACAGGTAGCCGGATATAAGGAAAAAGCCGGGATTGGCAATGCTCGTGGCGGAGTATTTCATTATCCACATAATTGCGTTTGTCATGCCGTGTCCTGACAGCAGACTGTGGTCAGACTCTGACAGGCAAACTGCGTCAAACGGACATAGTGTGTGGATGAATACTACGCATATTACAAGGGGAAATCTCAATAGGTCGATAGTCCTCGAATCTTCTTCTCTGATGCTCATGTTTTTTATAAACTTTTGATGACACGTTGTGTGTTACAAAATGCAAATATAATACATTTTGATGAATTGACAAAGAGCAATGAGTTTGTCTGGTGAATTTCTGGCGTTTGAGAGTGATAATTCACGTGGTTTTTATGGTGAGCAGAAGAAAAGTTTGGCAGATTGTGAAAAAATGAGTAATTTTGCGTTTTATGGGGAATAGGGCCCTATGGGAATTTCTTATATAATAGTCAGATTATAGATAATGGATGATTTTGAACTGATATTGCAGAATGGTATAAACTTTGGCAGGGGAGGCGAGCGCCCTAAGCAAGACGACAAGGTGAAGACCAAGGCAAAGAAAAAGAAGTATATCACAGGAGCGCACGGTTCTGGCTCTGCAAGGCAGAAAGCCAAGTATCGTGAGCAACGTGCCAACAGACACAAGTGAACTTATTCAAGAAGCTTGACATATTCATGCTGCGGCAGTTCCTGATGCTGTTCGCCGGAACGTTCTTCATCAGCCTCTTTGTGCTGATGATGCAGTTCCTATGGCGCTATGTGGACGAACTGATAGGCAAGGGACTCTCAATAGAAGTATTGGGACAGTTCTTCTGGTATATGGGCCTGATGATGGTACCCCAGGCGTTGCCGTTGGCTATACTGCTGGCGTCGCTCATAACGATGGGTAACCTGGGCGAGAGCTCGGAGCTGACAGCCATAAAGGCGTCGGGAATATCACTGCTCAAGAGCCTGCGCGGACTTATCATCTTCTCGTGCTTCATAGCAGGCTGCTCCTTCGTGTTCCAAAACAACATCGGGCCGATGGCAAACATGCAGTTGCGTCAGCTGCTGCTGTCAATGAAGCAGAAGAGTCCGGAGCTGGAGATACCTGAGGAGGTGTTCTATGGTGGAATACCTAACTGTAACCTCTATGTGCAGCATAAGGACCTGGAGACGGGTATGCTCTATGGTGTCATGATATACCGCATGACAGAGAGCTTTGAGGATGCGGCGATAATACTTGCGGACTCTGGACGATTGCAGTCCACTGCCGACAAGATGCACCTGAAGCTGACGCTGTATAGCGGAGAGTGGTTTGAGAATATGCGCTCGCAGGAGATGGCGGGCAATGCCAATGTGCCTTACCGTAGGGAGTCGTTTATAAGCAAGGTGATACTGCTTGACTTTGACAATGGTTTCAACCTGGCGGAGGCGTCGGGCATAGCACAGATGGCGGCGGCGCAGAGTCTGCCGCAGCTCATAGAGCATATTGACTCTGTAAAGCACGTGGGTGACAGTCTGGGACGTTTGATGGCGGCAGACATGAAACGCTCAGCCTTCGAGACTCCGAAGATGAGCAAGGGCGACTCAGTGAAGGCTGTGGCTATGGCAGACAAGGAGACAGCTATGCTTGACACCGTATATAACCGCTTGTCGCCGGAACAGCAGAGAAGTGTTATGCAGAGGGCTGCCAGCAGGGTGCAGATGGCAACCATGGATACGGAGTTCCGCGGCATGGTGGCAAATGACGTGGGCAGCAGGGAACGAGACTACAGACTGGAGGTGATAAACAAATTCACGCTGTCGCTTACCTGTCTTATATTCTTCTTCATAGGAGCATCGCTCGGTGCCATAATAAGAAAAGGTGGTCTGGGTGTGCCTGTGATAATATCGGTGCTGGTGTTCATTGTGTTCTATATCCTTGACAATACGGGTACGCGTATGGCAAAGCAGGCATCGTGGACCATAGCCTTTGGTAAGGGATTGGCTCCGGCAGTGCTCATACCGATAGCGGTGTTCGTGACATATAAGGCGAACAAGGACTCTGTAGTGTTCAATATGGATGCATACCGTATGTTCTTCATGCGCCTGTTCGGACTGAGACTGAAACGCAACGTGGCATCAAAGGAGGTTATAATCAATGACCCGGACTACATGGGTGACGCAAGGAGGCTGAAGGCACTGAGCGCTACGCTGGAACAGTATTCGCAGGAGCACAAGCTGGTAAGGCTGCCTAATCCGGTCAATGTGTTCTTCAAGTATAAGAGGGATACCGTGATAGAACAGATGGCGGCAGAACTGGAAGATATAATAGAAGACCTGGGGAATACCAGGGACAGATATGTGCTGTCATACCTTAACCAGTATCCTGTGGTGTCAGAGAAAGCCCACACAAGGCCTTTCGACACTCCGTGGATGAACAAGGCGGCGGCGGTGATATTCCCCCTGGGTATTATATTATATATAAGGATGTGTCGCTTCCGCTTGAGACTGTATAAGGACCTGAGGCAGATAATGAAGACAAATGCCTTGATGACGGAACGTATAGAAGTGATAACGCAAGAAGGCGGACGTTAGGAACGGACAACGGTAGCTTATCCTCGGTAGCGGGAGTCATATAGACGGCCGTGAGCGGTGTGGTTGTAACATTTGTAACATTTTGTAAACAAAAAACGCAAAAAGACTGACAAAAGTTTTTCGGAATAAAATAAATTTAGTAATTTTGCACCCAAATTTATTAAAATCATTAAACGATGGGAAAACTATCAAGCAGACTTAACAGGCTGGCTCCTTCTGCTACACTCGCAATGTCGCAGAAGAGCAGCGAGATGAAGGCACAGGGCATAGACGTGATTAACCTCAGCGTAGGTGAACCAGACTTCAATACCCCTGACCACATCAAAACAGCTGCCAAGCAGGCAGTTGACGACAACTGGTCACGTTACTCACCAGTGCCGGGCTATGCAGATCTCCGCGAGGCGGTCGTGGCAAAGCTGAAGAAAGAGAACGGACTTGACTACAAAGTCAGTGAGATACTCGTCAGCAACGGTGCCAAGCAGGCTGTGTGCAACGCTATAATGGCGCTGGTAGATGACGGTGAGGAGGTTATCGTGCCTACACCTTACTGGGTGTCTTATCCGCAGATGGTACTCCTCGCAGGTGGTACGCCAGTGCATATTCCTGCAGGCTTTGACCAGAACTTCAAGATTACACCAGAGCAGCTCGAGGCAGCTATCACTCCAAAGACTCGTATGCTGATACTCTGCTCTCCAAGCAACCCTACAGGTTCTGTATATTCTAAGGCAGAGCTCGAGGGACTTGCTAATGTGATAAAGAAACATCCTGATATGTATGTGCTCGCAGATGAGATATACGAGCATATCAACTACGTAGGCAAGCATGAGTCTATAGCACAGTTCCCTGGAATGAAGGAGCAGTCTATCATTATCAATGGCGTCAGCAAGGCTTACGCTATGACAGGATGGCGTATAGGATACATGGCAGCTCCTGAATGGATAGTTAAGGGCTGTAACAAGCTTCAGGGACAGTACACTTCTGGTCCTTGCTCTGTATCACAGAAGGCAGCTATGGTTGCATACAACGCTTCACAGGAGTGCGTGGAGGATATGCGTAAGGCGTTTGAGCGTCGTCGTGACCTCATCGTCTCTCTCGTGAAAGAGATACCGGGACTGGAGGTCAATGTTCCAGACGGAGCGTTCTATGTGTTCCCTAAGTGCAAGAGCTACCTCGGCAAGACCGACGGCGAGCGCGTGATAAAGGATACCAACGACTTCGCTATGTACCTGCTTGAGGTAGGACACGTCGCAACTGTTGGCGGTGACGCCTTCGGTGACCCGGAGTGCTTCCGCATGAGCTACGCTACAAGTGATGACAACATCCGCGAGGCGATGCGTCGCATCAAAGAGTGCTGCGCGAAGCTGAAGTGATGGAATCCGAGAGTGCCAGAGGGAACTGTAGCGTTTTATAAGTCCATGGCAGGTATAAAAATGAGAAATAACAAAAGGGAGACCCTCAAAGTCTCCCTTTTGACGGTGAAATAGGGTTTGGCAAAGAAAAAAAATGTTAAAAGCGTGAAAAACATTTTTAGATTAAATATTAATTATTACCTTTGTTATTAGAAACCCTGTAAAGGGGCAAAAGCTCGACCTTAAACCACCCAAATATAGAAAAACAACTATTCTAAAACAATTATTTTACTAAATTTAATAATCACAAAACCAAACTAAAAACTATGGCAACTAAAAAAACAGCCGGCGCTAAGAAGTCTCAGGGCTTCCAGGGCGTAAGACACGCAATTATCATCATTGCATTCGCATTCGCAGTTGGTATCTGCTTCTATCTGTTCTTCTTGGGTAATCCTGCAAACTTCGCTAATGGCGACGCTGCAAACGGACACCCTCTTAACATGCTCGGTACCGTGTATAAAGGTGGTTGGGTTGTGCCTATCATCCTCGGTCTTCTCTGCACCGTTATCGCAATGTCAGTAGAGCGTATCTTCGCTATCTCTGCTTGCTCAGGTAAGGGTAATGTTACAAAGTTCACAGAGAACGTGAAGAAGGCTCTTAAGGATGGTGACATCGACAAGGCAGTAGAGCTCTGCAACAAGCAGGGTGGTTCTGTTGCTAACGTGGTTCTCGCTGACCTGAAGTCTTACAAGGAGATGGAGTCTGCACCTATCAAGCTGAAGGAGAAGGTAGCTACTATCCAGAATGCACACGAGGAGGCTACAGCACTTGAGATGCCTACCATGACAATGAACCTCCCAATCATCGCTACCATCGTTACACTGGGTACTCTTACCGCTCTGTTCGGAACCGTGCTTGGTATGATACGTTCATTCGCCGCTCTTGCTGCTGGTGGTGGTGCTGACTCTATGGCACTGTCAACCGGTATCTCTGAGGCACTTGTGAACACAGCCTCTGGTATCGCTACATCTTGGGTATCAGTAGTTGCTTATAACTACTTTACCAACAAGATTGATAAGCTCACATTCGCTATGGACGAGATTGGTTACACCATCGCACACACCTACGAAGACAAGCACCCAGAAGCTTAATCTTTTACTAACCCTTTAAAATTTTATTCAGAATATGGGTAAGTTAAAAGTTAAGAAAAGCGACGTCTGGATAGACATGACCCCGATGTCTGACGTGATGGTGCTTTTGCTGACCTTCTTCATGCTTACATCTACGTTCGTGAAGAATGAGCCGGTGAAGGTTAACCAGCCACAGTCTGTGTCGGAGATCAAGATTCCAGAGAAAAACGTCTTGAACATCGTTGTCGGCAAGGACGGCAAGGTGTTTATGAGCATGGACAATCAGAATGATGTGATGACTGTCATTCAGGATATGAACGATAAGTTCAACCTCAACCTGACTGCCCAGGATATGAAGAAGTTCCAGACTGACCCTATGTGGGGTATGGGCCTGAGCAAACTGCAGAACTATCTCCGTCTGCCTTCTGAGAAGATGACAGAGGCTATCACAGGCGCTGAGGCCGGTGTTCCTCTGGATTCTATCAACGGCGGAAAGAGCGAGTTCCAGGAGTGGGTCACATCTGCTGTTGACGCGGTGGATGACCTGAAGATTGCTATCAAGGCTGACTCTGATACACCTTACAAGAGTGTGAAGAAGATTATGTCTGAGCTTCAGGATATGGATCAGAACCGTTACTACCTTATCACATCATTAAAGACAGGGGAGGAATAAAGAATGGCAAAGAAATCAACAAGTAAACAGAAAAAGGCGAATACCCGTGTGGACTTTACGCCTATGGTTGATATGATGATGCTTCTTATCACCTTCTTCATGCTCTGTACATCGTTGGCAAAGCCTCAGTCAATGGAGCTCTCAATGCCATCTAACGATAAGAACCTGGATAAGGAAGATAAGACAGTAACGAAAGAGTCTTACACTATTACTATCTATGTGGGCGCTGATGACAAGATCTATTATATCGAGGGTATTCCAAAGTATGATGATCCTTCTTGTATGAAAGAGACCACATGGGGTAAGAATGGCATACGTAAAGTCCTGATGACTCACGTCACTGAGGACGGTACACAGCCAGTTCTGCAGGTGATGAAAGCTAAGCGCGAGTTGGACGAGCGCAAGGATAAAGAGAACATGGCTGACTCAGTTTACTCTAAGGAACTCTCTAAACTTAAGAATGGTGAGATGCCTACAGGTAATAAGATTCAGACTATGACCATCATCATTAAGGCTACTGACAACGCAAGCTACAAAAACGTAGTTGACGCTCTTGACGAGATGCAGTTATGCAGCATAGGCAAGTATGTGATTGATAAGATTTCCGATCAGGATCTGAAGCTTCTGACAGAGAAGGGTATCAAGTAAGACCTGTAAAACGTAAGTCAGACTATTGATCACAAAAAGTATAAACACTAAAAAAAGATAATCAAAATGGCAAAAATTGATCTTATATCTGGTGCGTGGACAGACCTCGTGTTTGAAAACCGTAACCAGGCATACGGCGCCTACGTACTCCGTAAGAGTACCGGTAAGCGTAATGTCATTGCTATCCTTGCTGTTATCTTGCTTGCCATTGCTTGTCAGATAGGTCTCACCCTGAAGAATATCGCGGATGAGGCTGCTGCTAAGAGACAGGCTATGCAAGAGGCCGTAGAGCTCTCTGCCCTCGAACAGAAGAAAGAGGCTAAGGTCGAGCGTAAGGAAGTAGTGAGGCAGGAAAATGTGGAGAAAGTGGTGGAGAAGGTTAAGAGCTCCGTTAAGTTCACCGCTCCTGAAATCAAAAAGGATAATGAGGTTCGTCCAGAGGATGAGATGAAGTCTCAGGATGAAATCATGAGTTCTAAGCTCTCTGTCGGTTCATTCGACGTGAAGGGTAATGATGAAGGTGGTGAGGTGCTCAAGGCTAAGGAAGTAATTGCCACTGAGCCTGTGAAGCCTAAGGAGGAAGAGAACAAGGTGTTCGACGTAGTTGAGCAGATGCCTTCTTTCCCTGGCGGTAACGCAGCAATGATGAACTATCTGAGCCAGAATATCAAGTATCCTGTAATAGCAGAGGAGAACGGTATCCAGGGTCGTGTGGTAGTACAGTTCGTAGTTGGCAAGGACGGACATATCTCTGATGTCAGAGTGGCTAAGTCGGTTGACCCGTCACTTGACAAGGAGGCCGTACGCGTGGTTAGGAGTATGCCTAGGTGGATACCTGGTAAGCAGAACGGTCAGGCCGTTACAGTGCGTTACACTCTGCCTGTTACATTCCGCCTGAACTAATCACTTGTTCTTAATACTGAACAGCACATTTTTATGAAAAGAACGATATCTTACATTTTCGTAGGATTAATGCTAATGACCGGCTTTTATTCTTGCGTAAGCGAGAATAAAAGCGGTCGTACAGACACTTTTTCGTCAGGGGCGATTTCTTTCGCCTCTGACGAAAGTTTTAGTCCTATTATTGAAGAGATACGTGAGCTCTTCGAGTATAAGTACCCTGATGCCAAACTGACTCCTATATATACTAATGAGTCAGAAGCGGTGGACCTCTTGATGAAAGACTCCGTATGGCTGATAGTAACCTCACGTGATTATAAACCAAAGGAACTTGAGTACCTTAAGGCACAGAAGCAGTTCCCACAGAGCATCAAGATGGCTTATGATGGTCTGGCTATTGTACAGCATGAACAGAACACTGATTCTTGTATCAGTGTGAAAGATATACGTCGCATACTCTCTGGTGAGGTAAAGCGTTGGGATGAGATATTCCCTAACTCAAAGTTGGGTGAGATAAGCGTTGTGTTTGATAACAAGCGCTCTTCTACCGTACATTTTGTGGAGGACAGCATACTTGGAGGTAAGCCTATCACTGCTCCTGGAGCTTTCGCTGTCGATTCTACGGCTGAGGTGGTGGAGTATGTGGAGAAGCATAAGGAGGCTATCGGTCTCATTGGAAGTAACTGGCTTAATGACAAGCGCGACTCTACCAATCTGACATTTAAGAGAGGTATTCGTCCTATGGCTATATCTACGCTTGATGTGGCAACACCGGCAAACTCATATAAGCCGTATCAGTATTATTTCTATAACGATAGCTATCCATTTACACGTACACTTTATATATTGCTGAATGATACAAACTCTCACGGCCTGCCTACAGGTTTCAAGAATTTTATCATCTCGCAGAATGAAGGACAGATGGTGATACTGAAGTCGGGATTACTTCCTGCATACGGCAATATCACGTTCCGCAGTGTACATGTAACCGATGAGTAATTATCACAGAGGGTAACCTGATAAGTAATTATCACAGAAGGTGACGTGATAGGTAATTATCATAGAAGGTGACGTGATAAGTAATTATCATAGAAGGATAATTATCGGAATAGAAGAATGCTTTTGATGGATGAAAGAATTTTGTGACGGAAACTTAAACTAAGTGTTTGGGTTTTCGTCATATAGACAAAGAATACTAACAAATTGGAACATAAATAAGGAAAAAGAGAAACTAATTAACTGGTAACACAAACTAAAAACTTAAATGACTATGAAAGTACGTAATATTATACTTGGAGCCCTGGTAACAGTTGTATCAGCTCCAGCAATGGCTCAGCAGACTGATGAAATACAGCAGCAGGTAGCTGCTATCATCAAGAGTGGCGCTCCTGATGCTAATAAGCAGGTAGCGGCTATCGCAAAGCAGAATAAGAAGAATGTGGATGCGCTTGTCGGCATAGGCAAGGCTTATCTCACAGAGAAAGACTATGCCAATGCAAAGCTGTACGCTCAACAGGCAGCGGATCTTGTGGCAAACAAAAAGGCTCAGGTTACGGCAAGTCCGTTTGTGTTGTTAGGTAATATCGCTGTTAGCGAGGATGATGGTGGTACAGCGGCAGCTCAGTTCCAGCAGGCTATCTACTTCGACCCGAAGAACCCTGATGGTTATCGTCGTTATGCCCAGATAATGAGCAAAACAGACCCTGTGGGTGCTGTTCAGACATTGGAGGCATTACGCAGTGAGCGTCCTGACTATCCTGTTGATCTTATCGCAGCAGAGATTTATTCCGGTGCAGGTAAGATGTCAAAGGCCATAGAGTACTATGATAAGGTTAACCTCAGCGAGATGAAGGACTATCAGATTTCAGACTATGCTACAAACCTCTTCCTCTCGAAGGATTATGACAAGTCACTCAAGGTTGCGACAGAGGGTCACAATAAATTCCCTCGCAATGCATCGTTCAACCGTTTGATGATGTTCAACTACACAGACAAGAAGGACTATGACAATGCTCTTCTTGCAGCAGACAAGCTTTTCAATGCTTCAGACTCTCTCAAGGCTTCAGTATATGACTATACCTATTATGCAAAGGCTTTGAAGTCTGCAGGAAAGTATCAGGAGGCTATCGCTGCCTATCAGAACCTGCAGTGTGTGAAGGACTGTGATGCTGCTACATGTATGGAGGCAGACAAGAGCATCTCTGACTGCTATAAGTCTCTCTCTGACTATGAGAAGGCAGGTCAGTATCTTGACAAGTATCTCAAGGCTCAGCCACAGTCTTCTTTCTCTATCGAAGAGATGCTCGCACAGCTTTATGTTGACCAGCTCGCTGATGAGAAATCTACTGCAGACGTAAAGAAGGCTGTATACGAGAAGGCTGACGCTTTGTATGAGTCTCTTGGCAACAAGTATCCTGATAACGCTGCTTATGTAGCCATGAAGCGTGCACGTATGCCATTCTCTCTCGCTCTGCCTCAGATGGAGCAGTTGAAGCTGGCTGGTCCTCACTTCGCTACTCTTGGTGATATCCTTTATGCAAAGAGTGACCGCTCTGGGGGCGAGACAAAGATGCTCGTTGATGCCTATAACACTCTGATAGCATACTATGTTCATGCAAGTAATGATATGGACAAGGCTAAGGAGGTTGCTACCAAGCTCGTAGAACTTGATCCAAACAATGGTAATGCTAAGGCAGTGCTTGGAATGAAGTAAAGACTGGAAAAGAAATTAGACTAAATAGTAAATAAAAGACAGCGGATATGTGTATCCGCTGTCTTTTTTATTTGTGGCAATTAATGGGGCTTGTGTTGATTAATGGGGCTTGTGTTGATTAATGGGGCTTGTATTGATTAATGGGGCTTGTATTGATTAATGGGGCTTGTATTGATTAATGGGGCTTATATTGATTAATGGAGCTTATATGTTTTATGGGGAGTTGAGGGTGATGAGCTTGGTGGGTTTATGTGGGCTTGTGTTAATGGGGTGATGTGCTTTGCGGGTTAGTGGGTCTTTTATGGGGCTTTTGGGATTCCTTGGGGGAATCTGCCTTGTGGTTTTTCGCTATTAGCTGTGATGTGTGGAGTTAGGGTAGGAGAAGGTCATTTAAGTTTAATGACCTTCTCCTTGCCGTTATACTTCACTGTGATGCCTTTAGCATCAGGGTTGAACTTCTGTGCGTTGTTCTTTGAGCAATATACTATGGTGAAAGTGCGCTTTGTCAGCATACCAGGGAAAGAACCTCGGCGCTGACCTATTGTGAGCGTCTTTGCTGCATCATCGTAGCATAACTGTATGTTGGCATATCTGCCAGCCTCATATCCATAATTGGTGCCCTCGTCCTCATACAGGTTGAACTCTCCGTCTGCACCCTCATATACAAACAGTCGGATGTTGTCAGCCTTCTTCTCCTGGGTATATTCCATCTTCGGTCCTACAGGAATGATGCTGCCACCCCTTACGAGCAGAGGTATGCTCTCATACGGAGCATCAAGGGTCTTTGTCTCGCCGCCAGTACTGCTCACCACGTTGCCAGAGAAGAGGTCATACCAAGTCTGTCCCTTCGGCATATATACCTTGCGACTGCGCTCTCCATACTTATATATGGGGTTAACCATAATCGCGGGTCCGAACATAAACTGGTAAGCCACGTTAAGAGCCTCTGGGTCGTTGTTGAAATCCATGACGAGTGGTCTCATTATGGTATAGTCATTAAAGTGAACCTCGGCAGCCAATGAGTATATGTATGGCATCAGCTTGTAGCGCAACTCCAGGCACGCCTTGATAGCTTCATACGCCTTGTGGCCCTCTGGTGCTATGTTCCAAGGCTCGCGCAGCGGGAACTGTCCGTGCGACCTGTACATCGGTGCGAACATACCCATCTCGTGCCACCTTACGTTAAGCTCGCGCCATTCCTTCAAGTCCTCATTCTCTATGCCCTCCTTGTCAAACAGGCTTTGCGCCTTGGCATAACGGTTCTCCACAGAGAAGCCGCCAATGTCCTGACTCCAGTAAGGCACTCCTGATATAGAGAAGTTAAGTCCGGCGGTTATCTGCGCCTTCATGTCTTCCCAACGTGTGCCTATATCTCCAGACCATGTGGCAGTAGAGTAGCGCTGTTCCGATGCGAAACCGTTGCGTGTAAGCAGGAACACACGCTTGTTCTCAGGTGAGAAAGAGTTATTGTAACCATACTCATTCCATGATGTAGCCTCCTGCAGTCTCTTGCTGTCATCTGCGGCTATGCCCTGCTTCTCTATGGCAGTCTCATACGCACGCTGCCCGTCATATATAGCCTCGGCATTCACTATAGAGTAAGCGTTGAAATACTCATCGCTTGAGCCGTATGCCGTAGGTCCGCACAACAGTTTGCGATACTCCATATCCGTGCAGTCCCTCACGTTAGGCTCCGAGGCATCCATCCACCATGCATCCATGCCGATGGTGCCCAGTTTCTCATACAGCTGTCTCCAGAATATGCGCCTTGCCTCCTTGTCATACGCGTCATAGAAGGCATACTTATACCCTAACCAGTCATACAGGCTGTCCTTCACGCTCTGTTGGTAGATATACCCCTTGTCGTTCAGCTCCTTGTAGTTGTCCACCGTAAGGTAATACTTTGGCCAGCATGATATCATAATCTTGCCGTTCATGCCATGTATGGAGTCAATCATAGCCTTAGGGTCAGAGAAACGCTCAGGGTCAAAGGTAAATGCTCCCCATGAGTCGGGTACCCAGTAGTTCCAGTCCATTACGATGTTGTCGATAGGCAGATGTCTCTTCCTGAAACCTCTGAGGGCATCAAGAATCTCATCCTGAGTTTTATATCTCTCGCGGCTCTGCCAGTAGCCCAACAGCCACTCCGGCATTATCTGTGCCTTGCCAGTCAGTTTCCTGTAGCCGGCTATCACCTGGTCAACGGGACTGCCGCCAGCCAGTGTCTCCGTCACCTTTGGTGTGGTTGTGGCAGTAATTACATAGTAATCCAGCTGCTGCGCCATCTCGCTAAACATAGATATGCGCTGCTGCTCCTCGTCGCTTACCGGCTCTAACGCGCGCAGACCGCAGTAAGCCTCGCCGCCGTCAGGCTTCCATTCAATCCTTATCTTGTACTCCTGTCCGGCATTCAGTGTCACGGCAAACTTACGCGCATTAGGATTCCATGCAGTGCGCCATATCTCCTGTGCGTCGCTTCCGCTGCCTGTAAGGTCCTCTGTATATACAGACTTGCCGTCAATAAAAATCTTTTGATATCCGCTGTAATAATGGGAAAAACGGTATTCGCCAGTCATCTTAGGCGTAATGGTACCTTCATATATCACCGTAGCCTTTGCCAGGTCATACTTAGGCAGGCACTTGGCAGACTTCAGGTTCTCAAAGTATATGCTGTCCTCACGTCTTACCAGCGTCTCCAGTTGCGGTGCGCTGTATGTTCCCGTCAAAGCTCCCTCCACACCGTCCTTGTCCTTCAGCGTGAACACCCTGCCCAACTGTGAATAGTCGTCAGGGTTGCCAAAACGGCTCAGCGAATAATTGTCGAAGAGTACTCCGTAGCCCTCAGAGCTGACGAAAAAAGGTATGCTCACCTTTGTGTTATATTGAAACAACTCCTCGTTACGTCCCTTATAGTTCCACTCGTCCGCCTGGTGCTGTCCCAGTCCATACAGAGCCTCGCCATGGTGCAGGTTTTCAAACACCGTGCGTGTGCTCCATCCGTAGTATGTCTCAGGTCTGCCGTCAGCGTGTGTCTGGGTGCAGGTGTAGCGGCGGAACCCTTTTCCGCCTCCCTGTACCTCTTTTATTATAGCCTTACCCTCATGGTCGGTAAACCATACCTCACCCGTGGCCTTCAGTACATGTGCGTTGATAGTCGGTGTAGTGATGGTCACCATCCCCTTGTCCTCCTTTACCTTATAGTCGGTGTAAGCCTTCTGCGGCGTTACTATAAGGCTGGGGCGGTCAGCAAAGTTCTCCTCTGCCGTGGCAGACACATGTATGATGTTGGCGTCAATCACCTCAAGACGCACCAGCTTGGGAGGTGTTTCAAAGCCCCTCACCGCCGTAGTGCCGTTATTAACTTTAACGGTTATGCCTTTTGTGGTCTGTGTACGTTCGGCATTGATATCTGCCGTTGCTAAAGTTACGAGTAACAGGGATAGGAAAATCTTTTTCATATTGATTAGCTTGGTTTACTTTCACTACGGCAAAGTTATAACTTTTTTGTAGTTTCCAGTCCCTTAATTGTTTCAAAGAGTATAAAGTAAT
>CAMEWL010000049.1:0-13281 GCA_945941025.1 uncultured Prevotellaceae bacterium
TTCCCGCTGATATTGGTGTCACTGTGTTCCAAGTTATGAGTTGTGGGTTATGAGTACAGAGTTAACTCATAACTCATAATTCAAAACTTGCGAGGCATTGCCTCGCACTACATCTCTCCCAGTGCTTTCTTTAGTGCGGTCTCGCTCATTTTAACGTCAATCTCAGCGTCAATCTTCTGTGTCTGTGCCTGCATCCATGCTGTCTGTGCCGCCATCACGTCGGTGGTTTGCATCACACCCTCCTTGAAACCGAGGTTGGCGCAGCGCAGGTTCTCCTCCGCACTGTGTATGTTCTTGCGCGCCGTCTCAAGGTTCTTGTTTGCCTCGCGTACGCGGAAATTGCACTGGCTTACCTGCAACTGCATCATCTCCTGAGCCTCGTCGTATGCCAGTTGCGCCATCATGGTAGAGCATTTGGTCGCACGTATCTTATACATCGTCTCTCCCCAGTCAAGCACGGGTACACGTACCATTACGCCTACGTTGAACTGTCCCTTGAACTTGCGCTCAAAGCTGTTGTAGAGGCTTGGATTGGTAAACAGCACACCACCCGTCAACGCTATCTGCGGCAGGTATGCCGCGCGTGCGAGCTTCGTCTGCTCCTTGCTGATTTCAACCGCGTCTTGCAACAGTTGCAGCTCGGGCCTGTTCTCTCTCAGCTGTGAGGTTATCTGGCTTGTCGTCATGTCGTTTTCCACCAACAACTCCGCCTGTATGTTCTGGTTGCTCTCGTCCTCAAGTGTGATGTCGGCATCCAAGTCCAGACCACATAACTGACACAGGTACATACGTGCCAGAGCCAGTCCGTTGTCAACCTTCGCCTTGGTCATGTCGGCCTCGTTGACGGCTACGTCAACCTTCAGTCCGTCAGCACGGGTGGCCACGCCGTAGTCTATCATCTTGTGTACGTCGCTGTCAAGTTTGCACACTAGTTGCAGATAGGCCTCGGCCAGTTGCTGTTTGTGGCGGAGCGACACCACGGTCCAATAAGCGTTGTCAATGTCATACAGCACATCGTTCTGCTTGTGTGTGATGCTTGTCTCCGCCATTCTCTCTGCGATGTCGGCCATATTGTTGGCAGCGGTTATCGCACCACCCATGAATATGGGTTGTGTGAGCATGGCTGAAGCGGTGATGATGTGGTGTGTATTTGTCTTGAACGCGTCAGTAATCTTCTCTCCGATGCTGTTGAGTGTCCTCTCAAACGATGGGGCGAGAGCCTGTCCCGCAGCGCCGGCAGACCCTGCCAGAGCCTGTGCCAAGGCACCGAACTTCTGTGCTTCAGCGGGTGTCAGCACACCCTGCTGCACCAGTCCCATAAGGTTCTGTTGCATGGATTGGCTGAGTCCCTGTCCCAATCCTCCAGTCATCTTTCCCATCTCGCCCATGAGCATCGTACCCATGTTGTTGAGTACGTTCTTCTGTTGGTCGTTGAGTAACGATATTTCTCTTGAGGAGTACAAGTAGCCGCCAGCCAAGTCTATGTGGGGCAGGTACTTCGTGCGGGCTGCCTTGCGTGTGTTAGTGGCAATCTCCTTCTTTACCCTCACCACGCTCATCTGCTTGTTTGAGCGCAGAGCCATCGCCCTGCACGAGTCAAGTGACAGCGTGCGTCCTGAGGCGGTGACAGAAAGACAAAGCACGGAGAATAACGTTAAGATTTGTCTGTTCATCATCTTATTTCCTTTCAAGTACGCAAAGTTACTAAGAAAAAATAAAATGAACAATTAATTAATGTGAAAAAATATTAGGCAGTTTAAGAAAAAGTATGTAACTTTGCATTAACCTATGGAGGTTAAGAAATCACATAAGGCAGATTTAGAACATCTCAGACCGTGGATTTTGATAGGCTCTTTCTTAGCGGTTACGCTGTTGTTCGTCGGTGTGCTGTTTATACCTTTCCAGAGTATAGGCAGCATGTTAGAGAACTATTTTGATGATTATTCCATGGATCTGGACCTGAAGATTGATGAGCGTGAGAATATGATATCAGCCGCTCAGAAGGAGCCGGAGAAGAAGAAGATAGAGCCGCAGAAGATAAACAAGGTGGACGATGTCATTGAGATGAAAGAGGAGGAGCCGGAGCCTTCAGCTGATGCGGAACCTACCGATGAGGAGATAGAAGAGCAACAGCCTATAAACCAGAATGACGATGACGAGGAGACAAGGAAACTTGTTGAACAGTTGCCTGAGTATCCTGGTGGTATGGTGGAGTTTATGAAATGGCTTACCAAGACGCTGAAATATCCGGATGAGGCTCTGCGTAGTCATACGGAGGGTAAGGTAATGGTGAACTTCATAGTGGAGAGCGACGGGTCTTTGACCGGCCTTAAAGTGGTTCAGTCTGCAGGTAAGGTGCTTGATGCAGAGGCATTGCGGGTAATGCGGTTGATGCCGCGGTGGCAGCCGGGTAAGGATGACAAGGGAAGACCCTGTCGTACGCTCATGGCCATACCTATTGTGTTTGAAATATAAGGAGAGCAGAGAATACTTACAGATGAAAAAGAGCAAGATACTTATTATAAGTGATATGTGTGGCTATGGCAAGGTGGCGGCGGCTGTCCAGATGCCTATATTGTCATATATGGGGCATGATGTGTTTAACCTGCCAACAATGCTGGTCAGCAATCCTTTCCCCTATGGTAAGTATGCAGTGCTCGATAGTACGGACTACATAGCCGATGCCTTGCGTACCTGGGATGAGTTAGGTTTCCGCTTTGATGCTATCACTACAGGCTTTATGACATCAGAGCGTCAGGCGCGTCTGGTTTCCCGTTACTGTCGGGAGCAAGCGGCACTTGGTACCAAGGTCTTTGTTGACCCAGTGATGGGTGACTATGGAAGGCTGTATGGCGGAGCCAATGAGGAGACGGTGCGCTCTATGCGTGAGATGCTCGGCGCATCACACCTCTGTTTCCCTAACTACACAGAGGCTTGTCTGCTTGCCGATGTGCCGTACAAAGAGAATGGCATAACATTGGCAGAGGCGCATACGCTGATAAACAAGCTTCGTCGCTTGGGAGCCATGTCGGTGGTTGTTACCAGTTGTCTGATAGACGGCAGCAACGCTGTGGTGGGGTATAACCACTTCTCTGCAGAGTATTTCCTGTTGCCATATCAAGAGATACCAGTGCAGTTCCCCGGCACAGGCGACATATTCTCTTCCATTATCATAGGAAGGCTGCAGGACGGCGACAGTCTGAGTAACGCCACGCGTGTGGCTATGGACACTTTGTTCCAGTGGATTGATGTGAATAAAGACAATGAAGACAAGAACAGCGGAATACCGGTAGAGCGTCATCTCTCTTCCCTTATCGTTGTGTGATGGTAGTGCTGCTGGCATTGTCAAAGGAATTGAAGAAATATAAATATTGTAATGAGGTCGCTTATGTGACCTGTGGATAAAGAACATGGCATTAATACTACATATAGAGACAAGCACGAATGTGTGCAGCGTGGCGTTGAGTCGTGATGGATTCCTGCTTTATGAGAAGGCAGATGACGGTAGTAATGGCAACAGCAATGCCGCGGAGCGTTTGGGAGGCTTTGTAAGTGATGCGTTGGAACGACTGCCAGATGATGGAAAACTGGAGGCTGTCAGTGTCAGCAGTGGCCCCGGTTCATATACGGGACTGCGTATAGGTGTCTCAATGGCCAAAGGTGTGTGCTACGGTAGCGACGCACAGCTCATCAGCGTTCCTACGCTTGAGTTGCTCTGTGTGCCGGTGCTGTTGGGTGATAAGATAAAAGCTACTGCATGGGTTGACGGAAAGGAAGAACAACTGGTGGAGGAGCTGACAGATGAGGCTTTGTTGTGCCCTATGATAGATGCCCGACGTATGGAGGTGTTTGCAGCGGTGTATGACCGTTCGCTCAAGACAGTGCGTGGAGCGCAGGCCGATATCGTGGACGCTGACACGTACCGTGAACTGTTGGATAAGAATATAGTGTACTTCTTCGGTAACGGCGCATTGAAGTGCCGTGAACAGATAAACCATCCTAACGCACGCTATATAAGTGGCGTGGTGCCTTTGGCAAAAAACATGCTGCCTTTGGCTGACAAGCGCTTCCATCTCGGCAAGACCGAGGACGTGGCATACTTCACTCCTCAGTATCTGAAGGAATATCAAGCAAAGAAGTCAAGGGATTTGTTAAACAGAGGCTGAAGAACAGCTCTCTGACAGTTCTCCTAACAAAGAAAAAAAGACAATGGAATTACAAGGCTTAGACTATAATACCCAGCGTGAGAAGTTGCGCTTGAAAGCATACGGGCGTAACATCCAGCAGATGGTGGAACGGTGTATGGCTCTGCCCACCAAACCCCAGCGTCAGCGATGCGCGGAAGAGATAATATCGGTTATGCGACGTGCCATACCAAGCACGCAGAACCAGAAAGACCGTATGTCTGTCTTATGGTATCACCTGGCGCTGATGAGTGACTTCAAGCTTGATATAGACTACCCGGTAGAGATACAGCATGAAGACAAGATGTTGACACCGCCGGAACGCTTGGAATATACTAATAAGAGGCGTATGCCGATAAAACACTACGGCAGACTTATCTTTGATATGCTCGACCAGCTGAAGACCATGCCCGAGGGACGCGAGCGCAGTGCCTTGGTACAGATTACGGCAGGTCAGATGTATCGTAGTCTTACAATGTGGGGAATGCAGGCGGCGGATAAGGAGAAAGTGGCGTCAGACCTGGCACGCTTTACTGACGGCGTGATACAGGTGTTGCCAAAGGAACTGAAGTTCGAGACGGTGCAGACAACGTCATCAAAGCAGAGAAAGAGAAAGAAGAAATGATAGCGATGAGTAATTCCTGTGTGTTTCCTCATCTTCTGAATGTGCTTAATAAATACTAAATGGACAGTTTTATAATAGAGGGCGGCCATGCCCTTAGAGGCGAGATAGTTCCTCAGGGAGCGAAGAACGAGGCTCTTGAGGTCATTTGTGCCACGCTGCTTACCAGCGAGGAGGTAGAGATAGAGAATATTCCTGACATCCTTGACGTGAACAATCTTATACAGTTGTTGAAGGATATAGGCGTCAAGGTAACAAAGAAGGGAAAGGGCGTGTACACCTTCAAAGCTGATGACCTTGACTTGGACTATCTCTCCAGTGACGAGTTCGTCAACAAGTGTGCACAGTTGCGCGGCTCTGTCATGATGATAGGACCGTTGCTCGGACGCTTCGGCTATGCCACGGTGGCTAAGCCTGGTGGTGACAAGATAGGTCGCCGCCGCCTTGATACTCACTTCCTGGGTTTCCGTAACCTCGGTGCAGTGTATAACCGTATCAACGGGCGTGATGTGTACCAGTTGAAGGCGGCATGCCTGAAAGGATGCTATATGTTGCTTGACGAGGCATCTGTTACGGGTACTGCAAACATTGTAATGGCAGCGGTGCTGGCAGAGGGCACCACAACGATATATAATGCAGCGTGTGAGCCTTATATACAGCAGCTGTGTCGTATGTTGTGCCGCATGGGAGCGAAGATAACAGGCATAGGCAGCAATCTGCTTACCATTGAGGGAGTGAAGTCTCTCGGCGGCACCGTTCACAGGTTGTTGCCCGATATGATAGAGGTAGGTTCCTTCATTGCCATGGCTGCCATGGTGGGTGACGGCATACGTATAAAAGATGTGTCAATAGAGAATCTCGGTATCATACCTGATGCGTTCCGCAGGCTCGGCGTGCAAGTGGTAGAGGAAGGTGACGACCTCTTTATCCCGCGTCACTCTCATTACCAGATAGATTCCTTTATCGATGGTACAATAATGACACTCAGTGATGCCCCTTGGCCGGGCCTCACGCCTGACCTGCTCAGTGTGCTCCTCGTGGTTGCCACACAGGCGCAGGGCTCGGTGCTCTTCCATCAGAAGATGTTTGAGAGTCGTCTGTTTTTCGTTGATAAGCTCATTGACATGGGTGCACAGATAATCCTCTGTGACCCGCACCGTGCGGTGGTAGTGGGCCATGACCATAAGATAAGGCTGAGAGCAGGTCGTATGTCAAGCCCCGACATCAGGGCGGGCATAGCTCTGCTGATAGCCGCTCTCTCAGCGGAGGGCACGTCGCAGATAAATAACATATCTCAGATAGACCGCGGCTATGAGGATATCGAAGGACGTCTCAACGCCCTCGGTGCAAGAATCACGAGAAAATAATAACTCATAACCCGTAACAACATTGATACGCGACGAGGAAGTATATAAGATAGGCCTGATAGGTAAGGCGCACGGAGTAAAGGGCGAGGTGACAATGCGTGTGGACGATGATGTGTTCTACCGTGTTGATGCCGATTATCTCATACTTCGTGTTGACGGCATAATGGTGCCATTCTTTATTGAGGAGTACAGGTTTAAGACTGATACTGTGGCTCTCATAAAGTTTGATGGCATAGACTCCGTAGAGAAAGCGCGTACCCTTACCGGTACTGAGGTCTTTTTCCGTAGGGATATGGCAGATGCCGCTGAGGAGCCAGTGCTCAGCTACGCACAGTTGGTGGGATACAAGGTCATAAATAGTGCCGACGGTGCGTGTGTTGGTGAGATAGCTTCTGTTGATGAGCAAACCATCAATATTATGTTTGAACTGACCGACGGTGTGCTGCTACCTGCTGCAGAGGAACTTATTGAGGATATAGACAATGACAACAGAACCATAACGCTGCGTATAGCTGACGGACTGTTGTAGTAGTGGTTTTAGAAAAGGCTCCTAAAATCCTAAAATTCGACAAAAGAAAAGCATTCTAAGGATTCAAGGATTTAAGGAATTCAAACTACAGAAGAAGCAAAAAACAACTATCCTAAAATCCCTAAATCCGTAGAGCGAACGAACTACATAGAATAGGACATTTTTGTCATTGCTTGATTAAAATCATGTCAACAAAAAAACTCAAAATAGGAGAAAACGAAGTCTTAAAAACGTAAAAAGGATGCAAAAATCAATGACTCCGCACCCCCTTTTTCGTGAAAGCTATCACTTTACAGTGAGAAAGCATAGCTTTTAGGACGTCATTCGATAGCTTTTACACCCTGAAAGCATAGCTTTTGCGACGCAAAAGCTATGCTTTTTTTATGCTTTTTTATAACCTGCCACTGATTATCAACGAGTTACAACCCTCCGTAGATTTCGTTGTACGCGACCAGCCGGAAATAATTTTCCAATATCGCAAGCATGAGGCGTTAACAGAAAGCCCCAAATAGGACATTTTTGTCATCGGGTGACATAAATCAAGCCTAATTCAATTATAAAATTACTCGACTTTCGCAAATCATAATTTACAGATAATGAGTGTCACTTCGTGACAGAAGGTTTAGCTCGACGGCCGAAGGGAAAGTCAAATCTCACTCTAAGGGGAGTGCTGTCCACGAAACTTATGCCAGTACATTTTCCGAGCAGCGCCTTCTTGATGAATAGAGCCAAAGGGATGGCTACTTCCTTTTCAAGTTCCACGAATCGGTTGTATGAGACAACTTTCGGGAAGAGGTGACGCATATGTCTGCATACCTTTTCTATATAGAAATGTTTCAGGCAACGGTAGCCTGAATCATGAAACAGTATCATGATTACCATAATTTCTGCCTTTGACATGGTTGACTTGCGGTGATATTGCCGTTTCTTATCTGCTTTCAGTGTATATTTTTCCATCATGGCATCAAAAAACTTGCAAAAATCATCTGCAATACAAAATAATTCTGGAGTTTCCTTGAACGAAGTGAAAAACTTTGTCCTCGGTGATTATAGCGATTATTGTTTGTAATTCTTTGTGTTTCAACACTATAAAGTTACAACAATTTTCGCTAATCACCAAAGTTTTCAAGCACTTATATTTCGTCGAACTCACGTTAATAAACATCCCTTCACAGTATGTGTGTGTCATCAGCGACGCACGTTTTATAGACAATATATATTTGCACATACCGTCGGGATAACCATACTGCTTGCACCTAATACCAAAGGTTGAGTCTATTACGGAAGAATGTTTAGAGTCAAATTGCTTCAAGATTGAAAAATATCCTCAAAAAAGAGTGATCTTTTCGGATTTTTTTGCTATCTTTGCCATGTCTATTGGGCTTTATAATTATTTTGATTTGCAACACAATGAGTAGGTAGAAAAAAACTAACATAACAGTTTTATGAGACACTCGGCTTTGCCGTTTGCCACAAGCAAGAACATTTTGTTGTCCAAGTACTTACAAAGATAACTATAGTATTACGGCAATAAGGGTCAATAGAAGAGCTACAAAACTCCAATATATTACATAACCATAAAACATATTTAAATATGAAAACGATTTACCGATTGTTGCTAAGTGCATTGCTGGTCACATCAGCACTTATTACAAACGCTGCAACGTTTGTAGGGGATCGCACGGATTTCCGCGACGAGACAATCTATTTTGCCATAACCACTCGATTCTACGATGGCGACCCAACAAACAACACCTACTGCTGGGACGGAGTGCTTAACGTGAACGACCCTGAATGGCGCGGCGACTTCAAAGGTCTCATCGATAAGTTGGACTATATCAAGGCTCTCGGATTTACTGCCGTATGGATTACACCTATCGTTGAGAACGCTTCCAGACTTGACTATCACGGCTACCATGCCATGGACTTCTCTAAAATTGACCACCGATATGTTGGAAAATCCAACACTGATGCCGATGCAGACGTGGCATTCCAGACACTCATTGACGAGGTGCATAAACGCGGCATGAAGATTATTCTTGACGTTGTGCTGCAACATACCGGCAACTTCGGCGAAGCACGTCTTTGCAAGATGTTTGAAAAGGACTATTCTAAAGACCTTGGACTCATTAGCTGCATGAAAGTGGTGCCGCAGAGTGAAGGCGGCACGCTTCCGGAGAACTATGCCTCGATGACGCCGGCAGAGCAGTACGGCTCACGCTTGGCACTAATGAAGAATACTGATTTCCAAAATAATGACATTCACAACTATTGGCACCACAAGGCGTGGTTTGAGTGGGACGACCCGTCGCGCTGGTGGGGACAGATAGTAGGCGACTGCGTCGATCTTAACACAGAGCATCCCGCCGTCAGCTCATATCTCGTGGAATGCTACTCACGCTTCATCAAGATGGGCGTTGACGGCTTCCGTATTGACACCTCAGGACACATCCCGCGTCTGTCGTTCAACAACAATTTCTTGCCGCAATTCCAAGAAGCGGCGGAATCTGCGGAAGCAAAGGCTAAACGTGGTGACAGCCCATTCTTCATGTTCGGTGAAGTATGCGCTCGCTCTATGGAAGTGATTTATTGTGGTAACTACAACTGCTCGCCCTGCTACTACACATGGAAGGAGTCAAAAGACTATCCGTGGGACTATGACCCTGCCTCGTGGGACGATGTGGTGGCTATACCGACACCCGCCGAAGGCTCACATGACTATGAGACCGTAAGAGGACACACCAACTGGGAATCCGCACTCCAGCAAGGAGAAGACGATCTTGGTCATGCAGATCAAATCCTGCGCCGCAGCGACAACGCTCTGCTCAATGGCAATGACTACCACACTCCTGACCACTCCGACTTCTCCGGTATGAGCGTCATCGACTTTGCCATGCACTGGAATTTCAACTCCGCCTCTGGTGCTTTTGGCGTGCATACACAAGACTCTCTCTACAACGACGCCACATACAATGTGGTTTATGTGGATTCGCACGACTATGCCCCTGACAGCAACTACCGCTTCAGTAAGGACCAGGCGACATGGGCTGAAAACCTCTCGCTCATGTTCACCTTCCGCGGCATACCGTGTCTGTTTTATGGATCAGAAGTGGAATTCCAGAAAGGAAAAGATATAGACAAAGGTGCTATGTCACCGCTCAAGGACACCGGCCGTGCCTATTTTGGCGGTTATATCGAAGGAAACGTGAATGTTATGGACTTTGCGGAATACAGCGATGCTACAGGTAACATGGCTTCGACACTGACTTATCCTCTGGCACGCCACATCCAGCGTCTGAACAAGATACGTGCGGCAGTACCTGCTCTGCGTAAGGGACAATATTCTACGGAGGGGTGCTCGGGCAACCTTTCCTTCAAGCGGCGCTATAAAGATGGCAATGTTGATTCTTACGTTCTTGTCACTATATCCGGAAACTCCACTTTCACAAATATCCTGAACGGAACATACGTGGACGCAGTTACTGGAGATATTAAAACAGTGACAGACAACACTCTCACGGCAGAATGTTCCGGAAAGGGAAACATGCGCGTATATGTGCTCAACGGTCCGGGCAAGATAGGCGACGACGGCAAATACCTGTATGATGATGCATCAGTAGATCAACCTTGGGCGGCATGGCCTGACGAAACCATGCCTGACGACACCTGGACCATCAGGCCGGTAGAAGGCGAGGGCTCAACAGAACCAAACGTGAGCATTTCGCCACAAGGCGGCAAATTTGTAGGCACCCGGGATGTTACCATTACCGCTGCCAACGCCACTTCTGCCTGGTACAAGGTAGGCAACGGCTCAGAAGTGCCATTCACCGACACAGCAACATTCACCATAGGCGCGGACATGAACGTAGGTGAAACGGTTACCGTAAGTTGGAGTGCTAAAGACGGCACAGACACAAAAACGGGTTCCGTGGAATTTACAAAAGTGGAAAGTATCTCTACGGAATGGCATATCTTCTTCGACAACTCCTCGGCAAAGTGGCCAAACGTAAACTGCTACATCTATGGCAGCAACGAATGCCACGGAATCGCAGGTGCATGGCCTGGCTCTCCTATGACATTCAATGGTCAATACTACGAATACGTAGTAACTACGGAAGGTGCCCTTGATGAGTGTTACGTTATCTTCTATAATGGCAACGGCTTGAAAACAGGTGACAATGTAAAAGTTCGCAATTACGGTGTTTACAATCCACAAGGTGACACAGGCATTACAACGGGCATAATCAACATCCCGGCAGACGATGCGAATGCTGCTACCGAATACCTCAACCTCCAAGGTGTACGCATCACGCAGCCCGCCACCTCCGGAATTTACATCGTCAAGAAAGGGAATAAAGTAAGCAAGGCTTATATTCGGAAATAATCCATTGCTTTCCATAAATAACGTGAGTTCGATGAATTCAAAACAATGAAAGCTGTGTGTCAACTGTACGTTGTACATTGATACACGGCTTCTTAGGAAACATACAATAAGCAGCGATAGCTCCAAGCAGGTTCACGATGAAATTGTCAAAGCACCTGTGTCTTGAATGTTCCACTTGTGCAATATTCTTCAACTCGTCATTTACCGTTTCTATTATTGCTCGTTTCCTAAGCAGCAGCTTGTCAGACACGCTCATCAAGGCACCTTTCATGTTGTTTTTAAGTTTGGTGATAAGCTGTATGCCATCCACGAACAGGCGTTGGAAAAGGTTCTTGCTGATATACCCTTTATATTTCGTCGAACTCACGTTATTTATTGCTGAGCCGACAGGCTACAAAGATTGTCCTGAAGATTCTCCATGATTTCTACTCCGAAGGAGCATAATAAAAGCCAGTCACACCATAAAACGGTGCGGCTGGCTTTATTCCTTCTGTGTGAATGCTATTTCCTTGACAACGACACTGTAATATAGATGGTTTTATATTCACTTTTTTACGAAGGTCGAGATTACTATATATATAATAAGGTGGAAGAAAGGTGTTGAATGTAGATGAGTTCTATTTCAAGGTTGGTAGGGAAAAAATTTTGTGCGTTTAGAAAAAAATGCTAATTTTGTATCACAAGATTGAGAATTATGAGAAAGACTTTTATTGTGATGCTGTTGTCGGCTATGACAAATTGTATGGCGGCAGAGACTGAGGATGTTTCGTTGAACAGTGATGAGATAATGACGACAGCCGAGAAAGTGGCGGGGTATTTCATACGGACAAACCCTGATGTGGGTGCAGATAGCTATGTGGGAGGTAAGACCCGTAACAGCCGAATCTGGACGCGAGGGGTGTTTTATGAGGGACTGCTTAACATGGAACGTGAGCAACACCACGAAGAGTGGTTGAAATATTCTGTGGACTGGGGCGACTTCCATAACTGGTATAGTTGTACTGATTCACAAAAGCGTCATGCGGATTTCCAATGCTGCGGACAGGCGTATCTGCAGATGTATATGATGGACACTTCGCAGACAAAGCGTATGGAGCATATAAAAATGCGTATTGATGACATGATGGCGACAACCCAGGTTAATGACTGGTATTGGATTGACGCTATACAGATGGCAATGCCTATCTTTGCTATGCTAGGAACGATAACTGGCGACGATGCCTACTGGGAGCGTATGAATGAAATGTATGTCTATACGCGTAATAAGCATGGCGGCTCAAAGAAGGGTGGGGGATTGCCTCTGTTCAATGATACTACCGGATTATGGTACCGTGACTATCAGTTTGACCCTCCTTACCATGACTTGAAGGAGACCGACAAGGACTGCTATTGGAGTCGTGGCAATGGTTGGGTGTATATGGCGTTAGCTCGTGTGATGCAGTTTACCCCAGATGATGAGACGCACAGAGTGGAGTATGAGAATGACTTCAAGGCTATGAGTAAGGCTTTGTTGGATTGCCAGCGTGAGGATGGTTCTTGGAATGTCAGCCTTGCTGCTCCAAGCAATTACGGACAGGCTGGCAGTGAGGGGCCGGAGATGACGGGAACGTCTCTCTTTGTCGGCGGCATGGCTTATGGCGTTCGCACAGGGTTGTTGGATAGTCTTACTTATATGCCGGCCATAAGACGTGGATGGCAGGCAATGCGTAACGCTGTGCATGACGACTCCGGTTTCGTGGGCTATCTGCAGGGTGCAGGGTCTAAACCTGAGGATGGAGGCGTTATAACATATAATTCCATACCAGACTTTGAGGATTTCGGTCACGGATGTTGGTTGTGGGGTGCTGCAGAGGTGCATGCTTTGGCTGTTATGTTAGAGCAAACCACCGGCATAAGTGAGCTGAAGGCAGACGAGATTTTGACGGACAGACATTATTATGATATGCTGGGAAGGAGAATTTATAAGCCTGTACATGGCGGATTTTATATTTATCGTGGTAGAAAGGTCGTCTATTAGTCGATTGGCAGGTTGAGCGTGCTTTTGCCTGGAAATGCCCTGAAACAGCCCATTTTCGTTGACTTGCATCAATTCGATTATGATTTTTCAAAAAAAAACCTTAAAACATTTGGTGCATTGGTAAAAAAGCTATACCTTTGCACTCGCTTTCGCCCAAACGGTAGAAACGCAAGCGATA
>CAMEWL010000050.1:0-12900 GCA_945941025.1 uncultured Prevotellaceae bacterium
TGTTCTAAGTTCATTTTGCAGTAAGTACTCCTCCCCCCTTGAGATGGATGTTACACCATCGAGCACTTGTTCTAAGTTCATTTTGCAGTAAGTACTCCTCCCCCCTTGAGATGGATGTTACATCATCGAGCACTTGTTCAAAGTTCATTTTGCAGTAAGTACTCCTCCCCCTTGGGGAGGTCGGGAGGGGGTTGGCTCGCTTACCTCTCTCCCGGATGTGCCAGATAGTACGCGCGGAGGGCGGTAGAAGATACCTTGATGAAGCCCTTGGCATCCTCTGAAGACCATGCCTTGGCAGTCTCACCGTATTCGCCGAGCTTGTTCTTCACAAGGTCGTTAGGTGAGTCAACGCCTACAGTCTGGAAGCAGAGAGGACGGAGCTCAAGCTCTACCACACCAGTGACGTTGCGCTGTGATGATGTGAGCATAGCCTCGATGTCAGCCATCACTGGCTCCAGGTACTGTGACTCGTGGAGGAACATACCATACCAGTTAGCCACCTGGTCCTTCCAGTACTGCTGCCACTTAGACAGAGTGTACTTCTCAAGGAAACGGTGTGCACCGATGATAAGCATAGGAGCGGCAGCCTCAAAGCCTACGCGGCCCTTGATACCGATGATGGTGTCGCCTACGTGGCAGTCACGACCGATGCCGTAAGCAGCGCCTATCTCCTCTACAGCCTGTATGGCCTTTATCTTGTCGTCATACTTCGTTCCGTTGACAGATACCAGCTCGCCCTTCTCGAAACCGAGCTTCAAGGTCTCTGGACCTTCCTTTGTAGGATGCTTCAGGTATGCGCTCTCAGGCAGGCCCTGCTTAGAGTCGAGTATCTCGCCGCCGCAGATTGATGTGCCCCATATACCTACGTTGTAAGAATACTTCAGCTTTGTGAAGTCAGCGTAGAAGCCGTGCTCGTTGAGGTAGTCTATCTCCTCCTGACGAGACAGGTTGCCGTCACGTGTCAGGGTGATGATCTCCACACCAGGAGCCATTACGAGGAATGTCATGTCAAAACGTATCTGGTCGTTGCCGGCACCGGTAGAACCGTGAGCGATGGCATCGGCGCCAATCTCGTTTGCGTAGCGTGCGATGGCGATAGCCTGGAAGATACGCTCTGAGGAAACGGAGATAGGATAGCAGTTGTTACGCAGCACGTTGCCGTACACCATGTACTTCAACGACTTCTCGTAATACTCCTGTGTCACGTCGAGAGTTACATACTTCACCGCCCCCAACTTGTAGGCGTTCTCCTCGTTGGTCTTCAACTGCTCGGCAGAGAAACCACCGGTGTTAGCGCAGGCGGCATATACCTCATAACCATCCTGTGCGAGTTTCATCACTGTGTAAGAGGTGTCCAGACCTCCACTGAAAGCTACTACTACTTTTTTCTTCATAATATTATTTCGTTATTTTTCAATGTCACGATATTACGTTATCACGTTATCACGATATTGCGATATTACGTCATGTCGTTATTCCGTCATTACGAAATATCGTGATAACGAGAAAGATAGCCCTGAATATCAGAACTCTATTCCTCTTTCCGTAAGACTCTTCATCACGTCGTGGAAGACGTTGGCTGGCGTAGGCTCACCCTTGTGGTCCTTAGGGTCATAGAGCATACCTGTGCAGATGCAGAACTTACGCTGCTTCATCTCGAGTATAGGATGGTTCACGCATCCCTGACAGCCGCGCCAGAAAGCCTCGTCGTCAGTAAGCTGGTTGAATGATACCGGCACATAACCCAGTGCGGTATTCATTTTCATCACAGCGTCGCCTGATGTCAGAGAGAATATCTTAGCCTCCGGCCAGCGCACGCGTGCCAGAGTGAATGTATAGTCCTTGATGCGCTTCGCGATGCCCAGTCCCTGGAAGTCGGGATGCACTATGAGGCCTGACGTGGTGACATAGCTCTTGTTGCCCCAGGTCTCTATATAACTGAAACCGGCGAAGCGGTCATTCTCGTCAAGGGCTATCACGGCCTTGCCCTCCTTCATCTTTGTTGCCACATACTCGTGCGTGCGCTCGGCAATGCCAGTACCGCGCTTCTTCGCTGCTATGCGTATAGTGTCGAGTATCTCATCGACGTACTTCTCATGTGTGGCGTCTGCCACAAGTATTCTGATGTTGTTATTCAAAGTTATGAGTTGTTAGACCCTCCCCGTCCCTCCCTATGAGGGAGGGGGAGAGTTAATTATTATTTATTATTTATGAATTATGCATTATGAATTGTCATATCACCATATCGGGCAACACGCTTGACAGCTCATCCACTATGTCAACGTGGGATGCCCCCTCGCGTATTACTATGAATATGGTGTCGTCGCCGGCTATGGTGCCGAGCACATCCTTCAGCGCTGCCGCATCAATGTTTGACGCTATGCTGCTGGCAAAGCCCGGGCGCGTCTTCATCACTGCCATGTTACCGGAGAACTGTATAGACTCAAAGCCGGTGACCAGTGGCAGGTCTCGCTTAGGCTCCGGCTTGTGTTGGCGGCGATAGTCATCCTCGTTGGGTAATACATAGTATTGCCGTCCGTCGGCATCAGTGGCCTTGGCCACCTTCAGATAACGCAAATCGCGTGACACGGTAGGCTGTGCCACGTCAATGTGCTGCCGGCGTAATGCCTGCATCACCTCCTCGTGTGAGCTCAGCTCGTTATTTAGTATCACCAGCCGCAGTGCAGCCAGTCTATCTGCCTTCTTCATTCTGCACTATTGAATTTTTATTCAAACAGGATTGCAAAATTACGAATAAATATTCAAACCGCAAAATAATCAATGAATTATTTTGCGGTTTGTACGTTTATTTTATTATTTTCTTTCCTCGTTGAATGTATATTCCCCTGGTTGCCGGGTTGCGCACCTTCCGCCCGCTGAGGTCGTAATAGTCGGAGGTGTTGCCTACTGACCTTTCCGTTACGGTCTGTATGCCGTCAGCCACCTGCGTCTGATAGCCCCACAGAGTTACTCCTGATGCTGCCATACAGGTGAAGGCGGGCGTGGAGTTGTCTGTACTTTCCAAGGTCTGGTATATCATCACGCCGTAATAGTTTACGCCACCCACCTTGACGGTGATGTATGAGGTGCCTTCCTCTATGCTCCATGTACCGCTGTATGCACCGCTTACGGTGCCGTTGGCGTTGAGCGTCACCTCTACCGGTGTGACGGTCTCCTTTTTCGTGTGGTCGAGCTTGTATTTGTGTATCAGCATCTTGTATGTTCCGGCTATCTGTGTTGTTGGCACCTGCTGCGTGGTGGCAATGTCGGCGCTCTTCACCTGCTCGCCGGTGTATTCAAACGGTGCTGCCACAAGCCATCCGTTTTTGTTCTGGAACACCTGGTGCACGCGCACCTCATGTGCCTCCCAACGGTTCTGGAACCTCGTGTGGTACACCAGATAGGTGCGTCCGTCATCGGCGGCGATGATGCTGTTGTGGCCTTGTGAGCGTTCGCCGTAGTTGCCAGTGACGATGTTACCCCATTCGTTGTAGGCTCCGAAGATGTTACAGCCACGGTTGGTGGTGGAGTTAGGACCGAAATCTACTGCAAAGGAAGTGAACAAGGCACCCTGTGAGTTCGGACCGGTATATGGACCGTCGGGATTCACCGAGCGGAACACCCTCATCTGGTAACCGCCGTTATTATAGTCGTTGGGGTCGCCGCCGGCAGCCAGTCCGCCGTAGGTTACGAAGAGGTAGTAGTAACCGTTTATATACTCTATGTATGGAGCCTCGCCAGAAACATAATAGCCTCCTGCCACCTTCTTGCCGAAGTAAGGGTCCACGGTGATGCCGTCGCCGCTGCCTGTCAGGGTGTATGTCACGTCATAGTCACGCAGTCCTGTCTCGGGATTCAGTCTGAGCATCCAGATGCCGCCGCTCCATGAGCCATACACCATCCACAGCAGACCGTCCTCGTCATAGAACACGCAAGGGTCTATGTTGTTAGGGTATCGTGTGCCCCAATAGCAGTTGTAGCGTGAGGGCAGGGTGCTCTGCGCACCTATCACCAGTTCCAGGTCGGTATCCTTATATGACGTGCCGCTCTGGAAACCGCTGATAACCACCGGAGCCTGATAGCGGTAGGGACCCTCTATGTTGTCCGCGGTAAGGAGTATGATGCTTGAGTACCAGCTGTTGCCGTTGATGCTGAGATACATGCACCACTTGTTCATCACCTTATTATATATAACGTCAGGAGCCCACATGTTACCGTCAACGGTGTAGCCGTCGCCGCCTCGCGCAGCCCATGCTATGGCGTTAAAGGCAGGGAGGTCAACCTCTACGCCGCCTTTCGTTACCTTCGTTACCTGTGGTGTGGTGAACGCAGCGCTGTTGGCAGCGTTGTTGCTTGTGGCAGTCTGCCATGGAGCAGTGAATGCCGTCCATCTCATCATGTCTGTACTCTTTGCCGCAGCGCGGTGTGAGCCGAAGATGTAGTAAGTGTTGTTCTGTGGGTTCCATACCACGCTGGGGTCATGCACGCTGACCCTGCGCAGGGTGTAGCTTGCCGCCGTCACGGATGTGGCTGTGAGCAGCAAAAGCAGAATAATAGTAGTGGTAATATTTTTCATCGTTAAAAAAGTTTCGGCTGCAAAGTTAATATAAATTTCTTGTATATCGGACTTTTTGGGTGAGAAAACTTGCTTGGATTCTGGTTGATCATTGTTACTCTGTTTCATGTAGCCCGACAACCTCTAATAGGACATTTTGGTGATTTAACATTTCATTACAATTCGCAATCTAGAGAAAAAGCAGAGAAAAATGTGACAATGTAGGAGAAGATTGTGATAGCACGCAGTCACCTTTTCTTCGTTTTTCGGGTAAAAAAGCGCCTTTTTTGCTTCTAAAAGCATAACTTTCACGTCGTCAAAGCATAGCTTTTAGGGTGTGAAAGCTATCACTTTACCGTGTAAAAGCTATCGAATCACGCTAAAAATGCCCTAAAATAGCGCCCTTTTATTACGCTTTGTTCTGTATAACGTTGTATTACAACGTTATACGTAAAACGCAAAATCCTTGCGATATTTCAGCCCAAACCACAGGTTGCTGACTAATATCGCAAGGAATCGAAGCCAAAAATAGGACATTTTGGTGATTTCGCTTTTTCTCCCTTTATGGAATAGGTTGCTCGCTCGCTATTTTTACCTTCGGGTATTTGTCAAAATGCAGATATATTGCCCAGGTGCTCATATTTTAGGCAAAACATAATGCTTTCTTCTAAAAAACAGTTATCTTTGTAGCCAATATATAGTAATCTTTTGCAACAGGAGGAAGAGAGCAAACAACAGTTGAAAGAGCATTTAATTCATTAAGGCTATGAACTTGAATAATCAAATCATCATATATCAGACAGAGGACGGGCAGACACAAATAGATGTCCGTATGGAGAATGATATGATATGGCTGACTCGTCAGCAGATAGCCGTTCTTTTTGGGCGTGACTATAAGACAATCAGCAAACATATCAATAATGCGCTTAAAGAGGAATTGGCAGATTCTGTGGTAGTCGCAAAAATTGCGAATACCACTCAGCATGGTGCGATAGAAGGTAAAACGCAGACTCATGAGATAGACTATTTCAACCTTGAGGTCATAACTTCTGTTGGCTATCGAGTTAAGAGCAAACGAGGTGTGCAGTTCCGTCAATGGGCGAACAAGGTCTTGAAGCAGTATCTCATCAAGGGTTATGCCGTAAACGAGCGTATGCGTAAGGAGCAGATTGGAGAGTTGCGCCAACTGGTGGGTATGCTTGGGCGTACCATTCAGAGCCAGCCACTACTGTCTAATGACGAGACCAATGCCTTGTTTGAGGTAGTGACAGACTATGCTTACGCCCTCGACACCCTCGACAACTACGACTACGAGCGGCTTACTATCAATAAGACCACAAAGGAAGAGCCATTCCATGCTACTTATGAGAACGCCATGGAGGCTATCGATGGCTTACGTGAAAAGTTTGGTGGCTCTGTTCTCTTTGGCAACGAGAAGGATGACTCCTTCAAAAGCAGCATAGGACAGATATACCAGACTTTTGGCGGGGAAGAACTCTATCCCAGCGTGGAGGAGAAAGCAGCTATGCTGCTCTATCTCGTTACCAAGAACCACTCTTTCAGCGACGGAAACAAACGCATTGCCGCTACGCTGTTCCTTTGGTTCCTTAACAATAACCACATTCTCTATCATCCAGATGGAAGCAAGCGCATAGCGGATAGCACCCTCGTTGCTCTCACGCTGATGATTGCCGAGAGTAGGACAGAAGAGAAGGATGTTATGGTAAAAGTTGTTGTTAACTTGATAAACAAAAACAACGATGAGTAAAAAGTTTTTGTTAGATATGTGACTCCCCATCCTCCTCATCAGTTGTCAGCGTGAAATCGTATCAGAATACGAAACGCTGCTCAACCGCATCAATGGTTGACGGGACGAGTTCTTTTCTAAAACAAAATAATGTAAAGAAATAACTTGTATTTTCAAGGAATGAGAATAGGATTTGGAGTGGTATATCGGATTTTCCGACATGCCACTCTTTTTATGATTTCGCCTTTGCCCCCTTTATGGAATAGGTTGCTTTTCAACTAAAAATATATGTTAAAAGAAACGGGATGTACTTGCATGGTATTGGAATTATATGTATCTTTGCATTGCTGAACTAAAAAAACAGTTGAACTAATCTATTCGTTAATCTTTTTACTGCTAACAAATATGCATAAACTTACAGCTAAGGAAGAAGAGGTGATGGAGCTGATGTGGAAACTCGGTGAGTGTGCTCCTAAGGACATCGTGGCGCAGTATGATGAGCCGCGGCCTCATGTGAATACCGTGGCAACGGCGGTGCAGTCGCTGGAGCGGAAGGGCTTCGTGGGCCATCGCCCGCACGGACGCGGATACATATACTATCCCTTGCTGACGCAAGAGGACTATGGTCGCTCAAAGCTGGGCGGTTTCGTTGACCGCTATTTCAAGAACTCCTATATGAAACTGGTGCAGACGCTGGTGCGTGAGGAGAAAGTAACGGAACAGGAACTGCTGGATTACCTGGAAGAACTGAAGAAATAGACCCTCCCCAACCCTCCCTGTGAGGGAGGGAGACTTAAAGAAACAGACCTTTCGTATAAACCCTCCCTAACCTTCTCCTTGTGAGGGAGGGAGAAGTAAAACAAAACAAAAAGAGAATGAATCAGCGGACAGCCCCCTCCCTTACAGGGAGGGATGGGGAGGGTCTCTGGGTGGGTCTCTTATAAATAATATGATAATATATATAATAAGGTGGGCGGTGGTGCTCACAATGCTATACTCTCTTTACGGACTGCTGATGAAGCGCGAGACGCTTCACGGTGTTAACCGCCTGGTGCTGCTCATGATACTCGTGGCGAGCATGGTGCTGCCTCTGTGTCAGATAGAGACAGCGGAGCCTAACTATGTGATGGAGGCGCGGCAGACGGTGGAATATCAGATAGCTCATGCGCAGACTGCGCTCAACGGCAATGAGCAGTCTGCAGCGATTGCTTATACAGGGAACGGAGCGGCAGTCGATAAGCAGGCGGCGCATGGCGGTGTCAGCATCTTAATCCTTGCGGCGATAGGAATATATTTCGTGGGGCTCGTCATTAGTTGGGCGCGCTACTTCCTGCCGTTGGCAGCCCTTGTGAGGCTCATCAGGAGTGGAAAGCGCATGGAGATGGCAGGAGTTCCTGAACAGGTCAGTGTGTTAGTGCATCCCGATATACACACGCCGTGCAGTTGGATGAAGTGGGTGCTACTCAATCCCACTGACGTAGGCACGCGTGCCATCATCAATCATGAGATGGCACACATACGCCTCAGACACTCATGGGATATGTTGCTGTGTGAGTTTACCTGCCGTATGCTGTGGTGTGTGCCGTTTGCATGGATGTTGCGCCAAGACCTGCGCGACGTGCATGAGTATCAGGCAGACCGCAGCGTGCTCTCAGGGGGTATCAATGAAGAAGAATATCAGCTGTTATTAATAAGGAAAGCAACTGTCACGGGACTGCAGCCTGTTGTCAATGCTTTGAATCAAAGTCCAATTAAACGAAGATTTAAGATGATGTACACAAAACCATCCCGACGGTGGGTGGCGCTGAAAGCCACCTACCTTCTGCCGCTGACAGCCTTGGCGCTTGTTTCGTTTGCCCGGCCGCAGACAATGAAGGACATAGAGAGACAGGTGGAGAAGGCTGAGACAGAGGCCAAGCAGGCTGTAGAGAAGTCTGGAGTGATAGAGAAAGTAACGGCAATGGCAGAGAACCTCGGACTGACCAGCCCTGATGACGTGCTGCCGGTTATGGAACAGACAGTTCTGTCTGACTCCGTCGTAACTTCAGTCAATCCAATCATTGCCTTGGAGGGACAGCGAAACCTTACGGATGCTAACCTGGTGAAGGCAGACCTCGCAGAATCAGGTCGTAAGATTGTGAGAATGACGAAAAGTGTTACAGAACTGCTCGACAGTACTATGCAGGCCGTTGGTGCGCGTAAGATAGCCGAGGGTACGTATGTGGGACATTTTCAGCCTAACCTTAACAGTGACACCGTGCGCATAGCACAGGCCACGGTGCTTGACTGCCAGTCAAGGGTGATGGGCAGACAAGGCTTTGCCAGGAACGCCGCCAGTCCCTATGCCTATAACATAACGCTGTCCGCAGAGACACGCAAGGAGCGCACGGGATATTACATACGTCTCCTACAGCCGGTGTCATCCACCCTGCGGCATTATGACCGTAAGCGTGTGGACCCGAAGATGCTGTCAACAGATGAGGTGCTGGTGAAGGATTTATATGCCGGGGAGTATTATCCAGTAGCGATGGAACGCACGAAAAAAGATACTCGTATGTATTTCTTTATTCGTGTTCCGTCAAAGATAGATGCAGCGTCGGTGGAGGAAGGTCTGTCACAGTATGTTTCCGACTTTGCCATTTATGATGTCGCAACAGCTGACAAGTATGTGCTCCGTTCGATGGACAGGGAATACTTAAAGTTGGCAAAGAAAGATAGTGGTGAGGGGTGGTCGCTATATCAGTTCTGTTTGGTGTTCCCTCCATTAAGAAAGAATGTTGACGAGGTTTGTTACATACATTTGGGTGATAAAAAGAGAAGATATATGAGTAGATTCAAACTGAGCGAGATTCCACATAAGGGACGTGTTATAACCGAATAAACAAGACAGGATATGAACAGGATTATAATGATAATAATAGCTGCAGTGGTGATGTCTGCCAACTGCTATGCCAAGAAAGGTGCACGCGTCACTTATGATGTGCGTCCGGAGAACAAACAGCCGGTGCTGGAGCGTCCGGCATGGCCTAACTATGATTTGCACGATGACCGTTCCTTTGCTGCTTTCTCACACGTGCAGACTGCGCTGGAGAAACCAGTGCGCTACATTATGACAGAGGGTGGCAGCAATTTCCTCCCCTTGACTGTCTATCGTTGTGAGGATGCCACGTATGTATGTGTGGACTATCAAATGCCGACAAGTCAGGACTGGTTGTTCTTCCGCTTTACCACAGGCTCTGCCATCATCGACGCTGATACAGGCGATCGCTACTTGATTCAGTGCGTGGAGCACTTCCCCTTGGACCAGTGCTTCTGGGTGTATGGGCAGGCAGGCGAGACTCTGCGCTTTGTGATGGTGTATCCTCCGCTGCCGCCCTCGGTGAGGCGCATCCAGTTATATGAGGCAAGTGCGGAGTCGCGTCGTTGGATGGACGGCACGGGGTGTATTACGGTGCCGATGGATATAGATGACCTGCGTCCGGGCAAGAGGGATAATGAGGATACGGAGTGGAAAACGCGCGGGCGTATCATTAGGTAGTCTATGCCTGATGTGTTGTAAATAATAAATGTTTTTTCATAAAAGAGTAATTTGGTGGAGGCGACTGGGAAGTTCCCTCCATCCGTTTTCAGAATACCTACTTTGAATAATTGTAATGAACAAAACGATAATATCAACCTTGTTATTAATAATGACAACTCTCGGTGCCCTGGCGCAGGAGAAGAAAGACAGTATATACCTTTACGGTTCAGTGGCAGACAGCTTTACCAAGGCTTCCGTGCCAGACGTGTTGCTTACACTGATGAAGACAGACTCCACAATGGTGGACTCCGCAAGGGTGTATAAGAGCAGTGGCTATACATGGGGTATAGGCAGGGGAGCAGAGACCACACACTATTATTTTAAGGTGTCGCGCGAACCGATGCGCTATATACTTCGCTTTGAGCATCCTGATTACGAGACGACCTTTGCCGACTTTGAGCTGAAGAAGGTAAGCCGCAGGCAGGAGGGCGTAGAGGGACCTAAGGTGTATATGAGGAAACTCAGAAACTCCAGTCACCACGAGGGCGGTTCGCTTGATGAGGTGGTGGTAAGGGCCACGAAGGTGAAGATGGTGTGGAAAGGCGACACGCTGGTGTTCAATGCCGATGCCTTCAACGTGCCCGAGGGCTCCATGCTCGACGGACTGATAAAGCAGTTGCCCGGCGTGGAACTGAATGAGAATGGTGAGATATTCGTCAAAGGAAAGAAGATTGATAACCTGACGCTCAACGGTGCGGACTTCTTCAAGGGAAAGAATAAGATAATGCTTGAGAACCTGCCTTACTTCACGGTGAAGAGCATCGAGGTGTATAACAAACAGACGGAGGAGAACAAGATGCTTGGCATAACCGATGAGGATAAGAAGGAATATACCATGGATGTGGTGCTGAAGCGCGAATACAACAAGGGCGGCTCCGCTAACCTTGAGGCAGGCTACGGCACGGACAACCGCTATAAGTTTAAGGGCTTTGGTATGGCTTACTCAGACCATACAAGGGCGGTGCTCTTCGGAGGTGCAAACAATATCAACCAGACTGCCGACTATGACTCTAATAACCAGGAATACAAAGACCGCACGCATCAGGCTGGCGACCGCCACTACCGTCAGGTGGGTGGTATGTTCACATACCTCGGTGCGGAGAACAAGGTGAATAATGCCACTGAGGTTAATGTGGTGTGGAAGGATGATACGGGTGATACACGCCAAAGCAGCGAGAACTACCTGACTGACGGAAGCACTACCTATGGGATGTCGGCGAGCCACAACCGCAGCAGACCAGTGAATGTGGGCGTGAGGAATACCTTCCGCCTTACGGGACCGATAGGCATATACTCGCGGCTAAACCTTGACTATAACAAGCACCGCTATGACAGTGAGGGGTGGGATGTATCTACCGCCGATGCCATGATGACCGACAGCATCAATAGTTCGCGATACTCCTCGTGCAACCGCGCAGATTACCTCAGTGGTTACGGCAACTTCAGTCTGTCTAAGCGAATGAAGACGGGAGATTCTTTCCAGTTCAGTGTGAATGGTGATTTTAGTAAGCAGATGAATCCGGAGACGGAAAGCGAGAATTACTACATATACCATAGATTGAATACTACTGACGAGCGCAACAGGCTTACGCAGACTCCTTCTTATTCATATAACTACTCCGCGACGCTGCATTATCGTTATGTGCTAAAAGACTGGAATATTACGCCTTCCTATGGGATAGGCCAGAGACGTAGTCACAATGAGCGCAGCGAGTTTCTGCGCGATGCTACGGGGCTTATGCCTGACTATGACAATAGTAATGAGAGCTCCAACCGCATCCTCGCCCATAATGCAAGTGTTTCGTTCGGCTATAGCCATACTTTCAAAGATAAAAGTTATATAGATGCCAGTGCTGATTTCGAAGTAAGCTTTGAGCGTCAGCGTATGGGCTTCGATATGCCTGGGGTAAGTAGCTATACTGCACAGCAACTGACACGTCATTACACTCGGTTCGAACCTTATTTCTATTTATATTATAGCGGCAACGATAGAAGAAAGAGGTTATCTGCTTATTACAGCATGTCTCATAACACTCCCTCTGCCGGCGACCTGCTCGACCGTCCGCAGACCAGTGACCCGCTGAACATATACCTCAGCAATCGCGACCTGAATATGGAGACCACACACAGTTTGGATGTGGATTACATGGTGCGTCGTGACAGTATAGACCAGACTCTGCGCTTTGAGTGGAGTGGCAGGACTACACATAATGCTATATCACGAGGGTATTCGTATGACCCTGTGACGGGCGTGCGCACCTACCGTCCGGAGAATATCAGCGGTGGAAACTGGTACACTACGTTCTACGTGGCATGGGACCGTGCCGTAGATAAACGGAAATTCTGGAACATTGGCAATGAGTGGCGTGTGACATATACGCGCTCTACCGCTTTGGCTAATGTGACTGGCGATACAGATAGAGAACTGAGTCGTGTAGGTAACGTGCTGCTGAGCTATAAGCCAAGTGTTCGTTTCCAGAAGGATAACCTTACCGTGAGATTGAAGGGCGAGGTGGCATATCGCAATATCCACCGTAACATAACGCTGGGGGAGCAGCCTACGGACTTGTGGGATTTCAGCTACGGACTATATGCCCAGTATAAGTTGCCGTGGCAGTTGACTATCGACACTGACCTGTCAATGAACTCCCATAGGGGTTACAATGACCCGGAGATGAATGACAACCGCCTGTACTGGGATGCGTCGCTGACGAAATCCATAAAGGCAGGAACATGGGTGATTAAGTTGCGCGGCTATGATTTGTTGGGGCAGGTTTCCAACTTGCGCTACAGTATAAATGCTCAGGGACGCACCGAGACTTGGAGCAATACTCTGCGCAGATACGCTCTTTTGACCGTAAGCTACCGTTTTGCGAAAAAACCAAAGAAATAGGCGCAAAAATATAGGTTTTCGTTGATTTGTGTCAATTCTACCGATAAATTTCAAAAAAAAAGCTCAAAACATTTGCATGGTTCACAAAAAACCTATACCTTTGCACTCGCTTTCGGGAAAACGGC
>CAMEWL010000051.1:0-12788 GCA_945941025.1 uncultured Prevotellaceae bacterium
CAATGAGGCTGTTTTTAGATAGTCTCGCAAACAATAATTTTCGAATGAAAAAAATATTTGTTTTTCTACTATCTGTCATGATGGCGCAGAATATAAAGGCAAGCTCCTACGCCTATCCTTATCTTACCATTGTCATGACAGACAACACCTCTAAGACATTTTCTGTGGAGAGTCTTACTATGACGCCTGTCAATGGCACGCTCAGGATAACCAATGCAGAAGGCAGTGAGACGCTCAATGTTACGGAGCTCAGTAAGATGTATTTCAGTGAAGATGTTCCTAATGCCATCAGTACTGCCAGTGCTGATGCCGAACAGAGTGCAACGATAACGCTCTGCACTATAACGGGCATAGTGATAGGAAACTACAGCAGCATCAATGCGGCGCATGACGCTATGCAACCGGGAACAATGTATATAGTAAAGAAAGGAAACAAAACTGTTAAAACAATAAGAAAATGAAACAAGTAATCATTGCCATACTTACACTCGCGTCATTCTGCAGCGCAAGGGCCCAGATGCTCAATGTGGAGACTGCCGACGGCGTGACATATAAATTCCCTGCCGCCCAGACCGGTGACATGACATATAACGCAACGGGAGACTCTGTCACGATAATGAACAAGAGACTGGCCGTCAGCGATATCACGGCGATGAAGGTTGATGACTCAATCATGAGTGACGACTCCGTCAGCGTGGTTTACGACGGTGCTTCCGCAAAGATATATGTGGCAGGCAACATAGCACAATATCTTACCCCTGCTGTCAGCGGCGCACACGTCAACATTGCTGCCGACGAGACGCTGGCAAGGGAGATAACATACAACCTCAGTGGTTCGTCAACAGACGGAGAGTTCTATATGTCGGGTTCATACAAGGCTACCGTGGAACTTGACGGACTGACCTTGAAGAACCAGAATCCAGTCACCTCTGGTGCGGCGGTACACATACAAAACGGCAAGCGCATAGATGTGAAGGTCATCAGCGGTACGGAAAACACTCTGGAGGATGCTGCCACAGGCTCACAGAAGGGTTGCCTCTATGTGAAGGGACACGCGGAGTTCAAGCAGAAAGGTACGCTCAATGTCATAGGTAACGTGAAGCACGGTATCAAGATAGGTGAGTATATGACGGTCAATAAAGCTACAATCAACGTGACATCGGCTGTGGGCGACGGTATATCATGCAGCCAATACTTCCTCATGGAGAGCGGAGAGTTAAACATCAGCGGCACAGGCGATGACGGAATACAGTGTGAGTTAGATGGTGAAACTGCCGTAGCAGCTTCAGATGACCAGCACACCGACGAGGACACCGGCAGTTTCTATCTTGAGGGTGGACAGATTACCATCAGCTGCGACGGCACGGCTGTCAAGTGTATCAAGGGCGACGGCGACTTCAACATCAGCGGTGATGCCGTGCTTACTGCTTCCACCTCTGGTAACGGCGAGTGGGACACGGAAGACCTTGAGACCAAGGCTGCAAGCTGCATCAGTGTTGACGGAAACATGAATATCAATGGCGGTGCAATGAGCCTTACCAGCACCGGCTCAGGTGGTGCCGGCATGAAGTGTGACGGCGTGCTGACAGTAAACAGCGGCGACATAAACATAAAGACCACTGGCGGACTGTACTATAACAACGGCAGCACCGAGAACCTCAACTACACAGGAGACACCGACCGCGTCAGCAGCAACTACTACTCATCTCCTAAGGGCATAAAGGCAGGAACAAAGACAGAGAGCGGCAACACCACAACATATAGTGGCGCTATCTACATCAACGGCGGAACGATAACAGTGAGCACCTCTGGAGGTAACGGTGAGGGCATAGAGAGTAAGAACACCCTCGACATCAATGGAGGCGAGATTACCGTAACGGCATACGATGATGCCATAAATGCCTCACAGGACCTTACCGTATCAGGTGGCAGAGTGTTCGCCTATGCAAAGAACAACGACGGTATGGATTCTAACGGCAATATGTATATCAAGGGCGGACTGGTATATGCCATCAGTAAATCATCGCCTGAGGTGGCACTTGACGCCAATACCGAGGAGCAGAAGAAACTCTATGTCAGCGGTGGCACAATCATAGCTATCGGTGGACTGGAGTCTGGAGCCAGCCTTACGCAGACCTGCTATAAGGCTTCATCATTCACCAAGGGAGCATGGTACGGCTTATACAACAACGGCAACCTTGAGGTAGCCTTCCAGGTTCCGTCTGACAACAGCAGCATGGGTTCACCTATGGTGGTATCTACCAGCGGCACACCAACCTTGTTCACAGTGAATAACGTAAGTGGCACAAGTATCTTCAACGGTCAGGCATACGTGGACGCCAGCGCTACGAAGTCATCCACCACAGGTGTAAGCCTATCAACATATACTTCCAGCCAGAGCGGTCCTGGTGGCCCAGGTGGAAGATGGTAACTCCAAATATATTCTGATTATATGAAGCCATCCGGCCATAGCCTCCATAGCGGAGGCAACGGTCTGGTGGCTTTTCTTTTATGGTTACCTCAATAGTTAAATTGTGTGAAAAGTTATTTAGTTTATAGTACTTTGTATTGCATAGTACTATGAACTTTTATACCTTTGCATTGTTCAAACAACGTAATAGAGGAAATGAATACAGATAATGCAAGGTCACAGATGCGCAAGGGCATGCTTGAATACTGTGTCATGCTGCTGCTGAGACGCAGTCCAGGCTATGCCAACGACATCATCGAGCGTCTGCGTATGGCAGACATGATAGTGGTGGAGGGCACCCTGTATCCGCTGCTGACACGTCTGAAGAGGGAGATGCTTCTGAAGTATGAGTGGCGCGAGAGCACGCAGGGACCGCCACGCAAGTACTATGCTCTGACAATGGACGGTGAGGAGGCTCTCAGGCAGATGGATATGGCATGGGGTGAGCTTACCAATACCGTGGATAAACTGAAAGGGATGTACTTGGACGGTTCACAGTGCACAGTTCACGGTTCATAGTTCACAGTTCATAATTCATAATTCATAATTCATAATTAAAACCCCTCTCCCCATATCTCGCACTCCCTCCCTCGCAGGGAGGGCTGGGGTGGGTCTCTTTTCCTCCCTCACAGGTAGGGCTGGGGTGGGTTCCATAACTTTTCTTTCACGATGAAAAAGAATATACAGATAAATCTTTTCGGCACTCTATATAATATAGATGACGATGCCTACAACCTGTTGGAACAGTATATTGACAGTATGCGCCGTTACTTCTCCAATCAGGATGGAGGCGAGGAGATAGCAGACGACATCGAGCACCGTGTGGCTGAGCTTCTTTGGCAAAAGAAGCTGCAGGGCATGGAGGCTGTTGATATAGACTCCGTAAAGGAGATAATATCCCAGATAGGCAATCCGCAGGATATCGACGGCGACGCTGCTGACACCGGCTCCGCCGTCACTGACGCAGAATATGTGGAGGCTGTAGAAACTCCTGTCAATGAGGAGAAGACGACGGAGAAAGGTCCTCGTCGCCGCCTTTACCGCAACCCCCAGGACAAGGTGCTGGGCGGAGTGTGCTCTGGTCTGGCGGAGTATGTGGGCAGGTTCGATGTCGTGGTGTGGCGCCTGGCCTTCGTCGTACTTACGCTTGTCCTGGCTCCCGTTACAGATTTCTTTGACCTCTTTGGCGGCATCTGCTTCGTACCGCTCATCTATGTCATACTATGTCTCATAGTGCCTGAGGCACAGACACCCGAGGACCGTCTGCGCATGAAGGGAGACGAGGTTACACCTGAGAATATAAATAAGGAGATAATCAATAACACCACGCAAAGCACTGCTGCAACTACACGTGGCAGCAACGGCGCCGGTTGCCTTAAGGTGCTGGTGCTCATCTTTTTGGCCTTCTGTCTGCTGCCGGTGATAGGTCTGGTTGGCTTTGTGCTGTTCATGATTATCTTTGCGGTGCTGGCGGTCTTCGGCACATACGGATATGACAACATCATGCTGCACTTTGTCAATGAGGACCTCAGCTTGTCGTCTGAATACATCTCCAACTACGGTTGGCTCCTCATATCAGGACTGGCGGCGGCATTGCTGCTCGTCATCATACCGTGCTACTTAGTTGTCAAGCGCATCATCGGCGGCCGCTTCCGCAAGCAGTCCCTTGTCGTCATGCTCATAGTATGGGTATTGTCTGCCGTATGGACGGCACTGGCGGCGGTGATATGCGGCACAACGCTGCATAGACACATCAGCAGTGACCTCACCGCTCCTAATGACAGCATCACAAACGTGCAGCCCGATACCATCGGTTCCTCAGGCGAGCTTGTTGACAGCATAGCCATCGACGTGAGGTCTAACGACAACGACAATGAGACCATATAACATGATTACAATAAAATAAAAACATAACACTACTATGCAAAAGAAACTCACACGTTCCACCACGGAGAGTATGCTCTGTGGAGTATGCGGCGGATTAGCCGAGTACTTTGACTTCGACCCTACGCTCGTTCGAGTGGCCTATGCCTTCCTAACTGTGTTTGCGGCAGGCTTCCCCGGCATATTACTTTACATCATTATGGCTATCGTGATGCCAAAGAACCAGTAACCCATTAAAGCATTATTATCATGACACAATACGAAAGCGAAGTAAAGCAGATAGCGGCACCCGTCAATGCGGTGTACGCCAAGTTGAGCAACCTTGAGAACCTCCGTCCGTTCATTGACAATGCGGGAAATAATGATGCCCTGCGCTCGCAGATCGAGGCGGCGGGTTATGATGCCTCTGCCCTTGACAGTCTCCGCGACGTGCAGCTTACCGCTGACAGCATAGCCATCCCAGCCCCTATGGTGGGCCAGGTGTCCATGCGCATCTGTGAGCGTGAGGAGAACAAGTGCGTGAAGTTTGAGACCGAGCAGTCGCCCGTCAGTGGCAACCTGTGGATACAGGTGCTGCCATCTTCCGACGGCGGCACTCGCATGAAGCTCACCTTGCGCGCCGACCTCAACCCTATGATAAAGATGATGATAGGCGGCAAGTTGAAAGAAGGCATCAACAAGTTTGCCGACATGCTCGCCATGATACCTTACCAAAGCTGATATGAGAAAGACATCGTATAACCTCCTTGCGGCAGCCGCAGTGCTGCTTGCAAGCTCATGTGGAGCCGATGTGGTGGGAGAGTACACCAACCATCAGGCATATTTCTATATGGACTTCGGCTTGGGACATGCCAATACATACCTGAATGAGGCTCTCAACTCCACTAATGTCTTTACCGTCATCACCGCAAATCCCTCCATCCACATGTCTTCTACGGAAGGAGGAACCTATACCCTCAGTTGCGAGATGTATGGCATGGCGAAGAAAAACGAGACCATCAGTGAGGCAAGCCTTACTAAGGTGCCGCGCCAGTTAGGCATAGACGGCAGGGGACTGATAGTGGGGCGCTCCTCATTCCAGAACGGGGAACTGTATGTCTTTGACCGCCAGTGTCCCAACTGCTGGAATGCCAACAACTACGGTAACTACCTCCTGTCATTCAGCGATGCCCATAACATGGTGTGCAATACATGCCACCGCACCTACGGCCTGCTCAACGGCGGCGTGGTAGTATCAGGAGACAGCGGCGAGAAACTGTTCAGATACCGTGCGAGCTATAGCAATCAGCTGTTCCGTGTACAGAATCCGCAATAGTTTCTATACCCACTGTGAAAAATATAGAAAACCTTAGGGAACGCGCCGTTTTTCTGTTCGTTAAAAAAAGTAAAAACATTTGTTTTTCTCAGCAAATATGAGTAACTTTGCGCACAGTTTCATAAGGTTTTACATTAATTGGGTCGCCGCAATGGTGGAATTGGTAGACACGAGGGACTTAAAATCCCTTGACCCGAAACGGTCGTGCGGGTTCGAGTCCCGCTCGCGGCACAATGAGAAAGATGTTTCATAACACTAAAACAGTCATGGCAACAATGTTTGTCGTGGCTGTTTTTGCTTTTCTGGCTACTGCCTGCACAGGCAATTCCAACGGTGTGGAGATAGAGGGACGACTGCTCAACATGAACCAGGCGGACTTCTTCCTCTACAGTCCTGACGGCGCCATACCCACCATTGACACCATACATGTCATGGGTGGACGTTTCGTGTATGAGAACCCTAATGTGAGGGAGGGCACGCTGGTCATCGTGTTCCCTAACTTCAAGTCCATACCGGTGTTTGTCACTCCTGGTGCCAGCATCGACATCAAGGGCGACGCCGCGCACCTCTCGGCCACGAAGATTACCGGCACCAAGGACAATAAGCTCTTCACTGAGTGGCGTGAGCATGCTGAGAAGATGTCACCACCCGAGGTAAGGACACATGCGGAGCACTTCATTCACGACCACCCCGATGCTGCGGCTGCCGTGTGGCTCGTTATGCAGCAGTTCATAGCCTGTCCTAAGCCCGACTACCGCAAGGCGCGCACCCTGCTGAAGGAGATAAAGCAACACAACGGCAATAGTGCACGCATTACCCAGCTCTTGGCAGCGTTGGACAAGGTGGGACAGTTTGGCGTAGGCGACCGCCTGCCTTCTTTCACCTCCACCGACATTAACGGCCAGCCGGTCAGCTCTGCCACGCTTCTCAACGGTTCCACAGCCATACTCTTGTGGGCATCATGGAACTATGAGTCACAGAATATGCTCAGACAACTGGCATCCAACCAGCGACTCACCGACGACCCTAAGAAACTGGACCATGTGCTGACCATCTGCCTGGATGCAGACATAGAGCACTGCCGTCGCACTCTGCGCAATAATAACGCCGCCGACCTCACCACCATCTGTGACGGACAGATGTGGGACACACCCTTGCTGCGACTCTTGGCTCTCAGCAATGTGCCCGACAACATACGCCTGCAAGACGGCAAGGTAACAGGGCGCAGCATGCCTGTGCACAGCCTTACGAGAAACTAACATACACCTTATATCTATAATAACAACATCATGATAAAGAGTTTATCACACCTTACCCTGCTATTGCTCGCCATCCTTCTCTCTGGCAGCTGCAAACGCGGCGGCAGTGATGGCAGCGGTGCGTCTATCGACACCATTCCCATGATGGTGCAGCAGATAAAAGAGTGCTCGCGTCTTTACACCGCCGAGTACAAGGTACATAAAATCATAACACACAGTGACACCTCCAGAATCTCTGCCACTGTACTCGGACAGAAGCTTAACCTCAACCTGCCAGGCGGACGGCGCAAGGTGGCTATCCCCATTGACGCGGTGCTCAAGGCATATATAGACTTCAGCAACTTCTCTGAGGACAACGTGCGCAGCGAGGGCGGCAAGATATACATTGACCTGCCCAATCCCCATGTCGTCATCACCTCAAGCAAGATAGACCATGAGGGAATAAAGAAGTATGTGTCAATAATACGCAGCGACTTCAGCGACGAGGAGTTGGCTCTCTATGAGAAGCAGGGACGCCAGGACATCATCAACGATATACCTAACCTCGGCATACTCAACACCGCACGTCGCTCCGCGGCTTCACAACTGCTGCCGCTCATCTCCATGCTCGGCATACCACAGGAGAATATCGTCATAACATTTGTAGAACCCAGCGAGGAGAAAGGAGACCTTACATGGAAGATGGATTGACAGAGAACATGGCAACAGAGATAACAGAGGTTACCACTCCCCAGGAGCCTGAGAAGAAGAAGCACGGCAAGTTCGTGGCGTTTATTATCGGTCTTGGCAAGTTCATCGGCTGGCTGCTGCGTATGTTGTGGAAACTGCTCAAGGCCATGTGGCGCAACAAGGTTGCCACGCTCATCGTCATGGCGTTGCTGGTAGTGGCTGTGGCAGTGCTTACGGTGGTGAAGTGCAGCCGTGAGTCTGACTCCTCTCTTGGTCTTGACTTCGGTATTAACAAGGGCATAGAGATAACCCCTAATGTGCTTACAGAGATAAAGAAGATAGGGCAGTGGGAGTTCCTCTCCATCAGTGATGAGGAAATGGTCGATACCGTGCGCAAGGGCTTCTTTACCGACGACGAGCTGATACGCATATACTACGGCACCCTGCGTCTGGGCATAGACTTCTCACAGTGTGAGGGCGAGTGGATACGCACCGACGGCGACTCTATCATCCTTGACCTGCCGCCTGTCAAGCTCCTTGACGAGGACTTCCTTGACGAGGCACGCACCCAACCGTTCATTGAGAGCGGCAAGTGGACCAACGCCGACCGCCAGGCTATGGCAGAGCGCGCTAAGGCCATCATGCGCCAGCGCTGCCTCACTCCAGAGAATATGGAGCGTGCGCAGAGGAATGCCGACCGCCAGTTGCGCGAGTTCCTGAAGAAGATTAATGTTGAAAGGTAAAAGAGATAAAGGATGCAAAGGAGAAGGGTTGAAAGACTGTGAAGTTCTTTCAACCCTTTAATGTTATCCTCACTCTACCCCCCTCCTTACTCCCCCAAGGGGGAGAGAGGTAATTACTCTTGTCTTAGTTTATTAGCCAAACAAACCTTCTTCCAAGAAATCCTTCTTCCTTCCTCCCTCCAACCTTCTTCCATCAATACTCCAAGACATTCCAGAGTTCCTTGATGCGCTGTTCGGGGTTCCACCTGTTGCCAAACACCCATTTGGCGGTAATCTGGTAAGGCTCCGGACTGCCCTCAGCCTCCTTCAGGTTGTTCTTCAGCCATCCGCTGTCGCCGCCGGCACGTACGCAGTTATGGTAATAGGCGCGCAGTCCCCACTCGGTAGGGTCGGGCTTGTCCTTGTAGGCATACCTTATGTTAGAGTCTGCCACGTTCTCCGTCATCGTGCAGTTCACGAGCACGAACTGTGCGTCGCGGTGATACCTGCCCAACTGCGTAGGACGCTTCGCATCAAAGCTGGAGTTGGTTATCACCAGCTTCTTTGTCTTGTCACCGTGACCGTCATGCCATATCATGGCGTGTCCGTCGCCGTAGAACTGGCAGCGCGTGGCATAGCACCATCCGCGCGGACAAAGGAAGTCCACGCCGGCGCATCGCAGTGACAGGTCGGCATGATAGTACAAGCCGCTGGCACCCGGTGCCCACAGCGACAGCGCGTCATTGCCGTCAGCCCATATATTACTGTTTATCACGATGGTGCGTGTGGCCCTGCCATATATCGCCATCTGGTGGGCGGTGGTAGAGTCAACCGTGGTGCCATAGTTGTTATACACCGTCATGCCGCTTATCACGCAGTCGTCGGCACCCTCAAGCAGTTCCACGATGCCTTTTCCCACCTTCTTGCCCTTGTATTCGGTGACTACAGGCTTGCTGTCAAGCTGTGCCATGCGTATGATGGTGCTGTCACGGTTCTCGCCCACTAATACTATGTTGGGACGGTCTATTATCACTTTCTGCTCATACACACCGTTGCGTATCAGTATGCGGTAAGGCTCCACGGGCGTCTCCGGCGCCTTCTCTATGGCAGCCTGTATGCTCTCGCCGGCGTTTACCACGGCATCGAAGAGGGCGGGCTGCTTCTTCGGCGTTTTCTCAAGGTCCAGCACTCCCGTCTCGTTGGCACCCTTCGTGTCAAGGCTTATGCTTACCTTGCCCTGCGGGTCATACTTGTCAGCCCACGCGTCATACAACTTATACAGCCTTGCCGGCGCATCGCCATACCACAGGTAACCGTTGCGGCGCTCCGCGCCTATGTCCTGTAACCGGCGGCGCGGTATGCCGTCGCGGTCACACACATACGGCTCACAGTGCTGCAGGTCGTAGAAACGTGCCCATAGAGGTTCGGCATCCTTGTCCTCTACCAGCTGCGTGTTGCAGTCGGGCTGTCCCTTCCTGCCCGTGCGCACCATCCTCACGCCCGTCAGCTTATATTTGTCAAGCCATGCCATAGCGGCATGTACGGCTCTCTTCACACGCTCGTCAGGGGCGGGCAGTTCCATCAGCAGCATCACTATGCCGGCGCTCTCCATGGAGCAGTATGATGGCAGCTCGTATGCGCGCGCATTGGTAGGCAGCAGCGTCTCGCGGTCGTGCTGCTGACACCATACTGTGAGTTTACCGTCGGTCAATATCTGCGTGCGCAGTATGCACTCCAGTCCCTTGTCGAAAGCCTCCTGTGCCCTCTTGCGCATGGCCTTGTCGGTCAGTTTGCCGCCGTAAGGCTCCTGCTGCTCCGCTATGTCGCGCAGCAGCCTCATGGTGTTGACCATCGCACCGTCGTTATATGTTATCTGCAACTGATACCCCCTGGCAGAGGGCCAGAACTGCGGCCAGCCGCCGTTGGCATACTGTCCGCTCAGCAGATACTCCACACCACGGCGGAAAGCCTCGCGGTAACGCTTGTCGCCCGTACCCTGGTAGAGCCTCGCCAGGTACACCACCTGCGTGGTGGTGGCGTTGTTGTCGATGGTGGAGTCGTCAAGACGTGCCTTGTCATGCTCCACCTTGTCGCGCTCCTCCTTGCTGAGCGGCTTCGCCATGTCGATATTCTTTGGCCATCCGCCCGTCACGCGCTGGTACAGCAGCACCTGGTCGCCTATGCGGCGCGCCTCGTCCGTAAGGTAGAACTCCTTGCTCTTCTCTCGCATGGGTCTCAGCACCTTGTTCTGCTGTGCCGTCATCGGCACTGCTATGAGCAGCGCGAGGATAAGTGTATAGATATTTTTCATACAGTGTGTCAGTTGATTTGTTATTCCATGGCTTACAGCAGGCACTCTATGGCCTTCTCCACCTCCGCCATGCTGCGTGTAGGCTCAAAGCGGCTCACCACCTTGCCCTCGCGGTCAATGAGGAACTTGGTGAAGTTCCACTTTATGTCACTCGTCTTGCGCCAGTCGGGATTGGCCTTGTCAAACATCTGCTCAAGCAGCGGAGTCAGCTTGTTGTCGGCGTCAAAGCCCTCAAAGCCCTTCTGCTCCTTCAGCCAAGTGTAGAGCGGCAGCTCGCCATCGCCGTTCACCTCTGCCTTCTTGAACTGAGGGAAGTCGGTGCCAAACTTCATGCGGCAGAACTGCGTTATCTCCTCATCGGTGCCCGGTGCCTGATTGCCAAACTGGTTGCACGGTATGTCGAGCACCTCAAAGCCCTTGTCTTTCAGCCGACCGTAGATAGCCTCCAGCTCCTCATACTGGGGAGTGAAGCCACATCCCGTTGCGGTATTGACGATAAGCAGCACCTTGCCCTTATACTCTGCGAGGCTCACCTCTGCCCCCTTCTTGTCCTGTACGGTGAAATCATAGACTGTCTTCATTTTCTCTTGTTTTTGATTGTTAGTAATATTGTTCCCAGTGGTGTCTTGTGCCAATGCCGTCATGGCGAGGAACACACACATCAGTAACGTTAAGATACGTGTCATAGTTTTATCAGTGTTAACGCTGACAAATTTACGTTTTTTTTCTGAATGCACAAAATAAAACACATAAAAGTTAAGGTGGGAGGTAAAGACCCCACCCTAAATAAAGCAGAAAAGCACCCCCTGCCAAACCATCCTCCGATAGGACATTTTTGTCATTTCGCCTTTTTGATTTTGTCAACAAAAAAATGCAAACTAGGAGAAAAGAAGGCACGAAAAACGAGAAAAAGACACTTTTTTTGCTCTTCTTACCCTCTTTTTTTCGTGAAAGCATAGCTTTTACATTGTCATTCGATAGCTTTCACGATGAGAAACGATAGCTTTTACACCCTGAAAGCATAGCTTTTGCGACGCAAAAGCTATGCTTTTTTCATGCTTTTTTATAACCTGTCACTGATTATCAACGAGTTACAACCCTCCGTAGATTTCGCTGTACGCGGCCAGCAGGAAATAATTTTGAAACATCGCAAGCATAAGGCGTTAACGGAAGGCCCCAAATAGGACATTTTTGTCATCGGGTGACATAAATCAAGTCTGATTCAATGACGTATTCAGGGTGTTTTTTTGAACACGAATGTGAGTTACCATATTATGACTTTATCTACTATTGCTTGTTGCTCGGTAGCGGTACGACGTAGATAAATGCGTGTGGTTTCTATACTCTCATGGCCCATCAGGTCTGCAAGCAGAGATATGTCATTGAACTTCTCGAGGAAGTTCTTTGCATAACGATGTCGGAAAGAATGAGGATAAACCACCTTAGGATTCAAGCCGTACCTCACTGCAAAGTTCTTCAACTGTTGCGCTATGCCACGAGTGGTTATTCTTTCCCCGAAACGGTTGAGGAAAAGATAACCACTTTCTCTTTTGCTGGCAGAAAGCCATTCCAGTGCTTCATCACGCAGCTTCTTAGGGATGAATAAGCGACGTATCTTTCCCCCCTTGGTGTAAATGTCGTAATAGCCCACGTTTACATGTTCCACTTTTAGCTGTACTAATTCACTGACTCTTGCACCCGTAGCAGCGAGGAAGCGAACCACGAAGTACCACTCCTGATTGTTCTCCTTCTTTAATTTGTTCTTCAAAAAAGTGTAATCAGCATTACTGATGACATTCTCCAAATAGGACCGCTGCTGCACCTTCACCGATTTTAGGCGCAGACGTGGCTTGCGCAAATACTCCAGATACTTGTTCAATGCCTGGATCCGTAAGTTTACGGTCTTAGGCTTGAACGTCTCAATGAGATACGTCTTGTAGAGCAATAAGTTTTTCTTGTTCAATTCCTTGTGCTTTGAATTGAAGTCGTTTACAGCATAGATGTATGCTGAAACGGTGTTCTTCGCCATGTTTGAATGGGTCAGATACTCTTTGAATTTTTCAACCATGATAAATGTATTTATTTGTATAATATTGGGGAATAGCCCCCATATAAATATATCATGGTCGTTACTTGTTTTAGTTCCTATTATGAGAAG
>CAMEWL010000052.1:0-12628 GCA_945941025.1 uncultured Prevotellaceae bacterium
GGCTGGCAGCGCAAAGCCGCTTAACCAGATATGTTAATTTTTAACGAACTATTGAATCATGTAATAAATTATTAATGAAAAATTTCTGAATAATTCCTGACCATTTCTGTTAAATAATAATTCGTTATTGTTATTGCTTTTCCCTTCGGCCAGCGACCTTTGGTTCGTGTTCAAAAAGATTAATCTGTGTAATTAGTGTAATCCGTTGTTAAAAATATATTCGTTCTATTCGAGTTATTTGTGTTCGTAAATAAAAATCTGTGTTTATCTGTGGTATCTGTGGGAAATTATTCATTCGAGTTATTTGTGTTCAAAAAGATTAATCTGTGTAATTAGTGTAATCCGTTGTTAAAAATATATTCGTTCTATTCGAGTTATTTGTGTTCGTAAATAAAAATCTGTGTTTATCTGTGCTATCTGTGGGAAAACTTCGTGTTCGAGGAAAAAGGCTTCAATAGGACATTTTTGTCATTGCTTGATTAAAATCATGTCAACAAAAAAACTCAAAATAGGAGAGAATGAGGGGTGGAAAACAGAAAAAGGGTGCGAAAAAATGACTTTTCGCACCCTTTTTTTCGTAAAAGCATAGCTTTTACGATGAGAAAGCATAGCTTTTACAGTGTCATTCGATAGCTTTTATGCCCTAAAAGCATAGCTTTTACAACGCAAAAACTACCTTTTTTTTATGCTTTTTTATAACCTGCTACTGATTATCAGATAGTTACAACCCTCCGTAGATTTCGCTGTACGCGACCAGCAGGAAATAATTTTCAAATATCGCAAGCATGGGGCGTTAACGGAAAGCCCCGGATAGGACAAAATCGATATTAGGCATCTGTAGCCCTCCTGTTTCCATCCTCTATTTCAGCGAGAGAAACTCCACCTCTACTATGCGGAGCTCGCTCTTAGGAGCATCTCCCCCCTTTGCCTTGAAGAGGTCGAGTTCGCCGGCGGCAGGCTCAGCCACCTCCACTATGCCACTGAAGGCATCGCTGTCCTTGCCGGCACCCTTCAGACGGATGGTCACCTCGTTGGTCTTTACGGACTGTGTAGGTGTCAGGTGAATGTAGCCCAGACTGCGAGGTGTCTCTCCGCTCCATATCAGTTGTTTGCCGGCATATATCTCTATAGGATAGCTGCGCAGACGCCAGCCGGTGAGCTTCATGCAGATGTCGCTCAGCACCGCCTTCTCTGCCAGTTTGTAGGTTATCCATGCGGTGGACAGTCTGCCGTCGTTGCGCCACTCAGACAGCTCGTTGTCGTCACAGCTGAGGAGGGCTTTCTCTGAGTCATAGCCAGCCTTGGCAGACTTTATCTCTATGCCGCGGACCTTCTCGGTGTAAGACGGTGCCAGCGGTGTCTCGCCACGGTCGAGGCTTCCCTTCAGGGTCATGGCAGGCAGATAGCTCGCTGCATCAACAGCAGAGGTGGAGAGCTCTATGGTGGCAGGTGCCATGCCCTCTGCAGAGGCAGTGAGGCGTATGGTGCCAGCGTTTGTGGTACTGCGCACCAGTACGCGGTTAACGCCACACTCTACAGGCAGCAGCGTAGAACCTACATAGTTGTCTGATGTATTCTTCGTATCAGAGGAGTCGAGCAATCCGTCTCGCTTTGTGCTGTCAGTCTGGTGCGTCTCCTTGTTGTTGCGTGTGCCTATGCCGCCAATCCACTGTCCCTCGCCGCTGAGGCTGAACTGTATCATACGGTCATCGAGCGGACAGCGGCGACCTTTCTCGTCAACCACCTCCACCTGTATCAGTGCCATGTCGGCACCGTCGGCCTTCATGCCCTCAGGGTTTTCCATGGCAGTGAACTTGAGGTGATGTGGCTTGCCTGCGGTCTCAAGGGTATATTCCGATGTCTTCACGCCGTTGGTATAGCCCACGGCAGTGAGCGTGCCAGGCTCATACTGTATGCCCTCGAATTTGTGCAGGTAGTGATAGCTACGCTGTCCCTTGCCGAGCGACCTGCCATTGAGGAACAGCTCCACCTCGTCGGCAGTGGAAACAACGTACTTCGTAAGTTTTGAGTTATGAGTTATGAGTTTTGAGTTGCCTTCATCCTTCAAACCTTCATCCTTCAAACCTTCAACCTTCAAACCTTCATCCTTATTCCAATCATAGTTCCAGTGTCCAACGATATAGGTCTGTTCCTTCTCGTCGTCCACCCATCCGCTCCACATCACCTGGTGTGCGAAGAAGGCATCCTTAGGTATGCGCATGGCATCGGTCACGCCGCTCATGCGGTAGTTTGACTCGCCGCGGTGGTGGGTGTTGGTGTCAGAGAACACTATCTTCACTCCGCCTGACGATACCCTGGTGCCGGTGCCCGGGCGCTCCAGCCAGTAGTCATACCAGCGGCGCACCATCTCCACGGCAAACTGATCCATGTTGTGATTATAGTCCGTAGCAGGCTTGCCACGATACAACGGACCGTCACCCTCCTTGTGGAATGGGTAGCTGTATTCATCCCAATACTTACGCAGTCCCTCGTCGCGACAATACTCCATAGCCCACATAGGGTGCTTCTTCGACTTGTTGATGTAGAGCATCTCGCCGCCATACTCTGCTTCGTTGATGTCGAGCATCTCGCGACTGCCTATGGCACGTCCGCCGTGTGGGTCGTACTCATCGCGTATGGCCTTCATCTCAAGCATGTGCTCGCGGCTGATACTCTCGTTGCCACACTCATAGAACAGTATGCTGGGGTTGTTGCGGTTGTATATTATGGCATCGCGCATCAGTTCGGTGCGCTGTGCCCATCGTGGTCCTTCCACGTCTTTCTCTGCATCGCCGGCAGGCATAGCCTGTATGAGTCCCACGCGGTCACATGACTCTATGTCCTGCTTCCAAGGTGTGACGTGCATCCAGCGCACGAGGTTGCCGCCCGACTTCACCATAAGGTCGTTGCTATAGTCGCTGAGCCATGCCGGCACAGAGATACCCACGCCGGGCCACTCGTTGCTGGTGCGCTGGGCATAGCCGTGCATCATCAGCACGCGGTCGTTGAGCCATATCTTGCCCTCGCCAAACTTAGTCTTACGGAAGCCTGTGCGGATAGCCGTACAGTCTGTCTCGGTGCCGTCCTCTTGCTTCAGGTATGTCTTAACCGTATAGAGGTAGCCGTAGCCCCATGACCAGAAGTGCAGTCCCTCTGCTGCCTTCTTGGTACTCAGCGTGGTGGTCTCGCCAGCAGGGATTGTAACCTTGCTGCCCTCAGCCACGGCAATGACATTGCCCTCGGCATCTATGACCTGCGCACACAATGATACGGTGCGCTCCCTTGAGTCCTCGTTCCTTACCTGCGACTCCACGTTTATCACGGCCTTCTTGCCAGCCACGTCATAGTCGGTGGCATAGACATAGGTGCCTGTGGTACCGAGGTTGCTGTAGAGGGGCAGGGTCTGATACAGCTTACCTGTTATGTGCAGATACACATTCTTGGGTATGCCGCCATAGTTAGCGTTGAAGTTACGGTCGTTCCACTGGTAACGGCTGTTGTGCTTGCGAGAGCGGTATGTCCAGCTGTTGTCGCAGCGCACGGCAATGACGTTCTCGCCTTCCTTGATGTATGGCGTAAGGTCAAAGCCGCATGCCATCACACCGTTCTCACTGTAGCCCAGATGATGGCCGTTGAGGTAGAAGTCGGCGCCCTGACGTACGCCCTCGAACTCTATAAAGTATTTCTTGTTGGGATTAGAGACATTGAAGGTCTTCCTGTACCATACTATCGTGTCGGTAAGGTCAACGATGTCCTTACGGAAAGCCTCGTCGCCGTTGAAGGCATAGGGTAGGGTTACCTGCTGCCACTGACTGTCGTCAAACTGTGGCTGGCTGGCCTCTGTGTCATCACCTACATGCAGTCGCCATGCAGAGTTGAAGTTCTGTTTGCTTCTGTCTGCCGCGCTGGTGGTGACGCACAGTGTCATAGATAGCAGGAAAAATAAGGTTAGTCCTAAATGTCTCATGTGTTGCAAATCGTTTTATTGTTTTGTGATTGCAAAGTTACTTATAATTTGCTTGAGGGAAAAGGAAAATAATACAAAAAATTGCATTATTGTCCGTGAGGGTAGAGAAAATCTTGTATTGCGAGGGGGGAGTGTTTCTTGTGAAAAAGCGTTTCAGAGTAATATTAAAGCGTAAAAAAAGTAAAAAGGCGGTTGTTGGTAGAATGTAATAAAGAGACAGCGGTGTCTCGTAAAGTTAAACATTTGTCTGACGTGGCCAAAATAATTATTTTTGCCGTGGAAAACTAATCTACAGACATTGATATACATATTATGAAGAAGAAACCTTTATTAATGATTGCCCTGTCTTTTATGTCTGGGACAAGGAAAAAGGAAGGAGATAATTTTGTGGAATGGATGAAAAATAGTAACTTTACAATGAAATAAGACTGAAGGTCTAATGGAATAATGTATAATAAAAAAGGTATGATGAGGAATAAATGGATTGTTACATTCTTGCTTCTTTGTGTGGCAATATGTGTGAAGGCAAAGACAAAGGAGTATAATGTGATGGATTATGATGCCGTGGCAGATGGTAAGACCTTGACTCACGGAAGCATAAATCGTGCCATAGAGGCTGCTGCTGGTAACGGCGGCGGCAGGGTGGTGGTGCCGCGTGGAGAATATCTGTGTGGTAGCATAAGGATGAAGTCGGGTGTAGAACTGCATCTGGCGGACGGTGCGAAGATAATAGCAGCACCGGAGTCTATGCATGCCTATGACGCAAGGGAACCATGGGAGGGTCCTCAGTATCAGGATGGCGGTCATACCTTTTTCCATAACTCTCTGATATGGGCTGACGGTGAGCATGACATAGCCGTGACAGGAAAAGGGTTTATAGATGGAGTCGGTCTGACAAAGAAAGACAAGGAGAAGGCTGGCATAGTGCAGGGCGGCGGTGTGGACACCGGCGACAAGAGCATAGCCTTTAAGTTGTGCAAGAATGTAAAAATAAGCGATGTGACCATATATCGTGGCGGCCATTTCGCCATAATAGTGACGGGATGTGAGAATACGCTGATTGAAGGTATAACGGTGGATACGAATCGCGACGGCGTGGATATAGACTGTTGCAAGAGGCTGGTGATACGTAATTCTGTTGTCAATACCTCGCATGATGATGCCATAGTGCTAAAGAGCTCGTATGCGTTGAAAAAGGTGGTGCCGTGTGAGGATGTAACGGTGGAGAACTGTACTGTCACAGGCTATAAGTGTGGCACATACCTTGACGGAACGAAAATACCCGAGCCCGTAGGCTGGGTATGTGGACGCATAAAGCTCGGTACGGAGAGTAATGGCGGCTATCGTAATATAAAGATAAAGAATTGTCGTGGTGAGTACAGCAGCGGACTGGCCTTTGAGAGCGTGGACCAAGGACTGATGGAGAATGTGAGGGTTGATGGTATGTTTATAGACCACACCCATCATTATCCTATATACATAACCACTGGATGCAGGAACAGAGGACCAAAAGAGCGTGCGGATATATCTACTGGCAGAGACATAAAGATAAAGAATGTGACGTGCCTTAATGCAGATTCCATTGCGGGGATAATAATAACAGGTATGCCAGGCACACCGCTGGAGAACATAAGCATAAGCAAAGTGCGTGTGGAGTATGCTGGTGGTGGGCGCCCAGAGCATGTGAGTAGAGAGTACCGTGAGCAGGGAACGAACTACCCGGAGCCTAAGTTCGCGGGTTTTACTCCGTCATACGGCGTGTATGCGCGTCACGTACGTGGATTGAAATTGAGTAATCTGACGTTTACCACAAAACGTCCTGACGCTCGTCCGATGATAATGCTGGATGATGTGGAGGACTATAGCATAAGGAATGTGAACGGACCGGGGGAGAGGCTTGTAATAAAATAATGACAGAGAGGATAGGATGATGCGAAAGAAGGTGTTTCAAGTGATGATACTTCTGTGTGTGGGTGTGTTAAGCGTGTGTGCACAGAATAAGGTGGCTCAGCCTCCACGGGTTCCCGGTATGGACTATGGTACGGAGTGTGACATGCCTTTGTTTTATAAGCAGTTGAAGGCGGAGCTGACATGGCCTTGGAGTTGGCAGAACAAGCAACGCAATATGTCATTTAAGAAATGGCGTAAGAAAGCGCGCGAGGAAGTGTTCAAGACTATGCAGATGGCCCCGCCGGCACCTGCGGACTATGGCTATGAGGTGACTGGCAGGGAGCAGCGTGACGGTTATGAGGCTCTGAAGATAAAATTCAATATAAACAAATGGGAGAGGGTAACGGCGTATCTGCTCGTGCCAGACACGAAGAAGGAGGGAGGACTGCCCGCATTGCTGATGCTGCATGACCATGGTGCCCATTTCTCCATAGGCAAGGAGAAGATGGTGAGACCCTTTGGCGTGGACTCGCTGGTGGTGGCTGATGCAGAGGATTGGGTACAACGTTGTTACGATGGCAGGTATGTAGGCGATGAGTTTGCGCGTGCCGGCTATGTGGTGCTCAGCACTGATGCTCTGTTCTGGGGCGACCGTGGCAGGAAGGAGGGCGTGAGGTATGACTCCCAGCAGGCTTTGTCAGCCAATTTGCTCCAGATGGGAACGTCGTGGGGGGCATGGATAACATGGGACGATATACGGTCGGCGGAGTTTCTTGCTCATCTGCCTATGGTGGACGGGGAAAGGATTGGCTGTGTGGGATTTTCCATGGGTGCCTACCGCTCATGGATGGCGGCTGCCCTCAGTGACGTTATCAAGGCAAGTGTGTCTGTGTGCTGGATGAATGATACGGAACACCTTATGTCTTTGACTAATAACCAAAATAAGGGAGGTTCGGCGTACTCCATGCTTGTACCAGGCATACGTAACCTTATGGACTATGCTGACGTGGCCGCACTGGCTTGTCCTAAGCCTACATTGTTCTTTAACGGCTCACGCGACAAGTTGTTTCCTGTTGAGGGCGTAGAGAATGCCTACGTAAAGATGCGTGAGGTGTGGCGACAGCAGAAGGCTGACGGAAACTTTGTCACGAAGATATGGGATGAGAAGCATTTCTTTAACCGGCAGATGCAGCAGGAAGCGAAAGAGTTTCTTGACACAGCGTTAGGGGGAGGTCAGTGAGTCTTGAGTTCCATTCTCAGGACCATTGGCAGGTGGTCACTTACGCCACCGTGATATTGCGGTCCGAGGAAGGAGCGGAATGGTTTCTTGCCTCCGTATGTCTTGTCGTCCTCCAACAGGTGTGGATTGTCAAGGATATAGCAGTGTGTGGTGCATCGTAACAGGGTGGGGGAGAGAATGATGTGGTCAAGGCTGTCCCATTTGCCTTGATATTTGTATGTGCCGCTTGCTCCTGTCTGCTCATAGTTGATGCCCTTGACTTGCTCTGACACTTCTTGTAGCCCAGAATGGCACATCATGCGTATGGACTTGTCTTGCGAATAGTCGTTGAAGTCGCCGGCTATGATGATGGCGGCATGGGGCGAAGAGGTGAGAATGGAGTCAACAACGGTGTTGACGGCCTCTGCCACCAGCAGTCGGCGTTGCTCGGATGCCTGTTTGCCGTTGGTGCGGCTGGGAGCATGGAGGGAGAATATATGCAGTGTGTCTTTGTTGCGTGTAGTGCCGCATACATACAGCACGTCACGAGTGGGGCGACCGTTGTTGTCGGTGTATATGCGGATGGCATTGTGTGTGAGTACCTTGAAGGTTAGTGGATTATAGAGCAGTGCAACATCCACGCCACGCCTGTCGGGAGAGTCTGTCATGATATAACTGTATGATGCCCCTTTCAGTGCGGCGCGCCTTGTGAGCATCAGCATGGTGCTGTCGTTCTCTACCTCACACAAGGTTACAACGTCGGGAAGGTGATAGGGATGCCGCAACCCGTCGTCAAGAGCCTGAGGCCATTCGCCACATTGCTGAATGGCACGGCTGATGTCATTCGCCTTCTTCCAGTAACGGGAGAATGTCCAGTGATGGTCTCCGTCGGGCAGGAACTCTTTGTCTTGCTTAAGGGTATCGTGACGGCAGTCAAAGAAATTCTCGCAGTTATATTCCACGAAAATGAACGGTATGCTGTTCCTCTTTGCTTTGGCTGGTATCAGCAGCAGAAGGGAGAGTAGGACGATATGTAATATCCTGGCAATAGTCAATCAGTAAGGTTGGTTATTGCACCTCAAGTAAAACGGTCTCTATGTTTGCGCGTTTCAGCAGTTTCAGACCGTCGTCTAGACGGTAGGTCTCAGCATATACCACACGCTTTATGCCCGACTGTATTATCAGTTTGGCACATTCGATGCATGGTGCGGCAGTGACATAGAGCGTGGCTCCGTCGCTGTTGTTGCTGCTTCGTGCAAGCTTTGTAATAGCGTTAGCCTCGGCGTGCAGCACGTATGGGAAGGATATGTTATTCTCCTCGCATACGTTATCAAATCCACTGGGGGTACCGTTGTAGCCGTCGCTTATAATCATGTGGTCTTTTACCACGAGCGCACCCACCTGTCTTCTTTTGCAATAGCTGTTTTCCGCCCAGATGCGCGCCATGCGCAGATATTTTGAGTCTAATGATTTCTGCTTATCCTCCATTTTTGAATTAAGCATTATGAATTATGCATTCTGCATTAAGCATCGTGCATTATAAATTATGCATTATGAATTATGCATTATGCATTGTTAAGAGTGTTCTTTATCCCGTTTCTCTCAAGCAGGGCGTCAATGGTAGGCTCGCTACCCTTGAAACGCTTATAAAGTGTCATAGGATGCTCGGTGCCGCCTTTAGACAATATGCAGTCACGGAAACGCTGTGCTGTGGCAGTATTGAATATGCCTTCTTTCTTGAATACGGCAAAAGCGTCGGCATCAAGCACCTCTGCCCACTTATAGCTGTAGTAGCCGGCAGCATAGCCTCCTGCCATGATGTGTGAGAACTGTACGGTCATGCAGGTGTCGGGCAACTGCTTGCCTATGATGGCTTTCTCCCATGCTTTCTTCTCAAAGGTGATGATATCCTCGTTGAACTCGTCTTTCTTTGTGTAATATGCCATGTCTAACAGTCCGAGACTTACCTGCCTGAGGCAGCCTGACGCAATGTTATAGTTGCGACCTGCTATCAGACGGTCTATCAGCTCGTCGGGCATAGGCTCACCTGTCTTGTAGTGGAATGCGAAGGTATGGAGGAACTCCTTCTCAAGTGAGAAGTTCTCCATAAACTGTGATGGCAACTCTACGAAGTCCCACCATACGCTTGTACCTGAGAGTGCCTCGAAGCGTGTGTTGGCAAACATGCCGTGCAGGGAGTGGCCGAACTCATGGAGGAATGTCTCCACCTCACCCAAAGTGAGCAGTGCGGGCTTTTCTTCTGTAGGTTTGGTAAGGTTCATCACTACGCTGACGTGTGGTCTGATGTTCTCACCCTTCTGACTTATGTATTGGTCTTGGAATGATGTCATCCATGCACCTCCCTGCTTGCCCTCACGAGGATGGAAGTCGGCATAGAACACTGCGAGGTATGAGCCGTCACGGTCAAACACCTCGTATGCCTTTACGTCAGGATGATATACAGGGATATCCTTGTTCTCCTTGAAAGTGATGCCATATAGACGGTTAGCCAGTCCGAATACACCGTCAATGACTTTTGACAGCTCCAGGTAAGGACGCAGCATCTCTGAGTCAACGTTGTATTTCTCCAGCTGCAACTTGTGGGAATAGAATGCTATGTCCCATGGTTCCAGTTGGAAGTCCTCACCTTCCATGCGGCGCGCCTTGTCTTTCACTTCCTCATACTCTTTCAGTGCCGTTGGCTTATATGCTTCGATAAGTTTGTCAAGCAGGTCATATACGTTTGCCACGTTGGATGCCATGCGCTTCTTCAACACATAGTCGGCATAGGTGTCAAAGCCTAACAGTTGTGCTACCTCACGGCGTATGTTGACAAGACGTTTGCATATCTCAAGGTTATTGGCATCGTTGTCGTGCGTACATTCAGTATTGCGTGCCATGAAGAACTTATGACGCAGTTCACGGTTCTCAGCATATTGCATGAAAGGTCCGTAGGAGGGAGCGTCAAGAGTGAACACCCAACCTTTCTTCTTGCGCTCTTTCGCTGTATGTGCGGCAGCCTCGCGCTGAGTGTCGGGTAGTCCGGCAAGGTCTTTCTCGTCAGTGATATGCAGAGAGAAGGCCTTGTTCTCTTTCAGCAGGTTCTGTGAGAACTGCAATGACAGCATACTGCTTTCCTCTGTCAGGGCACGTAGTTTCTCTTTCCCTTTCTCGTCAAGAAGCGCACCAGAGCGAACAAATCCCTCATACACATTGTTCAGCAACATGTCTTCTTCTGGTGTCAGTTCCCTGTGGTTGTCATATACAGCCTTTATACGTTGGAAATACTTCTCGTTGAGTACCACGTCATTCTCGTGCTTTGTCAGCATAGGCTGTATCTTCTGTGCCAAGTCCTCCATGTCGTCGTTGGTCTCTGACGACAGCAGGTTGAAGAATACAGTGGATACATTTCCTAAGAGAGAGTAATAGTCCTCGTCAAGTTGGTCGTTGATGATGGTATTCTCAAACGTAGGTGGTTCAGGATTGTTTATGATGAGTTCAAGTTCCTCCTTGTCACGGCGTATGCCCTCAATGAATGCAGGCTCAAAGTGTTCTAACTTTATTTTGTCGAATGGCACGGTTCCGTGCGGAGTGTCATACTTTTCAAAGAAAGGGTTTGTCATTTCTGTTTTTTATAGATGTACTTTTATGAGGTTGTGAGAAATACTATTCTCTTATTTTATTACAATCTTCTTACCTTATTACAATCTTCTTACCGCCTTTTATGTATATTCCGGCAGCAGTAGGCTGACCGTTCAGAGCTCGACCGTCAAGAGTGTAATAGGTGTCCTTGTTGCTGTTGTCAAAGGCTCTTACCTCTTGTATTGCTGTAGCGCCTCCCATGAACTTGAAGGTCACAGTAAAGTCGTCAGCCATGGCAATGTCAGTAATAGGCTTGTCCACCGTGCCTGTGTAGGGCTTCAAGTCGGTTATCTCGGTAACGTTTGTTGAACCAGGGTAAGGGTCACCAGACTCTTCTGTCAAAAATTGTTCTGGTGTTAGATAATATTTCGTTCCCTTTACATCTTCTATTGTGTGGTAAGAACTTGGTAAATATCCATCTGCTGGAAGTAGTGTCAATCCTGGTGCACCAGGCACGTTATTTACGTTATTTACTGCTCCACTCTGGTTAAAAGTCACAAAATTGTTTTTATTGTAGTTTACGTGTGTTACGAGCAATCCTTTACCGCTCATATACTGATGCCATGTTTCAGAGAGAGAGTCTGACGATATGGCTTCCAATATCCAATACTCATTGCCTGTTGGGTCATTATCGTTAAGTATGCGATAGGCTTTGCCACCATGGAGAATAGGCTTCATAGTTACGTCAGCAGGAGCACTTAACGTGTCTGTTGTGCCCCAACCAAGCAGCTCGCGCTCAAAGGCTGAGTGTAACGGAGGCCAGCAACCGCCAGAAACATTTAATCCGTTGTCCATCAAATCCCAATCCTCCATTGACTGGTTGTCATATTTTGAGAAATCGGGGATTTTTGTGCCACTGTAGTACCACCTTACAGAAGGATAGATGTCTGGTAACCCTAGGGCATGGCTGAATTCATGACAGAATACACCTATTCCGTTTTTATATGGCATGTTGGTTTTTTTGTCTATAAGACCTTCATAGCCTAACAATTCTGCATTAACTCCATAACGATACACTATCTTTGAGTCGTATGTATTAGTGGTTGATACAGAACTGCATTTTGCCCATATCTCATCATCATTTCCTGATGTGTTTGCACCATAACCGGCATAGATGATATAGACTATATCCACATAGCCGTCACCATTGGAATCATATTTGGAGAAATCAACGTCATTGTCTGCAAGACTGCATACCTCTGGAACGAATGCCTGCATATTGTCGTTGCGTCCGGTACCATACGTTTTCATGTTTCCAGACAGTGTGTAAGGACCATATACGTCAAACTCTGGTTCGAATTGTCCGTCGCTGCTTTTCTTGAAATATTCTCTTACGGAACTATAACTGATATAAGGGCGTAGTCTTACGATTTCTGTCTCCTCACCAGATGAATAGCTCTTGCTGTAAACTTTTGTGTTTGCCACATTAGGTGAGTTAAGCATAGAGTCTATTGTCTCCTTGCCATATGTGAACTTGATGTCTTTGAATTGTGCCATCAGTACTAATACTTTCTGCTTGCCCGTATGTGGGAATAACTGGTAACCATATATTCCTTCCTCTGTATTGGGGCTTAACGCAGAGAAGGCTTTAGCTTGTGCTTCTCCACGTCCTTGGCTATATTCCAATATAGTGTTGTTTACCTCGTCTATCTCAGCCTGTGTGGCAACTCTGTAGCCTGCAGTGTCTTTTACTATCATCTCGCCCTCGTCGTCGTAAAGATAGTGTATATACTCATCGCCTATTTGATGTATGGTTACAGTGCGTCCGTCCTGTAGTGTTACCTCGCGTCTGAAGTTGGCAGCCTTGGCAGCATGCATAGTAACGCATGTTGCAAGTAATATAATGGATAGCAGAATTTTTTTCATTCGAAAATTATTGTTTGCGAGACTATCTAAAAACAGCCTCATTG
>CAMEWL010000053.1:0-12097 GCA_945941025.1 uncultured Prevotellaceae bacterium
AAGAGCTCAGGAGCCTTTGAGGCGTCGCCGATGAGCAGGAGAGCCATGATGCAGTCGCCTGCCATCTCGTAGAGGTGACGGATGGCGAAGTCCTTGAACTCGTCGTCCTTCTTCTCGTTGACGTAAGCCACAGCCTCGTTGTACTTCTCTGCCATCTTTGCCACACGCTCCTTCAATGGCTGGAACTCTGCAGCACACCAGTCGGCACTGCCAGCCTCCTTAGGTGCCTGACCGCTCTCGAGCATATCAGCGATGACCTGACCGTAGAAGCCGTTTGTGATGTAACGACCAGCGGCAACAGTCTGCAGCTGTGTGGTACCCTCGTAGATGGTAAGGATACGAGCGTCACGATACAGACGCTGGCAGGCATACTCAAGCATGAAGCCTGAACCGCCGTGAATCTGTATGCCGTCGTATGCGTTAAGGTTTGCATACTCAGAAGTCATACCCTTTGCGATAGGAGTGAAGGCATCGGCAAGCTTAGAGTAAGTCTTGCACTCCGCGCGCTCCTCAGCAGTCAGCTTCTCACCCTGCTCCTTGCGCTCGCGCTCAATGTCCTCAAGGGTCTTATATACGTCAACGTAGCGTGCAGTGGTGTAGTAGAGTGTACGACTAGCGTCAAGACGTGCCTTCATGATGGCGAGCATGTCATATACGGCAGGGAAGTTGATGATAGCCTTGCCGAACTGCTTACGGTCCTTGGCGTATGCCAGAGCCTCGTTGTATGCCATCTGTGAAGTACCTGTTGACTGTCCGGCGATGCCGAGACGGGCACCGTTCATCAGTCCCATGACGTACTTGATGAGTCCGAGTTTGCGAGAGCCGCACAGCTCAGCCTTTGCGTTCTTATATACCAGCTCACAGGTAGGAGAACCGTGAATACCGAGCTTGTTCTCTATGCGGCGCACGTCAACGCCGCCGTCGCGCTTGTCGTATATGAACATAGACAGTCCGCGACCATCGTGTGTACCCTCCTCAGAGCGTGCCAGTACGAGGTGTATGTCAGAGTCACCGTTGGTGATGAAACGCTTGCAGCCGTTAAGGCGCCAGCAGTTGTTAGCCTCATCGAAGGTAGCCTTGAGCATAACCGATTGCAGGTCAGAACCGGCGTCAGGCTCAGTAAGGTCCATAGACATGGTCTCGCCGTTGCAGACGCGTGGCACGAAACGCTTACGCTGGTCCTCATCGCCAAACTCATAGAGTGTCTCTATGCAGTCTTGCAAAGACCAGATGTTCTCAAAGCCAGTGTCAGCAGCGGCAATCATCTCGTTGATGGCAGAATAGATAGCCATAGGGAAGTTGAGACCGCCGTATCTGCGAGGCATGGTAACGCCGTTAAGGCCTGCCTTTACGGTAGCGTCGAGGTTCTCGTAGGTCTTTGATGCGTAAATCATACGACCGTTCTCACAGCGAGGTCCCTCTGCGTCAACGCTCTCAGCGTTAGGTGCAATGATATTGGCGCACACATCGCCAGCGAGTTCCATCACGCGCTCATAGCTGTCGATGGCATCCTCAAAGTTAGCTGGTGCGTAGTCATACTTATCTGCGTCGGCATAGTTACGCTCACGCAGTTCCACTATTCTCTTGAGCAGTGGATGACTGAGAAAATATTTTATCTCAGGATTATCTGTATAGAAATTAGCCATTTGTTTTAGGAGTTAAGGAGTTAAGTAGTTAAGGAGTTAAGACATTTGTTTACCAGCCGAAAAATTAACTACACCTTTGGCATAACCATTAAGAAGCTTACTTGTTTCTTCTAAAAGGTCATTCAGAATCTTATAGTTGTCTTCGTCTATATAAGCTAAGTCTTTCGCAAGTATAATGTAGTAACGACATTCTTCCAAACTTCCTTGTGAATAATTCAGAAAACGAAGTTTCTCGTTTTGTGACAGTCTTTTGTAACCTTCAGCAATATTGGCGGGTATAGATACCGCTGCACGTGTAAACTGAGAAACCAGTCCGAACTTCTCAAAGTCAGGAAAATCAGCACAACACTTATATACTGTCAGTACAAAAGCATGAGCTTTCTGCCATGCGATTATATTTGTGAAACTAAATTGCGACACAAACGTAATGTCTTAACTACCTAACTACTTAACTACTGATTACTTATTTATTATTACTCTTATAATACTTAATCATCTTAGGTATTACCTCTTCAACGGTTCCGTTGATGACGTAGTCGGCAATGGTGTTGATAGGAGCATCAGGGTCGCTGTTCACTGATATGATGATGCCAGCATCCTGCATACCTGCTATGTGCTGAATCTGACCAGAGATACCGCAAGCGATATACACCTTCGGACGCACCGTGACACCTGTCTGGCCTATCTGACGGTCATGGTCTATCCATCCTGCATCAACGGCGGCACGGCTTGCGCCTACCTCCGCATGCAGTTCCTTTGCAAGTTCAAAGAGCTGGTTGAAGCCTTCCTTGCTGCCTACGCCGTAGCCACCTGCAACAACGATAGGAGCACCCTTGAGGTTATGCTTAGCCTGCTCCACGTGGCGGTCGAGCACCTTGACTACGTACTCAGTCTGTGGCACGTACTTCGCCACGTCGTGACGTACTACCTCAGCCTTGTAGTTCTCATCGAGGACCTCCTTCTTCATCACACCCTCACGCACGGTAGCCATCTGCGGGCGGTGCTCAGGGTTCACGATGGTAGCCACGATGTTGCCGCCGAAGGCAGGGCGGATCTGCATCAGCTGGTTGTCATAATGCTTCGTTACAAGTTCGCCAGCCTCGTTCTTCACCTTCATGTCGAAGTCATCGATTTCCAGTTCGGTACAGTCGGCAGTCAGTCCGCTGAAGAGAGCCGATGACACTCGCGGACCGAGGTCGCGACCTATCACGGTAGCGCCCATGAGGCAAATCTGAGGTTTCTCCTCCTTGAAGAGGTTCACCACCAGAGCGGTATGTGGGTTTGAAGTGTAAGGGAACAATCCCTCTGCGTCAAATATGTGTACTTTGTCAACACCATATTTAATAACCTGCTTCTCTACACCGTCAAGGCCAGAGCCGGCAATGATACACTCCAGCTGTACGCCGAGGGTGTTAGCTAACTTACGGCCTTTTGTAAGGAGCTCAAGGGCTACATCCTTTACCTGTGTGCCCTCTATTTCGCAATATACAAATACGTTATTCATTATTTTATTTCTTAGGGAGTTAAGGAGTTAGGGAGTTAAGGAGTTAAGACAAATGTGTTGCAACCTTATTAAGGAACGTAATGTCTTAACAACTGATTACTTAACTACTGACTACTTAACTGCTATCCGATAATCTTCTCGTTAATAAGTTCTACCATGAGGTTATTGATATCCTCGTCAGAGCCGGTCATTGTGCGTGACTCCTTAGCCTTGAACACGATGTTCTTCACCGCCTTCACGTTGGTAGGCGAACCAGCCTTGCCAATCTGCTTAGGGTCGCAGTCAATGTCGGCGGCACCCCACTGTGTGATGTTCAGGTAAGGCTTCTTTGCTATCAGTGCATTGTAGCACTCTGCCTGTTCAGGTGCGCGCTCTGCAACCACTGTGGCATTCTTGTATTTCATCACGCGCTTAGCGTTGCGTGGACGACAAGGAGCGGCACTGCCGTTAACGGTAACCACCAATGGCAGCGGAGCCTCTACAGTCTCCACACCGCCGTCTATGTGGCGCTTGATGACAATCTTCCTTGCCTTCTCGTCAAGAGAAATAATCTCCTCAGCGTATGTAACCTGTGTCAGTCCCAGCTTCTCGGCAATCTGCGGACCCACCTGTGCGGTGTCACCATCGATAGCCTGGCGGCCACCGAGTATGATGTCAAAGTCTCCTATCTTCTTGATAGCCTGTGCCAGGGTGTATGATGTAGCCAGCGTATCGGCTCCACCCAGCGGACGGTCAGTAACTACATATCCCTCATCAGCGCCACGATAGAGCGCCTCGCGTATTACCTCAGCAGACTTAGGCAGTCCCATGGTAACTACAGAGATGGTGGAGCCCGGGAACTTGTCTTTCAGTATCAGCGCCTGCTCCAGGGCGTTGAGGTCTTCAGGATTAAACACCGCAGGCAGAGCCGAACGGTTAATGGTGCCCTCAGCCGTCATGGCGTCAGGACCCACGTTGTGAGTGTCAGGCACTTGCTTTGCAAGCACTACAATCTTCAAACTCATAAGTTGTGTCTTTTATAAAATTGATTTGTTAGTTTTTGTTTTCTATTAATATGCTTAGTTTAGTCAACAGAAAGCAAAATTAATAAATTAATCGGATATATAGAATTAATAAAAGTTAAAATTGCGCAGACTATGGGTGATTGTGCAATATGAGGGCATGGATGTGCATTTTAAGTGACTTGTAAAACGGGAGTGTTGTTTCAGGTTATTGTGGTAATATATGCGCATTGAAGAAGTCGTGAATGACCATGCGTACTGCCAAACTGACACACACTGTAAAATGTAAAGTTTTCTTAAAAAATAATCAAAAAGGCGTTTTTTCGAGCTGAAAGACGGTGAAAAGCAATGAAAAAGCATAGCTTTTACCGGGTGAAAGTTGCCACTTTACCATGTAAAAGCTATGCTTTCATGTTGTGAAAGCTATGCTTTTACAGTGTGAAGTATATAAAAACGAGGAAAAAGAGCCTTTTCTGAAATTTCAGGAAAAAGCCATGTCCTGTATTTCGCATTTTAAGTACCCTTTGCGCCGGTGTACCCCCTCTGTGGCACTTGCGTCCACCGACAGCGTTATCGGCGCTTAGACGTGAGTTTTCTGAAAGGTGCAAAAATGGCATAGTCAGAACAGGTGAGTTTTAGGGGGTGTATAATGTCCTCGGGAATTGTAGCCGGAAATAAAAGAACGGAAAAAACTTGGGAGAGAAAAATAAAATTATTACATTTGCATATAGAACCTAAAAATACTAATAATATGATACCAGCTTCAGAATTACCTATTAACAGTGACGGCAGTGTGTTTCACCTGCATCTGCGTCCGGAACAGTTGGCTGACCGCATAATTCTTGTCGGAGACCAAGACAGGGTGACTACCGTGGCAAAATTCTTTGATACGAGAGAGGCGGAGGTGCAGTCAAGGGAGTTCCATACCATCACCGGTATATACAAAGGCAAGCGCATATCATGTGTGTCAACAGGTATAGGGTGTGATAACATAGACATTGTGATGACAGAGCTTGACGCCCTGGCAAACATTGACCTCGACAGGCGTGAGGTGCGTGATGAGCACCGACAGCTGACACTTGTGCGTGTTGGCACCTGTGGCGGCTTGCAGCCTTTTACCCCCATAGGCACTTTCGTTGCGTCAGTACGCAGCATCGGTTTTGACGGTCTGCTAAACTATTATGCAGACCGTGACAAGGTGTGTGACCTGGAGTTGGAGAAGGCCTTTGTGAACCACATGCATTGGTATGAAAAGAAAGGCGCTCCTTATGTAGCATGTGCTGATGAGGGGCTGGTGCGCCAGATAGCTGCTGACGACATGGTGCGTGGTATAACGGTGGCTTGCGGCGGCTTCTATGGTCCGCAAGGACGACAGGTAAGGCTGCGCACGCAGGATGAGGAACAGAACCAGAAGGTGGAGAGCTTCAGGTATGACGGTATGGCGATATGTAACTATGAGATGGAGTCATCGGCGGTTGCAGGAATGGCATCCATGCTGGGACACAGAGCCATGACCTGTTGTATGGTTATAGCCAACCGTTACAACAAGGAGATGAACACCAATTACAAAAACTCCATGGAGACACTGATAACTACCGTGCTTGACAGAATATAGACGGTGCTCGGAGTGCGTTTGGTGTTCTATTGATGAAACAAGACTTTTAGACTTATTTTTGATTCCTTTAACTTGCTTATGATTACATAAAATATTATAAAAACAGTCTGTTTTTTCTCTATATAGTATTTGATTACAAATTAAATTTGTAATTTTGCATTTAGTTCGGGGAGACGTGTTGCTGAGCAGCGCGAGAATATTCGGACAGACATATTAAATTGAAAGCATTAGCTATTATTTCGCGTTAAGCCAATATGCCTAGGAAACAAATTGGGATAAGAAACGTTCAGAAATGATAGAAATTGTGGGGTACAGGAAAAGTATCCCTATTCCTCATCGATGTAGCTATGCATTCACGCCAATAGGCGTGGTGCATTCTTGTAGGTGAGGATGGGGCCCAATTTCCTAGGCATACCCCAGCTTAACGCATAAGGAGCATCACGCTTTCTTTATGCGCCAGCGATTGATAGTCAGATGCGTTACTTTTAACTATCAATCGCTAAACAATGGCAAACAATAGTAATTTAGGTGCGGCGAAGGCAGCAAAAAATGATGAGTTCTATACTCAGTATGCGGATATCCAAAAGGAAATAAACGCATATCTGGAGTATAACCCTGATGTGTTCCGTGGCAAGACAGTTCTCCTGCCATGTGACGATCCGGAATGGAGCAACTTCACTAAATTCTTTGCGCAGAATTTTGAGGCTTATGGTTTGAAAAAACTTATTAGTACAAGTTATGCTGTAGAATCAAAACGAATAAAGGACTGGCAGCCAACACTATTTGAAACAGAAAGCCCTTATTACGATGCAGACAAGAGTCGCACGCATGGTAAGATATTCGTATTAGATAAGGATATCAATGGCGACGGACGTTTTAATATCAACGATTTGCAATGGTCATACCTTAATGGCGATGGAGATTTCCGTAGTGATGAGGTAAAAGCGCTACGCGACGAAGCCGATATCATAATTACTAATCCGCCTTTCTCACTATTCCGTGATTTTTTCACATGGATAATGGAAGCAGGGAAACAATTTGTCATCATTGGCAACATTAATGCAGTGTCATACAAAGAAATATTCCCTTACATAAAAGAAGGTAAGGTTTGGTTAGGCAGTTCATACTTCAATGGTGGGGCCGCATTCTTTATAGCAGATGCAACCCAGTATGACCCAAATAAGATGTCAAATCAGAAAAACGCCTACTTTCAGGATGGTCAGTTTCTTTGGAGAGTCAATGGAGTAAGATGGTACACAAATATAGACCATGGTCGCCGTCATGAATCCCTTCCATTAATGACCATGGAAGATAACATTATTTATTCTAAGCACAAAGAAGTAAAAGGGAAGCAATATAAACACTATGAAAACTTCGATGCAATAGAAGTTCCGTTCTATGATGCTATTCCGATTGATTATGAGGGGCTGATGGGTGTTCCTCGTTCTTTTCTTGACAAATATTGTCCTGAACAATTTGAAATAGTTGGCTGTGCGGAAGGGGATTCAGGTAAAGAACTTGGCTTGAAGCCCTATCCGCGTGAACTGAAAAAGCTCAACCCAAGTCTGCGTGACGGACAACTTTATTACATTGATGAAAATGGCATACCTCAAAAACCATACGCAAGAATACTAATCCGCAAAAAGCAATAGAACTATGCAAACGACATTGATGACAGACCTGACGGTCAAAGAGATATGTGAAGGCTTTGTATATAACCAGTTGGAAGGCAAAGGCCTGTTTGGATGGTCGGGCAAACTGACTATCCAGCCAGAGTATCAGCGTAATTACCTCTATGCAGAAAACGAAGGCAAGAAAGAAATAGCTGTCATTGATAGTATATTAAAGGATTATCCCATCGGACTTATTTATTTCAACAAACCGGAAGAGGGCAGATATGAAATACTTGACGGACAACAGCGCATAACAAGCATCGGACGCTTTGTTACGGGTAAGTTCGCCATCAAGGACAAGTTTGGCATGGAACAATATTTCACCGGGTTGGCACGTGAGGAACAAGAAAAGATTCTCAACTACAAATTGCTTGTCTATATCTGTAATGGAACGGAAAAGGAAATAAAAGAGTGGTTTGAAACAATAAACATTGCTGGTGTACCACTGAACAAGCAAGAACTTCTCAACGCTACATACAGTGGTCCGTTTGTAACATTGGCAAAAGCCACATTTAGCAATTCACGCAATCCACAACTGCAGAAATGGTGTAGCTATATTACGGGAAATGTAAACCGTCAGGATATTCTGCATGCTGCCCTTGGATGGGTTGCAAAAGGTGAGGAAAACATTGGCGGATATATGAGTCAGCATCGTAATGAAGACAGTATAGAGGAACTTAAGACTTATTTTGACACCGTAATAGAATGGGCAAAGACATTGTTTGGTGAACCTAAGGATGAAATGAGGGGACTTGAATGGGGCGCGTTTTATGAGCAATACCACTCCAATTCCTACAATCCTGTAAGTTTGCGGCAGAGGGTTAACGAACTTTATGCTGATGAGGCCGTGACAAACAAGAAAGGAATCTTTGAGTTTGTTCTTGGCGGAGAATTAGATGCAAGACTCCTCAATATCCGAATATTCGAGGATAATGTGAAGAAAACCGTCTATGCACGCCAGACAGAGAAAGCACAGGAGCAAGGCATCAGCAACTGCCCCGAATGTGCCAAAGGTCACGAAAATGTGCGAACCAAGATATATAAGTTCAAAGAAATGGACGCCGACCATGTAACGGCGTGGAGCAAAGGCGGCGCAACGGACATCAGTAATTGCCAGATGCTTTGCAAAACGCATAACAGGGCAAAAGGAAACAGATAGAAACCAATAAAATTATTTTTCAGGCGTTTTTTGAAGGTTTTTCAAAAAATAATTGTAACTTTGTACCAAATTGATATAGGATGAAACAGTACCTCGACATACTGGAAAAAGTCTTGGGCAACGTTGAAATAAAAGATGATGTTTTCAAGATGAGATTCACCACTTCTGCAGATGTGGTGATGAAAGCCAGTGGCCTGCGCCTTGAAGCTATTCGCGTGATAGCCCATGAGCAAGGTGTAGAGATTGAGGACACGGCATGCAGATGTATAGATGAAAGCCTGCTTGCTGCTTTTGCGGATGCTCACATCCGAAAGATAAGGGCGTACTTCAACAATGCCCGCAGACACATTTCCGACCTCGCTGGCGACGAGTTGACAACGTTTATTGATTTTTGTAAAACCTTTAACAAACGCCATGCTACAGATATAACTGTTCTGTCATGGAAAGACATTGATGCGGATGCCATACGTGAGCAGTTCTTAGAGAGAGTTCATCAACTGACACCTTCGGCCGTCATCTATGACCTGTTTGCTGGATGTGGAGGCCTCAGAGAGGGCATAAATTCTTTTTTAAGTTTTAATCATAATGGTAATCTCGACTTTGGCGAATATTTACATCGCAGTGATGTAGTTGAAAGGATACTCAACAGCCATTTGTTCTATGAGAGACCAGCTAAGAGTCATAATATCTGTATAGATATTAGATCTGTTGTTAGGCGGGTTACCTTGTCAGCGAGATACCACATATTTACATCGGAAGATGAAAACCATCAGCAAGACGCGATTAATAGAATTATTATTAATCGAGCCCTTGTGATGGCTGCATAATAAAGCATTTCATCAATGGGGCTCATAAATATTATATTTATGAAAACCATCTATAATAAAATCTCTCCATCATACAAAGACTACGAGTGTGAGGCTGAGAAATATATACTTACTCTTACAAAACCTGTTGCTGAGGCAATTAGATTTATAGAGGAGAGTATGCAAATATTTACAAAGACTATATACGGCTACTTACCTACGGTGGGTGAGATGAAATGGCCAGTGCTGGAACCTAATTATAATAAAGATGTAAGAAGGCTTGTTCCTTTCCATGAAGCTTACAGTTATGGCGTTACCGATGCTACGGTACATTTTTTTATAGCGGATAGGCTATTTATGCGAATCTTTCGTAATCCAGAAAAGTATCTTTCGTTCCTAAGAAAATGCAAGGCAGTTATCGGACCAGACATGTCACAGTATACAGATATGCCTTATGAAATGCGCTACAGGCATGCCTTGTGTAATGCTCTAATGTCAGAACTGCTCCAGAAGGAAGGTGTGAATATCTATCCCAACATTACATGGTCAAAAAGCGACAGCTTTAGTTTTAGTTATCCCCAAAACCTAAAGGGTTCTGTAATTGCTATCAATAGCAATGCAGTACACAAGAGCGATTTATCTCTCTACCGATGGAAACAAGGGTATGAAATGGCTGTGAAACTTCTATCGCCTATACATATCATACGATTTGGACAGGCTGTGGAAGGTGAAAACACAACCATCAGTTCTTTCTTTAATAACGAACGTTTAATAATGTTGAGGTATGGGAGCAAACGGAAGTAAGTCACTTGGTACGACAGAGACCGAAGTAGGAAGACGATGGACTACAATCGAAGTCCTTCCTAACGGAGTAAATATTATAGAGTTTAAGGATAGGAAAACACCTACGAAGATGCCTGAAGAAAGTCATTCTCCAAATTCTATTTATGGAATGATGTATAAAAAAGGGAATGGGCTAAAATGTATCGCAATATATGATTCCAACTGCAAAAAAATAGTCGAAATCCATACTGCAGACCATCATGGATTAGGCATTCATTATCATAAATGGAAAAATGGGGCTCCAATAGGAGAACCGATTCCTATCTCTAAGAATAAGAGTTACGAACAACTGTTAAATGAAACTTTAAGTTACTTGTAATATGGCATACGATTATATAAAAGAAAATTTGGCTGGGTACCCGTTTAACTCGAAATATCCGCCAAACTACGACAGAAACGGAGGTCTGTATCATGGATACAGCAATAATTCAGAAGAAACTTTCTACTACGACTTTGCTGTACAGAGATATGATTTACGTTTCAGTTACAATGGTGTAGAGTATTATTTCCTTTCTGAAGAGGATTATGTAGCGCAATGTGACAAGACGTTTTCCAAGGAAATCCGCCGTTTCAAAGATGGTAATGATGTTCTTGAGAAATTTGAGATTGACGGAAAAAAACTAATAGAACTAATCCCGATGATTGAGGATTGCGAACCTATTTGATTCTGACAATCTGATAGATTCGAGCGTGTTTTAGTTTGCAAAGTGTCAAAATGAGAAGTGCCGCCAGAAAACTCAAAATAGAGTTTCTGACGGCACTTTTTTAGGTGTCTATGGGGTTGGGAAATTAAAGTGTAAGCAAACTCTTTTATTTTTCATCGCGACTGCGGAACCATGAAGCAAGGATGGTACCCGATATGGAGTGCCATGCACAGCTTACTGCTGCAGGAATGACGGCCAGCGGACAGGTGATGGCGAAGAAGTTGGATGCAAGAACCGTGGCAAGGCCAGCGTTCTGCATACCCACCTCGATGGAAATGGTGCGGTTCTTCGCCTTGGAGAAGTGGAACAGCTTGCCCGCGCTGTAACCCGTGAGGTAGCCCAGCGAATTGTGGCAAAGCACTACGGCGAAAACCGTAAGGAAGAATCCAATGCCCTCAGACAGCAGCTTGTCATGCACACCGGCGATTACTCCGCCAACGATGCAAGCCAGACCGAGCACGCTGAAGGCAGGCATCACAGCCTGCGCCTTTTTGAAAGACTCATCCTTGCCCCAGAAGAGGTTGGCGAGGAAGCCCAGTGTGACAGGCAGAAGAGTGACGATGAGTATGTTGAGGAACATGCCGAGGGCATCAACCTCTACCTGTTCGCCTGCCAGCCACAATACCAGCAATGGCGTCATTATCGGCGCCAGCAGGGTGGAGGCGGTGGTCATACCCACGGAGAAGGCCACGTCACCGCGGCAGAGGAATGACATGATGTTACTTGACACGCCGCCAGGGCAGCAGCCCACGAGTATGATGCCCACGCTGACAGGTTTCGGCACTGTGATGCCTATATAGCTCACACCGACCGTCAGTGTCCATGCTATGAGAGGCATGAGCGAGAACTGGGCGCAGGTGCCAATGAGAATGTCCCAAGGACGTGCAGCCAGCACACGCATGTCCTGCATGGTGAGCGTCAGTCCCATGGTGAGCATGATAAAGCCGAGAATGCATGACGAGGTGGTGCCGTGTACCCATGTAAAAAGGCTTGGCACGAGATAGGTGACAATCGCTACGGCGATTATGAACCAAGAAGTGTAGGTGGAGAGCCACCGGCTGATTTTCAGAAGAGTATTATACATTGTGTTATTATCCTCAAATCCGCAACCTATAGGGTTTAGTGGGATTTTGCTTGCAAAGCGAC
>CAMEWL010000054.1:0-11654 GCA_945941025.1 uncultured Prevotellaceae bacterium
GAATTGTTGTTTTTTTGACACATCCTCTTGTATGTGACAATGTGTATATGCTGTTTCCTCCGTCGTGCGATTTACGTTAGTGATGCCAAATTAAGTCTGGTTATTATTGGCTTTGTGTTGCTTGTTCAAGGATATTACACCAGTTGCAGTTGCATACGGTTCTCCTTGGCCAGCCTGCGCATATTTATCAAAGCATAGCGCATACGGCCCAGGCAAGTGTTGATGCTTGCTCCGGTTATCTCTGATATCTCTTTGAATGAAAGATTCTGATAGTAGCGCATCTTGACTATCTCGCTCTGTACTTCAGGCAGGTAGTCTATCATGTTGCGTACGTCGTCCATCACTTGTGCGTTGGCAAGCAAGTCCTCGCGTGAGGTCTCCAGTATCTGCTTGTCGCTCATCTGTGCTATCAGCAGGTCGTCGCCCTCGGCGTCTATCAGGTGCTTTGCCTTCTGACGACGGTAATAGTCCATGATGGCGTTATGCGCAATACGTATCATCCACGCGTTGAACTTGCCCGTGGGTGAATATTTGCGCATCTGCAACTTCTGTATAGCTTTGAGGAACGTGTCCTGAAAGATATCATCAGCTACCTCTCTGTTACGAACAATAAATACGATATATGAGAAAATGCCCGTCTGCGTCCGGTTGAGTAATATATCAAACGCACGGTTATTGCCTTCCATATACTCCAAAGCTAACTCTTCATCGGTTAGCTGTGACAGTTTATCCATTATCTTACCTTTCTGTAAATGATGTCAGTTTTCACTTTCATCTAGTTTTGAGTAAAATTAATTCTATAGGCAATAATGTTTAGAAATGATTAATAAAAATGGGTGCTGTGTTTGTTATGACACCCTAACGTATCTCAGCGTGCAAAATTATATAATAAACTTGAAATAGACAAAAAAATTAACTCTTTTTAAGTAGAAACCAGCCACCAGGCTGTTCCGCTCGCATCATCCTTCATTAATTATTAATTATGCATTATGAATTGAATATGCATTACTTATTGAGGTAGCTGACCTCATCAACGTCAGGGATGCTGAGGATGCTGCTCACCACGGTGCGCAGTTCCATATAGTCATGTACGAAGAAATTGATGGTGGTAGTGACTATCTCGTCCTCGGTGACTGTGTGCAGATCGTTGATGCTGAGGTGCAGCTTGTTTGATATGCTGTCGATGATGTCGCTGAGCAGATGCTGGCGGTCAACGGCTTTCAGCGTTACGGTGGCAGGGTAGAGCACGTCGCTGTCAGTCTGGTAGTCAACGGCTACGATGCTGTCGCCATATCTTGACGCGAGACCTATAGCCTCGGAGCAGTCGCGGCGGTGTACAGTGATGCTGCCGTTGTCATTGTTGAATCCTATCACCTCCTCGCCTGGGATAGGGTTGCAGTAGGGGCAGCGCAGATACTTCGGGCGCGCCTTGCGGTCCAGATACAGGTGTATGTGTTTCAGTGCCTTGTATGATCTTGCGTGTTGCGGCCAGTCGTCACCCGGCCACACCTCAGGGGCTGTGCCTATCTCCACACTGTCGCCGCGTTTCAGTTTTGTCTTGATGGATGCGAGGTGGCCGTTTATCTTGGCATACTTGGCATGCATGCCCACCTCGGTATGGATGTTGAACGCAAAGTCGATGGCGGTTGACGACTTAGGCAGCAGGATGGCCTTGCCCTCTGGTGTATATACTTGTATGTCGTCGTTGTAGAACGATGCCTTGACAGACTGCATGAAGTAAGAGCCGTCTTTGTTCTGCTCGGGGTTCTCTGCCACGTCCTTCAGCACCTTGCGGAAGTCGTCAAGCCATTTGTTGATGTCTATTTCGCGCTGGCCGCTGTCAAAGAGGTATCCCAGCTTTGTTTTCGTGAGCATCTTCTCTGACTGTATGTGTATCTCTTCCCATACCCCGTAGTCGGAGAGTACCTGCATGTGGAAAGCCTGATAGCCGTTCTGCTTGGGCTGGTCCACGTAGTTTATGATGGAGTTGGGGCGTTCCTTGAAGTTGTCTGTGAGAAGAGAGTATATGCGCAGACATTTGTCCTTGCGTGACATGTACATGTCTTCGGGGAATACTATGCGGGTGAAGTGGCGGCACTCCAGATGCTCAAAGTCCTGCTTCAGTGTCTGCATCTTACGCCAGATGTTGTATGGACATTTGTATTCCACCTCGCGGGTGAATTCTATGTTGTCTTCCTTCAGTATGCGGTCTATCTTGCTCTCGAAAGCCTGTAGGCGTTCTTTCTCTCGCGCCTTGTCTTTCTCTATAAGGTCGGAAATGTGCTGGTAGATGTCGGGGCAGCGGAAGCGGAATGAGAGGTTCTCTAACTCCACCTTGATTGTATAGAACCCCAGACGGTTGGCTAACGGGGCATAGAAGTAGTCGGTCTCGCCGGCTATCTTCATCTGCTTGTCAGGGCGCATGGAGTCAAGTGTGCGCATATTGTGCAGGCGGTCAGCCAGCTTTATGAGTATCGCGCGTATGTCATAGTGTATGGAGTCAAGCATCTGCTTGAAGTTATCAAGCTGCTTCGACATATTGTATGACTGTTTCTTCTGCTTGGTCACGATGCGTACAAGAAAGGCCACGTCTTCACCGAACATCTCGCGTATCTTTTCGTTAGTACACGGAGTGTCTTCCACTACGTCGTGGAGGAAAGCCGCACATACCGGGGCAGCCCCGAGTTTCAACTCTGACGCCGCGATTTTTGCCACTGCTATGGGGTGTATGATGTATGGCTCCCCTGTCTTGCGGGTCTGGTCGCGATGCATGGTGTAGGCAAACTCAAAAGCCTTGCGTATCATCTGCATCTCCTCCAGTGTGGAGCGTTTTTCCATGGCAGAGAATACTTCGTTTGCCCTACGCAGGATGTCTTCTTCTGTAACAGTCATAATTCACAAGATTTAGTAGTGAAAAGACAAAGATACAAAGTATTTTTTATATGAACAAATTTTCAGGCTGAAAAAATCACCTCGTCCATCTTTATGTCGTTGTCGTCGTGTGGTATCTCCGTGCACATCTGGAAGGGCAGGCATATTCCAATTTTGTGTAGCAGGGGATATTTTGAGAGCATCCTGTCATAATATCCCTTGCCGTGTCCTAACCTGTGCCCCTCACGGTCAAAGGCCACTCCGGGGATGACGGCAACGGCGTCATTCGTCAGTAGTTGCCGGCACTCCTCGTCAGTCAGCGCAGGTGTCGTGGGCTCCAGTATGTCGTAGGCTCCGCATCGCAAATTGCTGTCGTCAATATATCGGTGCAGTGTCAGCTCCGTATCATTCAGTACGCGTGGCAGCAGCACAGTCTGTCCCTCGCTTGCCAATGTTCTTACGAGGTTATGTGTATGTACCTCGGTGGGCATGGACCAGTAAAGTAATACTGTGGAAGCGGAGCGCAGAGTGTCAGATGTCATGAGCTGGCTAATGACAGGCTCAGACATCTCCCTTATCTGAGCAGGGGTGTACTGCTTCGTGATGTTTCTTATATGCTTGCGTAACTCAGTTTTTGTCATAGCAACGGCAAAGATACAAAACTTTTTCCACTTGAGTGAAATACAGTTGATGTTTGTTCTTTGAAACAAAAAAAAACTGTAACTTTGCAATATGAACCAAACAGAGAAACTGTGGAATAGTGATTATTGCAAGGTGATGGCGGGAAACTTTATGCTTTTCTTTGCTTTCTATGTGCTGACACCATTGCTGCCCTTGTATCTCAGTGAGCACTTCGGTGCCACAAAGGATATGATAGGTATGGTGTTGTCAGGCTATACGGTTACTGCACTGATGTTCCGTCCGTTCAGTGGATGCGTGGTTGACTCCTTTCCGCGTAAGACGGTGCTGATGGTGTGCTACGGCACCTTCGCCATCTTCTTCGCAGGCTATCTCGCTGCCGGCACCTTGCTGGCGTTCACCATACTGAGAACCCTGCACGGTGGTCCCTTCGGAGCGCTCACCGTGGCTAACTCCACCGTGGCGATAGACGTGCTGCCGTCAAGCCGCCGCACAGAGGGTATAGGCTTCTACGGACTGAGCAATAACCTCTCCATGGCTATAGCCCCGTCGGTAGGCATCTGGCTGTATAACACCACCCACAGCTTTGAACTGCTCTTCTGGGTCGCACTCGTCGTGGCATTCATAGGGTGGGGTATAGACAGCAGGGTGAAGATAAGGAACAGCGTAGCAGATGCGCCGGCACTCAAGTTCCAGTTCTCATGGGACAGGTTCTTCCTGTTGCGTGGATGGCTTATTGGTCTGAACATGGTGTGCTTCGGCTTCTGTTTCGGTGTGTTGAGTAACTATATAGCCATCTATGGCAAGGAAACCCTTGGCATAACCGGTGGCACAGGCACGTATTTCCTGCTCTGTGCCATGGGGTTGATGATGAGCCGCATACAGGGCAGGAAAGCTTTGGGACGCGGACTGCTGACGCATAATGCCGGTGAGGGAATGCTGATATCTCTTGTGGGCTATACCATATTTATCTTGTTGCCTACGCTTGCCAGTGTAATGCCGGCATCTTATTCATTCCTCACCTTCGTGGGCTACTACGGTTCGGCGCTGCTTATCGGACTGGGTAACGGTCACATGTGGCCGGCATTTCAGAATATGACTATTAACGTGGCTCCAAACAGCCAGCGTGGAACGGCTAACAGTACCATCCTCGTATCGTGGGATGTGGGTATGGGACTTGGTGTTCTTCTCGGTGGTGTCATAGCCGAGTACATGGGGTATGACGCTGCGTTCTGGGCAGTGGCTGTTGTTAATGCGGTAGGTGTTATAATGTATTTCATGCGCACACGCAACTTCTTTCTTAGCAGAAACTTAAATGAGAATGTAAGATAGAAGAATGTATAAAAACTAAAATAATGTTATTTTAATTGGAAACGCCGATTTTATTTTGATGTTTTGTCGAAAAACCGTAATTTTGTAACGGAAAACTTAGAAAGAAGAAATAGTTTACAACGTAAATGAAAGAACATCGGCGTGGGCTTCGGCTACTTCCCGGCACGCAAGGCGGCGCGCATGGACCCGATAGAGGCTATTAGGTATGAATAGACCTGAGAAGATATGAAGATAAAGCTGACGATAGGCTCCATTGTCACGATACTGGCATTGTCAGTAATGTTCTTCGGTCCACGTGAGAGCCTGACGTGGCGGAGTTATCTGATGCACTGTATGATGCCGGCGGTGGCAGTCGCGGTGTTTTGGATAAACTATCTGTGGCTCATGCCCATGTTTCAGGAAAGTGGCGGCAGGTATAAGGTTTATCTGTATAACCTGCTGATAATAATAGTCGGCTGTACGTTCCTTACGTTCTGGCATAAGCTGGAGTTCGGCGAAGCGCATAAACAGCACATAGAGCGGATGGAGGAGGAAAGACCGCCTGAGCACATGGAGGAGCGTCCGCATGAGGAGAAGATGATGCGTGAGCGTCATCATGAGAGAAAGGAAAGAAAGCATCTCGTGGACATAAATGTGCTGGCCTCACTGCGTGACAGCGTCAATTTCCTCTTCGCTATCTTTGTAGCCTATGCCATACGCTCGCGTCAGCATATCGTCAGCCTGAAACAGAAACGTCAGGAGGCGGAGACGGCACAGCGCGACGCGGAGCTGCGCAGCCTGCGTAACCAGATAAGTCCGCACTTTCTGCTCAATACGCTTAACAATATCTACGCCCTGACAAATATTGACACGGAAAGGGCGCAGGATGCCATCATGCAACTCTCCAAGATGTTGCGACACATGCTCTACGATAACCAGGCCGAGATGGTGACACTGCAGTCAGAGGTGGATTTTATCCGTGCCTATGTTGACTTGATGCGCCTGCGTCTGGCGCAGAATGTGAAAGTGGAGACACTGTTCAGGGTCAATGCCGACAAGCACACCATCGTGGCTCCGCTGCTGTTTATCTCGTTAGTGGAGAATGCCTTCAAGCACGGAGTGTCGGCAACGGAGAACTGTGTGATAAAGATACAACTGATGGAGAAAGAGGACGGAAGCGTAATCTGTGACATAACCAACTCAAACAACCCTAAGACCTCGCGTGATTGCAGCGGTCATGGGGTAGGGTTGCAGCTTGTGCAGAAACGCCTTGACATAATGTATCCAGACAGATATTCTTGGATAAAAGGCGTCGGGGCAGATGGTATGTACCATTCGGTTATTCACCTTAAAGAAATACCTAAAACATAGACTGATTATGATGACGTGTGTAGTTATTGATGATGAGCCGTTAGCGGCAGAACTGCTGACCTCTTATGTCAGGAAGACAAACTTCCTGGAGTTGATGGGTACTTATAACAGTGCGGTGGACGCAATGCGCGTGATACGCAATACCCCGCCAGACCTTATCTTTCTGGATATACAAATGCCAGAACTGTCGGGACTGGAGTTCGCGACAATTCTGGCACCACAGACGATGGTAATCTTTACCACTGCCTTTGAACGGTATGCTGTTGACAGCTATAAGGTAAACACCGTAGATTATTTGTTAAAACCTATATCCTACGAGACTTTTCTCCATTCGGCCAGCAAGGCGTTGAAGAGATACGAGGCAGAACACAGAGTGTTGCCGGAGTCAAAGCAGGGTGACAGGTTTATATATGTGAAGAGCGACTATAAACTGGTACGTATCTTCTTTGATGACATCCTTTACATAGAGGGACTGAAAGACTATGTTCAGTTACATCTCAACACTCCGCAGAAGAAAGTGCTGTGTCTTATGAATATGAAGACCTTGGAGGATAACCTGCCTCATCCGGAGTTTATGCGTGTGCATCGTTCCTATATAGTCCACATGCCCAAGGCTGACAGTATAGACCGGTTGAGGATAGTTTTCGGCGATAACTATATCCCGATATCCGAGAGCTATAAGGATGCAGTGCAGAAGTACATCAACAACCACATGCTGAATAAGGGAGTATGCTATCCTTGATGGTAGCAACAATATACTTCACGTCATCGTCGGTTACACATGGTCCGGCGGGCAAGCACATTCCTACTTTGAAGATAGCTTCACTTACGCCATTCACGTAAGCAGGGGCATCTTTGAATACAGGTTGCTTGTGCATCGGTTTCCATACGGGACGTGCCTCAATCTGTGCCTGGTCGAGACATACGCGCAGAGCCTCCACATTAGCGTTTGGCTCGCAGTCGGTATGAGCAGAGTCTGCTGCGTGTATGACACCTGCCGCACCGCCAACGGCTCCATTCACAACGGTCTTATAAGCATTCTCCTGACCCTTTACCTTCACATCCTCATCGATGGTGATGGTGCAAAGCCAGTAGTTTGAATCATAATCGCCGTTGTCGGGCTGAGAGTGCACGTGTACTCCCTTGACATCCTTCAGCAGTTCCTCATAAAGAGCCTGCACATGTTTGTGGTGTGCTATATGGTCATTAACCACCGTCATCTGTCCTCTACCAATACCTGCACATACATTGCTCATACGATAGTTATATCCTATCTTCTCATGCTGATAGTAAGGGTAGCTCTCACGAGCTTGCGTTGCAAGCCACATTATAGTCTGGGCCCCACCCCAGTCCTCCCCGGTAGGGAGGGGGTGCTGAAGGCTCAGTGCCTTTACAATTTCTTCTTTCAACTTGTCAGGGGCGGCAATCACTTGTGTGTTTGTAAATCTTATCACACGGAAGCCCTTAATTGCTAACCATTCAGTTCTTGCCTTATCATTAATCTGTTGTTCCCATTCGTTATGGTATTCACCGTCAATCTCTACGACAAGTTTTTTTTCTAAACATACAAAATCAACGATATAGTCGCCAATAATATGCTGCCTTCTGAATTTGTATCCCGTTTGTCCATCGCTTAATACATTCCATGCAATATTCTCCGCTTCTGTTGGTTTCTTTCTCATCTCTCTTGCATATTGCTTTAACATATCGTATAAGGCAGGATCAGCTGTCATGTATGGGCTGTCTCCCTCCCTACTGGGGAGGGATGGGGTGGGGCTGCATATCAACGCACCACCACCAGAGGTGGTAATCATCTTGTTGCCATTGAACGACAGTACACCGTACTTACCAAAGGTACCCAGCACCTGACCTTTATACTTCGAGCCAAGGCCCTCAGCAGCATCCTCTATGACTGGAATGTCGTACTTGTTCGCAATCTCCATGATGCGGTCTGCCTTATATGGCATACCATAGAGCGCTACGGGAACGATAGCCTTTGGTGTCTTGCCAGTCTTGGCAATCCTGTCTTTAATAGCCTCCTCCAGCAGGTCGGGGTCCATGTTCCATGTGTCCTTTTCTGAATCTACGAACACTGGTGTAGCACCAAGATAAGCCACAGGATTAGAAGAAGCACAGAACGTAAACGACTGCACGATAACCTCATCGCCAGGACCAACGCCACAGGCAATGAGAGCGAGATGCACAGCCGCCGTACCTGCCGACAGAGCCACTACACGTTTTGCCCCCTCTACATTTCCTTCTGCAGGGGAGTCTTGGGTCCCCCGCCCTACGGGGGAGGGGTTAGGGGCGGGGCTATTGACAAACTCCTCGAGGTCCTTCTCAAAACCGTTGACATTAGGTCCAAGAGGTACTACCCAGTTAGTATCAAAAGCCTCTTTTACATATTTCTGTTCCATTCCGTCCTCGCTCATGTGAGCCAGACATAAATATATTCTTTTTCGTTCTGCCATAATATATTTGTTTGTATGCTTTATACTTTATACTTTATTTCCTTTCTATAGTCTTTCTATTCTCTTGCGAAGTTACAAATATAAGGATCTATAAAATATACCACATCGGGTATATTTATAGATATTATTAACGATATTATACCCGGCCGGGTATATTCCATCTGCAGCTTGCATTTTCAAACCGTTACAATTTGTAACGGTTTCATTTCCCTCTTTTTTTAAGCGATTCTTTAAAACGCGCCAATAAGTCTGTGGATCTTTACTTTCCGTCAGTACCGCACATACATCCACGATAGAGAAATACCATTTCTCTTCTTTGTCATCCCATACTGTGCGAACCTTCCTCTCTTCAAACAGTTGTATCTGGTGTTTCTGTGTCATAGTTTCTCCTTTTTAATATAACGGTAAACCGTAAACTATATCACCTCCCCAGCATACTCCATATTCTTACCGAGTACTGTGCAGAATATCATCTTGATGTCCTTGATGAAGGAATAGTGGCAATAGTAATAGCAGTTAAGGCGCACCTTGTCAGGATAAATCACGTTGTCATTATACCACACCGCCACCTCCTGATCACTCATGTTGTCAATGTGCTCCTTAGTAATACCGTAATCACTCAATGACAAACTACAAGCTAACTCCCTCGCATTTGCCAGATACTCATCTTCCAAACGGTATTTCAGCGTTGCTGGTCCGGTAATGCCTGGTCTAAGTTTTAGCACATCACGATCATCTCCTACCAGTTTATCCGCATACCCAGGCACATCCGGACGAGGTCCCACAAAACTCATGTTGCCGATAAATACATCCCATAATCCTGGTAGTTCATCGAGCTTATAGTGACGCAGTGTAGCACCAAAGGGCGTTATACGACTGTCCCCTGCCACCGATACCGTCGAACCATTATGCTTTACCGTCATGGTCCTGAACTTATGACAGTCAAACAACTTCCCATCTCTTCCCACACGTTTCTGTACGAAGAACGCAGGTCCTCCCGGCATCTTTATCTTAACCATTATCGCTATAATCAGCAATACAGGCCATAGAAACAACAGTCCTATTAGTGCAACTACCCTATCGAATACATATTTTAATATCATAACAAAATCCCCTATCTAGCTTCAACCTTCAGACATCATACATTGTAAGCCCTTATCACCATCATTCCTGCCAAAACTGCAATGAATATACTCAACAGCGTTCCTGCCAGCACATACTCTGTTTTGGCGGTATCCTTTTCACTAAATCTGATAATTGACTTTGCCGCTATCAACAGCCCCAGCGCATCATACCGTTGCATGCACACGAATATCAAAATCAGCCATCTTTCAATTGTGCCAATCAGCGCACCGGCATTAAATCCACTGTCTTTTTAAGCTGGCATATTCACGCTATAGTGCTTCAGTATCAGTTTGATAAAGATATTTGCCGGTTTCCAGCAAACAAGCATTGCGACAGCTGCTGCGACATGCCACAGCTCAACACCAAACGGCAGGCTCCAATCATGACAACTGGTCCATGCATATGCTACTCCAGCTATCACTAGCAGATGAAAAAACTGATCCAAAACAAACCATACAATCTTACTATCCCGATACGATTTGCATATATCAATGGTAAAGTGTGCCACACCAATAAACAACGCGAACCACCAGCAATAGACATTTCATGTTACAAGCCACGACAGTCCAATTACAACTAAAGCATGCCCATAGTGATACATGCTTCTCCACCTCTTAACAGCCTTATCCTTGCATATCTTGTTCGTCTGGAGCACAAAATCTGCTACCAGATGGGCCATCACCAGACATAAAAACATCTCTATCCACATACTCTTTCAAAGTCAAAGTTCTCGAAATCCTTTACTGCTCTTCCCAAAAGATTCCAATCAGCCAATGTCGAACGACTGTTTACCGCAGACTGCTTCACGCCTATCATCTCACTAATCTGCGTCTCTTTATATCCCTGCAGTTTGTAGTATACCACTTCCGCCTGCTTTACAGAATACGAATTCAGCAAGTTGTCAATAAGGGCCACGTATGAATCAAATAGAAAATTCATTCTTTTGTCACATTCATCAACTTCTACGCAGGAATACACATCACGTATCCCACTGATAGCATCCAGATTACGTCCAGATATATAGATGGCTGGACCGTCTATAATATCATCCTCTTTGTCCGCATAGTTAATAGCCCCCAAACCGATAGAGAAACGTATCCCATATCGCTGCAATAATGGCGAGCAGTCCCACTCCGCCACAGTCATCTTCACATAAAGCTTAATCAAGATGGCAATTCTCAGTGCATCGTGATATTCTGGTACGAAACACTCTATACTATCCCCCCGAACTATTCTTCCCCAAAAGCCAGGACTGACCTCTGCTATTCTACTGAACAGTTCCTGCAATAGTCTCCGAAGTTCTATTAGTTCCTTGGTTTTCAAAGAAGTAGAACTTACGATATCTGCTGAAATTATTGCTACCATTTATTTAAAGTATCACATTCTTAGAATCGAATGCAAAATTATCAAATATTTCTTTGATAAACAAATAATATTGAATATTTCTTTGATATTTCGAAGGAATACCAGCGCCCCGTAACAAGCAATATCAAGGTAAGCGATAGCAATAGTTTCCTTATCAGCATATTTTCTCAAATGCGAAGCCAAGTAAATCTCTTTCAACTTACGTTTCAGAGTTCTCTCATAGTCATTTGTCAACACCCTTACCAACTGTTGCTCTATTGTACTTGCCCCTTCATGTTTATGAAAAAACACATTTTTATAAATAGCTCTAAAGATCGCAATGATATCCGCGCCAGGGTGGAAATAATAGCGATGATCTTCGGCAGCAATTAAGTATTTGATAATTTTTTTATAATTAGCCGTTTCCCCCTCATGGTTCTATCGGTCTTTATCGAGATAATCTTTTAAACAATGATACGTTAATTTAATATTTAACTCGCTAGAAGTCAATAACTTAATTTA
>CAMEWL010000055.1:0-10801 GCA_945941025.1 uncultured Prevotellaceae bacterium
TGCAATGCGGGAGAGTAGGACACCGCCTTCTTTTATCAGAGTCCCGGATAGACTGTAAAGTCTGTCCGGGATTTTTTTGTGCCTTGTTGGGGGCAAGGTGGAGGAGGATGGGAGGAAACTTGCGGGGAGATAGGAGGAAGAGGTGGGGATAGGATGGTCGCTGTGGTACAGCGACAAACAGGACGGGGGAGTGAGAGAGGAGATGTGAGGAAGAAAATTGATAAGAGAAGGTGGAGGGAGGAAAAGGCGGGGATAGGATGGTCGCTGTGATACAGCGACAAACAGGACGGGGGCGTGAGAGAAACGGAGAGGGCTTGGGGTGATAGAGAAAAGGTGAGAAGGGATGAGAAGAGTGACTGCGGTGTTGATGTGGATGTGATGGTTGCTATGATATTGCAACAAAATAAAGAAGAAGAGGGGTGCTGTGTGGAGGTGTAAGGAGGGGAGAGGAGATGGAAGGAGGAAGGGAGAGGCGGGGATAGGATGGTCGCTGTGATACAGCGACAAACAGGACGGGGGAGTGAGAGAGGAGATGTGAGGAAGAAAATTGATAAGAGAAGGTGGAGGGAGGAAAAGGCGGGGATAGGATGGTCGCTGTGATACAGCGACAAACAGGACGGGGGCGTGAGAGAAACGGAGAGGGCTTGGGGTGATAGAGAAAAGGTGAGAAGGGATGAGAAGAGTGACTGCGGTGTTGATGTGGATGTGATGGTTGCTATGATATAGCAACAAAATAAAGAAGAAGAGGGGTGCTGTGTGGAGGTGTAAGGAGGGGACAGGAAAAGTAGGGCATAGTACCCGGCTTTTTTCTGTTTTCAGGGGTGGGAGCTAACGAGGGGTAAGAAAAGTCGGGAGTAGTATGCGGCTTTTTTTTCTATCTTCAGGGGATAGGCGCGGGAGGATGACGGCATGCGCCACCATCGGAGGGGACGGTCGTAGGCGTAGAGCTCGGTGTATTCCCCTATCTTGGGCTGGGGACACGTCGTGGGGGTGCCGGTGTGTTCTGTTACGGCGATGGAGAGCTGCGCCTGTAACTCCTCACTCGCCTTGCCTCCTGTGGTGACAATGTTGGTGCACAGGGGCATCTCGCGCAGCAGGGCGGCGATGTCTGTGGGTTCTACTATCTCAAGGAACTCGTCGCTGGCATTGCCGCGCAGGCGGCGCACCTTGGCGGCTGTGTCATAGAAGGCAAGGCCTTGCTGGCGCGCGAAGGATATTATGCGGTTGCGGTCAAAGGTCTTGTCTGTGTTTTTATCCTCAAAGTATGCCTTGTCATCATAGTGTATCATGCCCATGATGCGCCAGAAGTCATTTATCCAGTTAGGGTAAAAGAACTCCATGCTCCACCTTGCCTTTGGCGGAGGAAAACTGCCGAGGAAGAGAATCCTTCCATTTGACGGCAGAAAGGGTTTCAGCGGATGTGTCTCTATATTGTTCATGATGGGTTCTCCATGGCGTAGTCAAAACACTTGTTGAGAATCTCGTTGAACTCATACGTGCGTCTGAGGTCGGCGAGGGCTTTCTGCAGGAAATCCTTTTTCAATACGTCAGCCTTCTTCATGGGCTTTATGAGGGTATAGCTCCTCAGCCTGTACAGTTCGCTGTGAGCGTCGTTCTCATCATATCCTGCCGGTATGCGCTTCAATGCCTCATTCCATGGCAGCGAGAAGTCCTCGCACTGGCTCAGAGCCTCGGCGAAGCTGTCGCCTTCAAGCATTATGCCCTCCCTGACGCTCTTAAGCACCTCCTTGGTGGGGTTATATAGTCCGCCGCAGATGAAGTATGTGTTAGCTGCAGGTTCAAAGTGGATGTAATAGCCCGCCATGCCCGACTTCTTTCCCTTGGGGCATACGTAAGCCCCGTACCATGTCTTATACGGGCTCTTATCATGTGAGAACCTCAGGTCGCGGTATATGCGGTAGGTGATGTCCTTAATGCCCAGTCCGCTGACGCGTGGGTCAAACTCCTCCACTCCGTGCATGAAGTCAAGGGCGAGAGCGTCAAGCGTGGCTTTGGCCGCCTTGTAGTCGTCCTTATGCTCGTCAAACCATGGCTTGTTGTTGTTCTTTGCCAGTTGCGTAAGGAAATCAAGTGCTTTTCTCATAGTTCAGTTGTGTATTATTATTGTTCAAAGTTACGAAAAAAACGGGTAAAAGATGAAAGAAAGTTTGTTTGTTTTGATTTTTTTTGTAATTTTGTAATCAGTCATTGGCATAGGGCATACGGCTGTGCTTGCATAGCTTGGTGTCCCGGGCTTCAGCGGAGGCCGCCGGTGATATCTTATCGGAAAAATATTTTAATAAGCGTTTGCTGTTATTCGGAATTGCTTCAAGAACCTAGGAAATTCAAGAACTAACTCACCGAAGAATAAGTCGCAAACGTCTGTGCGTTATTGCATGGGCGTGACTTATCTGGTGTGTTTAGGCTTTCCTAGGGCCGTTGAAGCATGGATGATGATCGTCCGTGCTTTTTTGTGCCCTGTGAAATCCTAACCCTCCGAAGATAAGCATACGCCATGAAACGCATGGACTATGGCAAACAAGAACCTTAACAATGCCAAGATTGCGAAGAAGGATGAGTTCTATACGCAGTTGACTGACATTGAAAGGGAATTGCAGCATTACTGGCAGCACTTTAAGGATAAGGTGGTGCTGTGTAACTGTGACGACCCTTACGAGAGTAATTTCTTCAAGTATTTTGCATTGCGCTTCAACCAACTGGGGTTGAGGAAACTTATCTGCACATGTTACAACGGCTCTCCTGTGCAGGGTAACGAGTTGATGATAGACTTTGGCGACTTTACAGACGAGCCAAAGAAGATAGCCTATAAGGTAGAGATAACGGAGGTGAAGGACCTTAACGGCGATGGTGCTGTTGACCTCAGCGACGTGCAATATCTGTTGAAGAATGACAAGAATGTGCTGTCCACGCTGAAGACCGGTGACTTTCGCGACCCTGAGTGTATAGAACTGCTTAAACAAGCTGACATTGTCGTGACTAATCCACCGTTCTCTTTGTTTAGGGAGTATATAGGGCAACTGATGGAATACGAAAAGAAATTCTTAGTGATAGGACCATACAATGCGATAACCTACAAAGAAATCTTTCCTCTTATACAAAATAATAGACTTTGGTTAGGGTATGGTTTCCATGCAGGTAATGCCTATTTTAAGATTCCGAATGATGCTATAAAAGAGTATGCAAACGGAGTTTTTAATGAAAGCACAGGATTAGTAAAATTCCGTAATTGTACTTGGTATACCAATATAGACCATGTGAAGCGTCATGAGGAACTTGACCTTGTTTGTCGCTACTCTCCAGAAGAATATCCTCACTATGACAATTATGATGCTATAGACGTAGGTAAGACTGCTGATATACCTTATGACTATGATGGTGCAATGGGTGTTCCGATTACATTCTTGGACAAATATAATCCAGAACAATTTGATATTATTAAGTTCAGAAAAGGTGATGATGAAAAAGATTTACGTATAAATGGAAAATGTCCTTATTTCAGAATCCTCATCCACAATAAACACCCACAATAGATATGACAGACAACGAAAGAATGACGATAAAGCAGATTGAGGTGACCGTGGGTGAGATTACCAAGGGTTACATCAATAATGACGAGCAGGGAGTAAGAGGCTATGACGGGAGGTTAGACATCCGTCCGCCTTACCAACGTGAGTTCATATACAATGAGAAAGAGCAGCAGGCAGTGATAACGACAGTGCTCAACGGCTATCCGCTGAACGTGATGTACTGGGTGAAGCGCAGCGAAGATGCCGAGTGCCCTTACGAAGTGATGGACGGTCAGCAGCGCACGTTGTCGTTGTGTGAGTATGTGGCAGGCAAATTCTCGTATGAGTTCAAGAACTTCTTCAACCAGCCGGAGGACGTACAAAAACGGATACTTGACTACAAGCTGACGGTGTATGTATGCGAGGGCAAGGCATCGGAGAAACTGCAGTGGTTTCAGACTATCAACATAGCCGGCAAGCCCCTTAACGACCAGGAGATAAACAACGCCATCTTTGCCGGGCCGTTTGTGACCGACGCAAAGCGCCACTTCTCCAAGTCCAACTGCGGTGCCTACCGACTGGGAAAGGACCTGGTAAACGGCACACCCATTCGTCAGGACTACCTGAAGAAGGCATTGGAATGGATGGCAGAGCATGAGACGCGCGAGGGCCACCGCATAAGTGCAGTGGACTATATGGCGCGCCATCAGCACGACCCCAACGCCAATAACCTGTGGAGCTATTTCCAGACCGTGCTAAACTGGGCCATCACAAACTTTGACCTGAAGAAATTCCGTAAGATAATGAAAGGGCTGGACTGGGCGCTGCTCTATGACAAGTATGGCAGCGAGACGCTCGACACCGTAGAGATAAGCAAGCGCATCTCAGCCCTTATGCGTGACAGCGAGGTGCAGCGGCAGCAGGGCATCATACCGTTTGTCCTTACCGGCGACGAGCATTACCTTGACCTCCGTGCCTTCCCCGAGGACATCAAACTGGCAGTATGGGAGCAGCAGGAACAACGCTGTGCCCTGTGCGGCAAGGAGTTTGACATGGAGTTTATGGAGGGCGACCATATCACCCCATGGCGTGACGGCGGACGCACGGTAGTAGAGAACTGCCAGATGCTATGCCGGGAGTGTAACAGGCGAAAAGGAGCACGCTGACATAAGGCGGAAGTTGGATGATTTTTCGGTTTTCAAGAAAACTCATTCTAAGCGAGGAAAACAAGGTGGGTGGGCTGCCTGCCCACAAAGGGGTGTGACTCGCAGTAAGACGGCAGGAAACGCGAAATGCGGGGTGGGGTATTTTTCAAAATTATGAAAAGAAGCCGTTTTGGACTGAAAAACATCATTTTCGGGTGTGAAAGCTATGCTTTTACATGGTGAAACGATAGCTTTCAGGCTGTAAAAGGGCATGAATGACGAGGTAAAGTGATAGCTTTCATGACGTGAAAGCTATCACTTTACTGCGTTTTAAGAAAACTTTACAAATATCGTAGGAATCGGGAATTGGTGGATTTTTCGGTTTCGGGGGTTTTCTTGAGCTTGAATGACCCGAATGCCCCGAATGTCTTTTGGACACGTTTTATTCTTGAACACGAATAACACGAATGCCCCGAATGTCTTTTGGACACGTTTTATTCTTGAACACGAATAACCCGAATGCCCCGAATGTTTTTTGGATACGTTTTATTCTTGAACACGAATAACCCGGATGCCCGAATGTTTTTTGGACACGTTTTATTCTTGAACACGAATGACCCGAATGCCCCGAATGTCTTTTGGACACGTTTTATTCTTGAACACGAATAACCCGAATGCCCCGAATGTCTTTTGGACACGTTTTATTCTTGAACACGAATACCCCGAATGCCCCGAATGTTTTTTTGGGATATGTTTTATTCTTGAGCACGAATGAAACGAATGGGATATGAGCACTGAACACCGAGACTTTCTTGAACACGAATTATCAGGAATTTTTCATGAATTAATCATAAATTAAATAAAGAGGAAAGAATAAAGAGTAAAGAATAAAGAGTAATAGGGAGAGCGACGCATCGCTACCGGCGGTGGCACTATAAAAAAACATAAAAGTTTGTCCAATCAATTTTTTTTCCTTAAATTTGCATGATTAAAGCATATTGCACAAGGTGACCTTTCAAGACATCATAGGACAGCACGAGATGAAAAAACGGTTGAGCGCATTGGCAGACGCAGGGCGACTGCCTCATGCCCTCATGCTGTGTGGTCCTGACGGGTGTGGCAAGATGGCTATGGCCATAGCACTTGCCACCTACCTGCTTGACAAGGGAACATACAAGGTCAGAGGCATACAGCATCCCGACCTGCACTTCACCTTTCCCACCATAAAACTCAAGAAATGGAACTCAGAGTATAAGCCCGTGAGCGAGGACTTCATACAGCAGTGGGAAGAGATGCTGCAAAACGGGCCTTACTTCACCCTTGCAGAGTGGATGGAGAGGATGGGTGCCGAGAACCAGCAGTCGCTGATAACGGTAGGCGAGGCCGACAGCCTCATCAAGCGCATGATGATGAGGTCGAACCAAGGCGGATGGAAGGTGTGCATTATATGGCTGCCAGAGAGGATGAACCTGGAGTGTGCCAACAAGATACTGAAACTCATAGAGGAGCCCGCTCCGCAGACATTGTTCATCATGGTGTGCAGGGAACCGGAGAAACTGCTCGACACTATACGCTCACGTGTGCAGCGGTATGACATGAAGCGCATAGACAACGAGGACGTGATGCTGGCGCTGATGGAACGCCGGGGCCTTAACGGCGACGACGCGAGCCGCGTGGCACGCATAGCCAACGGCAACTGGCTGGCGGCGGTGGAAGAACTGAACGCCGGTAACGAGAACCACCTGTTCTTTGACTACTACATCACATTGATGCGCAAGGCCTATACCAAGGACCTGCGCGAGCTGAAGAGGTGGAGCGAGAGCGTATCGACGCTGGGCAGAGAGCAGCAGAGGAGGCTGCTGGCCTACTTCCTGCGTATGACGCGTGAGGCCTTCATGTATAACTTCCACATACGTGAGCTGTCATACATGACGAGCGAGGAGGAGGAGTTCTGCAAGAAGTTCGCACGCTTCGTCAACGAGGGCAACGTGATAGGCTTTCAGGATCTGTTCCAAAAGGCACAGCGTGACATAGGTCAGAACGCCAACGCCAAGATAGTGTTTTTTGACATAACGATGCAGGTGGCGGTGCTGCTGCACACCACTTGATATAACAATATATATACATACATTGACAATAGATGGAAGAGAAGAAGATAGACAACTCACAAGATAAGAGACAGGAGACGGCGGCAGAGGAGCAGTCTCCGTGGGCGAATATGCAGTTCACGCTCGCTCCCAGCTGCACGCGCGGACTGTGTGCCAAGGGCGTGTCGCGCAGCGACCACCAGCTGAACACCTACGACTGGCTGGCCGACGTGCCCGGCAATGCCGAGAGCACGGACCTGGTAGAGGTGCAGTTCAAGAACACCCGTAAGGGCTATTACCGTAACGTTAACGGCCTGCCGCTGAAGAAAGGCGACTGGGTGGCTGTAGAGGCCAGTCCGGGACACGATGTAGGTGTGGTTACGCTTACTGGCCGCCTGGTGGCGCTGCAGCTGAAGAAAGCCAACCTCAAGTCGGCTGATGATATCAAGAGCCTTTACCGCCTTGCTAAAGACAGCGACATGGAGCGCTACTATGAGGCCAAGGCGCGCGAGGAGGCCACGATGATACAGAGCCGCCAGATAGCCAAGGACCTGAAGCTCGATATGAAGATAGGCGACGTGGAGTATCAGGGAGACGGCAACAAGGCCATCTTCTACTACATAGCCGACGAGCGTGTGGACTTCCGTCAGCTGATAAAGGTGCTGGCAGACACTTTCCATGTGAGGATAGAGATGAAGCAGATAGGTGCGCGCCAGGAGGCAGGCCGCATAGGCGGCACGGGACCTTGCGGCAGAGAACTGTGCTGCGCCACATGGATGAAGTCGTTCTCAAGCGTAGGCACCACGGCGGCAAGGCTGCAGGATATATCGCCCAACCCGCAGAAGTTGGCAGGTATGTGCGCCAAGCTGAAGTGCTGCCTCAACTATGAGGTGGACTGCTATATGGATGCAGCGAAGGACTTCCCGCCAAATGATGCCATACTGCAGACAGCCGATGCCGACTACTACCACTTCAAGCATGACTACTTGGCAGGCATAGTGACATACTCCATGGATAAGCGTAAGCCAGTGAACCTGGAGACCATTACCCCGGCACGCGCCAAGGAGGTGATAGCCATGAACAAGGAGGGCAAGAAGCCCCTGTCGCTGCAGGAGGACGCAAGGCCGAAGCAGCCAGAGCGCCCGAAGGATATGCTTGACGACTCTGACCTGACACGCTTTGACAGTCAGATGAAGAAGAAGCGCAAGAAGAAAAAGAAGCCTAATAAGCAGAATAAGGAAAACAAGGAGACTAAAGAGGAGAAGTAAATGCGCCGCAGTTATTTTTGTTTGCTCATAATGACGGTGTGCCTTGCACTCTCCCTCGTGGCATGCGAGACGGCCGACACTGCCTACCACCACTATCAGGACATAAGTGAGGAGGGGTGGCAGAACCGTGATACGCTCGTCTTTCATGTAGATACCATACAGCGCTATGGTGACTATACCTCTTACCTGTGTCTGCGTACGCATCCCGACTATCCTTACCGCTACCTGTCAGTGACGGTGTCGCAGACTGACACGCGCAGCAGGAGCAGGGAGCAGAAGACCATAAGGGTGGAGGTGCGCGGCAAGGACGGAGAGCAGAAAGGTACGGGCATAACATACTATGTGCATGAGGTGCCGCTGTTCAAGCACTGGCTGGAGCCCGGCGACAGCGTGACGGTAACGGTAAACCACAACATGACGCGTGAATATATGCCTTACATAATGGGCGTAGGCGTAAAGTTAAAGAGATAAGCCATGAACTATTCCGTGCTATGGGTTGATGATGAGATAGAGCATCTGCAGGCCCACATAATGTTCCTTCAGAAGAAAGGGTATGACGTCACCGTGTCAAGCAACGGCGTGGACGCGGTGGAGTATTGTCAGCGGCAGACGTTTGACCTTGTGCTGCTTGACGAGATGATGCCCGGACTGAGCGGACTGGAGACGTTGCAGCGCATAAAGGACGTGCAACCGCAGACGCCAGTCGTCATGGTGACGAAGAGCGAGGAGGAGGACATCATGGATCAGGCCATAGGCTCAAAGATAGCCGACTACCTGATAAAGCCCGTCAACCCTATGCAGATACTCCTCGCACTGAAGAAGCACGTGCACCAGAGGGAGATAGTGAGTGAGGTGACGCAGCAGGGCTACCAGCAGCAGTTCATGGATATATCGGCGCAGATAATGCAGTGTCAGTCGTTTGATGACTGGTGCGAGGTGTACCGACGTATAGTGAAGTGGGAGCTGGAGCTTGCTGATGCCGGCAGCGTGATGACCGATATGCTGCGCGTGCAGAAAGAGGAGGCAAACACCGACTTCGCCAAATACATAAAGAAGAACTATGAGAGCTGGATGGATGGCGGCGGTGCGCCGCTGATGTCACACCGCATAATGCCCGACTTCGTGTTCCCGTTCCTCAACGAGGGCGAGAAGGTGTTCATGATAGTGATAGACAACTTCCGCTATGACCAGTGGCGTATGCTGGCGTCAGAGATAGGCGATATGTTTGACATTGACGAGCACTTGTACTGCAGCATACTGCCCACGGCTACGATGTATGCGCGCAATGCTATATTCTCAGGACTCATGCCGGAGCAGATATCCAAGATGTTCCCCGAGTTGTGGGTTGACGAGGACTCAGAGGAGGGAAAGAACGTCAATGAGTCACCGCTGATAGAGACACTGCTTGAGCGTTACCGTAGGAAGGAGACGTTCTCTTACCATAAGATAAACGACTCGCAGGGGGCTGACAGGCTGATGGGACAGTTTAACGGTCTGAAGAACAATGACCTAAACGTGGTGGTCATCAACTTCATTGATATGCTCTCACACGCCCGCACAGAGTCGAAGATGGTGCGTGAGCTGGCCAACAACGAGGCGGCGTATCGCAGCATATCACTGTCATGGGTAAGGCACAGTGTGCTCAGCGAGTTGTTCAGGCAGCTCGCCACTACGGATTACCGCGTCATCATCACAACCGACCACGGTTCAATACGCTGTGACCGTCCGGTTAAGATAGTAGGGGAGAAGAACACCAATACCAACCTAAGGTACAAGACGGGCAGGACGCTCTCATGCAAGTCGAAGGACGTGTATGAGGTGAGGAATCCCAAGGCACTCGGACTGCCGTCGCCAAATGTGTCAACATCGTATGTGTTTGCCACAGGCGACTCATTCTTCGCCTATCCCAATAACTATAACTATTACGTGCAATACTACAAGGACACCTTCCAGCACGGAGGTATATCCATGGAGGAGATGATTGTCCCCCTGATATCCATGAAAGGCAGAAGGAGATAACAAGATACGATAATGAAGATAACAATACAGGACACGGAACACCTGCACGAGGCGGCGCGTGCGTTTCTTGCTGCCACGGAAGGCAAAGGCACATGCTTCGCCTTCTACGCGCCTATGGGTGCTGGCAAGACCACGTTTATTAAGGCAGTATGCGAGGAGCTCGGTGTGACGGATGTCATAACATCACCCACGTTTGCCATAGTCAACGAATATACCGACGGTGAGGGACAACCCATATACCATTTTGACTTCTACCGCATAAAGCGTCAGGAAGAACTGCTTGACATGGGTGCCGACGAGTATTTCTACTCCGGTTGCAAGTGTTTTATGGAGTGGCCGGAACTGGTGGAGGATGCCCTGCCTGATGATGTGGTGAAGGTAAGCATCACGGTGGAACCAGACGGCTCACGTGTCGTGGAGGTTTGAGAGTAATGGGTAAAGTGTAATGATAGTAAAGGGTAGGGGGTAAAGAGTAATGAGATTATATAATTTCGCAGTTAGAAATAAGAACCACAGATGACACAGATGACACGGATTGTTACACGATAACCAAAGCTGCAAACAACTGATTACACAGATGGCTCTGCATGGTTATAATCAGTGAAATAAAAAACATATCAGTGAAATAGTTTTCTTAGGAAGTGGCAAAATCTTTGTAATCCTTAAATCTGTGGTCGTTTATTAACATCAGAAACTTGAATTCAATGATACGTTAATTTAATATTTAACTCGCTAGAAGTCAATAACTTAATTTA
>CAMEWL010000056.1:0-10646 GCA_945941025.1 uncultured Prevotellaceae bacterium
ACTCCTTATTCTTTACTCCTTATTCTTTACTCCTTATTCTTTACTCCTTATTCTTAGTGCCTTTGGCTGTAAGTCAGCCAGCTGCCTTATACGTTTACTATGTCGAGGATGTCGGCGAATACGCCTGCGGCGGTTACGCCAGCTCCGGCTCCGTAACCCTGGATTATCATTGGGTGAGGATTGTAACGCTCAGTGTGCAGCATTACTATGCTGTTAGAACCCTCAAGGTCGTAGAACGGATGTCCCTGCTTGAAACGGCGCAATGCTACGCTTGCCTTGCCACCGTCAAGAGAGGCTACGAAGCGCAGATGCTCATTGGCGGCAACCACCTCTTTGTTCATAGCGTCGAAGTGGGCGTCAAGCTTAGGCAGGTTTGTCCAGAAATCCTCAAGTGAACCGTCGAAATACTCTTGCGGAACGAACAAGTGCTTCTCTACATCCTCCTGGCTGAGCAGATAGCCTGACTCGCGCGCCAGTATCACCAACTTACGTATCACGTCAATACCTGCAAGGTCAATACGTGGGTCAGGCTCGGAGAATCTGTTTTCCTTGGCCAGTCTTACAGCCTCAGAGAAAGGCACATCGTCGCTGATGGTGTTGAATATAAAGTTTAGCGTACCAGAGAGTACAGCCTCTATCTTCGTTATCTTGTCGCCAGACTTCACCAGGTCGTCTATGGTGTGCATGATAGGAAGGCCGGCGCCTACGTTTGTCTCAAAGTTGTACTTTGCATCATGCTCCAAAGCGGTTTTCTTGAGCTTCAGGTATTTCTGCAGGTCGCCTGATGCTGCCACCTTGTTGGCGCATACGATGGAGATGCCCTTCTCAAGGAAATCCTGGTAGAGGTCGGCTATCTCATAGCTTGCGGTGCAGTCAACAAATACCATGTCGCTAAGGTTGAGTTTCAGCACCTCTGTGTGTATAGTCTCTATACTTGACTTCGGACATTGCTTGAAATCCTCACGGAACTGTTCCATCGAGAAACCGTCAAGATTGATGCCGTCGGGGTTAATCATAATATTGAAGATGTCAACGATGCCGACTACTCTGAGGTCGAGTCCGCGCTCTTCAAAGAGCATCTTCTTCTGTTGCGCCATCTGGCAGAGCAGCGTACCGCCTACGGTGCCAGTGCCACAGAGTACTACATTGAGTTTATGTTGTCTCATTATTGTTGTTTATGGTAATTAATTCAGCTGACAAAGGTACAAAGAATTTTTCACATACCCAAATAAAAAGTAAATTCAAAATTTTGCTGACTGAATAAAATTTAGTAACTTTGCAAGGATTGTGTAATGGAAAATACAAAAACAAAGAAATAGATAAAATGGAAAAAAGACTTCTTCTTGGTGATGAGGCGATAGCGCTGGGAGCTATTCACGCTGGTTTGAGTGGTGTGTATGCTTATCCTGGTACTCCATCAACTGAGATTACAGAGTTTATTCAAGCCAACCCGTATGCTAAGGAGCATAAGATACGCTCACGTTGGTGTACCAATGAAAAGACTGCCATGGAGGCGGCTTTGGGTATGTCATACGCTGGCAAGCGTGCGTTGGTATGTATGAAGCACGTTGGTATGAATGTGTGTGCCGATGCTTTTATCAACAGTGCCATAACAGGTGTAGAGGGCGGCTTGGTAGTATTGGCTGCCGATGACCCTTCTATGCACTCATCACAGAATGAGCAGGACTCACGCTTCTATGGCAAGTTCGCTATGATACCAGTGTTTGAACCTTCTACTCAGCAGGAGGCGTATGATATGATGGCGATGGCCTTTGACTTCTCTGAGGCTATCAAGGAGCCGGTGTTACTTCGTGTTGTTACACGACTGGCACACTCTCGCGCCAGCGTTGAGGTGCGTGAGCCTCGTAAGCAGAACGAGATGCACCCCTCTACAGACCAGTGGGTGCTCTTGCCTGGCATAGCTCGTAAGAAGTACGACGTGCTGATAGAGAAGCAGGAGCAGATGCTCATGGCTTCTAACAAGTCACAGTTTAATGCCTCTGAGTACACTGACTATGCAGAGAAGGCAGAGAAGACTGGCATCGTGGCATGTGGCATAGGCTATAACTATGTTAAGGAGGCTTTGGCACAGTTGCCGGAGGAGAAGCGCAGACTGTATAATCTGGAGAAGGTGTCACAGTATCCTCTTCCTGAGCAGCGCATACAGATGTTGGCGCGTGAGAGCGGCAAACTGCTCGTAGTGGAAGACGGACAGCCGGTTGTGGAGCAGGATGTGAAGGCTCTGCTCGGTACAGGATATATTGTTACAGGCCGTTTGACAGGTGCATTGCCACGCACTGGCGAGTTGACTCCTGACTGTGTGGCTGCAGCCCTCGGTGTTGAGGCTCCTGAGCTGATGCCACAGGCAAAGAACCTGGCAGGTCGTCCACCACAGTTGTGTCAGGGATGCGGACACCGTGATGTGTATGCTGCACTTAATAAGGTGGCAGAGGAATACCCAGACCACCGTATCTTTGGTGATATCGGTTGCTACACACTTGGTGCGCTGCCTCCATTCAAGGCTTTGTCGAGCTGCGTTGACATGGGAGCGTCAATTACTATGGCAAAGGGTGCGGCTGACGCCGGATTGTTCCCTGCTATTGCTGTCATTGGTGACTCTACATTCACACACTCAGGTATGACAGGTCTGTTGGATGCTGTCAATGACAAGTCAAACATCGTGGTTGTGATATCTGACAACCTTACAACAGGTATGACAGGTGGTCAGGACTCAGCCGGAACAAACAAGTTTGAGGCTATCTGTCTTGGTCTTGGTGTAGAGCCTGAGCATGTTCGTGTGGTTGTTCCGCTGCCGAAGAACATGGAGGAGATAACAAAGACCATACGTGAGGAGATAGAATACAACGGTGTATCGGTTATCATACCACGTCGTGAGTGCATACAGACGGCTGCCCGTCATGCAAGAGAAAAGGCAAAGGCAGCGCAGAAGGCTAATTCATAATTGTGGGAGTTAAGGAGTTATGGAATTAAGGAGTAAAGACATTACCTTTTGCTTATTCAGCAAATAATACATAAGGCTTAACTACTTAACTACTACTAATCCCCGAAACGACTAAACGATGAAAAAAGATATAATACTTTGCGGTGTGGGCGGACAAGGTATCCTCTCAATCGCTACGATAATAGGCGAGGCAGCCACTGAGACGGGTATTAACCTGAAACAGGCTGAGGTACACGGTATGAGTCAGCGCGGTGGTGATGTGCAGTCTAACCTGCGTCTTTCTACAGACGTTATATACAGTGACCTCATACAGAAGGGTGGGGCAGACCTCATCATCTCAATGGAGCCGATGGAGGCATTGCGCTATCTGCCTTATCTCTCAAAGGATGGTGTTGTGGTGACAAGCAACAAGCCTTTTGTCAATATCCCTAACTATCCTGATCAGGATGCGCTGTTCGCAGAGTTGTCAGCGTTGCCACACGTGGTACAGCTTGACATCGAGGCTGTGGCACATGAGGCCGGCTCTGCTCGCAGCGCCAATGTGGTGTTGCTTGGTATGGCGGCTAAATATATTGAGATACTCTCTGCTGATGCCCTGCGTTCTGCTGTGGCAAAAATCTTTGAGCGCAAAGGCGAGAAGGTGGTAGAGGCTAACCTCAAGGCCTTTGATATGGGCGCTGAGGCAAGCAAGTAACTTGTACGTAACAGTTACAGACAAACACAAGAAGTTTGTCATTGCGCTTTATTTCTCTACAACGGATTTCACGGATTATACGGATTTTAGTCATTGCTGGTTATCAGCAGTTATTAATCCGTATAATCCGTGAAATCCGTTGTTTGTATAATTGAGACTTTCGCTTACGTCTTATCCTACCTGCACCAGAAGTCAAGCACCTGACGGCCTTCCAGAAAACCTTCCAGATGGTCGTCGATATGTACGGGACCAACGCCGACGGGTGTTCCTGTGTATAGTAAGTCGCCGGTTTTAAGTGTGAAGAACTGTGATATGTAGGCAATGAGTCTGTCAACGGTGCACAGCATATCTGCGGTGCAGCCTGCTTGGCGTTCTTCTCCATTGATGTTAAGAGAGAAGTGCAACGCCTGTATGCCGGGTAACTTCTCTTTCTCTATCCAGTTGCCTGTCACAGCAGCACCGTCAAATCCTTTGGCAATCTCCCATGGCTGTCCCTCCTCACGCAGCTTTTTCTGGAGGTCGCGGGCGGTGAAGTCAATGCCTAACGTTACAGCGTCATAGTAACGGTGGGCAAATTGTTCGCTGATACATTTGCCCAGTCGGCATATACGCACCACCACCTCTGTCTCATAGTCTATACGTCCCAGATGGTCGGGTATAAAGAAAGGCTTGTTGTCTTTCAGCAGTGAAGAGTCTGCCTTAGTGAATATTACTGGGTCACGCTGCTTGTCGTCAGCTGATTTCCCGACACCTTGCTGCTGTAATTCTGTGGTTATCTCCTTGTTATGCTGGGCATAGTTCATGCCCACGGCGAATATCTTCATGACGTAATTTTTTGTTTCTGCAAAATTACTATTTTTTCTTTGTTCAGCCAAACGAACAAACCATAATGTTACGTTTTCAGTCTCTCTGCTTGCAAAAGTGAAATGTAGGCATTAAATAAAAAAGGCATCAATGCAGTGTTGCATTGATGCCTTTGAGTATGTTGTACTTAATACTTTCGAGTATTAGTCAGCCTGCAGAGAGAAGCGCTTGAACGCAACTACAGTGAGGTCCTTGTCAGCAGCCTTCAGATAATCCTTCACTGCCATCTTGCTGTCCTGGATGAACTCCTGGTTGAGCAGACAAGACTCCTTGTAGAACTTGTTCACACGACCGTTAACGATACCAGCGAGCATCTGCTCAGGAATTTCAACTGTTGTGCTTGCGATAATCTCCTTAGCCTTGGCAACGTCCTCAGCGGTAATCCAACCCTTAGCCATGTTAGACTCCATGTGGTCCTCAGAGTCAACGTGTGCTGGGTTGATGCCAGCCTTCTTCAGCTTGTTGTCAATAGTCTTCTGCAGCTGCTCCTGCTTTGTCTTCTCAGCAGCAACCTTCTTCTCCTCCTCGATGATAGCAGGATCAACGTCCTTCTCGCTCAGAGCTACTGGCTTCATGGCTGCTACCTGCATAGCAACAGCGTGTGCCTGCTCCTCAGCTGGCTTGTTGGTCTGTACCATTGTGCAGAGAGTGTTCTTACCCATGTGGTTATAGATAGAAACGTTGTCGCCCTCAAGGAAGAGGTAACCGTCGAGCTCCATCTTCTCACCTGTAACACCAGAACGCTCTGTTACGGCAGCAGCTACAGTCTGACCGTCAGCAAGTGTCAGTGCGTTAACCTCGTCAATAGTCTTAGCCTTAGCTGCTACGGCAGCGTCAAGGATATCCTGTGTCAACTTAACGTAGTCAGCATTGTTGGCAACGAAGTCAGTCTCACACTTCAGTGCTATCATAGCAGAGAAACCATTCTCGCTCTTTACGAGTACACAACCGTTAGAAGTCTCACGGTCGCTACGCTTTGCAGCGATAGCCTGTCCACGCTCGCGGAGAATCTCTTTTGCACGATCCATATCGCCGTCAGCCTCTGTCAGTGCCTTCTTTACGTCAGCAAGACCTGCGCCAGTCATGGCACGCAGAGTCTTGATGCTTTCCATTGTTATAGCCATTGTATAAAAGTCTTTTTTAAGTTGTGAGTTATGAGTTATTTATTACTCAGCCTCTTCAGCCTTCTCTGCCTTAGCCTTAGGCTGGTCGTCCTGCTGTGCGGCAGCCTTCTCGTCAGCCTTCTCTACCTTGCGCTCCTGCAGGCCCTCGTTGATAGCCTCGCAGCAAGCGTTGAGGATAACCTCTACAGAGTCCTTAGCATCATCGTTTGCTGGGATAGCGAAGTCAACGCTGTTAGGGTTAGCGTTGGTATCAACGATAGCAAATACTGGAATACCCAGACGGTGTGCCTCGCTGATAGCGATGTGCTCTTTCTCTACGTCGATGACGAAGAGGGCAGAAGGAAGACGTGTCAGGTCAGATATAGAACCGAGGTTCTTCTCAAGTTTAGCACGCTGGCGTGAAATCTGGAGCAACTCGCGCTTAGAGAGGTTGCTGTATGTACCGTCAGCCATGAGCTTGTCGATGTTCGCCATTTTCTTGATAGCCTTACGGATAGTCTGGAAGTTGGTGAGCATACCACCAGCCCAGCGCTCGTTGATGTAAGGCATGTTTACGCTCTGTGCCTTCTCGGCAACCACGTCCTTAGCCTGTTTTTTAGTAGCGACGAACAGAATCTTCTTGCCCTGCTTTGCTATGTTCTTGAGTGCTTCAGCAGCCTCGTCAACCTTTGCTACGGTCTTGTTCAGATCGATGATGTGAATACCGTTGCGCTCCATGAAGATATAAGGAGCCATCGCTGGGTTCCACTTACGCTTGAGGTGTCCGAAGTGACAGCCTGCCTGAAGTAACTGATCAAAATTTGTTCTTGACATTGTCTTTTTCTTTTTTTAGTTGTTTACTTTCTGTTTATGATTTTGTTAGAATCACAACCCATGGGTAGCCTCCGCGTCAGGCGGCGAGTCTCATGAGTTTAGATGCTAAACGATAGTTCTCTGTATTAACGCTTAGAGAACTGGAAGCGACGACGTGCCTTTGGACGTCCTGGCTTTTTACGCTCTACCTCACGTGCGTCACGTGTCAGGAAGCCCTGGTCCTTCAGAGTCTTCTTGTCCTCGGCGTTAATCTTAACCAGAGCGCGTGCTATGGCAAGACGCAGAGCCTGGCTCTGACCTGTGAAGCCACCACCATTGAGGTTAGCCTTGATGTCGTACTTCTCACCTGCCTCAAGAAGCTCCAATGGCTGCTTTACTACGTACTGCAGTATAGCTGATGGGAAATACTGTGTGAGATCTACCTTGTTGATTGTTATCTTGCCGGTACCCTCTGTGAGGTATACACGAGCTACAGAGCTCTTACGGCGACCGATTGCGTTAATTACTTCCATTTTTATGTATACCTTTTATTATTTATACTGGTTAATGTCTATTGCCTTTGGCTTCTGTGCCTCGTGCTTGTGCTCTGTACCCTCATAGATATAGAGGTTGTTCTGAAGAGAACGTCCCAAAATACCCTTTGGCAACATTCCCTTAACAGCGTGGCGCAGCATACGCTCTACACCGTCCTTCTTCTTGCGAAGCTCTGCTGGTGTGTTGAAACGCTGACCACCTGGGTAACCAGTGTAACGGGTGTAAACCTTGTCGGTCTCTTTCTTGCCGGTGAATACAACCTTAGCGGCATTGATGATGATAACGTTGTCACCACAATCTACATGTGGGGTGAAACTTGGCTTGTACTTACCACGAAGTAACTTTGCCACTTTCGAAGCGAGGCGGCCTACAACCTGATCTGTTGCGTCGATTACGACCCACTCCTTCTTTGCAGTCTCCTTGTTTACGGAGATTGTCTTGTAACTTAAAGTGTCCATTCTTGACTTTTAGAAAATTTTATTACTACTAAAAAACATTTTTGCTGAACGCAGATTCACTAACCATCAGCGCGGCCAAACGCTCGACTATTAACACTGCCTCCAAACTGGGCTCTAAGTGTACCCAAAAAATAATCGGTGTGCAAAGGTACTAATTTTTTCGCACATAGATTGCCTGTTTACTATGTTAATATAGCGTGTTTATGTTTTTTTAACAAATAAGGATGCACTTATTGATATTAATCATTCTTCTTCCTGCTTTGGTTTTCTGATTTTATTAAATTCCACGATTTTTTCAGAAATTTTATCTGCTAATATCTATGTGTTGTATTTAGGTGTATTCGTGTGTACTAAGATTCGTTCTTCAATACCAAATCACCAAAATGTCCTATCGGAGGCCTCTCCTTATCCCCGTTTTCCTTGCGATTTTTCAAAATTATTTCCCGCTGGTCGCGTACAGCGAAATCTACGGAGGGTTGTAACTGTCTGATAATCAGCAGTAGGTTCTGGAAAAGCATAAAAAAACGGTAGTTTTTGCCCTGTAAAAGCTATGCTTTTAGGGTGTGAAAGCTATCGAATGATATAGTAAAAGCTATGCTTTCTTATGGTAAAAGCTATGCTTTCACGATAAAAAAGGTGCGGAATCATTGATTTTCGCACCCTTTTTCCGTTTTTCACCCCTTGTTCTCTCCTATTTTGAGTTTTTTTGTTGACATGATTTTAATCAAGCAATGACAAAAATGTCCTATTCTATGTAGTTCGTTCGCTCTACGGATTTCAGGATTTCAGGATAGTTATTTTGGGGGCTCTTCTGTAACATAAATCCTTAGAATACTTTTCTCTGCTTCTGTCTGCTCTAATACATTAACGTCAGTTCGACGAAAATACTACAAACTTAATATTGTTATTTTATTGACGACAATTCTGACAATTCTTGACAATTATTTGAATATCGTAATCTAAAATTGTCCGAAATTGTTAATATTCTTGTCAAGTATTATGACCGCTCGGCATGCAGTGACGCCTACCTTGGCAAGAATTATTGACAATGGGTATTGATATAATGCATAATAAATTGTCAAAATTGTTATAATTGTTGTTCTGTCCACTTTTTTATTAACATCGTTTGTTTTCATCGTTCTTGTATCTCGCCGTTGAAAAAAGAAAGTGAAAGGGACAGGAAACTGACCAAGAGAAATGTATTTAATCGTTGTTTTTGCAATGATTATGCAATGTTTTTGGATTTTATCTTTGTATTTGCAATTTTTATTTATATCTTTGCACCATGAAATGATGCGAGCCTGCTTTCGTTCGGCAATTCAAACCTGTTTGATTGCCCTCGCTTAACCGCAGCCTTGCAACCGAAATACATAAGACTTCATTGATAACATGTGGACAGAACTTAGTGATACAGCCATACTGAACAAACTTGGGACGAGGCTAAAAGATTATCGTATATCAAGTGGCCTAAAACAGCAAGAACTGGCCATGGAGTCTGGCGTTGGTGTAAGCACCATCGCCAAGATAGAGAATGGACAGTCCGTTTCGTTCTCATTACTAATCAGTGTCATGAGAACGCTTGGATTACTTGAAAACTTAGACTTGCTTGTACCCGAACAGAAGCCATCGCCAATGGAACTGCTGAAGATGCAGGGCAAGCAGGTAAAACGAGTAAGGACTAAGAAAGAGTAAGCAATGGAAGAGATACCTGTAATACAGATATATCTGTGGGGCAACCTTGTAGGAGCCATGTCGTGGGATGATGTGAGGGGATATGCAGATTTCCAGTTTGATGACCGCTTCCGCAGGTCTGGCTTGGATATCGCCCCACTGATGATGCCATTGGCAAGAACCCGTGGCGTTGTCTCATTCCCTACCAATGCAAGAACGAAATGTTTCAGCGGTCTTCCGGGTTTGATAGCCGATGCCCTTCCCGATAAGTTTGGTAGCCAACTTATCACGGAATGGTTCGCCCAACAAGGTAAAACAGAGAGTATGATTACTCCGCTTGATCGTCTATGCTATGTAGGCAAACGAGCCATGGGTGCCCTGGAGTTTGTGCCTGCTGCCAATGTGGAGGGCGTAAACGAATCGACTGAAATCTATATTCGGGAACTGATGACCTTGTCTGACTCCATCTTCAAGGAACGGAGCAGATTTCAGGAACTGATTCGGCAGAACGACAAGTCGATTCTCGACATCCTTAAAGTCGGAACATCTGCAGGCGGTGCGAAGCCAAAGGCAATTATTGCCTTCAAAGAAGAAACTGGAGAAGTGCGTTCAGGCCAGGTTCCTGCACCAGAAGGATTTTCATATTGGCTATTGAAGTTTGACGGAGGCACATATAGCGAACATAATGAGATAACCGATAATCCGCAAGGCATCGGAAACATAGAATATGCCTACTATAAGATGGCTACAGCCTGCGGCATCACCATGTCGGAGTGCCGACTGTTGCCGGAAGGGGACTGCAACCACTTTATGACACGCCGTTTCGACCGAACACCAACAGGTGAGAAAATCCATGTGCAGACAGCGGCTGGTATTGCTCATCTGGACAGAGACGTGCGCCATTCATACGAAGAACTGTTTGGCGTATTACGCCGATTAGGACTGAACTACAAAGACTTCGAGCAGTTGTATCGTCGCATGGTGTTCAACGTCATCGCACGTAACCACGATGACCATACCAAGAATTTCTCCTTCCTGATGGATAAGACTGGTAAATGGTCGTTTGCCCCGGCTTATGACTTATGCTACTCCTACAATCCTGCAGGACGATGGACAAGTCGTCACCAGCTTTCACTCAACAGCAAGACCGACGACTTCACACGGGAGGACTTCTTGGCTGTAGCAAAGAACATCGGCATACGTGATGCCAACCACATCATCGAAGAGGTTCGTTCATCTGTAGCTTCTTGGCCTGATACAGCAAAAGACTGTGGAGTAAGACCTGATCATATAGAGGCTATAAGCAAGACACTCCTGCTGAACATCTAAGAATAATCTCGCCGTTGAAAAATGAAAGAGAAAGGGGCAGATAGGATTATATTTGGTGCAGTTTAGTTGCAAAAAAGGAGAGGTTAGGCGTAAGTTTTTTTGCAGTGTGATTTGGCTGATAGGCAAAAAACAATTAATTTTGTATCATTAGTGTCCCGTTAAAATTGGGACGAGTTAAATATTAATCAAACAACCCC
>CAMEWL010000057.1:0-10615 GCA_945941025.1 uncultured Prevotellaceae bacterium
GGGACTATTTGATTAAATTAATTAACTCGTCCATTTTTATTGGACACTAATGATTCGATTTGATAGAATCAAGTGTTGATTCGTTCAACTTCAGTTTATCAGTGTCTTGGCAATTCAGTGAAATAATATTCCTAGATATACTTAAACGATCTGATGTGTAGCCTCCTGTATAGCACCATTCATATATCTTGTACCATTGTCTCACAGAATCTGTGTCTAATTGCAACACACTTGCCTTGACTGTCTCTAACTCCATTATCATCATCTTGTACCCGGATAGCCTCAGTGTAATACCAGACTTATCCAAAGAAGAATAGTCCGCCACATAGCACGTACTCAGCAATAGGCACAATTGGTCAAATATTCTAGCAAGCACCCCATCAGCATCTCTATTTAAAATGTAAAGATCCTCAGGCGTCAGTCTGGTGAACTTGTTATTCCATTGGCACAATTCATCGCATTTTTCATTTCTCTTCTTTCTATCATTATTGAGTATCAGTCTAGGCTGTGCATCGTCCTTCTTTATTACTGCAACGCTGTAGGTGTTAAACCGTTCATACTCTTCACTCCATATTTCCATCACGAAAAACTCATCTAACTGCTTTTGGAGCGCATTCAGGGTTTCTGTTATAGCCAATCCCTTTATATGGTTGAGGAACAGATTGTAATCATATACCGACAAGGTATCATTGACTTTATTCTTCGTAATGGTGTAAATGAGGGTCACAGTATCTTCATAATACGGCTGTAACTTTTTCTCATTGCAGACTTCTTCTATATTCGCACCGGCACGCATGTCAAACAAGTCCTCATCTCCCTCTGTTATCATCTGAAATCGCCAAGTATCTCGGTCAGAAATGGCAGGCAAAAGAACTGGCAATGTATCCTTATCTGGCGTTCTTTTCAATGTGAGTTTTACTTCACACTCCAATTGTGCGAAGTTCTCCTTTATGGTAGCACCTACATTGTCGCCAAATAGTCGTGCTATAGCTTCTATTTTTCCTTTCATTAGTCTTGTTTCCCTGCTATTTTCTTCAGTTTCTCAGCGTACTTATAGCCATCCTCGCTTTGTATCATCACGAACTTAGTACCATCATCATCTTCGTGGGGCACAATTGTTCTCTCAATATGAGGAATATCTTGTTTCAACAGCAGCGTAATGTCCTTCGTCAGTTTGATTTCGTTCTTCATCTTGGCCATTATCTTTGAAGGCACCTTTTCAAAGCGGCTATCAAAATCATATTGTGTAGGCAGGGCTTTCGCCTTTCTTGACAGTTCATTCATGTTCAAACTGTTCTCCTCCGGTTTATACACAGCCAAAATATTATCTGCATAATGATCCATTGAGAACTCCCCCGCACTGCGCATATATGCTACTGTCGTATTCCACAACACCAAGTAGTCACTCTTACTCTTCTTCTTGACAGGATCAAGAATCTTGGATTTCAGATAGCTGAACGCTTTTTCCGTATTCTCACCATTATCATGCAGTGCTTTCAAATCAAGGAATTCATCATACCAATATTTGCTCTGTTTGGAATTCACATCAAAAGTCACCATTTCACCAAAGCTATATGCCCCGGCATTCACGGTGATGTTGGCGGCAAACGACTTAAATATCTTTTTCTTCGTAGGAAGACCATTTTTCTTTTCGCCTGTAGTCTCCTCTATGAACTCCGTATAATCCGCTTTGCAAATGACCATTTTATATTCTGTATCGGTCATCTTACAATATGCTATCAGGAGAATACCTTTTTGTATTTCAGTGATAGTATGATAACGTTGCTGGGCATCATCCTCTTTTTGTAGCAAGCGATTAGCAATGTCCATTGCATGGCTATCACGATTACTGTTGTTAACAATATCGCCTATCCATGTCTTCATCGTGAGTTCATTATCCTTAAACCTATAGCGTCTCTCTCCTGCATTGTCAGTAATCTGACCAACAATGTCCATCACATAATCTTTCACATTGCCTTCACTGTTTAAAGGTTCTTCCTGAACAATATTGTTCTCGTGATCAATTTTGATAAGTTTCAAGTACTCAACAGTCATATTGTATTTGAATTAACAGTTTATCGTGAAATACAGAAATGTGCGCCATTTTACCATTTCTGTTTATAACAAAATCCATACCCCATTATTATCCTTGCCTTCACGTTTCAAAGCACCCATTTTCTGCAACGCTGAAAGGTCACGTTCGATGGTACGTTGACTCACCGACATAGTCTCCGACATTTGTTTGCCAGTGATTGTCGGAGACTCTTTGATGAGATTGAGGATTTTCTGTTGACGCTCAGTGAGTTTCGTCTCCGACACGTCTCCGTCATGGTCTCCGACATTGGGAGTGTCGGTGGAAGCGAAGATGATCCCTTCATTATCAACGCCAAAGAAAAGGGAACCACCCAAGCCATTGGCAAAAGCGCTAACGCTCTTTAACCAACTCTTAGGTTTCTTTTCTTCAAGCATTACCTTGAAGTCGTATGCTGTACATTCAGCTATCAGAGTCTTTAATTCCATTTTATAGATGAATTCCAATATTTACTTTGCAAAGGTACTTATTTTTATCGGAAATAAGACATCTATTTGACGTTCCGCACGTAATTTAAGTAAATTTCATCTAAATATAGTACTTATATAGCACCAAAAGTTTCGATAATTGAAGTTTTTTGAGTACCTTTGCAACGCATAGTGGCACCATGCCATCTTTGCAAGACATAAGCTCTGTAGCCGCACAATCACCACCGTACTTGCTACGAGCAAACATAGGATATAGGAGCTGCCCCATTTTGGGCGCAGATTTCCCATATTTTTATGTGGTTTGTGGTGAACCGTGCGGTGTATGGCAAAAATCTGCTCCCCTTTCCTTTAAAACTTCAGTCAGTTCCTCCACAAGATAGTCCTTGCTGAACGTGTGCAACACGTCATAGCAGGGCACAATATAGTCGTTCAGTACTCCCGACGACCGCAGGGCACCATACACCTGCGACGCACTCTTATGAAGCGCATCCGACAGGCTGCCCACGCAGAAGGTGATAAAGTCCAAATGCTCCGTTCTCATACTTCATATGCTTTTGGGTGTAAAGTTACAAAACTTTTTCTATAAAGCATCCTTTTAGTTTGAATTTCTGTGTATAGTCTCCAAAAAAGACCGCCACGACGGGCGGTCTGTAAGATTTAATAATGTGAAGAAACAAAGAGCGGGAACCGAGTTCGAGGATGTCGGAACGGGTTCCCATTTTTTGTCTTATAGACAATTAAGATAAGATTGTCTTATACCCAAAGTGACGAAATACCTATCTTTCTATTTTTTCATAGAAATTATGCCAATCTATCTCATGGCCTTTATTTGCCATTCTATAATATATCCTCAACATTCGGTTTAATTCTGTTGCATATTCTACTGAGACATTGTCGTCTCTGAGCAAATTTAGCACTTCATCTACAAATGGAATACTGTTCTTTTGTTTTTTCTCAAAACGTATTCTTTTCTCATGTAGAAGATTCTCAAGTCTTTTGCAAAGTAAATATGCCCGGTGTTTGTCCTTGTCATATTTCTTTTTTGCTTCTTCAATGCATTTTAATTCTTCATTCCTATATATTCTCCTTTCGCCATCCCAACCCATAGAATGAGCAGGACAAAATCCAGAATCTCTATAAATATTTTCATTAATTGTTGGAAATAAAGAATTGATATAACCGTCATCAAATATTATAGAGCGTTTGTCCACAGAACAGTAATCATCTTTACCGGGACGAGAAATATACGTATCTTGAACAGATATAGTAAAAGATTCCAAAAGAGCATTAACGTCTAAGTTTTTAAGATAATTATCTGTTTCTTCAATAATCTGTTTGGGAGTCTTTGTTTCATTTTTAGTATAGTAGGATATAATCAGGTCGCGTTCTTTATCTGTATATCTCCAATCAACATAAACGACATCACTATGCTTACAAAAAATGACAAATTGATATCCATATCCATTGTCTATGATAAACTTATCATTTTGTGCTAAACACTCTTTAGGTACACATATACCAGTTTTCTTTCGGATAGCATAATCATAATCGTCTTCATTGTGATACCCTAAATTAGAGTAAAAATGAAATTTGTCTAAGCCTATAGCAAAACGGATTTCATCAGATTTAGAATCCTCAAAAAGAACTACATCATTAATTTGAAAGTTGTTACATAGTCCCAAATTGTCAAACCTGAAAGTCCCATCGAGACAACACAGTATTCTAGGGCTTATATCATTGAGAATTACTCCAACGCGAAGATTCTTATATCCCATAATTTATGTTATTTAATTTATGTTATTTAATTTATGTTATTCCTCATTAGTACGTTGCAATTGTGAAACATCACAGAAGAGATATGCACCAGTTGAAAAAATCATGTCTCTATTGAATAAGGCTTCAACAGTTACATCGCATGACATGTATGGCAGAATTGCCGAGTGGGCATCTAAACTATTTAGATACTCCTTGATAAAGTTGTTACGCTGTTCCGTATTAGTTGGAACAATCAATATGTCGTCAACCCTAGAGCCATTAAATGATTTGCCAATTAGTTTTTCGCTCTTTTGAGCCAAGGCAAGTGCTTCTTTGAAATTCATAATGCTATCAATTGAAGGTGTTCATATTTGCTATAATGTTCACATCTCTTTCAAGAATACGCTGCAAAATTACACAAATTCTTCCGAAAACAGGTGATTATAGACGAAAATATTATATTTATGTGCATTTCTTGGACGAAATGAAACTATATTGGAGATAATTCCGTATCTTTAGCCTCGGATCAAGAATTGAAAGGTTTTATCCAGATGCGGGACAAATGGTTTGAAAACTAAATGGGACTTCCCCGAAGCGGGAGGGATAGTTTGAAAATGAAAACATAGTAGTACCAATCAAAAATAGACACGATTATGACTAAGTTCACTGAAAAATAGCCAGTAGAGGCGCGTGCAACCCAAAAATAATAATCGGCAAGCAAGGCTAATGCCCACTTCTGTTGCGAGTCGTTGTCTTTGCTATATGCTTTTGTTCAAAGACCTTTAGGCACTAAGCCCCACTGCGTCGTGACGACGAGACGGGACTGCTTGTTACAGGAGGGTATTCTTCGTGGTTATATTATTGGATCCAGTGGAAATACACATAGAAAGCTCTTTGTATTTTCTTTGCTCCTATGGAGCAGAAATCTGAGAAAATCTTTTTAAGAATCAAAGGCTCTTACGAGCCAGAAATAAATAATAATTTCTGAATAATTCTTGCGTCCCTACGGTAGCAAGCGTCTCCTTACGTCACCGAGCGTATGGTCAATATATGGAAATTCATGTTCAAAAATATTCGTTAGATTAGCTTATTTGTGTTCAGAAAAACTGTCTTTATACGGTGTTGAATTAGACTTGATTTATGTTAGGCGATGACAAAAATGTCCTATTCTATGTAGTAAGTTAACGCCTTATACGTGCGATATTTCAAAATTATTTCCTGCTGGCCGCATACAGCGAAATCTACAGAGGGACGTAACTGCTTGATAATCAGTAGTAGGTTGTAAAAAGGCATGAAAAAAGCATAGCTTTTGCGTCGCCAAAGCTATGCTTTCATGGTGTAAAAGCTATCGTTTCTCATCGTGAAAGCTATCGAATGACACTGTAAAAGCTATGCTTTCACGGAAGAAAGGGGGTGAAGAGAGCAAAAAAGACGTCTTTTTCTCGTTTTTCGTGCCTCACTTTCTCCTAGATTGCGTTTTTTCGTTGACAAAAGAAAAAAGGCGAAATGACAAAAATGTCCTATTTGGTCAACTGGTGAAATAAGTAAAAAAAGGAATGCCGAAAATACTAATCTAACAAGAATTAAGAGTCCTCGGAGAAGTCTATCAACAACTGCTGCACAGTTGGAGAATCATAGTTTAGGGCATACCATCCACGTTTAGGCATTTTCTTTACAGGTGTATCGATGTAAGAGCTCATTTTCCTAAGGTACTCCGCTACGTCTTCATATACCAGCTGTTTCTCCAAAGGATTAAAAAAGGTATTTGACATATTGTACACGTTAAGTGCAATACGTCTTAAGGGGAGTCCCTCTTGGCCAGCCTCCCTAAGTATTGTCAGTATTTCGTTTTCGTATCTCAAGATAAAACTACAATAAAAAAGTGAAGTGTGAAAAATATCACCCCTCACTTTTTTATATGTTCTATTTTTAGCTGGAATTATGCCAACACTACCTTGTTGTCCTCTGTAGAGGCTACCTTACCCTCTTTCAGAAGCCAACCCAGTGCCAGAATAACCTCGCCCTCTGTCAGTTTAGCATTCTTAGCTATCTCTGCAACAGACAATGCTTTCTCTGATGCTGCCAGAACCTGATAAACATCACCTGCACGGAAACCTGCATTCTCTGCGTTAATATACAATACGCTCTCCTTTGCAACAGCCTTCTTAGTAGCGGCCTTCTTTGCTGGTGCCTTTGTTTCTGCCTTTGTTGCTGCAGTCTTCTTAGTTGCAGCAGCCTTTGTTGTTTTCTTCTCTGCCATTTTCTATTTTCCTTTCTATTATTTCTTTGCTATATTCAGCTTAATATTTTATTCTACAATACAAAGTTACTCATTATCAGAGAAAAAGAGTACTATTAACGGAAAAAAGTACTATTTAAGGTCTAATATTTGACAGATGTCAAAATTCCTATTCTGTTTTCAGTGATATTTGCAGTTCCTCTAACTGTTTTTTGTCAATAGTTGACGGTGCATCAAGCATTACATCCCTACCGCTGTTATTCTTCGGGAAAGCAATACAGTCACGTATAGAATCCAAGCCTGCCATGATGCTGACAAATCGGTCTAAGCCGAAAGCCAGTCCGGCGTGTGGCGGTGCTCCGTACTTAAACGCATTGATAAGGAAGCCAAACTGTGCCATGGCTCTTTCCGGAGTGAATCCTAACACCTCAAACATCTTGGCCTGCAGTTTTCCATCATGAATACGCAAAGAACCACCACCCACTTCTATTCCGTTACAAACGAAGTCGTATGCCTTTGCACGCACTGCAGCCGGGTTAGTGTCAAGCAGAGGTATGTCATCTGGATTAGGCATAGTAAACGGATGGTGTGTTGACATAAGACGCTGCTCCTCATCACTCCACTCAAAGAGTGGGAAGTCAATAATCCAAAGGCACTCAAACTTGTTCTTATCCATGAGGTTAAGGCACTTACCCATCTCAAGACGCAAAGCACACAGCTGAACACGTGTCTTATTAGCATTGTCGCCAGAGAGAATCAGGATAAGGTCGCCCTTCTTCGCCCCCATCTTCTCAGCTACTGCCTGCAACTGCTCCGGGGTATAGAACTTATCTACAGAAGACTTGATGGAACCATCCTCATTCAACTTGATATATACAAGTCCCTTGGCGCCAACCTGCTGTGACTTTACGAAGTCGGTAAGCTGGTCAAGCTGCTTTCTTGTATAGCTTGCGCATCCTTCTGCGCATATACCACCGATATACTCTGCATTATCAAAGACAGGGAAAGAACCAGTCTTGAGTACATCCATCAGCTCTACGAACTCCATGCCGAAACGCAAGTCTGGCTTGTCAGAGCCGTATTTCTTCATTGCCTCATGCCATGTCATCTGACGCAGCTTGGCAGGCAACTCCACTCCTCTGATTTCCTTGAACAGATGACGAGCCATCTCCTCAAAGATTTCTATTACATCCTCTTGGTCAACGAAAGACATCTCACAGTCTATCTGTGTAAACTCAGGCTGACGGTCGGCGCGCAGGTCCTCATCGCGGAAGCACTTGGCTATCTGGAAATACCTGTCAAATCCTGACACCATAAGCAACTGCTTCAATGTCTGAGGTGACTGTGGCAAGGCATAGAACTGACCAGGATTCATACGAGACGGTACGACAAAGTCGCGTGCGCCCTCAGGAGTAGAGCCAATGAGTATAGGTGTCTCTACCTCGATAAACTGTCTTGCATCAAGGAAGTTACGTATCAGTATCGTCATCTTATGACGCAGCTCCAGGTTCTTTCTCACGCAAGAGCGTCGCAGATCAAGATAGCGATATTTCATACGGAGCTCATCACCGCCGTCAGTATTATCCTCTATGGTAAAAGGAGGTGTGGCACTCTCACTGATTATATTGAGTTCTTCAACTATTATCTCCACATCACCTGTAGGTATTTTCTTGTTCTTAGAGTAGCGCTCTGCTACCACGCCTACAGCCTGTACCACATATTCACGTCCTAATCTGGCAGCTTTCTCCTTCAGTTCATCCTTGGCATCCTCATTGAAGGCGAGCTGGGTAATACCATAACGGTCTCTCAGGTCAACAAAAGTTAATGCACCTAAATTATGAACCCCCTGCACCCATCCGGCAAGAGTCACCTTCTGTCCTACGTTCTCAATACGGAGCTCTCCGCAGTTATTCGTTCTATACATAATTTCTATTCTATTATTATCTGTTCTTCTTTGAATTGCTTTATTATATTCTTTACATCTGTAAGTGCTACATCCTCACTGACCTCATATTCCTTTAACAATACCTGTACAAGGTCATCTTCCGTAAACTCTCCTTCCTCCATTCTTCTCCACAGTAGCAAAGAAGACTCATTCAGCGCTATCAGTTTGGAGTAATCAACATTACCCTCCCCCATCGGTACAAGGAAATTCTGTCCGCATACGCTATTTAACTTAAAACCTTGTTTTATCTTCATTTTATTTATGTAATTTACTTTTTATTTCTTTTATTGTCAAGCCTGGGTAATGCCAAAATTTCCAAATTAACAGTAGATATCGCCTGACAGGACGTAGTCTTACCCATACACGCCAATACAACTGATACAAAGGAGCGTCACACTTGCTTAGCTTCTCGCTATTCTTCCGGTAGAAACCGGCGGCTATAGCTATGACATCGCTTCTCTTAATATACTCCGGTGAGAAATTGCCGTCACCATACAGCGTTATGTCCTCTCTGGCTATTCTCACGATACGGTGCAATGCCCAACGCTTGTTTGATATCTCTGCCAGTACCACATCGCCTATTCTCAGTTCACTCGTCACTGGCACCAACAGAGCTTTGTCGCGTCCGTCTTCAAGGTATGGACGCATACTGAAGCCTCTCAATGGAAGAGTGACGGTGTATCCTTGTCGGATGTCATCGGCTATCTTCGGTATCAATATTTCGTTACTTAGAGGTATCATCCTTCAAGATATTCCTTACACACCAACGCAGACTCCATATCTGGCAAGCAATGCAGCTCCGCTATTTTTATAGATTCCACAATTCTCGTAACCGTCTCACATATCTGTTGGAACAATGTCTCGTCCCACTTCATGGCTGAGCATGCAGTAAGCAAGGTTGAGAAAGCAATTAACGGTTTTTGTTCCTCCACGAAATTCCTTTCATCCCTTTTTATAAGCATTAAAGCCGCCAAGGGTACACAGACTGCACGAAAGCATGGAGTCTTACCACTCCACGGTGAACCATACAGCATGACCTTGCCATCTATCATCCGTACTACAGGATTATCATCATTGATGATATCGCATCCCTCTACGGCTTTCATCCAATTCGCCACTTGCGTACTCTTGCCAGTACCGCTCTTGGCTGTAAACGCATACGCTACATTGTCATGTCTGACGACAGACGCATGAATCAACAACGTTCCATACTGTGCGCTACAAAAAGCGTATGCCAGCATTATAACATTGTTCAACGCAAATCTTACCATTGAGCCGGGCGCATCAATCTTGCATACGCATTTGTCAAACGTCTGGCTGCAAACAGCCGTAGCACAGTCCCTGCCGTCAACATCAAAGATTTGGAATTTGTATTTGCCATCTACAAACTTGCTGACACGTATAATACCATTGCCGGTGTCCACTTCTTTTGTCAACCTACAGCTACTCTCATCCATATCATACAGTTCTTCAACTATATCTATGGATAATATGACATTATCCTTTTCTTTTGACTTAAACGGTTCAAAAGACGTTAGTACCCTGCGGAGAATATCATCACCGGAGAACAATTCTATGCAAATATTATGTCCGCCAATGCTATATATCATTCTTCTACAGGAACCTCTATTTCCTCTGTGGCATATCCACCCTCTGTATAAGCAGTTCTTACAGCCTTGAATACGAAACGGTCACTGCGTATGGTATTTACCTTAAAACCATGTTTCTGATAGAACTTCTGCAGCTTCTGATACTTCTTCTCCAATTTCTTCAGTTTCTGACCATAGACCACACAGCAACTGAAATTCTTCTCACCTTCAAGCAACATCTGTTTTTTCAGTTGATTAGAGTACTCATTACGTGAGACGATAAACTTTGTACGCAAATGTATCTGGGCATCATCTATCTTCTGTATATCGGTAATATATGCCACAGAATCTATTGGTGAGAATGCCACACCATAGATATACATCTCATGTGCATCAACAATATCGCTGACCACTTCTATCTTTTTTGTTTTACCTTTTTTTCCGTCCTTATCCTTTGGCTCCCTGGCATTAACTGCTGAGATGGAAGCTAAAGCTATTATTAAAAGAAATATCTTTTTCATTCGAAAATTATTGTTTGCGAGACTATCTAAAAACAGCCTCATTGTT
>CAMEWL010000058.1:0-10279 GCA_945941025.1 uncultured Prevotellaceae bacterium
TCATCACTTTTCATTCCCTTTGACGAGCCGAAGGCCTCATGTACGTTTCATATAATTTATTTTTTCATCAGTTTTCTAATCTTACGCTCTGCCGTTTTACGAATCTGACGCACACGTTCGCGTTTCAGTCCCAAACTCTCGCCTATCTCTGCCATTGTCATGGTCTCATTTGTGTTGATACCATAGAAATGTGTTATTACAGCCTTTTCTCTGTCATCAAGATACCTTAAAGCGTAAACCAGAGAATCCTTTGTCTCGTTTATCTCTGTTCCGTCATCAGTCATAGGCTTACCGGCTTTCTGCATATCTCCCAGAGTGTTTGTCTGTCCAGGAAAAGCCGGCGCATCAAGTGTCAGAATATCCATCTGCTCTGCTATGCACTTCTCTATGGCCTTCTTTACGCTTGCTGCAGCATAGGATATAAGACGCGGCTCCTTTGCCGGGTTCCACTTCTTCGCAGCCATCATCAGGGCTATATTGCCCTCACTTATAAGGTCATCTATACAGACATCGTCAGATTTCAAAGAGTACTGACGCGCTACACTCACAACGTATCTCAAGTTTGCCGTTACCAACTTGTCCAAAGCCTCTTGGTCATCATTCTGTATACATACAGCAAGACGCTGTTCTTCCTCGTCTGATAACATAGGAATATTATGAATATCCTGCCAATAGCTATCTAAAGTGTCGTATTTCTGCATAACCAACCTCGTTTTTAATGTTTATAACCATGTAGAAAGCAATTTGGACAACCAACCATAGGTCTTTTGCCATCTTGTTCTCCACTTATCCCATTTCTCTGGTGTGAGTTTGAAACTCTTTTTCTTATTCTCTTCAAATAACCTTGACAGTTCAGCAGTAGTACTTTTATCAACGATTACCGCATTCTCCTCATAATCCCAATTCAAGGAGCGTGCGTCAAGATTACAACTGCCTATCGTACATAACTGGCCGTCAACCATTATTATTTTCGTGTGGTGAAAGCCGTCAAGGTAGATATATACGTCAGCCCCACGTTTCATCATCCAATGCAAATGGTAAAAAGAAGCATCTGGTTCCATAGGGATGTCGCTTTTCTCTGACATCATAATCTCAAACTTTATGCCTCTTTTCAACGCGCGCTTGATGGCTTTCTTCACGCTGTGCGTCAAAGACAAGTATGGATTAATCAGTTTTATGCTGTCTTTTGCGTTATCAAAACAAGAGATGTAAAACTGCCGCATTATCTTATTAGTTTTATGAGGAACGCGGTTGATGATTCCCACCATTTTCTTATATGCGGTAATTGTAGTATCTTGTTTCAGGTTATGGAAATAATCTGGAGGCCTAATGCCTCTGTAATATTTCGCTCCGCTGACTTTCTGACCAGTCTGTTTATTCCATGTGGTGAGGAATATCTTTTGCAGGGTGTTAACCTCCTCACCATCTATGCGACAGTGCATATCATGCCATTTTCCTACTACTTCTGTGCCATGTATATAGTAGTCAGCCACATTCATGCCACCGGTGTAAGCTATCTGACCGTCGATAACCACAATCTTCCTATGGTCACGATGAAACACATGGTTTATCCACGGAAAGCCTATAGGGTCAAACTCATATAACTCAATCCCTTTCTCACGTATCTTCGCCACATGCTCTTTCTTCAACGGCCTGTTATTGGACATATTGCCAAAAGCGTCATACAGAGCCCTGACCTCTACTCCCTCTTGCGCTTTCTCCGCCAGCAAGTCAAACAATGCATTGGCTATGGAGTCATTACGAAAGTTAAAGTACTCCAGATGTATGCTGCTGCGAGCCTGCCTGATAGCGGCAAACATATCGTCGTACTTCTTCCTGCCCTGGTCAAATATCACGATACTGTGATCATGTGAGAATTTAATGCCCTTGCTTCTCAAATCACTTACAATCAATGAGTCGGCCGTCTGCGCACAGACAGTCAACTTCATTAGTGCAAAAAGTATTATGGTCAATATTCTCAACATCATCATTTTTCCGACTTCCAGATGTTTAGCTTTTAATATGAACATCAGTTTGTGGGAATGGGATTTCTATATCGTTTTCATTCAATGCAACATATACAGCCTCGTATATCTCTCCATCATCAACATATTGTGTAAACACATTGACCCACACTAATATCTTGAATACCAAAGCGGAGTCTGCAAGTTCTTTTAACACCACCTTAACACCCTTTCGCTGGTCTATACATTTCAGTTGGGCTACGGCGGTTGATATTACCTCCTTAGCCTTTCTCACATCTGTGCCGTATGCTACACCTACATCAAGGATATGTAACTCATAACCATGATTACGAGTCATGTTCTTGTAGTTCTTGGTAAAGAGCTGCGAGTTCTGGAAAGCGATGACAGAACCGTCAACGGTATCAATGGTGGTAGAGGTGTATGATATGCTTGACACACGACCACGCACACCGTCACATACTATAAGGTCACCTATTTTAATACGACCTGTCATTAATGATATACCATAATAGATATTCTCAAGTATATCCTTGGACGCAAAACCAACACCGGTTGACAAACCTGCGGATATGATGGCAAGCCATGTTGTTGAGACATGGAACGATGCCATTGCTATCAAAAACCATATTCCCCATATTACTATCTGCAACACGTTCTTCACCATCATGAAACGCTGCTCGGCGTTTGACTTGTCATGCTGCACGAAATACAGTTTAGCGAAAGCTTTGGAAATATGGTTTATATAGTTGAACACAAACCACAGTATTACAACCTGGGCAATTCCTATGATACTTACCTTGAAATTTGGGGTATCTATGAATTTCGTAGTAAAATAATCAAGTGTCAGGTCAGAAAGGTTGAACACATCCGCTGCCCAGTAAAGACTGAGCACCACAGAACCGACAGCCGCCGTAGGCAGCCCCACCCAATAGATGATGCCATGATACCACGTCTCAGTGATAGGTTTTTCAAGCAATCCCTCCTCTTTGGAATATCCCTTATACCAATCACGGATACAAGTTATGGTAAGGATACATGTCAACTGCATTATCCACCATATCAAGATTTGGACAGATAACAGCGTAAAGCCAATGACTGAGCATAAAAGCGATACGACAAACACAAACTGAGAGAAATATGCATATCCCCTGTCGCTCTTTTCTATTCCTGTAATCTTACGCAACACTTGCCATTGCCATAAACAACATACTAGCAGTATCGGTGGAAATATAATATTCACGAGAGCGTTTGGTATCAATACTACCCGGAAACTGATGACGACAAAGCCATTAACAAGCAATGGCATATACACATACAATGTCTTCATCGTCTGCTCAGCCCTAACACGCAACAACGTAGAAATGATGATAACGCTTAGCAACCATGCGAACTGTACCAACAGAGAAGAAGCCATGATAATAAAGTTCTGACTGCTCAACGTCTGCACTATGCCCAAGATTATAGCAAAAGTAACTGCTGTGGTTGCATAGATTATACATTTACGTTTCTCCATAAACCAATTGGAGATACGTGACAGCATCCCTTTCTTTATCAGGCGCGAAATCAGCCAATGAACAATTATCTGGTTAAGAGCGATGGCTACCAAACCATAAAAGATAATAAACACAAACAAGCCACCAATCCACCGACTATCCCATTGAGAACGCACACCTTTGTAACTACTATATTTCTCCCCTACACTCTCTTTTGTCTCTGTAAGATAATGTCCGAAGTTAGCGAGAATCTCAAAATAATTCTCTCCGCCATTCTTGAATATACTGTTCTGTATCTCAGCATAGCGAGTATTAGCATAATCATTCAGACTCCTCAGGCGACTCTCTGTCATTTTATAATAGGTAATGTACTCTGACAGTTGGTCCCTGTCCTCCACTACCATACGTCGGGTATTCACCGCCAACGCCAAGCACACATTACGGTCAATCTTTGACTGTTCGTCCAACAACATGACAGGCATCGACTTCAGACATTGTATCAAACTGTCAAAACGAGCCACCTCTACATTACTTTTCTCCACATAATTAGTGAATGGTACCAGATGACGCTCAAACTCCTTGTACTGCTCCTTTGCTTCATGGCAGGCGTATGTCAAATCAAACACATAACCTTCCCTTTGAGAGTAAAGCATCAAAGCATTCTGGTTTGAATTCTGCATGGTCTCCATCAGTGTCTTGAACACATTCTGGCCAGCCATTTTCATCATCTTCTGCTTCTCGCCGTACTCGTCATGATATGTGTTCAACTCATTACGTAAAATACGCAACGTGTTAGATAAGCTGTCTTCTTTCAGTACAGCCTTTGACGGCGTAACGAACAACACCGTCAAAACAACTATTATAATGGTCTTCAATTTCACGTATGCAAAGTTACATATTTTTTTTTATATACCCTTATTTTTTAACAGGAATTATTTTATTTTATAGTGTTTGCCGACCTTTTGCTTTAGCGTCAGAATGCTGTTTTTTCCCAATTTAGAAGAGAAGATATTCACGCCCCAATCCAAACAACAAGAAAAAGCTGCCGTTTCATGATATAAAACGACAGCTTTACTTAAGGCTCTTCTCAGAGTTTTTTATATTCATCAGAAAACTCAAACATTTCCTTATCCCCCCGACTATCCCCATAGGCATACAGATAATAATCATCCCTGTCTGGCTCAACAAGTAACAGTCGTTTTACCTTCTCTTTACCAAAGCAGTTATGGACAGAGAAGCGACCTGTAAGAAGACCTGAGTCATCCACCTCAAACTCCGTAGATAAAACCTCATTCACACCGAGTGAAAGACATAGTGGCGCGACCCATTCTCTTATACTTGCGCTTACCACATACACTCGGCATCCCTCCTCTTGCCTTTGCCGAAGTAATTGAAGAGCGTCGTCTCTCAACAGTTTCCTTGCCCTGACAGCATAGCCCTCTCCTATCTGCCGGAACTTTTCATATTCCATGCCCTTGAAATACCACGACAACAACATTTGCTTACACCGGTTGTTGTCGATTATCTTCATCAGCATTATAGCGATGACAGGCGAGAACAATATCACGCCTATCCACATCCGAATTTTGCCACAGGCAAACGCAACAAAGTCAAACATGGTATCACGACTTGTCAGAGTGCCGTCAAAATCAAAGACTGCGACCTTATTGCTTTTCTTTACCATATTTCCCTATGTTACGCTCATTCAATGCTTTAGAATAACGAGCAGCATTTTGAAGATGCTCGTCATATGTCACAGCGAAATTATGAGTTCCAGAAAAATCTTCCTTCGCACACATGTATAAATAATCATGCCGTTCCATATTCAAAACAGCATCAATCCCCGTAACAGATGCCATCCTTATAGGACCAGGGGGCAATCCCTCGTATTTATACGTGTTATACGGAGAATCAACGAAAAGCATATTATGATATATGCGAGTTATAGCGAAATCGCCCAATGCAAATTTGATTGTCGGATCTGCTTGCAAAGGCATCGGCTTACGCAAACGGTTGTAATACATACCTGCAACACGGGGCATTTCCGCCTCATTGGCAGTCTCCTCCTCGACTATACTTGCCAATGTTGCAACCTCTTCTTTGGTAAGTCCTAAAGATGCGGCTTTTGCCATACGTTCGTCGTTCCAGAAACGCTTATTCTCCTTTTGCATTTTCTTCAACAAGTCGTTAACGGAAATATTCCAGTATAACTCGTATGTATTTGGTATAAACAAAGTTATAATCTTTGCCGTGTCCAGTCCGAAAGCCTTGCACGAATCATTATTGCAAAGCGAAGCCAGCAGTTCCTCACGAGTGAGCATGAGCTTCTTTGACAAACGCTCTGCCAACTGTTCTGTAGTACGTACTGGTTGCAATGTAAGTTTGACCGGTTCCTGTTGAGAATTACGCAATCTGCGGAACAGGCCAAAAGCACCAACCTTTTCATCTATGGCATACCTGCCGGTCTTGACATTCTCCTTGTAGTTTGAATGTCTAACCAAAGTGTTAAACACCGCCATGCCAATTCTGTTACATACTGTATCCATCTTATATGTAACAGAGTCGATGTTATCGTCATTGTCAATATACAAATATGCAGTCGTATTCCTGTTTGACATCGGATAAAACAAGAGTGCAACTATTAGAACAATAATAACGACAACAAATGCTGCCAATCCAAATCCGTAAAGTTTTTTCATTTTAGATGATTTTTTCAAAAAACACGCACAAAAGTAATACTTTTATTTATATTTGGGAGATATTTGCACAAAATAAACTCAAAATTTAGTTAAAATAAAATAAAAAACACACAAACATTACTTATCGCGTTCATTATATAGAAAAATATTCGTACCTTTGCACTCGATTTCCCAACGAAGGGTATCATTAAATTTTATTAATTAACTTATGTCTAACTTTAAAAACGTACAGCCACTCGACGAATTCAATTGGGAAGAGTTCGAGAACGGCGGTATTTCAAACGCAAGCAAAGAGGCACAAGAGGCTTCTTACAATGCAACACTCAACAAGGTATCTGAAGGCCAGGTGGTAGAGGGTACCGTAATTTCAATGGACAAGAAAGAGGTGATTGTCAACATCGGTTACAAGAGCGATGGTATCATCTCCGCTTCTGAGTTCCGTTACAATCCTGACCTCAAGATTGGCGACACCGTAGAGGTTTATGTCGAGAATCAAGAGGACAAGAAGGGACAGCTCGTGCTGTCACACAAGAAGGCTCATATGGCTAAGAGTTGGGAGCGTGTTAATCAGGCTCTTGAGAACGAAGAGATCATACAGGGCTTCATCAAATGTCGTACCAAGGGTGGTATGATTGTGGACGTATTTGGAATGGAGGCATTCTTGCCCGGTTCTCAGATTGACGTTCATCCTATTCGTGACTACGATGTATTCGTAGGCAAGACAATGGAATTTAAGATTGTCAAGATAAATCAAGAGTTCCGCAACGTTGTTGTATCTCACAAGGCTCTTATCGAGGCAGAACTTGAGGCTCAGAAGAAAGAGATCATGTCTAGACTGGAGAAAGGTCAGGTATATGAGGGTACTGTTAAGAACATCACTTCTTACGGTGTATTCATCGACCTCGGCGGTGTTGACGGTCTCATTCACATCACAGACCTCTCTTGGGGCCGCGTAAGCGATCCACACGAGGTTGTAGAGCTTGACCAGAAGATTAACGTGGTTATCCTCGACTTCGATGATGAGAAGAAGAGAATCGCCCTCGGTCTGAAGCAGCTCACACCACACCCATGGGATGCACTTGACGCTAACCTCAAGGTTGGTGACCGCATCAAGGGTAAGGTTGTTGTCATCGCTGACTACGGTGCATTCGTAGAGGTTGCACCTGGCGTTGAGGGTCTCATCCACGTTTCTGAGATGTCTTGGAGCCAGCACCTGCGTTCTGCACAGGACTTCCTCAAGGTAGGTGACGAGGTTGAGGCTGAGATTCTGACTCTTGACCGCGAGGAGCGCAAGATGTCTCTCGGCATCCGTCAGCTGAAGGAGGATCCATGGGCTACTATCGAGGAGAAGTATCCTATCGGCTCTAAGCACACCGCTAAGGTTCGCAACTTCACCAACTTCGGTATCTTCGTAGAGTTGGAGGAGGGTGTTGACGGACTGGTACACATCTCTGACCTCTCATGGACCAAGAAAGTTAAGCACCCATCTGAGTTCACACAGGTAGGCGCACCTCTGGAGGTTGTGGTTCTGGAGATAGACAAGGAGAACCGTCGTCTCTCTCTCGGTCACAAGCAGCTTGAGGACAACCCATGGGATACATACGAGACTATCTACACCACGGGCTCTGTTCACAAGGGTGTAATCACTGAGATTATGGACAAGGGTGCTGTTGTTGCTCTGAACGAAGGCGGTGAAGGCTTCGCTACTCCTAAGCACCTCGTTAAGGAGGACGGCTCACAGGCCCAGAAGGGTGAGGAGCTCGACTTCAAGGTTATTGAGTTTGTTAAGGATTCTAAGCGAATCATCCTTTCACACTCTCGCACCTTCGAGCCAGAGAAGGAATTGGAGCAGACAGAGAAGAAGCCACGTGGCGCAAAGCGTGCTAACGCTAAGAAGGATGACGCAGCTCAGATTAACAATGTGGCTGCTGCTACATCTCTCGGTGACATTGAGGCTCTGGCAGCTCTGAAGGCTCAGATGGAGAAGGGTGAGTAATATTATTACAGAATAGTATTTTACTTACAGACTATAAATGAAGATGTTCGCAGTTAAGGATGCCTGTCCTCACTGCGAACATTCTTTTTTATATAAACAAACATAATTCCATGCAACGACAAGAACTTTACCATAGGGTACTGGCTTATTTCAGAGATACCCAGCCAGATATAGATACCGAATTGGAATACGGCTCTGTGTTCCAATTGCTTGTAGCTGTCGTACTGTCCGCACAATGTACAGACAAGAGGGTGAATACCGTCACACCGGCCCTGTTTGCCGACTACCCCACCCCACAAGCCATGTCTGCAGCTGACGAGCATGAAATATATGAGTACATCAAGAGTGTCTCTTATCCCAACGCAAAAGCGAAACACCTTGTGGAACTGTCAAAGATTATTGTGGAGCGTTACAACGGAGAGGTTCCAAGCGATATGGATAATCTGCTGTCTTTGCCAGGCGTGGGACGCAAGACCGCAAATGTCATGATGGCTGTTGCCTTCATGAAAGACGCTATGCCTGTTGACACTCATGTCTATAGGGTTAGTCACAGACTGGGTCTTGTCAACATAAAACACAATACACCTTATAAAGTAGAGCAAGAACTAATAAAGTATATACCCAAAGAAGAGTTAGGACGAGCACATCACTGGCTGCTGCTGCATGGACGTTACGTATGCAAAAGTGCAAAGCCCCTATGTGACAAATGCCCTTTCCTCAGTTTCTGTCCAAAGAAACTGGAAGGCAGCAAACTATCGAAGAAGTAGAGAGGAACAACAAAAAGGACATCTTCACTATGAAGATGTCCTTTTTCTATATATAATTTTATAGCAGTCCGTTAGAAGTAGAAAAGCGATAATTCATTAACCGTTACTTTACCATTACTTTCTTCACAGTTCCATCGCTCTTCTTAATGATATTGAGTCCTCGCTGCTGTCCATTCTGTTCGTAACCATTTATATTGTATGTTTTGAAAGACTTCAAGTCATTACTTACGGTCCTTTGGATACCCGTAGCTCCCTCATCAATAAAGAAGAACTCCTTCCACTGCGCTGCCTGCTGGTAGCTTGACACTGTGCCCTTAGGCACCGAAAGCGTACACACCCACTTGCTAATATCATCCAAAGCCTGTGAATCGCATACTGGTGGAGTCATAGCGTGGCTTATCAGTTTTGTCATAGCCGTACAGTCAGAGAATGCCTCTTTGCCTATAGACTGCATAGCAGAGCCAAAAGAGAAATACTCAATGCTTGAACAACCGCTGAATGCCCAGTTACCAATATAAGTCACTCCGTCACCTATCCTTACGTTCTTCAGGTTAGTGCATCCATAGAACTCATTCTCTGATATCTCTGTCTCTTTATCTGTTATATGTACAGTGCGTAGTGATGTGTTTCGATAGAAAGGCGAATATCCGTAACTACTTGCGGTAGGATATGATATATTTCTTCCTATATACACCGAGTCAAGCGGACAGCTTGAGAAGATAGGACTTGAGCCGTTACTGCCTAATTTCAATTCAGCTTCTGCATTGTCTATAATCACGTTTTTTAATCCTGTGCAACCATTAAACACATAATCCTCTATTTCTTTGACGTTTCCTGGAACTTTTATTTGTTCCAGGGAACGACAATTATAGAAACATCCATTATATGTGCCACTTTTTCCTGATATCTTCGTTATTTTTGTTCCTATCTCCACGTTTTCAAGCCCAGTACAACCACTAAAAGTTTGAGTGTTTAGCAGACTAATGCCATTACCCGTTTTTGCAGATTTCAAAGACGTACAACCAGAGTATTTAGAAGTGATTGATTACCAATTATTTGTAGTTAATACGATAGAAAAGTGGATTGGGTTATATTTGTGGGTTTACGGAAAGTGAAGATTTAACGATTTTAACTTGCTTTGACGTGCAAATGTGTGGTTTGGATGACAAAATGAGGGAAGAGAAGAGAAATAAAAGGATGCAGTGAAAAGAGAAAATAGGATGGGTTGCTGTTGTAACGATACGCATTCTCTTATATGGATATACAGACAACTTTACTTTATTGTCTGTATATATATAAGAGGTATAAAGTCAAGTGGAATGTTAGGGATGGTGTCGGT
>CAMEWL010000059.1:0-10233 GCA_945941025.1 uncultured Prevotellaceae bacterium
AAATTAAGTTATTGACTTATAGCGAGTTAGATATTAAATTAACGTATCATTGATAGAAGACATTAACTGGTTTAATGTGTATGGTTTAGTATTTGACTTGATAAACGAGGATGGCAAGATAAGATTAGTATCAATAGAATCTGGCAGCCCAGCATGTTTACCTTATAATGTGATTTATACTATTAAATGGAATACAAGCAACAATAACGACCTACCATTAATGAAAATCTGTCAAACAGATACAGATAAAGAATTATGCTGCGAGCTATATTGGAAGTTAGGTTTAGGGAACATGAATAAGTTTTTCAATGGAGAATGCCCAATGCCTCAAAAAAATGTAACTGCAATAAAAAGCAGCTGGCCTACAGAACCTATATCTTTCAGTAAAATGAAAGTAAAATCAGTGCACATTCAGGTTGAACCATCAAATATGGAGATAATAAAATTAGGTCACATTCCTGAATCATTTGATGATAATTGGTTTATGTATTGTGACGAAAATCATATTCGTTATTTCCGCAGTTGGACAGGGGAATGCTTTTTTGTTGCTCACTATAAAAAAGTCTCAGACAAATATCTAATAAACAATCTGACCGTCAACCAAGACATAACTAATTTCCATATTGACATGGATGAGGTCGCTACAAATCTCTTCGAGTACCTTATAAACGCTGAGTGCGATAATATGCCGCTCGTAAAATGGGAAAATTTCTTTAACAACTGGAAAAGAAACAGACAACAGAATCTTCAGATAATCCAAGACGAAGAAAGCACGAAAACGCAAAAAAACAAAAAGATACCTGATGAATCTTGGTACGTTGGACAAGAAAAACATATTTGTGAAGGTTGCATATACGCTAACGGCATAACCCGAAGGGGCAAAACCGCCCCTATAGAATGGAGCAAATGGTGTGGTAGATTACCACGAGGCATATTTAAAAGCAATTACATCTCAGGCAATTGCGAATACAAAAAAACAGATTTGTTTATACCTTCTGAATACGAGAGAAAAAAGGAACTTCTGAAGTTAGCTAAAGAGGAATCAAAAAAAAATAAAGAGTATCGTATATTAAAGGAGTGTACACTTGCAGGAGGCATTTACCATGGTCAAAAAATGTATATCGACAAACTACATCCTGGTGATAATATGTTGCTTGAAAGTGATGCAGAAAACAAATATGACAGAAATGCAGTTAGTGTCAACTTCTATTACGAAGATAAATATCATCTGATTGGTTATATACCTAAAGCCTGCAACAAAGAAATTGCTTCTTTACTTGATATGGGATGGGGAGAGATTCTTGATTGCAAAATCACCAAAATAAATATGGAAGCTCATCCTGAGCAGCAAATATATTTGACGATTTATATTAAAAACAAAATCAATATTCATCAAAAATAACATATTACGCTATTATAACTTTATTATTATAATTTTATTATAATGCGTAAAATCTTTTTAATCCGCGTAAAGAAGTCATTTATTAACATCCGAAATCTGAATCTCATTATTGTCAGAAAACAAGGTTTTTTTCTTACACTTTGATTTTCGCAACCTTGATTTCCTTGCAAAGCTGGCACGACTGAAAAAAGTTGTCAATGAGACCAATAAGATATGCTCTGTTCAAACATTCTATTTAAGGCCTCCAAAGCAAATTCCGGGATTATTGGTGTCCACTTAAACTTTTAATCTGTTCACACTCTTTATTCGGGATTTTTGTGTACCTTTGCTGCTTGAACGTAGATACGTATTAATAACAATGTCAGATAACCATAATCACGCCACATACACCACGGAGAAATATACGGCGGAGCTGGACGCTGAGACGTATATCGAGAGGTTTCGCAGGGCTGACTATTTCCTGAAACTGTGTCAGCAGTGCGGTAACTACGGGCATCGCTATGGCTGTCCGCCGTTTGACCATGACCCGCTCACGGTGCTTCAGAGGTATGACAGGGTGCGGATTATCGGCGTGAAGGTTACGCCGCATGACAAGACTCTGCCGCTGTCTGCCGCAGGCGACATGATGCGCCCTGTAACGACAGTGCTGAACGAGGAACTGCAGGAGTTGGAACGGTCAACAGATGGTATGAGCTTCGGTTTCGCAGGCTCATGTCCTTATTGCGATGGAGCGCAGTGCGCAAGGATTGACGGCAAGCCGTGCAGGCATCCCGACAAGGTGCGTCCGTCATTAGAGGCATACGGATTTGACGTAAGTCTGACAGCCAAGGAACTGTTAGGTATAGAGATAAAATGGAGCGAGCAGGGCTTACTGCCTGAATACCTGACGCTGGTAGGCAGTGTGTTTTACTAAATAAAGAAATGGAACCTTTTTACAGCAATTATCAGAAATTTTACAGGAATTAATCATAAATAAAATATCATATTATAAATTCATGAACAATTTCTGTATAATTCTTGGTAATTCATGTAAATACAATATAAACGATATTTGTCTAAAATAAAACTGAAATCATAAATTCCTGTTATATTTCTGTAAAAACATTGATTATGGCAAAAAGAGAATACATACTACAGAACAAGGCATGGCTGGAGGCCAAGGCTAAGGAAGAGGGGGTAAAGGCTCTACCCAAAGGCATATACTACAAGGTGCTGAGCGAGGGCAACCAAGACAGCAAACAACCAAATGTGCGCAGCATCATCACCGCACACTATACAGGCAGGACCATCAACGGCAAGCAGTTTGACAGCAGCAGGGGTGGCGTACCGTTGGCATGCAGGCTCTGCGACCTTATCGAAGGTTGGATTATCGCCATGCAGCAGATGCACATAGGCGACAAGTGGGAGGTGTATATCCCTGCCGAGATGGGCTACGGCAAGTTCTCGCAGCCAGGCATACCAGGTGGCTCTACTCTGATATTTGAGATTGAGTTGGTAGGCATAGCGTGATTATATAAGGCAGGAGGGGGGCTGAGGTTGCAAGAACTGCCAACTATTCCTCAAAGATATACCCAAAGCCTGTACGGCTGACGATATTCCGGGCATAAGGTCCCAGTTTCTTACGCAAACGAGTGATATTGACGTTTACCGTACGGTCGGTCACCACTACCCCAGCCCATACAGTGTCCATCAGTTGCTGGCGCGAGAGCACCTTACCACGGTTTGCCAGTAACAGGTGGAGCAGCGCAAACTCCGTAGGGGTAAGACTTACAGGAGCTCCGTCAATGGCCGCAGTCTTCTTGTCAAGGTCAAGCTGCAGACCGTTATAGTCAAGCGTATGCCTGCCCAGGCGTGCCTCCACCACATTTATCACATAGTCGCCAATCTTCTCACAATCTGCCACTATATCGCCGTACAGAGTGCCGAGGGCATAGGAGCACTGATGAGCATTGACATTGTTGGCAGTCTCAACCCTTATCACGTCGCGCATCTCGTTAATGTCCTTTTCTATGGAGAGGGAATCACTGAGCGAGAGGTCCTTGCGCCTGCCGCTGACCACCACTATCATCTGTACCACAGCCTCGTTTACCAGCCGTAGCATATCGTGTATCATGGTGTATTGCGTGGCAGTCAAATCCTCCTTACCCTTGCGCAGATGTCTTACGGTGCGTCCTATCTTGAAACAAGCATCACCGATGGACTCCAGTTCGCCTATCTGTCGCAGCATCATACGCACCTTTTCCTTTGTATCGTCAGAAAGCCGTTCGTTGCTCACCTGCTCAAGATATTTGGCTATCTCTATCTCCATGTTGTCGGCTATGGTCTCATAGCGTTCTATGCGGGCATACTGTGCCTCAAGCTCCTTCTTGTCCTTCTCATCAATCAACGCACACACAATGCCAAACATGCGGTGCATACGCTCGGCATAGTGCACCACCTCTTTCTGTGCCTGCAGCACCGCTATCTCAGGGGTCTGCATCACGCCGCCACTGATGAAGTGCACCGTGGTGGGCTGTTTCTCGTCAGTCTTGTTTTCCGGCAGAAGTTTACATACTATACGTTCCAGCTGTGGTATCAGTCCTATGAGCAGGGCTGTATTGAGGACGTTGAAGCAGGTATGGAACATGGCGAGCACAACGGGGATACGTGCCGACTGCCCAGCCGATAACGGGTCATAGCCTACGAATCCGCACACCATATCTACGAAAGGATAGAACACTATGAGCACCCATATAACACCGAAGACATTGAACAGCAGGTGTGCCAGCGCCGCCCTTCGAGCCTCTGTACCCGCACCGAGGGCAGCAAGGTTTGCCGTTGCAGTGGTGCCTATGTTCTCGCCCATCACCAAGGCTATGCCCATATAGATAGGCAGCACACCGGTAGAACAGAGCAATATGGTGATAGCCATCACCGCAGCCGATGACTGCACCACGCAGGTTATTATGGTACCAGCAGCAAGGAAAGCCAGAATAGTGAGATAGCTGTTGGTGTCAAACGAAGCGAAGAAACTTACCACATCGGCATTGTGGGCAAGGTCCATGTCACGCCCTACGCTGCTCAGCATTACCAATGACCAGAACAGGAAACCCAGTCCGAAGAGCAAATCGCCTGCCACACGGTGGCGCTTCTTGTATATGAGCACCATACCGACAAGGAAAGCGGGGAACACTATGAGGGTAAGGTCAACATTATAGCCCAGCGACATAATCCATGCCGTAAGCGTAGTACCAATGTTGGCACCCATTATTACAGATATGGCCTGCGCCAGCGTGAGCAGTCCTGCCGACACGAACGACACTGTCATCACAGTAGTGGCAGATGAAGACTGTACGGCACAAGTCACCAGCATACCAGTAAGCATACCGTTCAGTCTGTTGCCGGTCATGCGAGCCAACACATGTCGCAGGCTTGGACCTGCCATCTTCTGCAAGGCGTCGCTCATGGTCTTCATACCGTATATGAGCAGTGCCAGCGAACCAAGTAGCCTGAATATCAAATCTATCTCCATATATATATTATTACGTTTGCAAAGATACAAAACAAAAGTCAAACGAAAGAAAAAAAATGGTTACAATTCGGTTACAACTGCGGTAATCTCCTCGGTTGCAGACTCTGACGGTATTCGCTGGGCGACCGCCCAAGGTGCTTGGTGCAGTAACGGCTGAAATATGAGAGCGAGGTGAAATTCATAAGGTCGGCTATCTGAGTGAGCGACAAGCGCTCATCGTCCAGAAAGTCTTTCAGTATAGGCACCGTGTGGCGGTCTATGTACGACGTGATACTGTGGCCCGTAACACGCTTGACGGTGGACGAGAGATACTTTGCTGACACGTTGAGCTGCCCTGCGTAATAGCTCACGTCGCGCTCCCTGCGGCTGATGCCCGTAGCAAGCAGTTCCATGAGCTGTTTCACTATGTATGCCGTACGGTCAGTGTGAGGGGCAGAGGCATCGCGCCGGGCATGCGCCTCGAATATGTCGTACATCATGGTGAGACACAGGCTGCCCATCATTTCGTTGTAGAACTGCAGGTGACGGTCATCCATACGGTCGCGCAGACGGTGGAAGTCTTCAAGCAAACGCAGTGCCTGTTCGTCATTAACTCTTATCACCGGGTTATGGTTCAGGGATATGCTGCCGCCTATGCTGTAGTTGTTTGACGGCAGCTGATTCTGCAGAAACTTATAGTCGGCGGCAAACCACTCCACCTGCATATTGGCATGGGCGGCAATGTTTTTCACCTTGCAGGGCGTAGGTATCACCACCAAATCGTTTCGCGCGATGTGGTAGCAGTGCTCATTAAACACGAAACTGCCCTCGCCTGCAGTACACAGCAGGTGCATACAACAGTGACTTAACTCACAGGCATTCACCCCATAGAAATCTGTTGAGTATTTGAAATCCGCCTTCATGTTTACGAAGTTACACATTTATTTATATATAGACAAACGATTTAGGCAAAAAGTGAAAATCATGACGCATTTTGTGAAACAGAGATATCAAAAAAACATCGTAACTTTGCAGCAGTAACAACAAAAAAACACGACTATGCAAGGAAACTTTTCTTATCATAACCCTACTAAACTATATTTTGGTAAAGACTCATTGAATTTCCTTAAGGAAGAGTTAAAGAACTATGGCAGCAAGGTGTTGCTGAACTATGGCAGCGGCAGCGTGAAGCGCAACGGCATATACGACCAGGTGATGGCTATACTGCGCGAGGCCGGCAAGACAATAGTAGAGAATCCCGGCGTTATGACCAACCCTACGCTGGAGAAACTGAACGAGGGTGTGAAGATAGCACGTGAGAACGATGTTGACCTGATACTTGCCCTGGGTGGTGGCAGCGTATGCGACTACTCCAAGGCTGTGGCGGCATCGGTGTTCTGCGATGGTGACTACTGGGATATGTTCTGGCTGAAGCAGCAGAATCCCGCCAAGGGACAGAAGCTGCTGCCTGTGGGCTGCATACTGACGATGGCTGGCACTGGTTCGGAGATGAATGCCGGTACGGTGATAACTGATGCAGAGCACACATTCAAAGTCGGTCATGTGTTTGACGACCGGCTGATGCCTAAGTTCTCGATACTGAACCCTGAGGTTACCATGACTGTGCCAGAGAACCAGATGAAGGCTGGCATATACGATATCATGAACCATATCATGGAACAGTATTTCTCAGACTTCGACGATAACACCAGCGACTACCTCGCCGAGGGACTGATGCGCTCGGTTATCAACAGCAGTCGCGTGGCTGTGAAGAATCCTAAGGACTATGAGGCCCGCTCTAACATCATGTGGACTGCCACATGGGCGCTGAACACCCTTATAGGTATGGGTAAGCAGCAGGACTGGATGGTACACATGATAGGTCACAGCGTAGGTGCATGGACACACGCTCCTCATGGCTATGCGCTGGCATCAGTGTCAATGGCATACTACCGTCGTGCAATGAAGAACGGACTGCCTAAGTTCGTGCGCTTCGCAAAGAACGTATGGAACGTAAACGGCGACGGCATGACCGACGAGCAGATAGCAGAGGCAGGACTGCAGGCTTTGAAGGAATGGATGACAGAGCTCGGACTGCCATTGACCATCAGCGAAGTGGGTGCCACTGCCGACATGATACCGGGAATAACTGAGACAACAGTAGTATATCCAGCTGGCTATCTGAACCTGACAAAGAATGACGTGGCAGAGATATTGAAGGAAAGCCTGTAGATAATTCATAGTTCATAATTATTCACAGAAGCTCATCAAGCTAAAGCAGTCACAGTTCTTCGCTCAGGAGAGCTTAGTTCAAAACATAGTTTACTTATGAAAGTTATAAAAATAACAGTTCTCGATACCTCGCTGCGCAAAGACTTGGTGCAGCTGTATGGCAACCCAGATATGAAGCCCTGCGGAGTGCTGAAGAAAGGTGACGTGTTCTATGCCACCAACACCTGTCCGAAGGGTATGTGCGACTGCGCATGGCGTACTATGAACCAGTATGTCTTCGCTCTCTCGTCTGGTGTGAAGAAGTTTTATGGTGACGAATGGACCAACCGCGACGGCATAGCCGTAGTAACCTGTAATGACGGTTTCCGTCCTGTCACCTTCCTACTTGAGGCAACAGACGAGGAGGCGGGACCTTTCTATCAAAAGGAGGAGACACTATGAAGCAGATAATTATTCTTCTGGCAGCAATACTGCTAAGCAGTTGTTCTGCAGATAATGAGACTAAAGCACAGACTACTATGAATAAAATATATGTGACCATAGGTGGGCAGACACAGAGCATGACACTTGCCGACACTCAGGCTGCACAGGAACTCGTGGCACGATTGCAAAACGGACCACTCACCATATCGCTGAACACTAATGATGATTTCGAGATATGGGGACCACTGGGCTTCTCGCTGACCACAAGCAACAGGCAGATGACAGCTCAGGCAGGTGATGTGGTGTTGTATAGCGGCAGTAACATCTGTCTCTTTGCTGACACCAACTCTTGGAGCTACACCCCATTGGGACATTTTGACAACATTACGGGAAATGACCTGCGCACTTTTTTGAAAATCGGTGAAAGCAACATCAGCGTCACGCTGTCACTGACCAACACCACAGCCATAAAGAATGTCTCCACCGATGCGACTACTGCCAGGAAAGATGACATATACTCTCTGAACGGACAGAAGGTGGAGAGTCCGACAAAGGGGCTATATATAAAGAATGGTAAAAAGGTAATATTATGAAACAAATAATTTTTGCTGCGGCACTGGCAGTCGGAATACTTGCAGGCTGCAACAACAAACAAAACAATAATGAGGATATGACAACGCTGAACATGACACAGGAGTGGGACAAGGTATTCCCACTGAGCGAGAAGGTAAACCACAGCAAGGTGACGTTTAACACACAATACGGACTGACATTGGCGGCAGACCTTTACACACCTAAGGATGCCAAGGGCAAGCTGGCGGCTATTGCAGTGAGCGGTCCGTTTGGCGCTACCAAGGAGCAGTCAAGCGGTCTCTATGCCATGCGTATGGCTGAGCGCGGTTTCGTGGCACTTGCCTTCGACCCTTCTTATACCGGTGAAAGCAGTGGTGAGCCACGTCGTACGGCATCACCCGACATCAACACCGAGGACTTTATGGCTGCCGTGGATTTCCTCTCTAAACAAGATAATGTAGATGCAGAGAAGATAGGCATCATCGGTATCTGCGGTTGGGGCGGCATAGCACTGAACGCTGCCGCTGCCGACACCCGCATAAAGGCCACCGTGGCATCTACGATGTATGACATGACACGAGTGAGTGGCAACGGTTACTTTGACAGCGAGGACAAGGAGGAGTCACGCCACGCTGCACGTGAGGCTATGGCTAAGCAGCGTCTCACAGACCCTGCGGCTATGGCTGGCGGTGTGATAGATCCTCTGCCAGATGATGCACCTCAGTTCGTAAAGGATTACTATGACTACTACAAGTCAGAGCGCGGCTACCACAAGCGCAGCGGCAACTCTAACGACGGATGGCGCGTGATTGGTACGCAGGCGTATGCCAACAGCCGTTTCCTCTACTACATTAATGAGATACGCTCGGCCGTACTCGTGATGCACGGTGAAAAGGCTCACTCACGCTATTTCAGTGAGGCGGCATACAAATACATGGTGGAGGGCAAGGCTGAGGGTTATAACGTGACAGGCAAGCCTAACCCTAATCCGGATAACAAGCAGTTGCTAATAATACCAGGCGCATCTCACTGTGACCTCTACGACGGTGGCTACAAGGAACTGAAAGGCAAGGGCGAGGCCAAGAACCTGATTCCATGGGACAAGCTGGCCGACTTCCTCAAAGCAAACCTTAAGTAAATACAATCATAATCCCACCCCGACCCTCCCAAAGGGGGGGGAGTCGTGGGTTACCAGATATTCAAGAAAATGAAGACATATAAATGAGGAAAATCGTTTTACTAATAATAGTTGTATTGACCATGACAACAGTAGTAAACAGTCAGGCGCTGACAGAGCGCCAAAAAGGATTGGCGGCTTGTGCCTGCCTCATGGCGCAGGGCGACATCACAAGACTTGAGCCTGCCGTGAGAACGGCTCTCGATAACGGCGTTACCATTAACGAACTGAAAGAGGCTTTCTCACAACTTTATGCCTACACAGGTTTTCCGCGCTCACTCAACGCACTGGGAGTGTTAGGCAAAGTATTGGAGAACAAACAGGCCGGTTGGCAGGAGGGCAAGCCATGGAAGCGTCCTGCTGAGTGGGACGACGCTAAGAAGGCTTACGAACTGGGAGTGAGGAATCAGACGCAGCTCTCCGGCCGTCCGTTCAACTATGACTTCTGTCCGCAGGACGACTACTATCTGAAGGCTCACCTTTTCGGTGATATCTTCGCCGGCGACCAACTCTCTGCTGCCGACCGTGAGATAGTTACCGTAGCGGCGCTAAGTGGTATGGAGGGTGTGGCTCCGCAGCTTGCCGCCCACAAGCAGGGTGCGGTAAACATGGGAAACAGCCAGCAACTGGTAGATGAGCTGTCAGCTTGGCTATGCCATGAAGGCTACACGCTGCGCAGTAAATGGGCGAAGGGTGAGCCTAACCCTTACGGCAAGTACTTCATAGGTCAGAGCTATCTGGCCGATGTAGGTGGCGGTGTGATACGCTCGGCGCAAAGCGACACTTCTTCGAGTGTAACGAGTCTGAAGAACGTCACTTTCGAGCCTCGCTGCCGAAACAACTGGCACATTCACCACAAGCAGGTGCAGGTGCTTATCTGTGTGGCTGGCAGAGGATGGTATCAGGAGTGGGGCAAGGAGGCAGTAGAGATGACTC
>CAMEWL010000060.1:0-9943 GCA_945941025.1 uncultured Prevotellaceae bacterium
TTGTTGCTCAGGCACTTATAAATAATGTTAAACTATAGTGTTGCGGAATTAAGGTCTACCAATGTTGGTGAGAGGATGACGTATTTCTTCAATACAGCCGTGATATACTTTTCTCATCATTTTGTTTGGCTTGCAGCTCCCAGTTTTTTAGTGCCCCGAGTAATAACTCAGTAACATATTCCCGGCTTTGTGTGTGTAGAGCATCATAACAAGAAATTATGAAGCCATCTATAAAATTGATGTCTTTCATCCGTTTATATGCGTCTGTCGTTGAGATGTGCAGTTCTTGTGCAACAGTCTCAATGCAGGAGGAAACGAATATCATTTTATTAGTTATTTCAGCTTTAGCCATAATGTTGCATGTTATCGTTAGAAAGGAAGCAAACCACGTATAGCATGGTACATGAAACGGATTATTCTATGAGTGTCACCTGTTTTGGAGACATTAACCAAATGTATATTCTTCGTGTCTTTTAGCCAAGTGCTATAATACTGACTATTTTTACCGTATGAATTATCAATGATGAATGTCTCTTTACCTAATAATATGGCGAGAATTGCTCCATGCAGTCTGTTACTATACACTTTTTCATATTTGCTAATGTGTTCAATGCCTACTTTAACGCGTTCTGGAAGATATACGTTTGTAGCATAGTCGTCAGCCTCTTTATATTTACCTTCATTTATAAGAGTATATAGTATAGTTCTAAGAGGGTCTGGTTCTGTGTAAAGCGGCCAGTCAGATGTTTCGTATTCTCCAAAATTAGCAATTTCATTGGCTTCAGTCTTTTCTTTATCAAGACGTTTGAACAGTAGGTTTTTCTCAATTGATGGTACGGCAAAAGTACTCAGCCAATCTCTATCGATGCAGAAAGCCATATCAGGTAACAGTCTAATATTCTTACCGAATCTGAATAATTTAAGAAACCAATAGCTGTATTTATCGCGAGCAAAGATGGTTAATCTCTTGTGTTTTCTGAAAACTTCTGCATCAAATCGGGCATTTCGCGCTCCTTCATAATATACGGTTTGTGGAAGTATGACTATTTTGTTGTTGGGATAGCTTTGAACAATCCTTTTTCTAAATTCGTTGTGAATAAGATAAAGATCTCCCCAATTACCTCCTCCCATCATTATAATAATGACATTCTCGGAAATGTCTATATGTCTAAAAGTCTTGCATGAAGCTCTGTACAGACATTTATATGGGAGTGAGGCAAGAAGTGTCTCCGTACCTTTCCATATCAGACTGTCTCCAATGTTACTATAGTATGGTAGATCAATGAAGATATAGTCATTGTCAAGAAGGAAAGTGAGTGTGTCTTTTATTTTTTTTCCCTGTCCTGTAATATTCATTTTCGTGTTTCAATGATATTTATTCCACAGTCCATTCCACGATGTTTCGTTTCTTGCGCGAGAACTGCACACCTACTTTTACTACCTTGCGTTTGTCTGCGGCATAGCGTGCTGCATACTCATGTGCCTTTATCTGTTCCAAAGCTTCAGCAGCTGGTGCATCCACCTTGAACTCGAAGATGTAAACATAATCATCCGTCTCCACTATACAGTCTGCCCGTCCGAGACAATTCTGCACCTCAGAATAGGTTGGTTGTCCCATTAGAAGGAAGAAAACGTATATTATATTTTGGAAATCACGCTCAATGTACATGTTAAGCTTATCAACCTTGTCATTTTCATCCATACCTTCCTTAAAATGGGGTACGATATAGGGCAGTGATGCGTAAATAGCCTTTAGTTGTAACATCATGGCATCAATGTCGCAATTGTCAAGTGCATCCTGCATAGCAGAGATGTAGTTTTTGGGATTTCTCACATAACTTACATTGGGGGCAAGCGAATTGAGCATTCCGTATTCCACTTCCTTATTTGGATATGCTAAGGTGAATTCATCTCTCCTTGTATTATACTTCTTTATGGTAAGATATCCACTTTGATAAAGAAGTGGAGTTATATCAGGATTCTCAGGCCTGTAGTCTGTTATTTCTCCAGTGGATAGAGTTACCCCTTTTGACAGAGTTTTAAAATCAAATACATCCAAATCCTTCATCAGGTGTTTTATTAGGAATGTGGGGGTGCCTGTTGAGAACCAAAAGTATCCCAACCGTTGAGATGCAAGGGCATTGAGAATACTGAAAGGATTATATATGTCTGTCATACTCTCTGAAAAGTGATAGCCATCGTAATACTTTTTCAGAGTATTGATACATTCCCCTTTGGATATAGAGATTTTTTTTGCCATCGCCTCAATATGTTCGGAGAAACAATTATGAAGTTCCTCCTCCGTTAGACCGCAGATGGTGTCAAACTGAGGCTCCAACGATATGTCTCTTAGTTGGTTGAGATCAGAGAAAATGGAAATCTTAGAGAATTTCGTGACTCCCGTGAAGAACACGAACTGCAGGTGTTCGTCAAGTTTTTTTAGGTTGCCGAAGAATCCTTTGAACAATGCCCTTGTCTGTTCCACCATATCTTCTTTTCCAAAAGTCTCCAGTAGGGGCTTGTCATACTCATCCACTATCACGACCGCGCGCTTTCCCGTCTTTTCATGGGCGGTGCAAACAACATTGTAGAAACGCTGGGAAAGAGTTGTACTCGGGTCAATACATCCATATGTGTTTTCCCATCTTTTCAGATGACTGTCCATTATCTGTTCCAGTCCATCAATACTACCATACACCTCACCGTTGAAATCAAAGTGCATTACAGGATAAGCAGTCCAGGCTGTTTCAAGTCTTTCTATCGCAAGTCCCTTGAACAACTCTTTCTTACCTTCAAAGTACGCTCTCAGAGTGCTGCATAGCAGACTCTTGCCGAAGCGTCTTGGACGGCTGAGGAAATAGACCTTGCCGTTCTTGACAAGGTCGTGAATTATAGCTGTTTTGTCTGCGTAAAGGTATTTCTCTTCGCGCAAAGCCTCAAAACTCTGTATTCCTATGGGTAATCTCTGCATCTCTACTTTTAATGTAAGAAGGGAATCCTTGATATAATCTTAGAACGTAAGCCAATATGACGGTTCTTCATGTTTGTTATCCATTTCTGCCACCAATTGAATTCCTTGTTACTTTCGTATAGCTTAGTTGACATGAAAGCTTTCATATCAGGCTGTAACCATTCACTGCCGTCATTACATGTTCTATTACGTTCTTGAGCGTAAGTGGGAGCATTTCTAGATAATTCGGGAATGCATCCTAATACAATAAATGAATGTCCATTGTAGCAATGATGTTCTTTGCAATTATTGCCGATTGCTCTCCATTCTATTGGTTTTGATAAGTCTTCAAAAATATTTTGAACGAAATCAGATTTATAACATTGTCGTGCGATGCCTGTCTGTAAATTTAAAAACAAAGACCACGCTCCTGCATAGCAAAATTCGGTTCTTTTATTCTCAAATATAGACATCTTGTAATTAAAAAGCGTAGAATTAAATACTGACCATGTTTTTATATATTTCTCTTTGGACATTTTTGTCAATATAGGGAGTTTTGTACTGTCTCGTTCATCGCGTGCTACTGTTATGTGGTTTACTGCTCCAACATATTTTATAGCGACTTGTTTCATTTCATCAATATATGGTATCCATTCATCTGAAGGCGTTGCTTCTAATGTGAAAGAAGCACCGGCATCTCGCATTCTGCATACATTGTTGAAGAAGGTGTCTAAAAGTCCACGTTTTTTTAATTGTGTGTAGTGATATGAAAATTTGAAAAACAGATGTGCCAACAAATGTTTGGGAAGTTTTTCTAATTCTTCAAATCTTTTTGAGACTGTAGCATTGGTGACAATCATGACATAATGTCCTTCCTCAAGTAGTTCTCGAACATATTCTACAATTTGTGGAGCGAGTAATGTTTCTCCATTGCCACAGAAATTTAAAAGGCATTTTCCTCCAAGACGTTTTACAGATAAAGCTTTTCTGACATGTTGAGGGGAATATTTAAACTTTGGAAGTGGACCTTCAAATAGTCTATGATGCGTAATATAGCAATAGTCGCATCTAAGTGTACATGTAGTTACGGGGATATTTACTTCTATAAAACGTTTAATCTTATCCATATAGTGTTTTTAAAAGATGTGTTTTATATTTGTCATTAGTATATAAATATACTACCTGTTAGGTAGAAGAAAAATAAGTACATATATATTTCTTTGGTGTTTTCAAAAAAGCACGACTCGTGGGTGAACAAAAATAATTCATCGTCAGTTGCATTGTATATTAGAGTCGGTAGAGGTGATGTTTTTTCGATGCGCGCATCTGTGCGTTTATAGGTTATGCCATTTTTTTCAAGAATTTCTGTTTTGATGAGATGTTCGTTGTCCTTTCTTGATAAAGAATAGCTAATTCTGTTGTCATCAGCGCTAAGTAGGGTCGTGACATCTCTCTCTTGTAAAGCTTTAATTTCTTCTGGAGTGGCAAAAAAATAATCCAGACGTAATATTTGGGTGTGTAGATTTCCCAATTTCTCAGTTATGATGTTTTTTGTTCGTATGTATGAAGTTACGAACAGTGTTGAATCGGCTGTGCTTTTGGGAAATGGTGCATGAAATCCAAAACGTAACCAACTGCTACAATTTTGGAAATCTTTATAATATTTTTTAGGAAAATGGTTAAGTGTGAAATTATCTCCCTGTTCATATAAATAAAGTGTGAATTTTGCTCCGGTACGTTGGTGCATTTTTCTCAGAGTTGCAAAGAAAGGTTCTTCAAAAATAGACTTGTATTTATCGCTGTCACATGTTAAGTTAATCATACACGCATTTACATCATCAATTGAAAAATGAATGGGTTTATTGCGGTATAATAAAAAAAAAGGACATAGTAATATAATAATAATGAAAGGTAGAATTAATTTCTTTTTTTTCATATTAGATATGAGATCCCTGACTATTGAGCAGAGTTTTTAGGTTAAAGATGTTAGTATTTAGTCTTGTTATATCTAAGAATATTATAGTAATAAATAGCCTTATAAGTCTTATAATATGTAACATGAGTGAGTTTCTATAAAACTTATTCGAAGTTGAAGTATATAAAATGCATATATAATTAAATAATCTCTGCTTTGATATTTTCTTTGTTGTGCAGAATAATTCCCCATGAACGTTCATATCGGAAGTACTCTTTTTTCTCTGTAGCTGTAATGTATTTTATTTCAAATGAGAGAAGATCAAATGCTATGTCGTAATTGATAAGAGCGCCAGAAAAGTCTTTTCTACCTATTGCTATGTGTATTTTATATCTTCCTCTAGGTAAACCGTGATGATCTGCTTTTAGTCGAACCTTATAAGTATCACGATCGAGTGGAATAGGCATCATTTCACTAACGATGTTGAGAACTTTTGTGTCAGTGGTGTCTGTGATAACGATAGAATACTGACATTCAGAACGACGTCTGCTGTTTCGTTTCATTAAAAGTTCTACACATATTGGTTCATCGGTAGCCATTGCATTTGGGGTGTTGTTTAACAAAAAGGCTTCAACCATTTCAACATCATGTATAACATCGCACTCTTTTAGTGTCCTGTTTTCTTTTCCTAAGATACAATGAGTTTTGATTTCTTCTATATTGGTGTCGAGATAGCGATCTACACATTCTTCAGATGTTCCGATGTAATCAAGTTGGCCATTCTTGAGTAATATGCCATTTCTGCATAAATTCTTAACTGCAGACATATTATGACTTACAAATAGGACAGTGCGGCCCCCTTTCGCTACGTCGTCCATCTTGCCGATGGCACGTTTTTGGAACTCGGCGTCGCCAACGGTGAGGACCTCGTCAACGACGAGGATTTCGGGCTCAAGGAAGGCGGCTACGGCAAAGCCGAGACGGACTGTCATGCCTGATGAGTAGCGTTTTACCGGGGTGTCGATGTATTTCTCTACGCCGGCGAACTCGATGATGTCGTCGAGCTTGCGTCTGATTTCATGCTTTGTCATGCCGAGGACGGCACCGTTCATGAATATGTTCTCCTTGCCGGTGAGTTCTCCGTGGAAACCAGTGCCAACCTCAAGGAGTGAGGCTATACGGCCACGATAGTAGATATCGCCTGTTGTTGGTGAAGTGATATGGCTGAGGAGCTTCAGCAGGGTGCTCTTGCCGGCTCCGTTCTTACCTATGATGCCGACGACGTCGCCTTGCTCTACCTTGAAGTTGATATCTTTCAGTGCCCATACATAGTCGGAATGTGCTTTCTCACTGCGGTCGTTGACCTCACCAATCTTCAGGTATGGGTCTTCCTTACCAAGTATGGTGGTTTGCCAAAAGCGGTTAAGGTCATGTTGTAGGGATCCTGTGCCTACGCGGCCAAGGCGATATTGCTTGCCTACGCCCTGGAATTCTATTGCGATGTTCTTGTCCATATGATTTATACGAAGACGAAAACGAAGACGAAAACTATGCTCCGTTAAGTCTTGTTTCTTTTTTTATTCTGATAGACCGTATTAATCCTATAAGTTGTTTTTCTATTTTGATGTTCTGCTGTAACAATTCGTTGTATTGAGTCTCTTTTATGTAACCTACATTTTTAGATATTAGTAGTTGAGTTTCAACTTCAAACGTAGAACCTAATGCTTGGTCAAGGAAACGAGCAAAATCTATATCAGAGGGCTTGGCAGCCCCTTCCGCAATGTTGCTGGATATGGATACTACGGCTCTGCGAAGTTGATCGCATATTCCTTTTTTTTCAAACCAAGGCATGCTGTCTGTTACTTTGTATATTGTAGTAGCATAGTTAACAGCATCCCCCCATACAGCGTATTGTCGGAAATTGCGTGCTTTTGGAGTGCTATCCATTTTCGTAATGAGTGTTTGAAGCTCCGAATCGTCTGTTTGTATTGAAAACTATTATTGTTGTTTTCGTTTTCGTTTTCGTTATGGTTTTCGTTCTCGTTGCCTATACAGTGTCTATGAATTGTTTTTCTTGTTGGTTGAAGATGAGGATACCGAGGGTCATGAGCACTACGATGAAAACGGTACTGTATATAATCCCTGTGGCGGTAAATGTTCCGTTACCCAAGAGACTGTATTTATATGCCTCGAAGATTGGTGTCATAGGGTTTATCTCTATGTATTGTCTGTATTGGGCTGGCGCGAAGCTTAACGGGTAGATGATAGGAGTGCCATACATAAGTAATTGCATTCCGAAACCAACGAGGAAACTCAAGTCACGGTACTTTGTGGTAAGTGATGATACTACGAGTCCCATGCCCATGCCCATAAATGCTGTCATCAGTACAAATACCGGGAAGAATATGAGTGTCCAGTTAAGGGATACAGGGAATCCTTTGAATGCTACATAGTAGATATATACTCCTATGAACATCAGCATCTGTATGCCGAAGCGTATGAGGTTGGTTGTAATTGAACTTAGTGGTACTATCAGACGAGGAAAGTAAACTTTGCTGAAGATTCCTGCATTACCACGCAATACGTTGGTGCATGCTCCGAAACAGGATTGGAAATAGCCCCACAGTGTGATGCCTGCCATATAGAACAGAGGTTGGGGCAGTCCGTCTGTACTGATGCCTGCGAGTCCGCCGAAGACGAACATATACATGATAGTGGTGAAGATAGGTGAGATGAAGTACCACAAAGGACCGAGAATGGTCTGCTTATACGTGGTTACGAAGTCGCGACGAATGTATGACTTGTAAAGGTCACGGTAATCCCAAATGCCTTTGATGTCAACGTCAAACCACTTTCTTTTTGGTGTAATGTGAGAAATCTTTTCTGCTGGATTCATATATGATATTAGTAATTTAATTCAGTAGAGTTGTAAACATATATATACGAAAATAGTCCTCAATGATACGGTATATCTTTGAGGTATAGATGTTTATGTAATGTATTTCCTTGAACCTGCGAAAATACACGACGTTATATGCAAAATTAACAAAAATAAATCAAATAATAAAATATAAAAACAAAAAACAGATGCATGCAATGAAAAATATTCATTTTTGCATCTGTTTTTGTGGAGCTGGAGGGATTCGAACCCTCGTCCAAACGGTGAAACCGCACGCTTTCTACATGCTTATTCCAGCCTTCAGTTTTAGTGCGATACCAAGACCTGGACCACCAAGTACCGCCTTAGCCTCAAGATTTTCATCGATAGTGCGAGGCAAGCCAACGACTATCCCCGATATTATTGCACCGCATTGACCAGTCAGCCTCAAGGAGTGGGCTCTGAGCGATGTCTCGTTCCCTCGCCTTGCAAGGGAATAAAGCTAATCTACTATACTTCGATTAAGCAGCGAGAGCGTAGTTGTTTTCGCCAATTAAATTGTTGACCGATGGGATTATGGAGTACACAGTCTTTACTCCGCATGCTTACGTACCATTCCTGCCCGCTGTCAAATCCAGTCAACCCCATTGGGTGTCACTTGATTAGGCGTGACAAGTCAAGCCATTAGTTTGCTGCTGTAAACTCTTCCAGGAAACGTTTGTCGTTTTCGGAGAACATACGCAGGTCACTTACTTGGTATTTAAGATTGGTGATGCGCTCGACACCGAGGCCGAAAGCATAACCGCTGTATTTCTTTGAGTCAATTCCACAGAGCTCCAGCACGTTAGGATCAACCATACCACATCCGAGTATTTCCACCCATCCAGTATGCTTACAGAATCCGCATCCTACGCCTCCACAGATATGGCATGAGATATCCATCTCTGCTGATGGTTCTGTGAATGGGAAGTAAGATGGGCGCAAGCGTATCTTTGTGTCAGGTCCAAACATCTCTTGCGCAAAAGTCAGCATTACCTGTTTCAAGTCAGTGAATGATACATTCTCATCAATGTATAATCCCTCTATCTGATGGAAGAAACAGTGAGCGCGAGCTGTGATGGCCTCATTGCGGTACACTCTGCCAGGACAGATGACACGTATTGGTGGCTGTTGTTTTTCCATTACACGTGCCTGGACACTGGAAGTGTGTGAGCGTAGGAGTATGTTCTTTGTGACATCCTTCAGTGCGCTTTCCTCAACGAAGAATGTGTCTTGCATGTCACGTGCAGGGTGGTCGGCGGCAAAGTTCATCTTGGTGAAGATGTGTAAGTCGTCTTCCACCTCAGGCCCGTCTGCAAGAGTGAAGCCCATTCGCTGGAATATCTCTACAATCTCATTCTTGACGATAGACAGAGGATGACGTGTGCCCAGTGGGGTGGGGTACGGTGTCCTGGTAAGGTCAGACAAGCACTCTTTGTCGTCAGAAGTCTCAAGCTGATTCCTTAATCCGTTAATCTTGTCAAAAGCTAACTGCTTAAGTTCGTTAATCTTTATGCCTATAGCTTTTTTCTGCTCTGGTGCAACACTGCGAAAGTCAGTCATTAAGGCACTGATTTCACCTTTCTTTGACAGGTATTTCAAGCGTAGTGCCTCTATCTGTTCTACGGTGTCGGCATGTAGGCTGTCGATTTCCGTGATGAGATTATTTATCTTGTCTAATAACATTTTTGTTGTTTGTTTGAAAATTTATGCAAAGTTACATTATTTTTTTGATATAGCCAATTGAAAGACAAAAAAATGATGTTTAATAAGCTATTTTGTCTTCTTTTTTACAAAATGCTTGGCTTTCAGCGTCTCGTCATTTTCTAATTTCAGCGAGATGGTAGCTTTGTATTTCAGATATTCATTTGTTTTTATCCCATTCTCTGCGACATAGTTGAGAAGTTCTGTTTTCAGCCTGTATTCAAATAATATGTTTTGTATTACATTTGTCAGGCGTTCCCTTGCTTGTTTGTTGTTTGTCTGTATTTTTGTGATGGAAAGCTGCTTCCCCAAGAAAGAAATATCTTCTTTGAAGTATGCTGCCCCCTTCTTTAATCTGTCCTGCAAACCAGAGTCGTCTTTGATGTTTTGTGTGTTCAGGATAAGTCTTTCATTCGAAAATTATTGTTTGCGAGACTATCTAAAAACAGCCTCATTG
>CAMEWL010000061.1:0-9851 GCA_945941025.1 uncultured Prevotellaceae bacterium
TTGTTGCTCAGGCACTTATAAATAATGTTAAACTATAGTGTTGCGGAATTAAGGGATATGTTCCAGTCAAATACGGAAATAGCAGATTTGTATTTTTTAGCTATGTCAGATGAAAGAATGGTGCGTGATTTTAATATGCCATCAACACTCGTGTCAATATCTAATCTCCAAACGAAAGAAGGAATAAGGAAGAGATTAGTTTGTGTTATTAAATTCTTAGAAGCCTTAAAGGATAATAGTTTAGAAGGTGCAGATAATGAAACGAAAGCAGGCCAATATTATCTTACGGCAATGTTTGATGAAGCATATCATCGTATAAGTGGTTATTCTTTGTTTGGAGTTATTAGCTGAATTCATCTTGTCATGCTTGTAAAAAACGAACATACCCCCTGATATTTCAGTAATTATGCTTATTACAACAGAGTTTATTGATTCCAAAATAACTCCCATTAGGTAGTATGATTCTAAGTTGACTTATAGAACCTAATAATAGCGTTAGTTCGATGAAAATACTACAAGAAAAATGTTGTTGTTCTATTGACGACAATTATGACAATTTCTGACAATTATTTTGTTTTGCCAGTATTGAATTAATTGCCTAAAATACTTGCCAAGGCAAACATCACAAGTGCCGAGCGGTTATAATAGTCGACCATAATAATGTAAAATAAATTATTGGTGATATGAAATATACGGGAAATGAACTTTGCGATATATGTATAGATATTATGCAATGGTGGAGTAATAATACAACTCTCACTTATGGTGAAATAAATGTATTGTTATTTATTATAATTCAACCAATACTTGTTTTTGTAAGTGCTTTCTTTGCCATATATACATACTTCAAAAAGTCTATAACAATATTGGTATTAGACATACTTATGATAGCATTATATATCATAGGTACTATAATATTAGTAGGATTACCAATTATAGATATATGTTTAGAAGATTTAAATTAACATGAATCCAATGAAAAAAGATGACTGTGAACAAATGAAATCACTTTGTCACTAAAAGGGTTGTTTTAGTGACAAAGTGATTTCTTAAGACGTTCGGCTTCACGATGCTAAATAGAGAAAAGGGAGGTGGAAAACAACTCTCAAAATGCTAAAGTTGGTAAAAAATATTGTCCGGGTTGGTAAAATTAACCGTATTTTACCAACCCGGACAACGTAATATGATAGCTTTTGCGATGTAATATGATAGCTTTCACGGTGTAAAAGCTATGCTTTTACAAGGTAATATGATAGCTTTTACAATTCCTGAAAAATCCCATTGCTGATTATCAGCAAGTTACAGATATCGAAATTCCGCCCGATTTTCAAAATAATTTCCCGTCGAAGGATTTCATCGCAGGGAAATTGAGGTACGAAAAATCAATGTGTCAGGAAAACTGACGTTATTGTGACAATGTGTGAAAAATCACACTTTTTTTGGGAGAGAATGAGGATTAAACGACATTATAAATGTTTTTTATATACACAAGTTTGTGTGACACATACTTGTGTGAGTGTTTTTCCATTGTCTTATAATAACATAAGGTGTGAACCCATTAGTTGGATTCACACCTTATTATATATATAGAATCTGAATTATTCCACTTTCCTCGTGCCGTTGCACTGGGGATAGGCGGAGCAGCTCCAGAACTCCTTGCCGGAGTTGATGCCTTTGCGTGCCATTCTTTTTATCATGGGTTTGCCGCACTGCGGACATTGCGGAGCGGCGTCTTGTCTGCTTTGGTCTGCACGGTAGGCCAGGCGCTCCTGCGTCAGTGCCTCGGTGAAGCCTCCTTCCTCGCGGAACGCTGCGAGCAGACGCTCTATCTGTTTGTTGAGCATAAGGGTGAGGCGATTGCATAATACGAGGATGCAGTTTGCTACTATGATGCTGTCGTCTGACTGCAGCCAGGTGTCAAACAGATGTTTCTGCCTCAAGATATGAATGCTGCTCTGGTGTTGTACGTCATCCTGATACAATGGTTTTTCAAGTCGCACGGCGGATACCTGTATGTATTCCTGTGAGTGAACTGACCATGGCACCTGTTCTTGTCGCATGAGCCAGTTGAGGAAATCGTTTGACAGTTCGGCAAGTGTAGCTCTGGCAACGTCGGTAAGTCGCATCTCTGTCTCCTTTGAGGTGGAGTGTCTTGAGTTGCCCTCTGCTATGTTTGCCGGTGCTGAGCGCGCTGCCTGCGTCATCTGGTCATACTGACGGCCGCACGGGTCGTTGCTACGGTTGAGGAACTTGTGGCAGAAGTCCTGCGTGGCAAGTTGGATGACGTTGGCGAGAACCCATGTGTCAAGCCAATAGTAGCCAAAGCGCTTTATTTCCATTGGTGTTTCATTTTTTAGGGGTTATTCGTTATATCGTTATAACGATATTTCGATATTTCGGGGTGGCGTTATTTCGTTATTTCGATATATCGTTATAACGAGAAATTATTAATCTCGATATTACGAAATAACGATATAACGTTATTACGAGGGGGGTCGTTATTACGTTATATCGTTATTACGTTATTACGCTGATTCGTTATTTCGTTATTTCGATTCTGCAGCGTTCTCCTCTGCGAGTCGGTTCTCTATCTTCTTGCCGTGAGTGAGGTAAGCTACCGGGGCGGCGATGAAGATTGATGACAGTGTGCCAAATACCACGCCCAGTATCATTGCGAATGAGAATGAGCGGATGGAGTCGCCACCGAGGAAGAAGATACAGAGCAACACTATCAATGTAGATACAGAGGTGTTGACGGTACGCGCCAAGGTCTGGTTGATTGATGTGTTGAAGGTGGTCTGTGTGTCCCACTTCGGATGTATCTTGAGGTTCTCACGGATACGGTCGAAGACAACCACCTTGTCGTTGATAGAGTAACCTATCACGGTCAGGATGGCACCGATGAAGGTCTGGTCTATCTCGAGTGAGAACGGCATCCAGCCCCAGCAGAGCGAGTAGATGCCGAGCACTACTATTGTATCTACTGCCAGTGCGCAGGTAGAACCTACAGAGAAGGCTACGTTACGGAAACGTACCATAATATATATGAAGATAGCTACGAGTGCGAGCAGCACGCTGATGATAGCTCCGTAGGTGATGTCCTTAGCCACTGAAGGTCCTACCTTCTGTGAGCTGATGATTGAGCCACCCTCACGAACGTCTGGGTTCTTGAATGCGTTGACATCCTTCTGGTTTACCACGCCCTCCTTCTTCAGTGCGTTGTAGAGGATTGTCTCTGCCTCGTCGTCAACGTTAGGATCGTTAGACTCTATCTTGTAGTTGGTAGAGATACGCACGGTCTTGTTGTCGGTACCCAGGGCGATAACTGAGGTGTTGAAGCCCTCGAATGCCTTAGCCACTGTACCGCGCACCTCCTCAGGCTGAACGGCCTTGTCGAATGCTACAACGTAGTTGCGGCCGCCGGTGAAGTCGATAGACTGTGACAGTCCGCGAACCACAAAGCTTGCTACGAATACTACGATAGCCACGGCTACGAGTACGAAGGTCTTCTTATAGAGTGACATGAACTTCACGTCGGTGTTCTGCAGGAGGTTCTTTGAGAAACGTGTGGTGAAGGTCTCTTTCAGCCACTTGTCCTTAGAGAAGCGGTTCTCGTAAACCAGACGTGTGAGGAACACTGCTGTGAAGAATGAGCAGATGATACCGATAATCCATGTTGTGGCGAAGCCGCGGATAGGACCTGTACCGAAGACATACAGGATTACACCTGTGATGATAGATGTGAGGTTAGAGTCGAAGATGGCTGAGAATGCGTTCTCATAACCCTTCTGCAGTGCCTGCTTGATACCGATACCGCTCTTCATCTCCTCCTTGATACGCTCGTAGATAAGCACGTTGGCATCCACCGCCGTACCGAGTGAGAGCACCATACCTGCGATACCTGACATCGTCAGGGCTGCCTGGAACGAGGTGAGGATACCGAGAGTGAAGAAGAGGTTGACGATAAGTGCGCAGTTGGCCATCATGCCCGGCTTGAAGTTATACATGCAAACCATGTAGAGCATGAGCAGCACGAAAGCGATAACCATTGACACGATGCCCTGCTGGATAGACTGTGCACCGAGTGTAGGACCTACAACCTCCTCCTGTACGATACGTGCAGGTGCTGGCATACGACCAGACTTAAGGGTGTTGGCAAGGTCTTTTGTATCCTCGATGGTGAAGTTACCAGATATCTGTGAGTTACCGCCGCTAATCTCACCGTTTACACGTGGAGCAGAGTAAACTACGCCGTCAAGTACGATGGCGATAGCCTTGCCTACGTTCTGCTTGGTGAGCTGAGCCCAGAGGCGGGCACCCTCGTTGTTCATTGACATTGATACGCATGGACGACCGAAGTTGTCGAACTCATCCTTTGCGTCTGTGATAACGTCACCCTCCAATGGTGCGCGACCGCTGGTAGAGGTAACCTTCAGGGCGTGGAGCTCAAAGATGTTCTTTGTGCCCTCAACAGGCTTAGCAGACCACAGGAGCTTAACATCAGAAGGGATAACCTTCTTAGCCTCCTCACCGTAGATGAGTTTGTTGATCTCAGCGGTGTCACGCTCGTTAGCATAACCCATGGTAGAGAGAGACTGTCCCTGAACAGGCTGGAAGATGGCGAACAGAGGATTCTGCTTCTTTGCCTTTGCTATCTCAGCATCGCTGCTCTTGGCAGCCTTGTCAGCAGCCTTAGCACCAGCGTCAGCAGTCTCCTTCTTCAGCACGAACTTGCTTGAAGCCTCCTTCTTAGCAGTGTCGGCTGCAGCAGCAACCTCCTTGGCTGGCTCAGCCTTGGCAGTGTCCACCTTAGCGGTATCAGCCTTGCCTGAGGCGATGTTAGCCAGACGTGTGTTGAGCTGTGAGAGGTAAGGCAATACCTCGTTGGCGTTGTATGTCTCCCAGAACTCAAGGTTTGCAGAACCCTGGAGCAGCTTACGTACGCGCTCTGGCTCCTTCACGCCAGGCATCTCGACCATGAGGCGGCCTTCCTGACCCTCGAGCTTCTGTATGTTAGGCTGTACCACACCGAACTTATCGATACGGTTACGTACTACGTTGTATGAGTTGTCGATGGCACTCTGCACCTCAGCACGCAATGCAGCCTCAACCTCAGCGTCGCTGCTCTGTGTTGACACCTTGCCCTTCAGCTGCTGAGTAGCGAAGATTTCTGCCAGGCGGTGGCCCGGAGCATTCTTCTTGTAGGCATTGATGAAGAGAGTGATGAAGTCCTTCTGACTTGACTCCTCCTCTTTCTTAGCCTCAGCCATAGACTTCTGGTAGGCAGCGTCGGTCTTGTGGTCGGCGAGCACGTCAACAACGTCAGGCACGCTGATTTCAAGAATAACGTTCATACCACCCTTCAGGTCCAGACCCAGACCAATCTGAGTCTCCAGACACTGCTGATAAGAATAGACGCCGAGATACTTCACGGAGTCCTTGTAGTTCTGAGCTGCGATAGGGTCGCTCAGTTTGGCCGCCTGCTTGTCATAGTAGCTTGTAGCCGCTGAGAACGACAAGTAGAAGATACTTGCCAGTGTCAGCAGCACTGCGGTCACAATAACAATTCCTTTGTTTTGCATTTTGTTTGTTTAGTTTATTTTTGTTTTTAATTTTTGTCAGTTCCTCTTCTTCTGTTCCATCAACCCTCTCATCTCTCATCCCTCATCCACTCTCCCTCCCTCACAGGGAGGGTTGGGGTGGGTCTCTTTACAAACACGCTATTTGTGCTCACGTATGGGTACAATCCACCCTTACGTGCGCACATAGTCTGCGCAAAATTAGTAAAAAACCTTGAATTATAGAAATTTTTATTTATTTTCTTACATTATTTAACGAAAAAGCGTGTATAAAAAGGCAAATAAAACGAATAGAAAAAGGAAAAGCACCCTGCGATGAACATAAATCATCACAGGGTGCCATTTATTTAAGATGGGGAATAATGTGTGTTCTCTCAAAAAAGAGTGTGCCTTTACGAGGCTTCTCCCTTATGCGCGGTGCATAAGTGAAGAGCATCCGCACACGGTTGAAATTGCTACCATTGAGCACATAATCAACATTGCTACATTTGTAAACATAATCTTTTCCTTTCTCAGCTTTAAAGGCGGGGTGTGTTGAGCCCCACGCTGTTAAACAATCTTTTTTACCTCAGGGATTTCGCGGGTATGTTATCCTTATCTTTTTACCGTTGTATTACCCGTTACTCCCTTCAGATGTTATCCTATTTTCTTTTTGACGATGTAAAATTACAAATAATTGTGTGCGCACACAATTATTTTAACAGTTTTCTTTCTTATAAGGCCGTTTCTTTGATAAGCGTCAAAGAAAGTGAAAGTTTCATGACTTATCTTTATATCAGCTATAGGAGACTATAGGAACTATAGATACGATAGGGAACTATAGATACTATAGGGAACTATAGATACTATAGATACTATAGATACTATAGGAACTATAGGGAACTATAATTCTATTCCATGCGAGGCTATGATATTTTTCAGCCGCTGTATTTCTGCCTGCAGCAGCGGCACCTGGCGGCGCAGGCTTGCAAGTTCCTCGTCTTGTTCCTTACGGTAGCCGGTGCGGGCGGCGTGCATACGTTCCTTTATGCCTCCTTGCTCCACAAACTCCCTCTCAAGCTTTATGAGGCAGTGGTTAAGCATCGAGTCTGTCATATAACACAGTGTGAGTGCTATATTAGCCATCTCCTCGTCAGTCCACCGGCTGAGATATGGCTGATATTCCTCCAAACGGTTATGCTGCTTGCAGAAGTCATGCATCTGACTATAGCGGCCATGACTGGCATCCCACAACGGCAGATGGCGTGAGAGCAGATAGTCACGGTAATCCTCCCGCAGTTCCTGTATCGAGGCACGTGCCACGTTAAGCAGCTTGATGTGCATCTCGGTAGATGTCTGACCGTCCTCAGTGCCTTCCACTATATTCTGTTTGCCAGAACGTGCTGCCTGTACCATCTGGTCAACCGTACGGTCACCGTGTGCCGGCAGGAAGCGCTGGCAGAAGACGTAGGTCATCTGATACAGCGTCTCTGACTTCTGGTAATAGTAGGCATCGCGCCAAGGCTTTTGACGCTTCAGCACCTGATACTTAGTCATGGAATTATGCTTTTAGTAATTAATATTATTATAGTAGCTATAGATACTATAGATACTATAGATACTATAGGGACTATAGGAACTATAGGATAGCTTTTACAAATTTCTTGCTAAGGTAATAAAAAAAATGTTTTTATGAAAGATTTTAGTGTTTTTTTCAAAAATCACTGCAATATTTTTTTATTAATAACTATTGATATTTTGTTTTCTGAATATTCCTTGTGAAAAATAAAATAATCCTTGCACAAAGATGTGCAAGGATTATTTTATTAAGAACTATAGATACTATAGATTACTATAGGGACTATAGATTTATTACAAAAAACTGTTCTTTAGAGCTTTGGACCAGCTGCGACGAGAGCCTTACCAGCCTCGTTTGTGGTGTACTTGTCAAAGTTCTTGATGAAGCGTGCTGCCAGGTCCTTAGCCTTTGTCTCCCACTCAGAAGCGTCAGCGTATGTGTCGCGTGGGTCGAGGATGGCTGGGTTAACGTTTGGCAGAGCTGTTGGAACCTCGAAGTCGAAGAATGGGATCTTCTTGGTCTCAGCCTTGAGGATAGAACCGTCGAGGATAGCGTCGATGATACCACGTGTGTCAGGTATAGAGATACGCTTGCCTGTACCGTTCCAACCAGTGTTAACGAGGTATGCCTTAGCACCGCTCTTCTGCATCTTCTTAACGAGCTCCTCAGCGTACTTTGTTGGGTGCAGCTCAAGGAATGCCTGACCGAAGCAAGCAGAGAATGTAGGTGTTGGCTCAGTGATGCCGCGCTCTGTACCTGCCAGCTTGGCTGTGAAGCCAGAGAGGAAGTAGTACTGAGTCTGCTCTGGTGTCAGGATAGATACTGGAGGCAGTACGCCGAATGCGTCAGCAGAGAGGAAGATAACGTTCTGTGCTGCAGGACCTGCAGACTTGCCGTTTACCTTCTTAACAACGTTATTAATATGGTCTATTGGGTAGCTGACACGTGTGTTCTCTGTCACGCTCTTGTCAGCGAAGTCGATCTTGCCGTCCTTGGCAACAGTAACGTTCTCGAGGAGAGCGTTACGCTTGATAGCGCCGTAGATGTCAGGCTCGTTCTCCTTAGAGAGGTTGATAACCTTAGCGTAGCAACCGCCCTCGAGGTTGAACACGCCCTCGTCGTCCCATCCGTGCTCGTCGTCACCGATGAGGAGACGCTTAGGATCGGTAGAAAGGGTTGTCTTACCTGTACCAGAGAGACCGAAGAAGATAGCTGTGTTCTTACCCTCCATGTCGGTGTTGGCAGAGCAGTGCATAGAAGCGATGCCCTGGAGTGGGAGGAAGTAGTTCTGCATAGAGAACATACCCTTCTTCATCTCACCGCCGTACCATGTGTTGATGATTACCTGCTCACGGCTTGTGGTGTTGAATGCTACGCAGGTCTCAGAGTTCAGACCGAGCTCCTTGTAGTTCTCTACCTTTGCCTTAGATGCGTTGTATATTACGAAGTTTGGCTCAAAGTTCTTCAGCTCCTCCTCAGTAGGCTGGATGAACATGTTGGTCACGAAGTGTGCCTGCCATGCTACCTCAACGATGAAGCGCACTGCAAGGCGTGTAGCCTCGTTGGCACCGCAGAATGCGTCAACCACGTAGAGCTGCTTGTTAGAGAGCTCCTTGATGGCGAGGTCCTTAACCTTACCCCAAACCTCCTCGGTCATTGGGTGGTTATCGTTCTTGTAACCCTCTGTTGTCCACCATACCTTGTCGTGGCTCTGTGCGTCGTCAACGATGTATTTGTCCTTAGGTGAACGACCGGTGAAGATACCTGTCATCACGTTAACTGCGCCGAGTTCTGTCTCCTGACCAACCTCATAGCCCTCAAGGCCTGCCTTTGTCTCCTCCTCGAAGAGCTTCTCGTAAGAAGGATTGTGTGCAATCACTGTAGAGCCAGTGATGCCGTACTTTGTAAGATCTAATGTTGCCATTTGTGTTTTATGAATTAAATGATGTTTATCTGTGCTTGAGGCCGTGGCCGTGTACGCACACTCTGTTATGTTCCGCGGCATACGACAGACTATAGCCTATTTGGTTACAAAGTTACTACATTAATTTATATTATGCAATTTTTTTTCCTTTCTTAATTTTATTTAGATAATGTAAACATTGTTTTTCTGACTTTTTGTAAAATAAAGGTTGCAATACAGAATAGTTAATAATTAAATAATGAATAATTAATAATTTACGATGGATGGCACTTTAATTATTCATTTTTCATTATTAATTATCAATAACTGTGGATAAGTGTATGGATAACTATATGCATAAGTGATTATAAATGCTTTTTTATCCACAATGGTATGGGGTGGTGATATGGTTGCCAGGGAGTATTGTGGACAAATACAGTTGTTTTTAATTATTTTCCATAGTGTTTTCCACCGTCAGAGTGTGCTCTGAGAAAGCTATGCTTTTATAGTGTAAAGTGATAGCTTTTACATGCTGAAAGCTATGCTTTTACGGTGTGAAACGATAGCTTTCTCAACGTGTATTTTTTACGTATATAAACACTATTTTTCAACATTTCCACAAACTCTTCTTCTTCTTCTTTTTTTTTCTTTTTTAATTAAATTATAAAAGGTAAAGAGAAAGAAAGGGAGGGGTGAGTGGTGGAAGGGTGAAGGTTTATTTGGGAGAGGAGGGAAGAGGGGGGCGGGCGCGGAGGCGTGGAAAAAGGCGGAGGGAGTGGTTGCTGTAATACAGCAACATACTCAACGGGAG
>CAMEWL010000062.1:0-9781 GCA_945941025.1 uncultured Prevotellaceae bacterium
GTTGCTCAGGCACTTATAAATAATGTTAAACTATAGTGTTGCGGAATTAAGGTTTCAGAAGGTTTATGGATAATTTTGGGTAATTCCTGTCAATAAAAGAATATAACAGCAATTATCAGGAGTTACCCAGAAATAATTTCAAGTTTTGTTCACTTGGTACAGATGACCGTTAGTCTTTGCTGCTTGCCAAAGCAAGAATTATGACAAATCCAGCCATTATTATCTATGTGAAGCTATAGAAATTGTCAGAAATTGTCATAATTGTCGTTTTATTTCGGCTGATACATTATCGTTGCGTTTAAGTATGTGCTTCGCTAAACTCACGTTAATAAAGATGGTGTAAAAGAATTGGTGTAAATGATGGTGGTGTAAAGGGGGAGGGGTTGAGAGAATGTAGTGAAGTGTAATACCTTTGAACAGAAAAAGAAAAGGAATTCGTCTTGAACGGAATAAGAAAAAGGATTGGTCTTTGAACAAAAAAAGAAAAGGGACTCGATATCAATTGCTTGAAAATCGAGTCCCCAAAGAGTTAGAGAGAGAGAGGTGGGCGCTGAGGGATTCGAACCCCCGACCCTCTGCTTGTAAGGCAGACGCTCTGAACCAACTGAGCTAAGCGCCCTCTATTTATCTGTTATTTCAATGAACTTGCAAGTAAGTAACAACGACATAGGTTTCTTTGTTTTGTGGGCGCTGAGGGATTCGAACCCCCGACCCTCTGCTTGTAAGGCAGACGCTCTGAACCAACTGAGCTAAGCGCCCTAATGCCCTTGTTCCTTGATTGCGTGTGCAAAGGTACGAAGTTTTTTTTATTTGTGCAAGTATTTGTACAAATATTTTTTATTTTTTTTCTCTAATCATGAAAATAACTATGCTGATTGCGGAAAAAACAGTTTCCAAAGCTTTGTTTACATTATATATAATATGTGTAGGATATATAATATAAAATATGTGTAGGGCTTCCTGTATCGGGACGTTCCCCAAAAACAAAGGCGGTTTCTTCTTAGAAACCGCCCTTGTTTTTGGGGACGAATGCTTCCCATGTCTGATCATCATAGAAAACTCGTATTTCTGTTACTTTTCTCTTCTGCTGGGAAGATACGTTTATGTGTGGAATAACTTCAGTGGTGTTATCTTCGATTTGTGGAAATGCAGCACGTTGTCTTTCTGCGTAATTTTGCTGATGACTGCTTTCTTTATAATTTGGTCTGACTGCCATATTGGCACTCTGCTGTGTATGGCTTTGAACGATATTATTTTGTTCCAGATTTTGTTGTGCAGAAGATGAGCGTGGGGTAGTTGGTGAGTAATTTTGAAAAGACTCGTTGTAACCTTCATTGTCACGTCTGGAAGGATTAGTAGAGGGCTGTTGATATGTTTTATTGACAATCTCATTTTGTGCATCATTAAAATTCAAAACCTGTGGTGATGCAGACGATGTGTTGGGCTGCATATCAAAAATGTCCTGTTTTGGGGTAGGAGAAGAAGGATCCATATTTTTACCATCTGCAGAGGAGGTCATCATCTCTCCTTGTCCAAACATCAACCAGTTGACATTTACCTCAGGAAATTTCTTCATGATGGATTCTATGGTGTTTAGGGTAGGGCGTGTACGTCCGGTAAAAATACTACTCAGGGTAGCTGTGCCAATACCAGTATAGTGTGAGAAGGTTTGCTGGTTCATGTGCTGCGCTTCCATAAGTTCTCTTATTCTGTCTTTCATAATTTCCTGGGTGTTATATTATAAGTTAATAGGTCATTTGTACAGAAAAACCTCTTTTTTTATATACTTTACAAAGTTAATACATTTAAACTGGATATGCAACATTTCTAAAGTTAAAAATACAAAAATAAATCAACAAATAAATATTTGTACATTTACAATACAAAACATAAAACTACAGAGTAAAACTACAAATATAAATTATTCACAATCTACATCCATAAACAACATAATATTAATATCTAAAGAAAATAGGCAAATAACTGCTTATTAATAGCTTATTACGTGCAAACATGCAGTCTAAATGCCAATTTATGCATTATCTGCACCATTGAGGCGCACCACAGGACGAAAAATAGACATCTAAATGATAAAAAAGGTTCGTTATCAGCAAGATAAAAGCAGTAAAACTAAATGAATATCTATTCAAATATAGAAACCTGAACATCTTTGCAGATTGAGGTTTCTAAAGTGAGGACTGTATATTATTGTATATCCCAGATAGGCATATCTACAAAGCTATACTAGACTTCAAAATCAAATATACAGTTGTACAAGAATAATATATACAAAACTAAATAATTTTAATATTGCATTTGTAAATGTTATGTAGAAATGTTGAAAATCTAACTAAAGGAAACATAAAATGGAGAAATAATCATTTCTCCTGGTATTTAGACAGTAAAATTGAAAATTCTTAAAGCATGAAAGGGATGTTATTATGTAAATTGCTATTATATAATGATTTAGCATTAAAAAAGCTGCTTACTAAAAGATGTAAAATAGAGTATGTTAATATCTTTTTTATGCCAGAATCTATCTCTAAAAGACTAAAAAATGCTCATTTTGCTCTAATTTTAGTGTTTTGGGGCTCATAATTTACATTTTTAGACGCTTTTTACTATTATATATGATGTTTTAGAGCAATATTACCCCTGAATATAGGTGGAAAATAGAGTAAATAGACTCTTACTGAAAGTAAAAATACCTTCTATGGAGGTTAAATCGGGGCCTAGAAACTGCCTGTATGTGATAAGAAAAAGAGTGAAAGACTATAATTTTTTGTTACTTTTCAGTTGTGTCTGGGGCTTTTCGCTGTTCATTTTTATGTACAGATAAGGTCCTTTTCTGGACGCTCAGATGGCGTTTAACGTTATGCTCAGATTGCATTTTTCGTTATGTTCAGACTGCTTTTTCGTTATGTTTAGACTGCTTTTCCGTTAAGTTCAGACTGCTTTTTCGTTATGTTTAGAATGCGTTTTTGTTATGATCGACATCTAAAAATCCATTCTAAAAGAGGATAAAATGATATTTGTTTTATATAAAATGGATGTTCTATTGCTCGTTAAAATGATAACAAAAATGATAGAAAATAGCGTTCAGCTATACCCCCCAATCACCAAAATGTCCTATTCCATGTAAAATATAGAATAGGACATTTAATGATTAAATATAATGTTTTCTTCTTTTTTTACTAATGCAAGATGAAAGAAATTAGTTCTTTCAACAGCTCTTCTTGTTTAGTATTTGATGTGCTGTCAAGTCCTTTAAGACGTGCATCAATCTCTCTAATCTTAGAAATAATCTGAATGGTTTTTGTAGCTCTGAAGTTGTTCAATGCGGTAATATAGTCCTTAGCGGCCCAGGGTGTTTTTAGCCCCAATTGTGCCATTATGGCAGTCTCATTTATCGGTTTTTGTGCGTAATAACAGAGCATCAGGTTTTGGAAGAAACTAAACGTCTGTGGTAGTATTGCAAACAAACCTCCAGCTTTGGGTGTATCGCTGAAATACTTCGCTATTCGGTGAGCTTTCAATGCATCCCTGTTTATTAGGGCATCTCGCAGTTCAAATACGTTATATTGCTTGCTTATGCCTATCTTCTGTTCAATGAGGTCAGAAGTTATTACTCTGCCTTTATTGTTGTCGAACGCAACTAAAAGTTTGTCTAATTCAGATGCGACGCGTTTCAGGTCGCCTCCAATGTGCGCAGCCATCACCTGTGCTGCTCTTGGTTCTATGGATGCGTTATAATGCGGTTGGCGTATATATTCATTGATAAACGCTATAATGTCTTTATCATAGCGTGGAGACTCGCTTACCAGCACTCTGCCGCTATGGTTTATCTGTGTGACAATCTTCTTCCTCGCATCTATTACCCCATTCATGTAACACAGCACGAGTACGGTTGACGCCACGGGGTTCTCCATATACTTCTCGAGCATATCCAGACTCTTTATAGCCTGCAGGTCTCTAACGATAACGAGGCGTTTCGCTGCCATTACAGGGTAGCGTCTTGCCGCTTCCATTATCTGCTGTGTGCTGGTATCGGCTCCGTATAATACGGTTTGGTTGAAGTCCTTCTCCTCTTCCGTAAGCAGGTTAGATGTAAACCAGTCGCAAATCTTGTCAATGTAATAACTCTCGTTACCCATCAGCAGATATACGGGTGCGAAGCGTCCGGCCTTCAGTTCCGACATTATGTTGCGATATGTCTCAACGGTAGTTGGTTTCTTGGTCGCAGCCATAGTATATGGGAATTAATTATAATCTGAAGCGTTTGGTCAGTTCGTTATAGCTGTCTATACGTCTGTCCCTGAGGAAAGGCCACCATCGTCTGACGTCCTCGCTATGGTCAAGGTTAATGTTGACTATTACACTCTCCTCCTCATTGTCAGATGCTTGATAATACAATTCGCCTTGTGGTCCTGCCACGAAACTGCTTCCCCAGAACTGTATTCCGTCAGTCAGTCGTGACGGGTCAGGCTCATATCCTACTCTGTTGACAGCCACGAGCGGCAATCCATTGGCTATGGCGTGTCCACGTTGTACGGTGGTCCATGCCTCCCTTTGCCTTTGCTGCTCCTGCGCATCGTCAGTAGCGGCGTATCCTATTGCTGTGGGGTATATAAGAATCTCAGCCCCGGCGAGCGCCATAAGTCTGGCAGCCTCTGGGTACCATTGGTCCCAGCAAACCATTACGCCAAGTCGTCCCACAGAGGTATTGATAGGCTCAAAGCCCATATCTCCTGGAGTAAAATAGAATTTCTCGTAATATGCGGGATCGTCAGGAATGTGCATTTTCCTGTATTTGCCGGCTATAGAGCCATTGCGTTCTATGACAACAGCCGTGTTGTGATACAGTCCCGGTGCGCGTCTCTCAAACAAAGAAGTGACGATAACCACCCCCAGTTCTTTTGCCAATTCGCCGAAGAAATTCGTTGACGGTCCAGGTATCGGCTCCGCCAATGCAAAGTTGTCCACATCCTCCGTCTGGCAGAAATACAGGCTGTTATGTAATTCCTGCAGTATTATGAGCTTAGCGCCCCTTGCTGCCAGGTCAGCAATACCTTGTGCTAACCGTGTCATGTTTGTTTTGCGCTCAGCTACGTTATGCTGCTGCAGTATTCCTATCTTCAGTTCCCTCATAATATTATAATTTATGTTGTCCCACGTCTTATTTTGGCAATTGCATAGTGCAGCAGTGTATGCTGCCGTGCTGCCTTACGATGGTCTGTGAGTCAACAGGTATAATCTCTCTGTCGGTAAATGCCTGTGCCACGGCCTTGCATGCCATGTCATCATACTCCGCTTGTCCGTAGGTAGGCACCAGTACGGCCTCGTTAATTACGAGGAAATTTGCGTAAGTTGCAGGCAAACGGTCTTCACCGTCATATATAGCTTTTGGCGCATACAGCGGTATCAGCTTGTATGGTTCGCCGTCCATGGTGCGCAGAGCCTTCAGTTCCTCCTCCAGTAAGATGAAGTCCTGATATGCAGCATCATTTTTATCGTCATATTTGTGATACAATATAGTATTATCAGGCGCCAGCCTTACTATAGTGTCAATGTGTCCGTCAGTGTCGTCTCCCTCTATCACACCGTGCGTCAGCCATACTATACGCTTGGCTTTCAGGCGGTATTTCAGTTCGCTCTCTATCTCCTCCTTGCTTAGTGGCTGGTTGCGGTTTGGTGCCATCAGACAGTGCTCGGTGGTAAACACGGTACCCTGTCCGTCACTCTCTATGGAGCCGCCCTCAAGTACGAAGTCGTCATTATCCACCAGTCTTGGGGTTCCAGTCTCCTCGGTGTCAAACGCCCCCTCCTCAAATAATGTCTTTGTAATCTTATTGTCCAGATCGGCCTCAAACTTCTCGCCCCATCCGTTAAAGCGGAAATCAAGCAAGGTCTTCTTGCCCTCACCACGGTCTTTTATTGTTATCGGTCCGTGGTCACGTGCCCATGTGTCGTTTGTCTTACAGTAGTAGATAAACACATTGGTCATCTGTTCTTTCGACAGTCTGCCCCCCAGCAACGCTCCCACCTGTATGGGGTGGGGTGTAGCTATAACGAGGGCTTCATGCCTTGTAATGGCGTCAGCCATCTGTATGTATGTCTCCGTTATCTCTCTCAGGTATGGTTGCCAATCAGTAGCCTGGTGAGGCCACGTAAGCATCACCAGGCTCTGTTGTTCCCATTCTGCGGGAAGATATAAATCTTTCAGCATTATTTACGTCTTAGCTTTCGCTGTTCTCTTCAGTTTTCTTCTTTGTTGTACGCTTGCGCTTTGGCTTCTCAGCAGCAGGTGTATCAACCTTTACTCCAGCCAGCTCAGGGTCGATGAGGATACGTCCGCAGTGCTCACAAACGATAATCTTCTTGTGCATCTTCACGTCAAGCTGTCTCTGTGGTGGAATCTTGTTGAAGCATCCGCCACAAGCGTCGCGCTGCACATATACTATGCCCAGACCGTTACGAGCGTTCTTGCGTATGCGCTTGAAGCTCTGCAGCAGTCGGCTCTCAATCTTCAGCTCGATGTCCTTTGCCTTAGCCTTGAGAATATCCTCCTCCTCGCGTGTCTCCTGCATTATCTCATCCAGTTCGCCACGCTTGTCCTCCAAGTCGTGCTCGCGCTCGTTAATTTGCTCCTCCACGCGCTCGCGGTCAGCCTGACGGTCATTGACGCGCTGCTCGCCCTCGCGTATCTTCTTCTCGCAGAGCTCGATTTCCAGAGTCTGGAACTCAATCTCCTTTGTCAGAGTGTCATACTCTCTGTTGTTCTTAACGTCATTGAGCTGTTGCTGGTAGCGCTCTACGCTTGCCTTGGCCTCCTCTATGTCGGCCTTGCGCTGAGTGATAGCCGTTGTAAGGTCCTCTATCTCCTGGTTGATGCGGTCCAAGCGTACGCTCAGTCCCTCTACTTCGTTCTCCAGGTCTTCCACCTCAAGAGGCAGCTCGCCGCGCAGTGCGCGTTTCTCGTCAATCTGTGACAGAGTGGTCTGCAGTTGGAACAGTGCTTTGAGCTTCTCTTCCACTGTCAGATCCTTCGGGTCTTTTCTTGCCATATTCTTTTTATTATAAATAATGTTTTGTTATTTCCAGTATTTAATAGGATTTGTATCCTGTTCCGTCACCACAGTCTTGAGGTCAGGATATTTCTCCTTTAGTATCTCTTGCAGCAGTTCCTTGGTGTATTGCTCACTCTCATAGTGCCCTATCACGCTTATGAGCACCTGCTGTCCGTGGTCGAAATACTCGTGGTAGTGCATCTCTCCGGTAAGGAAAGCGTCAGCTCCGTGCTCTATGGCCTTGCCGAGCATGAAGCTGCCCGCTCCGCCACATATTGCCACTCGCTTGATGCTCCTTTTCAGCGGCTCGTTGGTCATGACGCACCGCGCATGAAACTCCCTCTTCAGCAACTCCACATACTGCTCTGTGGTCAACGGCTCCGGTAACTCGCCTATTACGGCATTTCCTCCGTCCACCCCGTCCACGGTGCGCTGGTCTATAATCTCCAGCGTCTCGGGCTTCAGTCCTATATGCCTGGCTATCATGAAGTTCACACCGCCGCGCGCGCTGTCGAGATTGGTGTGCATGGATATGATGTTGACGTCATGGCGTATGGCGCTCCTCACGCACCTCTCCACCATGTTGCCGTCACCCACGCGGCTCAGCCTGCGGAATATCAGCGGATGGTGTGACACCACGGTGTTACACCCCTTGGCCACTGCCTCCTCTATTATGTCCTCCGTAACGTCAAGACACAATAAAACCCCTGAAACCTCCGCCTCCGTCAATCCCGTCTGCAGTCCGGCGTTATCATAATCCTCCTGCAGGGGCAAAGGCGCAAAATCCTCAAGGGTACGTATGACATCCTTAATTTTCACGCTGTGTGTATGTCTTGTAAATTGAAACTTTGGTGCAAAGTTACAAAAAATAATTCAAATGACAAATTTTCTTTGTGTAAAAACGTCAGTGCCCCCTTACGAACACGCCCTCGGGCTGCTCGGGGAAACAGAGGTCCTCCAGTTCCTCCTCCTGCTGGCGCGCCATCATCTTGCAATACTCCTCGTATGTCTGCTGGCGCGGGCGGCCGTTGGTGCGGTCCTCCTTTACGCATTTCTCTGACCACGGCGTGGCGGTCTTGCCGGCATCCTCGTCGTCCTTGTCGTTCTTTCTTGTCCAATACTGTCCCATGGCGTTATTGATTTAATCCTATCGTATGTATCTGTTCAAAATTAATTGTACATATAATTTATTCAAGTTTCGCTCACTCGTTAGGTTTTAAGGTCTTGAGGTTTCAGGTTATTAGGTGGGATATGTTGTTGTCAATGCTTTGATACAAATATCACCTTTAGACCTTTAAGCGAAGCGACCTTACACCTTAAAACCTCAACGAAAGTTGAGTTGTTATGTAAACCATTTCTGTTCTTCTGCTTACAAAATTAAGCATAATATTCCTTACCGCCAAACTTTTCAGGCCAGAAGTTTGACTCGTTGGGAAAAAAGGCGTACCTTTGCATCCTGAAAAAGACGAGAATGGATAACTTAATAGCAAAATATCTCAATAAGAACAACTTTGAGCGTTTTGAGCCGCTTGTGGCTCTCTTTGACATGGACGGGGTGCTCTATGACTCTATGTGGAACCATGCCCGGTCATGGCATGAGAGCATGGCGCACTATGGCATACCGATGACAGAGATGGATGCCTTCAGGTATGAGGGTATGCGCGGCGTGGAGACCATCATGCACGTCACCCGTCAGCACCGTGGCCAGTCGGTGAGCGAAGCCGAGGCCGAGGAGATGTACAGGTATAAGACGGAGTGCTACCGTCGTAAGCCTGTGGCTCCGTTGATACCCGGCGTACACAGTTTGCAGGAGATGTTACACGCCAACGGCATAAAGATTGGCGTGGTGACGGGCAGTGGACAGGCTTCGCTTATAGACCGCATACTCCATGACTTCAGCGGACTGGTGTCACCTGAGATGATAGTGACCGCGCACGACGTGAGCCGCGGAAAGCCCGCTCCCGACCCTTATCTCATGGGTATGGAAAAGGCCACGAGACTTCTGCGTGCGGAGGGACGGATAGGCAAGGGCGACAGTGTGAGACCGTGGCAGACCATCGTATTCGAGAATGCGCCGCTTGGCGTGAGGGCGGCGGTGGCGGCACGTTGCTTGACCTTAGCTGTCAATACCGGTCCGCTGCCCGATGGCGTTCTGTGGGATGCCGGCGCAGATGTGGTGGTTGGCACAATGCAAAATGCTACAGAATTATTGTCTTCAGTGACGGAATGATATATTTTTTAGCGATTTTGCTTACATTTTGAATTTTCATACCACTGTTTCCTTGCGATATTCTCGACGAAGAAAAAAGTAGTGCGAAATATCTCGAAATTTTGATTTTGCGTATTGGTTTGATAATTAACGGTTTGCCTTTTGGGGTGTTTGGGTGAGGGGCGTGAAAGCTATCGAATGACACTGTGAAAGCTATCGTTTCACCATGTAAAAGCTATCAAATGACGATATGAAAGCTATCACTTTATGCCGTAAAGTGATAGCTTTTGCGTTTCCAGTCATCAAAAAACTGTAAAAAAGGCAGTTGCAGATGCTCCTTGTAACCTGTTTTATTTCTGTTTCGTGTTTTTTCGCCGACATTTTCAAAGTGACACTTTGTAAATTGCGGGTTTTGTTTATCTGTTGCTTTGAATGTTGCTATTTGAAAATATTTTTTTTCAGGATTATTTTGCATTATCACAGAAAGTTAGTAACTTTGTAGGCG
>CAMEWL010000063.1:0-8930 GCA_945941025.1 uncultured Prevotellaceae bacterium
AATAATGAAAGTCAGCGTAGCTGGTTCATGGTCGTTTCGACGAATTTGCGAGTGCAAAGGTAGTAAATATTTTTTATACTACCAAATATTTCAATGAATTACTTTACGGTGATAAGGAAATAGTTTTTCTTACCACGCTGTGCAAGAATGTATTTGCCACCGATGAGGTCATCCTGTGTCAGAGGCTTGTTTTGGTCGGTAAGCTTCTCCTTGTTGATGGAAACGCCGCCACCCTGTACCATCTTGCGCATCTCACCCTTTGAAGGGAAAACCTTGCAGTCATCGCGGGTGAGTATCTCTACCGCCGGCTGGCCGAGCTGGTCTGATGTGATGGTGAAGTTCTCTACACCGTCGAATACGTCAAGGAAAGTCTGCTCGTCAAGTTTCTCGAGAGCCTCCTTCGTTGACTTTCCAAACAGTATGCCGCTTGCCTCAATAGCCATGTCAAGGTCTTCCTTGGAGTGTACCATTACTGTTACTTCCTCGGCAAGGCGCTTCTGCAAGATGCGACGGCCTGGGTCCTGCTTGTGCTCCTCTACGAGTGCATCGATAGTCTCTTTGTCGAGTGATGTGAATATCTTGATGTACTTCTCTGCGTCATCATCGCTGACGTTGAGCCAGAACTGATAGAACTTGTAAGGAGAGGTGCGGTTACGGTCAAGCCAGATGTTGCCGCTCTCGGTCTTGCCAAACTTCTTACCGTCAGCTTTTGTTATGAGAGGGCAGGTCAGGGCGTAGGCCTCCTGGTCGTTGCCCAGTGTGCGACGTATGAGCTCTGTGCCGGTTGTCATGTTACCCCACTGGTCGTTACCGCCGAGCTGCATCTTACAGTTCTTCTCCTGGTAGAGGTGCAGGAAGTCGTAGCCCTGGAGCAACTGGTATGTAAACTCGGTGAATGAGAGACCGTCGCGTGCTGTGCCGTTAAGGCGCTGCTGTACGGAGTCCTTAGCCATCATGTAGTTCACTGTGATGTGCTTACCTACGGTGCGAGCGAAGTCAAGGAAGGTGAAGTCCTTCATCCAGTCGTAGTTGTTCACCATCTCCGCACCGTTAGTAGCGTCGCTGTTGAAGTCAAGGAACTTAGACACCTGCTTCTTGATGCACTCCTGGTTGTGATACAGTGTCTCAGAGTCAAGCAGGTTACGCTCCTGTGACTTACCTGATGGGTCGCCAATCATACCAGTGGCACCGCCCACAAGGATGATAGGCTTGTGTCCACACTGCTGCAGGTGACGCAGCATCATGATGCCACAAAGGTGGCCTATATGTAGTGAGTCAGCGGTAGGGTCTGTTCCGAGGTATGCTGTTACCATTTCTTTCTGTAACAGTTCCTCTGCGCCTGGCATGATTTGCGCAAGCATTCCGCGCCATTTCAGTTCTTCTACAAAGTTTTTCATCTTATCTTTTGTTTTGTCTTATCTAATAAACTACCCTCTCATTTCATATAACTCTTATCATATAACTCTTAATTCTCTACTCCCTTCCTTTCTCCCTCACAAGGAGGAACGGGGTGGGTGTCTTAACTTATGAGTTTGGTACTCACGGTACCGGGTCATATCCACAGCCTCCCCATGGGTTGCAGCGCAGTATGCGCCATATTGCCAAATACAAACCTTTTATCGGACCGTGTTTTATGATGGCCTCTTTCGCATATTGTGAGCATGTTGGCGTGAATCGGCACACTGAAGGGGTGAAGGGACTTATGCAGTGCTGATACACCCATATAGGTGCGAGTAATATTGATACAGCGAGTCTGCGTATGTAGTGTAGCAGTATCATTTTGTTATTTTCTCTGTCATGCGAGTGAGCAGATTCTTTACTTTCGCCTCAACCACTTCGGTAGGGTAATGCTTGTTGTCTAACCAGATAAAGGCTATGTGAATCACCTTGCCTTCAGGGGTCTTTATCAGTTCGCGGTTGTTACGATAGGCCTCGCGTATCTGTCTCTTTACCCTGTTGCGGTCAACGGCATGTTTGAACAGGCGTTTGGGTACCGAGATAAGGATAGCGTTGCCGTTGTTTCCTCTGTATGCCCCTTTGTCTGGCTGCTCCGCCGTTCGGTACACTATCCTTACTGGATAAGCCGCAAGTGATGCGTTTGTCGTTGGCTGGAAGAGCCGTTCTATCAGGAAGTGGCTGCAGAGACGCTCTGATTTTGGCAATCTGTGTCTCATACCTTTTTCTTGTTGCTGTGTAGCAGGTTGCGGTTGCAATGTTAGTCCTCCAGTTCTTGCAGGAAGTGGCGCAACGCACCAGTCATTGACGGATAACGCTCAGATGGCGCCTCCAGGTCAGGCTTGAAACCAGCGGCGTGTGCTGCCTTTGCTGTTGATGGGCCGAAAGTGCCTATCTTCAGCTCTCCCGGTTTCATGTCTGGGAAGTTCTCTTGCAGAGCCTTTATGCCGGCAGGAGAGAAGAAGATGGCCATGTCATAGTCGAATGCCTCCTGCTCCTCCTTCGTGAAGTTGTTGCTCACGGTGCAGTACATAACGCTCTCGGTGTGGTTCAATCCTTTTGAGTCAAGTAACTTGGTGATGCTGTCATTTGCCACGCTGCTCATGGGCACGAGGTACTTCTCCGTCTTGTGCTTGAGCATAGCTGGTATGAGGTCGTCTATCTTGCCTGTCTCGCCGAAGAACACCTTGCGCTTGCGATATGGAGCGTATTTCTGAATGTAGAGAGCGATAGTCTCTGTTACGCAGAAATACTTCGTCGTGTCGGCTATTGTGATACGCAGCTCTTTCGCAAGTTGAAAGAAATGGTCTATAGCGTGGCGTGAAGTAAACACAATAGCAGTATAGTCAGGTATGTTTATCTTCTGCTTGCGAAACTCCTGTGGAGTGATGCTTTCTACCTTTATGAAAGGCCTGAAGACCAACTCTACGTTGAAATCTTTAGCTATGTCGTAATAGGGGGATTTGTTGCTCGAGGGCTTCGGTTGTGAAATTAAAATCTTTTTTACCATCGTATATGCTTATATGTTTATCTTCAAGTAGTTTGCTATGAACAACGCAATCGTTGCTGTAAGTGCCAACGGTACGACTTTCAAGGTGCAAAGGTACAAAAAAAACTGCAAAAAAGCTCCGTTTTTCTGGAAAAAGATGCAGTAGGCTTTGTAAAATCGCAGTAGCATGGTAGTAATGATGATGCCAGCTGCAATGAGTAGTGATGTGTCGGGATTGAGTCGGAAGAAGAAATACACCAGTGCCAAAGGCAACAGCAGCGCTCCCTGAATGGAGATGAGGAAGAGTCTGTTGCCTGCCCATATCATACGTTGGTTCTTGTTGAAATATACGGGCAGCACTATGCTTTCTAGCAATTCGCACAGACCTCTGTATAAAAGTATCAGTACTCCGTAGATGGCAATCATGGTGTAACTGCTAACGCTCAAGTCCTCTCCGCTTGAGAGTGTCATGCGTGTCACATCGTATAGGAAGAATGCCAGAAGCAGCACTCCTTGGAAAGAGAAGTATGTCTGGTATCGCATCTCGCTTGATGTCTCGCGGAGCAATGTGGATGTCTCGCGAGGCGTACGGAAGATGTTCTTGAACTGATAGCAGGTGAAGTGCCACGAGCGTGACAGTGTGATGATTGACAGCAATACACACATGAAGATAGTGAGTGTCAGCAGACTGTCGTTGGAGACGGAGTTCTCTACCGGAATGCCTATCTCGCCGTTCCTCACCGCCGGCAGTTCCTTGTGGAAGAATTGTGTCTGTGACACATAGGAGTCAAGACAGCCGTCGAGTATCTTCTGGCGGTGAAAGCCGTTGAGTTTCAGTTCCGGGATGCTGTCGCGCTGATACATTCCCGGTACCTGTTGCAGTGTCTCCCACTGCCATTTGTACACATGCCCAGTGTCTGCCACCGCTGCTATGGTGTCAGTAAACTCTGTGGGTTGTGTATGCCTAATGCTGTCTTGCATCCGCTCTTATGCGATTCTCTTGTCAGAGGTGTGGCGTAATGTTATCAGGCCTCCAGCTGGAAGGCTTTCTTGAACTTACTGACGAGGTCGAGTTTCTCCCAAGTGAAGAGCTCTACCTCTACTTCTTTCGTAGGATGGTATGCTGATTCAAATACCTTCTTGACGGTGCGTGGCATACGTCCCATGTGACCGTATGCGGCAGTCTCCAGGTACATAGGCTGACGCAGTCTCAGTGTGCGCTCTATGGCCTTCGGACGGAAGTCAAACAGGTCTTTGTTTTTCAGCTTCTCAGCTATCTCGCTGTCGGTATATTTTACATGGCTCTTGCCGTAAGTGTTCACATAGATGCTTACAGGCTCAGCCACACCGATGGCATAGCTCAGCTGAACCAGTATCTCGTCACTTACTCCGGCAGCCACAAGGTTCTTTGCTATGTAGCGTGCGGCGTATGCTGCTGAGCGGTCAACCTTTGACGGGTCTTTGCCTGAGAAGGCGCCGCCGCCATGTGCTCCCTTGCCACCGTAGGTGTCAACTATTATCTTACGACCAGTCAGACCAGTGTCTCCGTGAGGACCGCCGATGACGAACTTGCCCGTAGGGTTTACGTGATACTTTATCTCTGTGTCAAAGAGCTTCAGCATCTTCTCGTCCTTCAGCTGCGCCTTCACGCGAGGGATGAGGATGTTGATGACATCCTCCTTGATCTTGGAGAGCATCCTGTTGTCCTCGTCAAACTCGTCGTGCTGCGTTGACACTACAATGGTGTCAATGCACTGAGGCACACCGTCATCGCTGTATTTAACCGTAACCTGAGACTTGGCGTCAGGACGGAGGTATGTCATTACCTTTCCCTCCTTGCGTATTTCTGCAAGGGTCTTCATTATGAGGTGTGCTAAGTCGAGAGTTACCGGTATGTAACGGTCTGTCTCGTTTGTAGCATAACCGAACATCATACCCTGGTCGCCGGCTCCTTGCTCCTCCTCCTTCTCGCGTGACACACCCCTGTTGATGTCGCCGCTCTGCTCATGTATGGCAGAGAGCAATCCGCAAGAGTTGCCGTCAAACTGGTACTCTGATTTTGTATAGCCGATTTTGTTGATGGTCTTACGGGCAATGTTCTGCAGGTCAATATAGGCCTCGGAAGTCACCTCGCCCATGAGTACCACTTGTCCTGTGGTTACGAATGACTCTATGGCGCAATGTGATTTCTCGTCGTATGCCAAGAATTGGTCCAGCAATGCGTCGCTTATCTGGTCGGCCACCTTGTCAGGGTGTCCCTCTGATACTGATTCTGAAGTGAAGAGGTACATGATTGTTCTAAGTTATGTGTTATTATGAGTATAAATCTTTATTAAGAATTATGAGTTATGAGTTAATAGGTTGTCTTGCTGACAACTAATAACCCATAACTCATAACTATAACCAGTGGGATGATATCCCAAAGTTACTTACGTAGGCCGAGAGCCTTGATGATGGCACGATAGCGGTTGATGTCGCGGTCGTAGAGATAGTCAAGGAGTGCACGGCGCTTACCTACGAGCTTTGTCAGAGAGCGGGCTGTCTTGAAGTCCTTGTGGTTCTTCTTCAGGTGCTCTGTGAGGTGCTTGATACGATAAGTGAAAAGTGCAATCTGGCTCTCTGCAGAACCTGTGTCTGTTGCCTGCTTGCCGTACTGGCTGAAGATCTCAGTCTTCTTTGCGTTGTCTAAATACATGATTTTTAATGTGGTTTGTGTGATTGTTGTTAGTAATTGTTTATTACATCACATCCTTCGGATGCTTCTTGCGGCAACTCAATCACACGTTGTCAAGCATCGTTCAAATGCGGCTAAACAAGTGCGTCTGCGTGAGACGTGCTTATTTTGCGGGTGCAAAGGTACTGCTTTTTCTTGATATACAGAAATTTATATAAGCCTTTTTAATTTGTGTTAAATATTTTTAACTCTTCAAGGGCAGGAATTCCGTGTGCAGTGTGTCTTCAGGGTGTGTCAGCAGGTCAATGAGGATATTGTCCTTCTCGCCGTTGGCTATCATTACGCGGATGCCGGAGTTTGCCACGGTGCGTGCGGTGTGGTACTTCGACTCCATGCCGCCTCTGCCAGCGCTGCTCTTTGATGTCTGTATGTACTGGTCGAGGTTGTCCTCTGGCTTCACCGTGCGTATTACCTCCGTACCCGGGTCACTTGGGTTGCCGGTGTATATGCCGTTGATGTTGCTGAGCAATACGAGTGTCTCGGCGTTCATCATCTGTGCAATGAGACCAGACAGCTCGTCGTTGTCGGTGAACATCAGTTCGGTGAGGCATACGGTATCGTTCTCGTTGACGATAGGAATGACGCCGTTGTCAAGCATCAGTTCCATGCAAGCCTGTTGGTTGCGGTAATGCTCCTCCGTCTCGAAGTTGCTCTTCATCGTAAGTATCTGTCCTATGTGCAGGTGATACTCGCGGAAGAGGTCGTAATAGAGGTTCATGAGCTTTGCCTGTCCCATGGCAGAGAAGAGCTGACGTTGCTCCACGGAGTCAAGCTGGTGATCCACCTTCATCTCCTGCCTGCCGCAAGCCACGGCACCGGACGACACGAGTATCACCTCATAGTCATGTTCACGCATCCATGCTATCTGGTCAACCAAGGCTGACAGACGTGTTATGTCGAGTTTTCCCTTTGCGGTGGTCAGCACGTTAGAGCCGACCTTTACTACTAGTCGTTTCATATAATCGACCCCATACCCCCTCCTTGTCAGCTCTGCTGACGTTCCTCCCCGAGAGGGAGGAAGAGGATTTGCAGGGGCTATTTCTTGTTTATTCTTTATTATTTGTAATTTCTCCTCTCCCACTCGGGGGGAGGTGTCAGCCAAATACTGACGGTGGAGGGGGCGCCTTATAGTCCGGCCTTCAAACTGCGTATTACGGCAGAGTTGAAGCCTGCGTGGTCAAGTTCGTTGAGTCCCTTGATGGTCACGCCTCCAGGTGTCGTCACCTTGTCAATGGCCTCCTCAGGGTGCCAGCCGGTCTCCTTGAGCAATGATACGGCACCCTGCATGGTCTGCAGTGCTATCTGCTTAGCCTGCTGTGGGTAGAAGCCCATCTCGCAGCCGCCCTCCATCTGTGCGCGGATGTAGCGCATCACGTATGCTATGCCGCATGAAGCCATCATCATGCCAGGACCTACGAGGTTCTCGGTCACGACGAGTGTGTCGCCGCAAAGGTCATAGAGCTGCTGCACCTGTGCCAGTGACTCGTCAGAAGTGTCCTTGCCCTTGGCTATGAAGCTCATGCTTGCGCCAAACTCAGCGGCTATGTTTGGTATCACATAGCAGAACTGTCCTGACTGTCCCAGCTGCTCTGCCAGTTTTTCTGTGGTGTAGTTTGCAGCATCAGATACTATTATCTGCTTGCCGAGGTCAAGCACCGGTTTAATCTCATCGAGCACCAACGGCATGAGCCAAGGCTTCACAACGATGACTACGATGTCTGCCCCCTTTACTGCAGCCACGTTGTCATTAGTGGTTATGATAGAAGGGTATTTCTCTTTGAACGAAGCCAGCAGAGCCTCGTTCTTGTCAGATATTGTCAACTGTGTGAGCTTGCCGCTCTTTGCCCATCCGTGTATGAGTGCGCCGCCCATGTTGCCGGCACCTATAACTGAAACTTTCATATCTCTTGATTTCTTGTTTACAGAATGCAAAATTACTAAAAAAAAACAAGAATATCTTATTCAGATGAAAAAAACTGCATTTTTTTGTCGTTAGGCGGAATTTGATTATCTTTGCGGGCGATTATTCAAACTTTAGTTCAGAAAACAATATGTTCAGACTCACTTTAATTGCTATGGCACTACTATCAGGTTTATTCTCCTTTGCAAAAAAAGACAACGAAAAGGTAATGATACCTGAGGAACAATTTGCTTTAGCAACTGTTCCCTCAGACGATAGGCCTGCGGTAATTGTAGCGAATACAAGTCTCAGAAAGTTCAAGCACAAGAAACTATATGGTTGGACCTGTTCACTTGTTATAAAATATAAGGAGACTGCGGAGAAAGGTATGCCTACAGCAGAAGAGAGCGAATTTGTTTACAACTATATCGAAGAACTTGACAAGAACATCAAAGGAGATCCTGGCAATCCAAATGCCTTGTTTTTAGCAAGGGTGACATGGAACGGCACCTGTGAAGTGATATGGCAGGTAAAAGACCCTGAGGCCGTACACAAATACTTGGGCGGCATTATCACTGGCAAGACCTATCCTCGTGAATTAGATTACAGAATAGAACACGACCCTAAGTGGAAAGGAGTGGCAATCTACAACAAGATTAAACCTTAACCATTATTCCGCATGGCAATTTGGGTTAATGACGGTTATACGATAGTGCATAACATTTATATAAAAATTAGGCAATTATAACGTGTTTTTGAAGCATAGCCCGAGCATGAAAATACAATCCATATTGTAATTTCTCCCATCGTTTTGCTTACACTTTGTTTTTTCCTACCTCTGTTTCCTTGCGCTGTTGGTCACCAACTTGTAATTCGTTCGAAAAAATCGAAAAATCAGCACAGTTGTAACTGACTGATAATCAGTAGTAGGATTTTTACCAAAGTGCGTTTTCTACCATAAAAGTTATCAAATTGCGTTGTAAAAGCACCCGTTTTACGTTATAAAAGCATACATATTGCGTTGCAAAAGCATAGCTTTCATGCTGTAAAAGCTATCATATTACGTTGTCCGAGTGGGTAAAACATGATGAATTTTATCCCCCAGGACATTTTAAGACCTATTTGTCGCCTCTGTTTTCTCTATTTTGCGTTGTAAAGTCGAGAGTTCAAAAAATCACTTTGTCACTAAAACGATCTTTGCTGTGACAAAGTGATTTCGTTTACTCTTACTACTTCGGAGCAGAACTTCCAGTTTTCTTCTCGATATTATTATTCAATGATACGTTAATTTAATATCTAACTCGCTAGAAGTCAATAACTTAATTTAAGATTTATTTATGATTACTTAACTA
>CAMEWL010000064.1:0-8831 GCA_945941025.1 uncultured Prevotellaceae bacterium
TTATTTTTTTTGTTTTTATGCGACTTCGTCGCAATCATCCGCAAAGTTAGAGTAAAGATTTGTGAGATTTCTGTCACGAAGTGACACTCAATATCTGAAATTCAGGACTTGCGAAGTTGGGGTAAGAATTATGAAAGTATAATGCAGCACCAGTCTCCCTCAGACTTCACACTTACCTCATGACGGCCGAACTCTGCCGCCTTGTCCAGCAACAATGGCACGTCATCCTTATAGAATCCGCTTAACACGAGCGTGGCATCCTTGGTCATCACGCTGCAGAACGCCTCCATATCACTAAGCAGCACGTTACGGTTTATGTTTGCCAGGACGACGTCAAACAGTCCCTCCACATGAGACAGGAGACCGGCATTGCCCTGTAACACCTCCATCTTGTCGTCAACCTCATTGAGTGCGGCATTATGCATGGCATTGTTTACGCTCCACTCATCTATGTCGTATGCCAAGACCTGCGCCGCACCACACTTCAACGCTGCTATAGACAGTATGCCGGTGCCGGTGCCGCAATCAAGCACACGCTTACCCTCAAGCGGTATCTCAAGCAACGATGCCACTATCATGCGAGTGGTCTCATGCGTGCCGGTGCCGAAGGCGTTGCTGGCGTGGATGCCTATCTTTATGGGAGAGCTGAACTGTTCTGCGTCACTCGTATGACGGGCATCATATATGGTGACCATATTACATACGTTAATAGGCTCAAAGCCCTCTGCCTCCCATGCGGCATTCCAGTCCTGGTCTTTTATCTCCTCTGTAGCATACGTTATCGCTACGCCTTCTACGGGGAACTGGCGCAGTGTCTCTTTCAGCAGTATCTCATGATACTCTTCCTGCTGTATGTAACCGATAACTCCCTCGTCTGTATCCTCAAAACTCTCATAGCCACACTCGCCACACTCGTCGGCAAGCAACTCACGACAAGCCTGAAGCAGGTCGGTCTCACTCATGACACCTTCAGCCACTGCCGACGCTCCGTCACAAGAGATTTTGAATTTCGTTTGTAAGTATTTCATTGTTTTTAGTTTACTTTTTTATTTTTAATTTACCGTTTTTGTTTTACGGTTTTCAGTGCAATCCTTTTTATAATCCGCGTAATATCAATGTTCGTGCGGAGCCTGAGTTTAATCCGTGGTCCAAAAAAGTTGTTTGCCGTTATCAGTGTAATCCTCTTCAATCCGTGCAATGTCAATGTTCGTGCGGAGCTAAATCCGTTTAATCAGTGAAATCCGTGGTCAAAAAAAGGGTTTACGGTTTTCAGTTTACAGTTTCGTTTTCGTCTTCGTTTTCGTTTTCGTCTTCGTCTTCGTTTTCGTCTTCGTTTTCGTCTCTCAAATGTTAATTTTAATGCAAAGTTAAAAAAAAATAGGGAAAAACCTTACTCATGTTAGGGTTTTTCCGTATATTTGCAATATAAATAAAGATAATTTTGCAATTAGAAACAAACATTCAACAACGAATGTAGAATATTTACCGTGAAATCATTAAAGGAGGACAAGACAATGAAGTGTAATAAGGTTTTTATAATTGCAACAGCAGCTGTCATGATAGCTCAAAACATCCTGGCACAGGATGATATGTACTTCACACCAAGGAAGAAGGCACAGGGCGCCACAACTGTGACATCACAGGTTGTTGACGACGACGCACCCTATCGCTACAGAATACCCGCCGACGCTGCCGACGGGGAGACCGTTGACTACGGCAACTCTGACCGTGATGTTGACGAGTACAACCGCCGAGGCAGTTCTGCCGGCGACTACAGCCAGCGTCCGGTATATGATGACTCTGTCACCATATCACGCCAGGAGTATGAGGACTATGCATACAGCCGTCAGATGGAGCGTTTTGACGACTACAACGGCCGCATCACACTGATTGTGAACGACCCTTGGTATCATGACCCTTGGTACTCTCCTTACTACGGCTCATACTACTGGGGCACCAGCTGGTATTACCCATGGTACTCTTCCTACTCATGGTATGACCCATGGTACCGCTATTCATACTGGGGATGGAGCTACGGATGGCACAGACCATACTATAGCTATTACAGGCCATATTACTACAGGCCATATTACGGACGTACCCCATACAGAAGAGGCGGATATATCACCAACCGCAGCACACCATACGGAAGAAGTTCCTATGGCTATGGCAACCGCAGCAACAGAGTATATCGTGGCGGTAGCTCTGCCAGCAGAGGAAGCGCAAGGACTCCACAGACACCGTCATCAACAAGGCGCAGCACCTTCGGCAACAACTCAAGCCGTGGCGGTTACATCGGTAACAGCAGCACCTATGGAGGAAGCAGCAGTTCTACACGAAGCAGCGGTTCTTTCGGCAATAGCAGCACGACACGCAGCAGCGGCTCATTCGGTAACAGTGGTTCATTCGGTGGTGGCGGCACACGCAGCGGTGGCGGTGGCTTCAGCGGTGGTAGCTCACGCGGCGGCGGTTCACACGGTGGCGGAAGAAGATAATGCATAATGCATAATTAAGCTCGGCACTTATAACTCATAACTCATAACCTGAGAATTCACAACTCACACCATACTCCTTCCCCTTTGGCTTCAGGCTCCCTCCCACCAGGAGGGCGGGGCGGGTCTCTTAAACTCATAATTAGAAACGACATGAAAAAGATACTGACTTTAGCATTAGGCTTTACTGCACTTGCAGCTAATGCACAGGAGACATACGAGAGTGCACAGTTAGCCACTCAAGACCTTAACGGTACAGCAAAATATATCGGCATGGGTGGCGCGATGGAAGCTCTGGGAGCTGACATCTCTACCATCAACACCAACCCTGCCGGTGTAGGTTTCTTCCGCAAGTCATGGGCAGGCGTGTCTGCCGGACTTACATCTCAAAACAGCGGTTTTGACGGCGTAAAGAACGTTGCAAACCTGAGAGATAACGGCAAGACAAATGCTGACTTCAACCAGATAGGCTTCGTATGGTCAACGAGGGCAGGAAGAGATTCTCATCTGAACTTCTCCTTCAACTATCAGAAGAGCCGCAACTTCAACCAGATATTGCAGGCAGTAAATCACCTTGACGGTTACTCTGCCAACACTGTGAACTATATCAAGGAATATCATTTTCATGACTCATACACCCTGCAAGACCAGATTGTCAATATTGTTGTCAACAACAACCTGAAGACAGGAGATGACGAAGGAGTATATTGCAGAGGAGCGGGAATGTATGCCGCACACATTGACAACAGTGGTTATGTAAGCAATTTCGACTTCAATATCAGCGGTAGCATACACGACAAGGTGTTCCTCGGATTCACCTTAGGCGTGAAGGACGTAAGATACAGAAGCACGAACTTTTACGACGAGGCTTTGGCTCCAAGCGGAAACGCTGAAGACGAATTCAGATTTACAGACCTGCGACGCATAACAGGCACTGGGTTTGATATCAAGTTCGGTGCCATCATACGTCCGATAGAGGAGTCACCGTTCCGCTTCGGTCTGTATATCAACACTCCTACATGGTACGAGTTGCGCAGCCACGGCGACATGAGCGCTGCTGCCGGATTTAACTTTGACCTGGAGCAGGAAGGACAAGAGCCTGTTCACAAGACCTACACCACATCCAATAACACCATAGGTTACGGCTACAACTACAAATACTGCATCAGCACACCATGGCGTTTCGGTGCCTCTGTAGGACACACATTTGGCAAGAAGGTTGCTATAGGCGCAACGTATGAGTATGCCGACTACAGCGCAATAAGGAACAAGATAGTAGATGGCACCTACGTTGACTACTACGGTGACGAGCATCTTGAGACCACACGCGACTATGACATGGACAACAACAATGACATATCACTCAAGGGTGTAAGCCTGCTGAAGATTGGTGCCGAGATAAAGCCTATACCTGAGTTGGCAATACGCTTAGGATACAACTACCAGAGCGCTATATATACAAAGGAGGGATACAAAGACATAAGCATACCTAATGGTACTTCTGTTGATTACTATGGATATGACTACGTTGCTGGTTCTGTTGGCGCCTACTATTCTACCTATGACTTCACCAACTGGGAGGCAACACACCGCCTGACATGCGGCTTAGGTATCCAGCTGAACAAGAACTGGGCCATAGACCTGGCTTATCAGTATTCCACACAGAAAGGTACATACTATCCTTTCACCACCACCGTGTTTGACGACTCCTCAACTTCTGGTACAGAAGATGTCAACATAGGTTACGGAACAACAGTACACAACAACCGCCACCAGTTTAATATGACTCTGGGCTACAGGTTCTAAGGACATTTACAGATATTACATAATTAAACGGACTGCTTTTGTTTGATGTGATAACAAAAACAGTCCGTTTAACTATTATGCCGCGACATAAAATTATTGTCTGTATAAAAATAATTTCGTAACTTTGCATATTGTTATGACGAGAATACTTTTTGGAATACTTAAATGGACACTCGGCACATTTATTGTGTCCACACTGCTGGCAGTAGTATTGTTTAAGTTCATGCCCGTATGGTTCACACCGCTGATGTTCATTCGCTGCTATGAGCAGTCAGCCAACGGTGAGGAGATGAAACTGAGACATCGCTGGATTTCACTGGAAGAAATGCCAGAAGACATGCCACGTGCAGTCATAGCGAGCGAGGACTCACGCTATATGAAGCATCACGGTTTTGACTTTGAGGCTATACAGTCTGCAGCGAAGCACAACATGCACTCAAAGACAAAACACGGCGCAAGCACCATAAGCCAGCAGACTGCCAAGAACGTATTCCTGTGGCCGGGACGCTCATGGCTGCGCAAAGGCCTGGAGATGTATTTCACTGTACTGATAGAGTTTATATGGGGTAAGGAGCGCATTATGGAAGTATATCTAAACTCCATAGAGATGGGCGACGGCATCTACGGAGTGGCTGCCGTGGCAAAGTATCACTTTGACAAATCGCCGAAAGACCTGACACGACGTGATTGTGCACTGATAGCGGTGACGCTGCCTAACCCACGCAAGTTCTCAAGCCAACATCCTTCTGACTATATGCTGAAACGCCAAAGGCGCATAAGCCATGACATTAAATTCGTCAACTGGAAGAAAGAACAAAACACAGACAAATGACACAGCCCGACTTCCTTAACGACCTTAACGAGTCACAGCGCAATGCCGTGACACACATTGACGGCCCATCCTTAGTCATTGCGGGAGCAGGCTCTGGTAAGACACGCGTCTTGACATATAAGATAGCATACCTGTTAACCTTGGACGTAAAGCCATGGGAGATTATGGCTCTCACCTTTACCAACAAGGCAGCGAAGGAGATGAAAGAACGCATAGCGAAACTTGTAGGCGACAGCCATGCACGCTACCTGCGCATGGGTACCTTCCACTCTGTCTTTGCATCCATCTTGCGTCAAGAGGCTAACAATATAGGTTACAATAGCAATTACACCATATATGACGAGGCTGACTCAAGGGCTTTACTGAAAGTCATCATCAAGGAGATGGGCTTGGATGACAAGACTTACAAGCCTGCCGATGTCCACTGTCGCATATCAAACGCTAAGAACAACCTGATAACCGCTGACGCATACAGCGAGAACCACATAGCCCGCAACAGTGATGCCTCAGACGGCAAGCCACATATTTATAATATATATAAGGAGTACGCACGGCGGTTAAAGTTGGGCAATGCCATGGACTTTGACGACCTGTTGCTCAATATGTGGATACTGCTGAAAGACCACGAGGAGGTGAAACTGAAATACAGCAATGTATATAGGTATATCCTCATTGACGAGTATCAGGACACAAACAAAGCACAACAGGAGATAATATGCCTTATGTCATCCATACACAACAACGTATGTGCAGTGGGTGACGACGCACAGAGCATATACGGTTTCAGAGGTGCAAATATCGACAACATCCTGAACTTCCAAAATCAGTATAAAGGCTCACGACTCTTCAAACTGGAGCAGAACTACCGCTCTACACACAGTATCGTGAAGGCTGCCAACAGCCTGATACACAAAAACGAGCGGCAGATACATAAAGAAGTATATAGTATGGGAGATGCCGGCGAACCCATAGAACTGACAGAGCTGACCAGCGACCGCGAGGAGGCTCTCTTTATCAGCAAAGACATCAAGGAGCGTATGAGGACAGACAAAGCCTCATACTCTGATTTTGCAATACTATATCGCACAAATTTCCAAAGCCGCACGTTTGAGGAGCAGTTCCTGAAGTCTGCTATCCCCTACCGCATCTATGGTGGCATGAGCTTCTATCAACGCAAGGAGATAAAAGATATCGTAGCCTATTTCCGCTTGATAGTCAACAACTATGACGACGAGGCTCTTGCAAGGATTATCAACTACCCCACACGCGGCATCGGAACGACAACCATACAGAAAGTGCGTGACGCTGCCCGCGAGTACAATATCAGCATGTGGCAGGTATTGGAGCAGATGGATCATATTCCACTTCCGCTGACACGTGGCGCCCTTAACAAGTTGCAGGCTTTTTACAGGCAGATTGAAGGTTTCACAGAAAAGCTTGACACCGATGACGCCTATGTATTAGGCAAAGAAATAATCAGGGAGACTGGCATATCAAAGGACATCTATTCTGGTACTGACCCTGAGCAGTTGTCACGTCAGGAGCACCTGGAGGAGTTTCTTGCGTCCATGCAAGAGTTTGTTGAGACTGGACGAGAGCAGGACACTCCCATTACCCTTACAGATTTCCTGCAAGAGGTATCACTGCTCAGCGACCGCGATGATGAGAGCGACGACATGCCAAAGGTAACGCTGATGACCATACACAGCGCAAAGGGACTGGAGTTCCCCTATGTCTATGTGGTGGGTATGGAGGAGAACATCTTCCCCTCTCCCCTCTCCCAAGGCAGCATACGCGAATTGGAGGAGGAGCGTCGTCTGCTATATGTTGCCATAACACGTGCGGAGCGCTACTGTCATCTGACATACGCCAAGATGCGCTACAGGTATGGCAAGATGGAATGGGACACACCAAGTCGTTTCCTGCGCGACATCGACCCACACCTGATACACATAAATGGGGATAACGTAATGCCAGCATACAGAAGGGCTGCACCTATGCACAGGCCGCAACCACGTCCCGCAGCATCACCAATGCCACAACCACGGTTTACCCCCACATCCAGAATAGCATCACACAGTCCGATAGCAACGGCAGTAAACCTTGACTTCTCCATCGGAGACAAGGTATCACACGACCGCTTCGGATTAGGCGTCATCACTGCATTAGACGGCAACGGAGGCAGTGCGAAAGCCACAGTAGAGTTCAAGAATGCAGGCACTAAACAGTTACTGTTGAAATTCGCCCGCTTGAAGAAAATCATGGCAGAATAGCAGGGACAACAAAATACTCATTTGTGAGTATTGTGTATTTTTGGGGAAATGAATAACTTTGCATATTACAACATTATTGCAATATATTTGTTTCCACTATAAGTTCTGCTGATATTTTACCTATGAAGAAGATGAAGATGTATGAGTCAAGCGACAAGATGTTGTCATTGATTCGCGACAACTACAGTATCTTACAGAGCCTTGGCGCATTTGGCATAAGCCTTGGCTTTGGTAACAAAACCGTACAGGAAGTATGTCAGGAGCAGAATGTGGACACCCTTACCTTCCTCGCTGTAGTAAATCTCACAATCAATGATTACTTCTCATCAGAGGATTTAGATAAGCTGAGCGTACCCACACTTCTGCAATATCTGAAGGCCTCACACCACTATTATATAGACTTCCAACTGCCTTTCATCCGTCGTGAGCTTACAGAGGCACTCGACGAAGGCGACAACCTCGGCAGGCTGATACTTAAGATATACGATGAGTATGCACGCTTCATCATTCACCACATGAAGTTTGAGGAACAGACTCTATTCCCTTACGTCGAGGCGCTTCTCAATGGCGAGCACAAGGAGGGATATAACATTGAGACATTCTCCAAACACCACGGACAGACCAACGAGAAACTGAAAGAGCTGAAAAGCATCATTATCAAATACCTGCCGTCAGACCCGATGCGAAACAATATGCTGACGGCCACTCTTTATGACATATACAATCTCGAGGAATGGCTCAAACTGCACGCCAACGTGGAGGAGCAGATATTTGAGCCTACGATAAAGCTTCTGGAGAAACAGCAGAACAACAATGACGTATCACTGAAAATCTCCAACTTCATCGGTTCTACAGAGAACACGGAGACTCTCTCTGACCGTGAGAAAGACGTTGTGATAGGAGTGGTGCAGGGACTCACAAACAAAGAGATTGCCGAGAAACTGTTTATCGCACCTAACACTGTCATCACACATCGCCGCAACATTGCACGTAAACTACAGATACACTCTACGGCAGGTCTTACCATCTATGCCATCGTCAATCAGCTTGTTGACATATCAAACGTAGAGCTTTAACCACATACATATAACAAATAAAAAAAGCGAGCATCATAATGATGTTCGCTTTTTGTTTGAGGTGCGTGGCGGAGTCGAACCGCCTTAGCTGGTTTTGCAGACCAGAGACTAAACCGTTCATCCAACGCACCAGTCTCCATTTACAACTGATTTCTCATTTGCGAGTGCAAAGGTACGTCTTTTTTATGTATTATGCAAATTATTTCGCACTTTTTTTTGTTTTTCTTTCGTAATTCAATAATTCTTTGTAACTTTGCACTCGCAAAATCGCTAAAGCGACCATGAGCCAGCTTTGCTGACACTCATTTCTTGCTTCGTGCGATACATTGCACTCGCAAAATCGCTAAAGCGA
>CAMEWL010000065.1:0-8777 GCA_945941025.1 uncultured Prevotellaceae bacterium
AACGACCCCGAGATTACAAATCACGTGCTCTGGCCAACTGAGCTAAAGAGGCATCTCTTCTAAGCATCGAAACCATCACGCGATGTCTTAACCGTGTAAGCGCATCATTGATTTGATTTCGGGTGCAAAGGTACGCATAATTTTTGAAACTGCCAAACTTTTAGGCAAGTTTTTTTAATAATTTCTTGTTTTTTCTTTCAATTTTGTCAATTTTACCTTCAAGGCATCCACACAGAGGTCTATTCCTTCCTCAAATGTGTCGCAGGTTTTCTCTACGAACTGCGAGCCGCTTCCAGGTATAGCCACCGTGATGCTTGTCTGCTTGTTAAGCGCAGTCTGTGGCTTGACAACTTTTAGTTGCACCTCTACTTTCTGTATATCTTCGTAAGACTTGGCGAGCTTCTCTACTTTCTTTGTAGCGAACTCTTGTAATTTCTCTGTTGCGTCGAAATGTACGGCCTGAATTTTTACTTCCATAGCATTATGTTTTTTAATGGTTACTAAATTAGCCCACTCATTGTTGTTCACGTGGGTGTGCGTTTGCGTATGTTCGTTTCAGTTCCTCAAATGTCACGTGAGTGTATATCTGAGTCGTGTTCAGACTCTCGTGACCTAACAGCTTCTGCACGCTGTTGAGCGTAGCATCGTGGTTAAGCATCGTCGTAGCGAAGGAGTGCCTCAGCACGTGAGGGGAGCGTTTCTTCTGTGTCGTCACCATCGAGAGGTAATGCCTGACGATGCCGTACACTTGCATCTCGCTCATCGCCCCGCCCTTGTCATTCCGGAGGAGCGCCTCCTCACCCTCTACAACCGGCAGCTGTTCATCGCGCACCTTGCGGTAGTGCTCCAGTTCTGCCAGCATCTCTTCGCCGATGGGTATTATACGCTGTTTGCGTCTTTTTCCCGTCACCTTTATCTCATGCGTCACAGTATTCACATCCTGATCCCTCAGAGATATCAGTTCCGCCCTTCTTATGCCCGTGGTATAGAGTAGTAATAATAATGTTCGCGCACGTACATCTATTATATCATCGTTGTCCCACTCTATTCCGTCAAACAGTTCTTCCGCCTCATTGTCCTTAAGGAACACCGGCAGCACCTTCTGTTTCTTCGGACCACTTATGCTGTGTGCAGGGTCATGTGTTATAATACCTTTGCGCAGTGCGTATTTGTAAAGTGACTTCACTGCACTGAGTTTCTTACAGGTGTTAGTAGCTTTGTAGCCCCGTTCCATCATATCCTCCACCCAGTCGCGCACCACGTCGCTGTCGGCACATTCGAGTTTGATATCACCTTCGAGCTTCCCCAGAAAAATAAGATAGTCGTCTATGGCATCGCGGTATGTCTTTACCGTCAATGGCGACGCCTCGCGCTCTGCCTCCATGTATCTGAGAAAGTCATCGGCTATCATATTGCGAATTTACGCAATTTTATTCAGACCGCCAAATTTTTTCACGTCTTTTTTTAGTCCTCCTCGGCCTGACGCAACTTCTGCACATAGACAGCGTGCTCCATCTTGAGGCGCTTGAGTACAGAAGGCTTGTTGAACTGCTGACGTGTACGGAGTTCCTTAACGACACCAGTCTTCTCAAACTTTCTCTTGAACTTCTTCAGGGCGCGCTCAATGTTCTCGCCATCTTTAACAGGTACAATAATCATTGCTTTGTCTTTTTAGTTTAAAATGTTAATAATAAATGGTTTATGCAGCCTGCGCAATCACGTTGGACGCTTTTACGCAATTTGCGGATGCAAAGGTAGGTATTTTTTTTGATATGACCAAATTTTTCCATTATTATTTGTATATACAGAAATAAAAACGTACCTTTGCTATCTGTTTGATACAAAATTTATTATGATACTGAAGTTAGTAGGAGCACTTATAGGTTTATACTTCGGCGGCTTTATCGGCGCCGCAATAGGATGGTTCATCGGTTCTTTCCTGCAGTCAACATTCTCTCACGACGGCGATACGCAGCGGTTTTCCTCATACGGCAACACGTATGGCGCTGCCGACAGCGGCAGCTATTACTCCAGCCGCAACAACCGTAACACCATGCATGCCAGCGACAATCCACGCACCCTGTTCCTGAACAGTCTGCTTGAGATTTCGGCATACGTCATTGCCATTGACGACCGCATCATGCACTCTGAGATGGAGGTGATGCGCACCTTCCTGCGTCAGAACTTCGACAGTCGCACCGCCGACGCATGTAACAAGCGTATGCTCACCATCTTTGAGGAGCGCAAGCGCATGAGTTCGTCGGCATGGCGCAGCAGGGTGATGAGATCATGCTATGTGGTAGCCTCTGCCATGCAACCGGAGCAGCGGTTGCAGCTGCTGTCTTTCCTTGCGTCCGTAGTGAAGGCCGACGGTCATGTGGACAATAGGGAGACGGAGGCGATGCGCGACATAGCATTGGCGCTGGGACTTGACGTAAAGGCCGTGGACCAGCTGTTCTCTCTCGGCGGCACCACTTTGGAGGATGCCTACAAGGTTCTCGGCATACCGTCCACTGCCACCGACGACGAGGTGCGCAGGGCTTACCGTAAGATGGCGCTGCAGTATCATCCCGACCGTGTGGCTACGTTGGGCAATGACGTGAAGGAGGCGGCGAAGCGTAAGTTCCAGGAGATTAACGATGCCAAGGAACGCATATACAAGGCTCGCGGACTATAGCCCCTAACGGTTTTCACAATTTATTTAGACTTATCGCACTCTCTTCCCATGCTCCTACGGAGCAGAAATCAAAAAAGTTTTATCACCAACAAGCAACAAAAAAGCAGAAGAAAAAGGACGTAAAGATATCGTTTTGCTGCAAAAATGAGATAAAATACGCAGTCTTTACCTTATTTGACGAATAGAACTTCACTTTTTGAGAGAAATTGATTATCTTTGTGTCATATTCCTATAATATACACTTACCGGAAGTTGCTTATGGATAATATATATGCACTGTCTGAGGAAGATATAAAATTCCGCTACATTACTCCCAGTATTGAGCAAAAAGGCTGGAAGAAAGAAGACATAACGATGGAAACCAAGGTTAAGCTTACAGATGGTAAGATTAACCTTAAAGGAAACCTTGTTGCACGTGAGAAGCCAAAGTTCGCAGACTATGTGCTGTATTATAACCATGCCACACCTATCGCCATAGTCGAGGCAAAAGATGCTAACCACTCTGTGAGTTTTGGTATGCAGCAAGCCAAAGAATATGCGCAAATGATGGACGTTCCGTTTGCATTCAGTTCCAATGGCCAAGGATTTCAAGAGTACGATTTCCTTACAGGGAAAGAACGCTCTTTCTCCATGAATGACTTCCCGACTAAACAGGAACTGTATTCAAGATTCATTTCCGAAAGCAACGACGGCAATGGTCTGAGCGATAAAGAGAAAACCATTATTTCCCAACCATACTGCTCTGGCCAGGACATTTTCCCACCTCGGTACTATCAGCGAAATGCAATAAACCGTACCGTAAATGCCGTAGCACAAGGGAAGAAACGTCTTCTACTTGTCATGGCTACAGGAACAGGCAAGACATACACCGCTTTCCAAATTGTCTATCGTCTTTTGAAGGCCGGCCTGGTAAAGAAAGTATTATATCTGGCAGACAGAAATGTATTGGTTGACCAATCTATACAACAAGATTTCAAGCCACTCAACAAAACCATACATAAAGTAAGCTACCAACAAGACTTAGGAAGCGGAATCACTGCATACGAAGTGTACTTTGCCCTCTATCAACAACTCATCGGTCAAGACAGCAAGCAGAACTACAAGGAACTATTTAAGCCAGAGTTCTTTGATATGGTTATTGTAGACGAGTGTCACAGAGGCAGTGCAAAAGATGACAGCAATTGGCGTGAAATACTGGAATACTTCACCGATTCCATCCAATTAGGTATGACGGCCACTCCCAAAGAGACTAAATATCAATCGAGCATAACTTATTTTGGAGAACCTATTTACACCTACAGTCTAAAGGAGGGAATTGAAGATGGTTTCCTCGCCCCTTTCAAAGTCATAAACGTCACGACGAACATCGGAGATGAATGGCGCCCCTCAAAAGGTCAAAGAGACATAAACGGCAACTTGATAGAAGACCGTATATACAACAACTCTGACTACGACTATAACATCATTATAGAAGACCGTATCCGTGAAGTTGCACATGAGATAACACAATATATGAAAAGCACAGACAGGATGGCAAAGACCATAGTATTCTGTGCTGATGAGGACCACGCTGATCGTATGCGCACAGCACTTACAAATGAGAATTCCGACATGTGCAAAAAGAATCCAGACTATGTTGTCCGTATTACTGGCAGCGACCCTTACGGTCAATCTAAATTGGACTATTTCATATCTGTTGCCTCAAAATATCCTGTAATCGCCACGACAAGCAAACTGTTGTCAACAGGCGTGGATTGCAAGATGGTCAAACTCATAGTGCTTGACCAGCGCATCAACTCCATGACAGAGTTCAAGCAAATCATAGGTCGAGGTACCAGAATAAGGGAAAAGGAAGGCAAAACCCATTTTACCATAATTGATTTTCGTAATGTCACCCGCCTTTTTGCTGACCCAGACTGGAACGGTCCGATAGAAGTACATGAGGGATACGGACAGCAAGGCCATGATGTTCCGCCGAAACCTTATCCTCCTGTTTCCGATGATGACCCAGAAGGCAATTGGTCGGCAGAGAAACCGATAGTCAACAAGGACGGTTGCACCGTAGAAGTAATAAACAAAGTAGTATCTGTATATGACACCAACGGAAAACTCCTGCGTACGGAAAGCATAACGGACTACACACGTAAGAACATCAACGACACCTATGCCAACCTCGATGACTTCATTCAACACTGGAATGCAGCAGATAAGAAAACAGAGATTACTGACCTGCTGCTTGAGAATGGCATAGACCTTCAAGCCTTGAAGCAAGACAAGGACATGGAAGATGTTGATGACTTCGATTTCATTTGCCATATAGCCTACGGAAAGAAACCGTTAACCCGTCGCGAACGTGCAGAGAATGTAAAGAAACGTGACATATTCAATAAATATGGAGAAAAAGCCCGAAAGGTACTTGAGGCACTGTTAGAGAAATATGCTAATGATGGCATTACTCAATTGGAGAACAGGACTGTCTTACGCCTTGATCCGTTCCGTCAGATGGGTTCACCTGCAAACATAGCAAAATTCTTCGGCGGAAACCAACAATATTTCTCGGCAGTAAAGGAACTTGAAGAATTAATTTATAATAACATAGCATAACCACATATATGGCACTTAACAATTTTGTAAAGAGCATCCGAAACATCATGCGCAACGATGCTGGTATCAACGGCGATGCCCAACGTATCGAGCAAATCGCATGGATGTTGTTCTTAAAAGTATATGATGAGAAGGAAAATGATTGGGAGTTTAATGAGGATGGATACACTTCCTTTATTCCTGAGAATTGTCGATGGCGCAACTGGGCAAAAGATAATGGCGACGGAGAAGCACTAACTGCTGATAAACTGTTGAGATTTGTCAATGACACCCTGTTTCCGACACTGAAAGGTCTTGAAGTAACTCCCAATACTCCAATGCGGAGTGCCATTGTTCGTACTACCTTTGAGGACGCAAACCAGTATATGAAGGACGGCGTGTTGCTTCGCCAGGTTATCAATGTCATTGACCAGCTTGACCTCGGCGATTATGAGGAAAGTCATGCTTTTGGTGAGATATACGAATCCATCCTGAAGGAGATGCAGTCGGCAGGTTCAGCAGGTGAGTTCTATACGCCACGTGCCCTGACTGACTTTATGGCTGAAATCATCAACCCTAAGGTTGGTGAGAAGATGGCAGACTTTGCTTGTGGTACTGGCGGTTTCATAACAAGCTGGCTGAAAGCCCTTGATAAGAAGGTGCAGACGGCAGAAGACAAGGAGGAATATGCAAAATCAATCTATGGAATAGAGAAGAAGCAATTCCCTTACATGTTGTGTGTCACGAATATGCTCCTGCATGACATTGATTCTCCAAAGGTGATGCACGACAATTCCCTGACGAAGGATGTACTTAATTATACGGATGAAGACAAGTTCGATGTAGTATTAATGAATCCACCATACGGAGGCAGTGAGAAGAACGACATCAAGCAACACTTCCCGTCCGATTTGAGTTCAAGCGAGACTGCAGACCTCTTTATGGTGCTTATTATGTATCGTCTTGCTGAAAAAGGCCGTGCAGCGGTAATCTTGCCAGACGGTTTCCTGTTTGGCACAGACAATGCAAAGCTGGCTATCAAACAGAAAATGTTACGTGAGTTTAACCTTCACACCATCATCCGACTGCCTGGCAGCATCTTCGCACCATATACAAGCATAGCCACTAACGTCCTTTTCTTCAACAATGAAAAGGCAGAAGGCGCAGAAGAAGGCCTCAGCACGAAAGAAACATGGTTCTATCGCCTTGACATGCCGGAGGGCTATAAGCATTTTTCTAAGACAAAGCCAATGCGAGCTGAGCACTGCCAACCAATCATTGACTGGTGGAATAACCGGCAAGAGATTGTGGATGAAGAGAACAACGATGAGAAATCACGTTGCTTTACCGCACAACAGCTTCTTGACATGGATTGTAACTTCGACCAATGCAAGTTCCCAAAGGACGAAGAAGAAATACTACCTCCTGCAGAACTGCTTGCAGACTATTACAAGAAACGCGCTGCTCTTGACCATGAGATAGACAAGACACTTTCTGAGATTCAGCGCATCTTGGGGATTGACATCAAACCTGATGAAGCATGAATGACATACGATTAAGGGAAGAGGCTCTGTTTGAGCGTATATCCGCTCTGATAGACATTGCCCACAAGAGGGTTAAGACTACCATTGACACAACAATGGTTTACACCTATTATGGTGTCGGGCAATATATTGTTGAGGATGAGCAACAAGGTGAGCAACGGGCTCAATATGGCCAAGCTATCTTGAAGAATCTATCGGCACGTTTGACAAATAAATACGGACAAGGTTGGTCGGTTGAGACCCTGAAAAAATGCCGATTTTTCTATCTGACATACAGAGAGGAAATGATTGGGTCCACAGTGTGGACCCAATTGGACGGACATCAAAATCAAAAAGTGGTCTACAATGTGGACCCTATTATAGAAAAAAAAGATAAACAGTGTTTACCCAATTCCCCAGAATTAGTCTGCGGTGCAGAAGAAATTCAATTGGGTGTAGCAAACAGAGCTCACCAATTCACCCTCTCTTGGTCTCATTATCTGGTGCTTATGCGCATTAAGGATGAGAAGGAACGTCGTTTCTACGAGATTGAGTGTCACAAACGAGACTGGAGTGTACGACAATTAAAACGCGAATATGGGGCAAGCCTTTATGAGCGTCTGGCACTGAGTCGTGATAAAGAGGAAGTCATGCGCCTGTCGCAAGAAGGACAAACGATAGAAAAGCCTAAAGATATCATAAAAGACCCTCTTACGTTAGAGTTCCTTGGACTACATCGTGATAGCAGTTTCAGCGAATCAAGTTTGGAATCGGCAATTATCACCAAACTGCAGGATTTCCTGCTTGAAATGGGAAAGGGCTTCTTGTTTGAGGCAAGGCAGAAGAAGTTCACGTTCAACGAGAAGCACTTCTATGTGGACTTGGTGCTATATAACCGTCTGCTTCAATGCTATGTTCTCGTGGATTTAAAGGCTGGTGACCTATCACACCAAGACCTCGGTCAGATGCAAATGTATGTCAACTACTATGACCGACATGTCAAAGAGGCTTTTGAAAAGCCTACGATTGGTATTCTACTGTGTAAAGACAAAGATGATGCCCTTGTGGAATTGACCTTGCCTGAAGACGCCAATGTATATGCCACATCATACGAATTATGTATTCCAGAGAAAAACCTGCTTCAAGCAAAGATGAGAGAATGGATAGAGGAATTTGATGAGCAGTCGAATAAAATCAAGCTTCCTTAGACTCTGCTGAATAACAACGAGATTCACAGCAAACGCAATTTAAATACAATATATTTAACAAAATAAATTCTGAGAAATGAGGCACTATTTATTTATTTGTTTCTTACTTCTATTAGTTTCTTGTAAATCTGTTCCTAAATTCATGCAATGTGACAATTGTGATGGAGAAGGAGAAGTTCAAGTTGACTGTGATGAGTGTAATGGCTACGGCTATTTCAAGTGCAAAGAGTGTAGTGGCAGTGGCAAAGTATATTGCGAAGAATGCTATGGCAGAGGAAGAATGTATTGTGATTGGTGCAATGGAACAGGAAGACACGGAAGGTGCATTCATTGTTCAGGTTCAGGATACAGTGATAGCGGGTTTGACTGTATTTTTTGCAAAGGAACAGGACAAAGCGAATGCTTCACATGCAATGGAAGGGGATATGAGTCCTGTAATTACTGTAATGGAAATGGCGTGTTAGAATGTGACAATTGCAATGGTAATGGAAAATTGCACTGTAAAGAATGTGAAGGAGAAGGTAAAGTTACAAAGGAGTGTCCCGATTGTGAAGGAAGCGGACGTAAATATTTCTAATTATGACAGGAAAGCAACTTAAAAACAGCATATTGCAATGGGCTATACAAGGTAAACTGGTACCACAAGACCCAAACGATGAGCCAGCATCTGTCCTACTTGAAAAGATCAGGGCAGAGAAAGCGTGTCTCGTAAAAGAGGGCAAAATAAAAAAAGACAAGAAGGAATCTATTATTTACCGTGGTGAGGACAATTCCTATTATGAGAAG
>CAMEWL010000066.1:0-8437 GCA_945941025.1 uncultured Prevotellaceae bacterium
TCATCACTTTTCATTCCCTTTGACGAGCCGAAGGCCTCATGTACGTTTCATATAGCTGAACTATCTTCAGTTGCTCTTCATAATCAGGAATATCTATGATTACATTCTTAAAGAACCCCGTCATGTTCCAAGTTCCATTTGCAGAAGATGAGGCATAAGATAAAAAATCCTCCTTGTATTGAATTGATAGCCACTTTAGGTGAATTTTATAAGGGCAATCATCTTTTACATAAAGAATATACGCATCATCATTTAATGTGTATTTCCCTGGATGGAGATACATTGTTTTTCCCGCTTTTCCTTTTCTAATGACTAAGAGTCCTTCTTTGTCATCAGAAAAAACTTTAAGTTCTCTACCTTCTATCTTGCATGCAGGAATCTCTCCTAACATATTTTCTTCTTGGGTCGCACTTGATAAGATTTTATATCGTTCTCCCTGTAATCTTATGTTATTGTATAAAAACTCTTCTGTAAGACCAGAATTACCGCTTATATAATTTATAATGCTATCTATCCTAACATCTTTTGCTTGATATTTGGGGGACCCCATAATTGTAGACTGATTTGGATATGATAATAATTCCTTAGCAGATTCCTCTATTTCTTTTAATTCCCTATCAAATTCTTCTTCATTGACATAATGTGGCTCAAAAGGTCGCAAATACTTTTCTGGTAGAAGAGTAAGATACCCATCTGTTTTGATAGTGTTTATTTTGATAAAACCACCCTTTCTCTGCTTAATACAAACACCTTTTTCTGTCATCCATTCGATTCCATTAGACAGTTTGTCATCAAAAGATTTCCAGCGTTGAACAAGAATACTTTTTTGCTCTGAACCTTCATTGTCTGAGTAACCAGAAACTTCATCGTGGAGCCATTTTTGATCTTCTCCTCGTAAACGTGTAGGAAATCGTTTGTCTGAATTAGCAAAACCATCATTGTCTATTATATACATCCAAATAGGTTCTGTCTGAAACTTACCAGTAGAACGACTGGAAGAATTAGATGCTTTGTTCGTAGCATTGTAGTTTCTTTCGTGTTTCTTCTGCAAAAAAAGCGCATATGTCTTTTCTTTTGTATAAGGAGCAAATGCAAATTTGGGGAGAGAAACGATGGACTCAATCTTACAAACCATCATTAATTCTTCTCTAAGTCTTTTGAATGATGGATTTTCCAATATTCCATCTGGTGTTATTATGCAAGCTTTTCCGTTTATTTTCAATAAATCAATAACCTTATACAAGAAAGCCACCTCCATTCTGCATGATTTTAACACATCCGTAGCAGCCAAAATTGTTCCTGCCCCATAAGGAGGATTTGTTATTACATAATCGTATTGCCCATTTTCAAGATATTGGATCCCTTTAGGCTTTTCTGGCTTAAGAGAATTGTCTGCAAACATATTTGTATGTCCATCTCCTACTAAAAACATATTAAGACGCGTTCTGGAAATGTTTTCACTTCTTATGTCAATACCATAAAAACAACTCTTACTTAAATATTCCTGTGCATTCTCATTAAAAGTCCCAGAATCCTCGTAGTTCGTTTTCAATACTTTGAAACTTTCCGTTAACATCCCGCCTGTTCCACAACTCGGGTCTATTATTTTTATTTCTCTAAATAGATCTTCATCTTTCAACAATAATTCAGCTAACACATGGGCATAATGTCTTCTGGTAAAATACTCTCCAAAATCCTTCTTTTCCTTTGAATTAGCAAAGTTCTCATAAACTGCACCGAACAAATCAAAACCTGTTCCATGCATAGGCTTCATAGAGTCGATAATAGGATATATTGATTGCAATTGCAAAGGGGAAACTATAGCATTTTGTCCATCTATAAGATTCTTAACTGTTAATAGAAGCAGAGAAAATTCCTTAAAATCAGAATCGTCGGATATAAGACGATTAATGTACGAAACTAATAATGTTTTCAAATTATTGGCTTTAGCTTTATCTTCCGCATATGATACATACTGCTTTCCATCTGACCAATACTGGAGTGACCAATCTTTTGTTCCATCAATTTCCGCTTTTTCTTCATAATATTCCAATGCTATCAACCCAATGGTAAAATCTATTTTCTGGGTGTTATTAGCGAAGTCAATTTCTCTATATTCTTCTTTCAATACCCATAGTTTACCATTAAAAACAGCCTCAGAAACAGACGATAAGGAATCTACTCCCATTTTTATATTTGTAAGAGAGGGATTGCCTTTTAGTTTTTTACGGATAATGCGAAAAACGTCAAGGGTTTGAAATTCGGAAATTAAATTACCGTTAAGTTTTAATCTTTCTCCATTCTCTACATTATAAAAATAAGTGGTACGACAGTTTGTGACTCCAAAGAATGGAATTCCTAATTTTGGTGCTTTGGTTAAACCTTGAGAAAATGCATCTTGCCATTCTCTATCACCAACAATGCATGTTGTATCTTTTGCTTCAACATAGCATAGAAGGTTTTTTATATAGTCCGTATCATTGCTTCCTGTATATTCTATATTTGAAATCATTATATCCGGCCTTTGGGAACCTGTATATGACGAAAACGTGGAATCATTGACAATATTACGAAATGGAATTCCAAGTTGGTCTACAAGGACTTCATTTATTAATCTTCCTACAGATAAAGCTTCTTTCTTTTGCTTCTTTTTTGCCATTGTATATTCACTTATAATTTGGATTCTTCAAATTTCTTTTGTCATATACGCTGCTCTACTCGGCTGTCCATAGTAGATCATCTACACTCACACCCAATATTTTAGATAACTGGATGAACATTTCAACATTTGGCTGGGCGGCATTAGTCACCCATTTTGATATGACAGCAGGATCTTTATCAAGGATTTCCGACAATTGTTTGTTAGTCATTCCCTTCTCTGCAAGTACCACCTTCAGGCGGTTAATTCTTTTACGCTCCATTTGTATTCTAATAATTTGGCTACAAATATACACAAAATTTCACAAGTTCAGTGTTGTCTGAGCAAAATTCTAGTGATATTGAGTAGAAAAATTGCTTTTATCTTCAATTTTCTTGCTATTTACACGTTCTTTATACTCATTTGTCAGCTCCGTCACTTTGCTCATTATCTGTACCAACTGCATCATGTACTTCTCCAACTTACATACAAGTGCCATTGAGTTCTTGCTCTGGCAAGCGAACAAGTTCGAGTGATTGAGGGTAATGCGTCCCATAATAGGTGCTTTCCCTGTTTATCCAGATTGCTCTTTTTGAGGTAGAGCAGCACCTTGAATTTGCTTACTTTCATACGCTTCTGAGTTTTTGGGTGCAAAGTTATACATTCTCAAAGCGTCCCTTGTCGTGCAAAATATGCCAGAATATGTATGTTTTTCCGAGTCGTTGGAAATCTTGTACAGACTTCCATGTTTTTACCAAGTGTTACCAGTTACCAAACGTAGTAACCAAGGTAACACTTAGGTAATGGAACAGACTCAACATTCTTTCCAATCCGAAAGAATATCATAAGCGCAAATGACTGCAAATAGACGCAATATCAACGAGTTACACCATTTCGACTGCAACAACCTCATCATTCCCTACAACCTTGATATTCGCAAAAATAGTACGGCCTCTTATCCGTAACTCAGAAAATCCTCAATCTCCCCAACTGCCTTTATACAAAGAAATCCTGCGAATTCTTACAAAGTTACGAAAAGTAGAGAGCAGAACAAAATCAATCTATTTGTTTTTTTTGCCGAGACGTAGTAACTTCGCAACTTCCGTTGCAAAGTTACGAAAAATAAATAGATTTCCGTTGTATATATAAATAAAATATTAATCCACTTCCTTCCCCTGAACACAATAAAAGAAGGTTATGCGTTGGCATAACCTTCTTTTATTATTGTCTTGTATTCTCTGCTGTTTTAATAGAGAACCTTCTTGCCGTTCTGTATATATATACCGCGGCGAACCATGGATGGGTTTACACGGCGGCCCTGCAGGTCAAAGACTGTTGTTGGCTCTGCAGATGTCAAGCTTACCTCTTGTATGCCGGTGGCATTGTCATCACTTGCCAGCAGTCTTACGTTATCCACATAGAGCAAGGTGTTGTTGGCAGCACCTGCACTGGCAGATGTCCTGACACCCAGTGAGAGTGTGACAACGGTTTCTCCTGTCAATTCAAAGTCATAGCACATCTGCTGCCAGCTTCCACTCTCTGAAGGATAGCGGTAGTCTGTTGTCGCACCTATCTTGACACCGGTGAGCGAGGTATTGGTATTATTGCCACTGGTGGTTATCACCTTGCCATTGTTTGATGTCTCATTAGGACAGATGTAACGTGCGTTCATCAGCACACGATATTTACCCTCCGGGAGTGTCACTGACTGAGTAACGGCGTTAGCGCCTGAGTCCCAAGAGTTAAGGACGGTGAGTGTACGTGCTCCACACTCCCCGTCAAACAGAGGACGGCCGCAACGGTCTGTGTAGTTGCCCACAGCCTTAGGACTCACACAGTACTGAGTGGTGCTGTAAGGCATAGAGTACATACGACAGTAGTTAGAGCCACCGCTGAGTTGGTTGCCGGCGGTCCAACCCTTTACTGGCAGGATGTTAGGCCATTTGCTGTTCGTGGCGCTCACGGTATTGACATAGCAGGGATTGAAGGTGCCTGCATCGCTGGTAGCGTTGCCGTCAGCCTTTCCGTAAGTCTCATCCTCCTCGAAAGAGGGGTTCACCAGCTTCTCTGCCGTGAGGTCATGATATCCTTCCGTGAGGTCTTCCTTCTGAAACTCTGGCAATATGGCGTCGGTCTCTATCACAAGGTCGCCGCCCACAATCCTGGCAATGAAACTGCCCGTGGTCTTTACAGACTCCTCCACGATGCCTTTAGTTGTGACAGCCTTGATAAAGAACTCACACTCGCAGTCTAACATACTCTCAAAGTATGCCACGTCAGGATTATCAGCATCCTGGAATGCGCGCAGACCGTCATTGGTCACAAAGAACTTCAGCGTATTGACTATGCTGTGGTTCTCCTCCGCAAGGAAGTTTCCGCTGCCTGCCTTTGCGTTGGTATCGCTGCCTTTGAACACAGGGCGTCCGAGAGGTGTCTGTATGTTCTCCAACTGACATGGACGGTCACTGGCAAAGTTACTGAGCAACAGATATCCTGTGCTGTCAGGGTCAAAGACAATGACACCGTTCCAACCGTCAGGGGTGGTCAGTTGCTGGTTGAATGCTGCCAGCTGTTCCGTAGAGGTGGCATCAAGGTTTGAGTAATAGGTGATGGCACGGCGGTCCACCACGTCATTAGCCTTCACAGAGCGGCTGCTGTTGCTGTAAGAGGAATAGAGCTTAGCGGTCATCACAGAGTTATTGTTGGCTCTGTCGCCAAAGGCAAACTGCTTCTCGCCTGAGCGTACTATGCCCAATGCGTTATCCATATTTACCCAGTTACCTTCCATTGAGGCGAATGACGAACCGTTGAGCTGCCTGTGACCGTCAGCAGTATAGAGGGTACGCTTTGTCTTTGTCAGTTCATCAACGCTGATGGCCATCAGTCCGCCCTTCTCGGCAGTGATGGTGGCGTTGGCGTTCGCGCGTACATAGTCTATATATACCACGGCGTTGCCCGGTGTAGAGTAGAGGGCGAAGCGATTGTTCAGCGTAGCGTCGTTGGTATTGAGCTCGCCGTTCATCACATAGCTGTTGCCCATCAGGTTATATATGCCAGAGACTACAGGAGTGGCATTGGTGTTCTTACCCTGTACCTCGTACCATCCGAGGATGTTACCTGTATTGTTGGCGCGGAAAGGCACCACTATCTTGTTCTTGTCAACAGAGTTGGCGGCGATATATCCGGTATAGCTGCTCAGTCCTGTGCTCCATGAGAAGGTAGTGAAGCGTGAGTCAGAGGCTGCACGTACTACGTTCTGTGACTCGAACACCTTTGCGTCGCTGTACTGGCGGGTGAAGTCGTTCCAGTCTGTAGCGGTGAGGTCAGCGGTTGACATCACCTCGTGCATCAGCCATGTCATCATCACGCGATGAGCCTCCACACCCATGCGGCGGGCACCCACATCGGCACGCAACAGCCATGAGCCGTCACTTGTCGTGGTCTGACGCGCCTTAATCATCTTATATGCTTGGTTCTCCAGCATAAGGGCGCGAGGGTCACGCAGGAAGCAGGCGTTTGTGGAATAAGAGGTTATCTGGTCATAGAGGAAGAGGCTCCAGTCATTACCGTTAGGCATAGCCAGCTCACCGTCTGCCAGCGCCAGCCAGTAGAGCACCTCGTTCATAACCTTGTCGTTATTGTGCATCAAGGCATTGGTGGCCCATTTCTCTTCTCCGTAGAGTCCCTGCTGGAACAGTTTGAGAGCCAGCGCAGCCTCACCCAACTCCTGTATCACCACATTCTGGTAAGAGGTGTGGAAGTAGTTATGGTTCTGCAGTGTGTAGTCATCATAAAGGTTCTTTCCCTTATAGAGGTTGGCTACGGTCTTGTTGTCATAGGCAGGGTCTATGACGGTATTGTCGGTTGCATCATCCTTCTGGGAATAGCTGTTGATGGCAAACTCACGCAGGCGGTTGTACCATTGCTCAGCCAGGTCGTCGTTAGGGAACAAGCCCAGTGTGGCAGCCAGTATGTCAGCCTCCCAGCCGTTTTCCTCTGCCTTGGTGTCGCCAGAGTATCCTGTAGGGATGGTACGTCCCAACTCATAGTTACACTCTGCCTTCAAGAGCTTGTATATATAGGTCTTCTGTGTATCGCTCAGGTCTGTCCACTGGAAGAAAGCGCTGTAGGCCACGCTCATTGCCCAGAGCGATGACTCCCATACATAGTCGGTCTTTGAGGTGGAACCCCAGTTCTTGTTATCCTTACACTTCTTCAGGTTGTTGGCTTTGTGGGTACTGTAGGCATATACCAAACTTCTTCTTGCCATAGTGTCAATGTCATTCCATGTGACATTCTCTGGCAGAGTCACCTTGTTCTTAGCATATTTGGACAGGAAAGCGCATATCATACTGAGGTCGGCATTGGTGCGCACACCTGCCTCATTGCTGTAACCGGTGCTTTCGCCCTTGAACACGCCGTTGGTCTCGCCCACACTGTTGTTTGCCTCATTCTGAAAGTCATTCTTAAGGTAGGTTGAGAAATTGGCAAGCATCTGCAGCAGGTCTGACTTCATCTGTGGCTCCGAGACGAAATCACAGGACACCACACCCTCGGTAGGACTCTCCACATCCTGTTCCGTAGGCTTCTCCGTGCCTCCCGCCTCTTCGTTTAACTTATAAAGACGTATGTCGTCAAACATTACGCATGAGCCACCGCTCACCCAGGTCATGTCAAAGCCAAGCGTCAGACTGCCGTCTGCCTGCTGTTCAAAATCTACTGAGACGGTGCTCCAGTCCATCGTAGTGAAACAACCGGCAGAACCGGCAACAAAGGACACGGCGCTGTTCTCACCACCTGCCATGAGGGAGAAGGTGGAATAGGCTTTGTTGGCATAGCCGGTACGCACCTGGGCAGTGAGCTGGTACTTGCCCTTAGGAAGGGAGGCAATGGTCTGCTTCACGCTGGACGAACCGTTAGTCCATCCCACGCGCTGATAGTAGGCCTGCGAGCCATCAGCAAGCGTGGTCACCTTTCCGAAGTTATTGTCTGTAAAACAATCCGCTGTCACAATCAGACTCACTGCACCCACGCTGTTGCTGACCGTCCATCCGCTGGGAGCGGTCACGATGTAGCCGCGCAGTCCGTCGGCGGTCTCAGTCTTAGGGGTAAGCGTCGTGATGTCATCACTCTCGAATGAGGCATTCGAGATGTACTGTGCCGTCACGTCAGTCTTGTCGTCGGCAGCGATGCACATGGATGCGCTGACAATCAGCCCCAATAAAACAATGCAAAACTTTTTCATCATTTAGTTAGTTAGTATATAGTTTATGTTTAGATTTTTGCTTTCAGTCGCCAAAGGTAGCTAAAAAAAGAAAAACAAAGAACTCTCTTTCTGCATTTTACCCCTGATTCGTAATATTATACATCTAATTTCTAATATTATACATCAAATACCAGCGTAATACTCTCTATCTTCCTCTGTATCCTTTACTTGCAAAAACAAATTCACTTGGTTATTCTATAGATATTCTTGTTCCCCCAAAAAGCGTAATATATAGGTGTCTTTTTCCGTACTCCGATTTACCAGAGTATAGGACATTTTGGTGATTTAACATTTCATTACAATCCGCAATCTAGAGAAAACTGACAGAAAAATACACCAACTAAAATGAAGATTATAACAACCGGCTGTCTCTTTTTTTGCGTTTTTGAGGTCAAAAAGCGCCTTTTTTGCACTTAAAAGCATAACTTTCACATCGTAAAAGCATAGCTTTTAGGGTGTGAAAGCTATCACTTTACAGTATAACCTTAATTCCGCAACACTTTGATTTAACTTTATTTATAAGTTCCTGAGCA
>CAMEWL010000067.1:0-8186 GCA_945941025.1 uncultured Prevotellaceae bacterium
ACTGGAACCTCAAAGCCGTCCTCGTCCTCTACCAGCACTATGCCGCCTTTTTGAAAGCCGCTTACCTTGCCGCCTCCTACATCATTGAGAAAGCGCACCTTGTCTCCTATATTCAGTATCGTATCCATTGTCTTGTTCTGTTTATGCAATGCAAAATTACTTCTTTTTTCCCTCTTTTCCAAAAAAAGAACAGTGAAAACATAGGAAAAAATGTATGCTAAATGTTACTGGTGCAAAAACAGCAAATCGATAAAATGTCCTATTTTGCGCTTTTTTTTAACGCTCCATGCTTGCGATATTCTGAATTTTTTTGCCGGTGGTTTGCTACAGCGAAATCTACAGAATATTGTAACTGCTTGATAATCAGTGACAGGATAAAATTCAGAGTATAAAAACACTCTTTTTTACGCTGTAAAAGCTATGCTTTCACGGTGTAAAGTGATAGCTTTGAGGAGGTGAAACGATAGCTTTGACAGTGTGAAAGCTATCGTTTTAGTGAAAAAAACGATAAAAAAGGGGTAAATGGGTATGTTTTTGCACAGGAAAAGTCTATTTCCTTCTCTATTTTGAGTTTTTTTGTTGAAGTTTTTCAGAGTGCGAAATGACGATTTTGTCCTATTCTATGTACTTCGTTCACACTGTGCCAGATGGTGGGTAATAAATTAAGAAATAAGAGTTAAGAATAAAGCATCTCATCTGCTAAAGCCAGCGGCGCAATACCACATCCTTAAATCCTATAATCCTTAGAAAACCTCAGATAACCCAAGAAAACAGTAATCCTCTGCTTGGATTTTTTAGTAGTGGATTATCTTAATAAAAATTTTTTATGTAAATTTGCAGATTGAATAATATACTAGCATAAACTTATCAATATGTTTACAAAGAATTTTTCTTCGCTGAAATTGCTGCTTGTCACTTGCTGCGTGGCAAGTATAACAGTCACACACTCTACGGCGCAGCCGTCTCATGATGATTTCATGCGTGACGCTGCCGTGTGTGCGGATAATTATCTCGCATATCCTGAGCCAAAGGGTGTGAGCCTCACTCCTGCGCCAGCAGGATATGAGGTGTTTTATCTCAGTCATTACGGTCGCCATGGCTCACGCTGGCTTATAGGGCGCACAGCCTATGAAAAGGCGTATGATGTGTTGAAAGAGGCCGCAGACTCTGCTCAACTGACGGATAAGGGCCTGGCATTGATGGCGAGCATTGACACATTGAGACAGTGGGCTCATGGTCGTGATGGAGAACTGACACCGCTTGGCGCACGTCAGCATCGTGGCATAGCAAAGCGTATGTATGAGCGTTTCCCTGAGTTGTTTCAGGCTGGTAAGAAGATAGAGGCACGCAGCTCTACCGTTATACGGTGTATATTGTCTATGGCTAATGAGCTGGCCGAGCTGCAGGGGCATTGTCCTGGGCTGGACATGGATATGGATGCCTCAAGTGTGGATATGACATATATAAATAACAAGGAGAAGATGGATGACGGAGGCAAGGACAAGGGCAATGACGGCTTGACGGCGTTCCGTGAGCGTCATTTCTCGCCTGTACGGCTGCTTAACAGCCTCTTCCGCAGTGAGGACTATTGGCACCGGCATATTGACCACCCCACGCGTTTTGTTATTGATAATATATGGAAACTGTATGCAGACATGCAGAGCCTTGAGCCTGACAGACGCGTGTGTATGAAAGGACTGTTCACAGATGAGGAACTCTATAACATTTGGCTTGTGAGGAATGCCGAGTGGTACACGTCGCATGGTCCGTCACTCTCAGGCCGCAGTGTGCAGATGCTCAGACAACGCCATCTGCTGCGTAATATAGTGGAGAATGCAGACTCCTGCCTGGCACTTGCTGATAATCCAGCTAAGAGTCATGTCACGGCCTCGTTGCGCTTTGGCCATGAGGTGGTGGTAATGCCTACGGTGTGTATGCTTAACCTTAACGGCTATGGCACGCGTTATGACAATCTGGAGCAGTTAGAGCAGAATGAGTGGTACTCATACCGTATCTTCCCTATGGCAAGCAATATACAAATAGTGTTCTATCGCAAGCCTGGTGCCGACATACTTGTCAAGGTCTTACTGAATGAACGTGAGGCCACTATGCCGCAGCTTACGCCGGTATATGGCTCTGTGTATTATAAGTGGAGCGATTTAAGGAAGTATTGCCTTGACTGTATTCAAGAATAAGTGTAAATATAGATTGATATGAAAAAGATTTTTAGAAGGACGGCCGCAGCCATGTTTGCAGCCCTTATGTGTGTAGGCACAGCGTATGCCCAGGAGGAGAATGGCTTTAAGAAGTTTGAGGTCAGGGATGATTTCAATGAGAATGGCTTCGAGTGGTTCCATAATGCAGAGATACTTGCCGCAGGCAACAAGGAGAAGCATAACGCCATGACTATAGGGTGGGGTGGCATAGGTACCCTGTGGGGACGCACCGCTCTGACCGTTTATCTTGCCGATAAACGCTATACTAAGGAGTTTATGGATCGGGAGCAGTATTTCACCGTGATGGTGTTTGACATAGAGAACAGCCGTGTGCTGGACTATATGGGGCATAAGAGCGGACGCGATGACAGCGACAAGGCAAAGACCCTGGGGTTGCACACCGCCTACACTGCCAACGGCACACCTTATTATATAGAGGCAACGATGGTGATAGAGTGTCGTAAGATGTACCAGGCACCATTCGATCCCAAAGGCTTCACCGATGACGTGCCCAAGAATATGTACCGTGATTTCCCTGCCGGCATCCACTCTATGTACATAGGCGAGGTGGTTAATGCGTGGAAGAAATAAAAAGAGAAGAGATAATAAAAAGAGAAACGGTGTTATGAATCCTCATAGCACCGTTTCTCTTTTTAATGTCCCAAATATGTAATGTGACAGAAACAGCATCTGTGGTATTTTTAGGGATTTTGTGAAAAATCATCACGGAATTCTTGGAATTTTGTGAAATTAATCAATATAATCTCAGGAATTTTGTGAAAAATACCACTTGAAACCTTGGAATTTTGTGAAAAAAAGCCTAACTTTGCAGCATAAATACTTAATATATAGTAAGATGTTGAGAAGAAAGATTGATACGTTTTTGACAGACTGGAAAAGAAATGCAGATCGTAAGCCACTTATAGTAAAAGGGGCAAGGCAGATAGGAAAGACTTTTTCTATCGAGCATTTCGCTGCAAATAACTATAGTAGCGTCATTAATATCAATTTTGCACTGCAGCCAGCATTTCGCAATATCTTTGCTGATGGTTACGAGGTTGACACTATACTGCGTAATATCAGTATGATAATCCCTGACGTAAAGCTCATACCTGGCGACACACTGATATTCTTTGATGAGTTACAGCAGACTCCACAGGCGGCGACAAGCCTGAAGTCTTTTTGCATGGACAGGCGTTATGATGTCATCTGTTCGGGTTCCCTGATGGGCATTAATTACAACGAGATAGAGTCAAATAGCGTGGGGTATAAGGAAGATTATACCATGCACTCGCTCGATTTTGAGGAATTTCTGTGGGCAAAGGGATATAATGAGCAACATATAGACCATCTGTTGCAGCAAATGATAGATGTGTGCCCCTTGACTGACAGCGAAATGACCGCCTTGTCTGCTGCTTTTACGGACTATATGGTTACGGGTGGTATGCCTGCGGTCGTCAGCAAGTATATTGAGCAAGGACATTTTGGCGATGTACTGAGAATACAGCGTCAGCTGTTGCTTGACTATGAGGAGGACATTACTAAATACGCCCAGGGATTAGACAAGGGTAAAATAAAGAGCATATATGACCACATTCCGATATTCCTTGCCAAGGAAAACAAGAAGTTCCAGATTACGAAGGTAGGACGTAATGCACGCTCGCGTGACTATATCGGTACGGTAGAATGGCTTAGGAACGCAGGCATTGTGGATATATGCTACTGTCTTGCTGATGTCTCGCTGCCACTGAAAGGCAATTACATACCTAATATCTATAAGATATATTACCATGACATCGGTTTGCTTATAGCTTCTTTGGACGATGAAGCTCAGTTGGATTTTCGTGAGAACAGGAACTTTAATACTTGTAAGGGAGCAATATATGAAAGCGTGGTGGCAGAAATGCTGTATAAACAAGGATACGGATTGTATTTCTATCGCAACGAGAAGTCAACCCTTGAGATGGATTTCTTCATACGTGACACACAAACGCTAATCCCAGTAGAGGTCAAAGCCAACGACAGTGATGCAAAATCATTGAACAAGCTAATCACTGACGACCGCTATCCCGATATAAAATATGGAATTAAGCTGTGCAGCAAAAATATTGGTTTTAATGAAAAATTCTATACTTTCCCTTATTTTCTCACCTTCCTCCTCAAACGATGGGCTGTGCGGAAGTAGTAAATTGTCAGGCACAAACTTCCGGGAAGATAAAAAAGCAAGGGGATGAGTGCTTCACAGCAATCATCCCCTTTAAGTGATAAACAAATTGATTCGTGCGAAAACGAATCGGGTACTAATTAATAGTCACTGGGACTATGTTGATATTCAATTGTAGTATTGAGTTATTTAGTAGGAGAGATATGACGAGATGGCATTCATTACAGTTGCATACTTTTGCTCAAACTCGCTGTTACTGACCCTTACATAGGTTGCTGTAACTCCAAGTGTACGCAACGTCATCTTGTTGTCTGTTTTCTCTACTATTTCCATCCCGACAGTTGTTCCTGTAAGTGGTATGTTGTATGGATCCGTTGTTTTATAAGACTGTTGTCTAACATTTAAAGTCCGTGTCTTGGAGTCCACCCAACATTCTCCTGTTTGTACGGAACAATCTCCGTCATACTTATGGTCAACCTCAACATATGTCCTGTTTGACATAAACTTTACATAAGTCCATCTTTCCTCATCATACTGTTTTGTTTCTCCATAACCGCTTGAGCTCTGCAATTTCCATGCTCCTTCAAGGTCGGACATTTCTAAATCACTATCTTTGTCACACGAAGTCAGTGATATTGCGATGGTGGCAACTATTACCACCATCGCAATATTGTATAGATACTTTTTCATAGGCATCAGAACTTATATGCTGCACCAACTGTGAAGGCAACCTGGCTAAAGCCTTTTCCTATGATCTGATACTTTGTCTCAAAACCAATCTTCCAACTATCTGAAAGATCATATTCAATGCCAGCACCGAGATTAGCACCGAAATGGCCATCACTTGATGTAGTAGAACTAGACTCTCCTCCCCTTAAATAATTTTCTAATGCTGCCAGATAAGACTCCAGGCTACTATAATTAAAGGGATCAGGTTCAGAAGAGTAAGAAGATATTGCAGATGTTTCAAAATGTCTTATACCGCGCATATATGTAACACCAGCGAGAGGATAAACCTTCAGGTTGTTTGCTACAGGTATGAGATAATGCAGGTTCACATTTACATCCCATGCAGATACATTATCCTTTTTCAGGAAATACTCAAATGCAGCTTCGCCACGGAATTGGTCAATGAAACGATATTGACCCTTAACACCAAAACCTACGCTTCCGACTTCTGTACCGTACGTCACGTTAACTCCAATTGCACCCCTTGAATCATCAGAACTTGCTCTTGAAGACTTTGAGTTAGAGAACTGTGCAGATGCACTTGTTGCCAGCATTACCAATGCCGCGAACATGAATAATGTTTTTTTCATAATCTTGTTTGTTTTTTATGATTAATACTAATTAGAAATTTGCTTTTTGAAACGTATCAGCCCATTAATGGTCACTGTATTGTCTGTGAAAGAATGATTTCTGGATTCTGAATCGTAGTAAACATTATCATCGACAACACCATAACTATAACTATAATCATCAACTGTGAAGGTGACATTGTTGAATGACAGTGTTATATAGTTATTCTTGTATGAGACGAATTGTATCTTTCCATTTAACGGTAAGTCCAAATCATAGTATTTAACCCTACTTAGTGTTCTGGCATATTCTGCAGATGTATACTCCTCTGCTATGCTTAACCCACTCCCTAAGTGCATTAGAGTATGATCGTTTGGAGCGGCCGTCAACGCCGTACCACTTTTTGCCGTCAACGGATCAAAAGATTTGAAACTAATGTAAAAGAACACACCATATTTTGCATCATCAGCACCATAAGTGAACGGAACATCTCGTGCTGACACTTTAAAAAAGCATTCATCATCGTAAGGTTCACCATTGGAATTTGTCGCAAAAGAGTAAGATGTACCAAGACCATCACACAAATAGTAGTAAGTCTTTCCATTCAGTTTGAAGACATCTTTGGCTACATACGTTACATCTCCGTCAGAAGTGTCATAGTCTGAATAATTGTCATCGTTTTTGTCGCATGAAACAACAGACATGAAACACACAGCTAAAAACAATATAGACAATGTTTGCAAGACGTTATTTTTCATAGATACAAATCTTTGACGATGAGTTATTTCAGATTAAAGTTCATTCTCCATATATTTGCGATACCAGTCGCGCTGCCACGCTGTGAGATGAAATAGATGTATTGTCCGTCTCTGCTCCATGCAGGACTGATGTCGTCTGCAGCATGATAGGTGAGCTGAGTTAGTTGTGAGCCGTCAAGGTGACACACGAACAGGTCGGTGTTGCTGTAGCCGTTGCGTGTGCCGTTGTCAAGTTTGTTGCTGCCGACAAACAATATCCAGTTACCGTCAGGCGATACCACGGGCGACGTGAAACTGCGTACTCCGTCAGTAACGATGCACTCCTCAATGCCAGTCTCTACGTTTACTCTCCATATCTCTGAACGCCCCTCGTCGTTGCTGCGGGCACATATTACCGATTTGTTGTCTGATAATGGGAATGGGTTCATGCCAATGGTGTATGTTGACAGGAAGTTGTCCTTGATGTTATGACTCCATATACTAGTACTGTTAGCCTCGCTGCGCGCGAAGAACACCTGACTCATATCATTGGAGTATATCGGACTGTAGTCTTGCGCTCCGCTTGTTATCTGGCGGCATACGTATCCATTCTTCGCGTCAGTCTGGTATAGCTGCGAGGACTTGCCGTTTATTTCAGAGAAACAGATGTATTTGCCGTCAGGCGAATAGTTGAAGTCCACCACGTGCTGGCGGTGGGTACGCTGTATCGCTCCGCCCTGCTTCGTGAGGTCCTTTATAAAGATGTTGGTTGAGTTGTTGCGCTCTGCTACAAAGGCTATGTCGTTTCCATCTACCGATATGCCGAGAATCCTGTTAGAGAACCATTCGCAGCCGCTTGCCCTGCGCCTTACTGCAGGCATGCACACAGCGTCATTGTCGTTGGTTATTTTTGTGAAGTTAATGCCCGACTCCTCTTTTACTGATACAACGGAATAGTCAACGCTTTGTGCGTTGATAGCGAGCGAGGAGAGTAAAGAAAGTCCCAAAGTTATCGAAAGTCTATTCATAGTTTATTTTAATGTTACACCTATAGACTCTCTGATTTGGTGTGGTTAATAGTAAGATTAAGGTTACTGACATAAACAAAAAAGACGTGGAGCCTGTACCAGTTACTCGCTCCACAATCTGAGGCCGTAGGAATTGCCCATTACAGTCAAAACGAGCAACCTAAGACCCCCACGCCGATATGATAATACTTGCACTTTATATATAAGTACACTTATTTCATAATCCGTGTGCGCAATATATAACGTACACTATTATGAAAAAGGATACAATAAAGGCTTGTATAAAATCATACCCATGGGCATCTACCGTTGCCATGCTCCTCGACTGTAATTGAAAAGTTTCCTACGCTTTCAGATTGTCAGAGAACAAAGCGCGTGATAAACGCCTTTTCCATATATGTAATCTCCCCTTGCGGCTATGTCGTCTGTGTTACCAGACGCACATTCCATCTCTCTGGATTAGCCCTTTCCCAATGTCGTGAAAGACATCTTTGGCGTGGGAGATATTGCAAAGGTAGTAAAAATATGTTTAAGTGCAAACTTTTTCGCATAATTCTTTAACCTATTGCAACACTTTTATGTTTTTATGTTTTTGAGTGGCTATACAGTGCATAGCCATAGACAAATCGCCAGTCAGATACGCGTTTAGTAATTATTCGGGATTTGTTAAATGTAGAGATGTATTTCACCTCAAATCCGCAACCTATAGGGTTTAGTGGGATTTTGCTTGCAAAGCGACAAA
>CAMEWL010000068.1:0-7209 GCA_945941025.1 uncultured Prevotellaceae bacterium
ACAAATAATTTCCCACAGATAACACAGATTTACACAGATTCTTATTTACGAACACGGATAACACGAATAATTTCCCACAGATAGCACAGATTTACACAGATTTATTTCTTGAACACGAACCAAAGGTCGCTGGCCGAAGGGAAAAGCAATAACTCGAATAGAACGAATATATTTTTAACAACGGATAATGCGGATTACACGGATTGCACTGATTATTTTTTTACAGGAATTACCAGAAATTATTCAGAAATTTTGCATTAATAATTATTTATTCAAGTTTCGCTTTACTAAACATCCAATAATGAGTGTCACTATGTGACAGAAATCTCAAAATATATTTATCTCACAAAAATATTCAAAATATATTTGATTTGTTTGATTTCTGAATAATTCTTTTTAATAATTAGTGAAATCCGTGTCATCCGTCTTAATCCGTTGTTCAAGAAAAATCTGTGTCCATCTGTGTTATCTGTGGGAGAATATTCGCTTATTCGAGTTATTGCTTTTCCCTTCGGCCAGCGACCTTTGGTTCGTGTTCAAGAAAAATCTGTGTATATCTGTGTTATCTGTGGGAGAGTGTTATTCGAGTTATTCGTGTTCAAGAAAAATCTGTGTAAATCTGTGTTATCTGTGGTCGTACCGTTAGCGGAAAAGAAAACCCGCCTGCCTTCACTGTGGAAGACAGGCGGGGCTAACGTTTCATTATAACTAACTAAAATCTATTGTCTGATATACAGGGATTACTTCATGTATTTCTTGCCGTCGCTGATGACCATACCCTTGAAAGAAGAGTTGACACGCTGACCTGCGATGTTATAATACACGTTGCTCTTGGCACTCTTGGCAGCAGACACGGCGTTGAGCGCTGTGGCATCAGTGGCGATGCCGAACTTACTCAAGCCACCCTGCTCGTTGACAGACTGAACCTTGTAAGGCTCCTCGCTGTCGTTGGCGCCGAGCGCTGCAGAACCCTTGGTGCAGACTACTGCGTTAACGTCAACAGAGGTCTCTGTTGTGATAGCCACAACCTCGTCGCCCCTGGTTACCACATAGCAGATAGCGTAAGGCACCTCATCCCATGAGATGGTGTTGTCATTGAATACCGGAGCCGGAGCCTCTGTAGCCTCGCAGAGGAGGTCTGGCTGCCAGTTGTCATCACCGCCCATCACGTTCTTGATGGTGTACTGTGCTGCCTCCTCGTCGGTGAGGTAGTTCTTGGCTGTGCCGTAAACCTTCTCTTCTGTCCAGTTAGGCATGTCGCTGGCTTCCGGTCTGCTGGTAGCTATCACCTTCTCGCCGTCAACCATCTTGTAATACTGCGTGTAGTAATAGGTGTCCTCACGCTGGCTGAGGTCTACCGGGTTGCCATTGGCATCCACGGTGTTGTAGTCAGCCCAAAGCGAAGGCAGTCCGCCCATTGTCTCGTACCATCCCTTTGCAGGTATGTTGATGAAGGTCTGCAGGTTGATGAACACGGTCTTAGGCTGGTTGTGCCATGGGCGACCGAGCCAGATGTCAGTGACATTCACGCCCGGATGTGCACGCAGCACATTGTTCTTGAATACATAACCCCACTTGGTGTCAGCTGTATGGTTAGGAGCCACGATGTAGCCACCTGATGGACGGTTGATTTCCAGAGTGTCGCCATCCAGATATACGTCACCACCGTTGTAGATGAAGTCCACCGCACCCTCAATGAGAGAGTTCTTGATGTAGTGGCGGTTCTTCTGCGTGGATGTAGTAATCCAAGTGTCCTGATAAGAGAGCAGAGCCACATTATTGAGTGCTATGCGGTCGCCACCGGTGTTGAGTGCCAGTGCCTGCGGACCGTTCTGCTTCTCATGACCATAGATATTCTCCATGGTGAGACTCTCGAAGAAGGTGTTATCGGCATTTACCACTACGGTAGCGCCGATGCTTACATGCACTGCATTGTCACCACCACTGAGGCGGTCGTCCTTTATCACTACGCCGTCACGTGACTGACCAATGAAGTGCAGATAAGGCTTGGTGGCAGGAACATCCACATGCTCCTTATACTGACCGTTCTTGATGAAGATGAGCCAAGGCTTGCCACGACCTTCAGGAGCAGCGTCGATGGCAGCCTGCACTGTGGTGTAGTCGCCTGTGCCGTCCTGTGCTACGATAGCATCATAGACGCGCTTCTCTGGCTGTGTGCGCTCCATGGTGGTGAAGGTTATCACTACCTCGTCAACGTCGTTGCCGCTGCGCGATGTGAGCACGCCCTTAGGCATGGTGAATGTATATTGAGTGTTGTACTTCAGACCAGAGTATTTGAACACAGCGCTCTTGCCGCTGATGATTGGAGTAATCTCCTCGCCATCGAGCGTGGCAACGCCAGTGCCTGCCTTAACCTTCGCATCAAAGTTGAGTATGACAGAGCCATTGGCAGACGCATCAGCAGCACCGTCAGCAGGAGTGCTTGACACGAGTGCAGGCATCTGAGATGCGCCCTCCTTTTGGTCGGCAAGTACGAATATCTCTGCAATAGATGTACCGTCATAGTCACTTGACACACCTACGAGGGCGCTCTCACGATTAGGCATCCAGCGTATCCATACACGATCCTGGTCATTGGCTGCCTCTGGCAGAGCAAACTCCTTTGGGCCGTCCCACGCACGTGCAGGAACATCGAATGTACCAATCTTGGTAAAGTTAGTACCGTCGATAGAGTACTCTACGTTGTTCTCAGAGTAGGTATTGTAATCGCTGCCTATGCAAGAAGATATCACGAGGTTCTCATATCCCTTTGAAGAGAAAGAGATTTCATAATACCACTCCTCAGAGAGGAACTTCCATATACGTGCGGCATACTTGCCGTTCTCCTGTCCGTTGCTTGAGCCACGTGTAAGCCATCCGTTGGTGGTGCCGTCAGCCTTGCGCAGAGACAGCATACCAGCGTTCTCAGAGTCAGCCTTGTAGTCGGCGGCGCGATCTTTGGCAGGCTGGTCGTAATAGAGGTCCCAACCCACGATGTAGTCAACCGCGGAGAAGTTTGCCGTGACGTTCCTCTCGCCGGTCATCTTCACCTCACACTTCTGCGCAGTGCCTGTGGCATCGCCGTCCCATCCTGTGAATGTCATGATGCGGTTGTTGACAGCGGTGAGCACTACGTCGGTGCCTTCCTCATAATAGTGTATGCCGTCAACGTAGTTTCCCTCCGGCTGATACTGCACGAGGTTCTCTGCCACACCCTCTGTGCGGGTGAGGTTGAGCGCATATACGTTAGCCTTGGTGTACTGGGCTGTCAGCGTGGTATTTGCCGCAATCTCAAACGTGTAGTTCTTACTGGTTGATACCACCTCGCCTGTCTCGTCTGTCCAACTCTGGAAGTGGTAACCGAAGTTCTCCGTGGCAGAGGCTGTGATTATTGTACCCTCGTCAAACTCCGCTCCAGCAGGATTGGTTGACACCTTACCCGCACCCGTCATATTTGAACCTACGCTCAGTGTATAAACAGGCGTCGGCTCGATAGTACCCTCTACATCGCCGCTTATTACCACGTCACTGAAGGCATACTGCTTGTTGTTGGCAAGGTTATAAATGTAGATTTTCACAGTGAATATGTCGTCTGTGGCTGGAATATCGCTAAGGTCGAATGTATGGTTAGATATGTATGGATCTTCCTTGGCGAGTTGCGGAGTAACACCACTGGCTATTTTCTTTGACTCACCATTGCTTGTCACCACCACGTCAAAAGCGCCTCCGTTGGTGCCCACGCGGCTTGCGTTGAATGACAAAGACTTCGGTGTGAACGTCAGTGTCTTCTTTGGTTTCAGCGTGAATACTATGGTAGCATTGTCATCACCTGCCGCAGCTTGTTCTGTAGGTTGGAACTGCTGACGTATCACAGTGCCGTCAGTGCGCAGGCCTGCTGCCGTGATTTTGTCACCTAATGAGAGGTTGGCCACAGAGAACAGACCTTCTGCTGACGTAGCAGCGTTAGTCTCCATCGTAGCCGACTTCAGTTCCCATGTGGCGGTGAAGCCAGTCTTACTGACAGCCACTGGACCTTCAGCCTTTTCAGCGGTAATACTGATATCATTCACACGCCACTGTGCAGTCTCGTCATTGGGAGCTATCAAGCGCACGATGACCTGGTCTTTGTCATTAGCAGAGAGAGTCACATCATTAGTCTTGTATATCCACCAGTTGGCGGCACCGCTATAGGCACCCGCATCGCTCCATGTACGTCCGCCGTCGGTAGATACCACAGCCTCGAGCGCACGCTCCTTGTTGTCACCGCAGGTGAAAGAGAACGTAAAGTGCACATTCTTGTAGCCCTTGGTAGGGAAACCAATCTCAAAGTATTGGTTGTGCCGGGTGGCATCAGTATAGTCACTGATGTTATTGGGATCCATGTCCTGATACAGCGACAATATCCTGTCTCCGTTATTGTCCTGGATGCCCCAGAAACGGGTTCCCTTTGCTGACACGTAGTAGTCAGTCTGAGTACCCTCATACTCATTAGGAAGAATGGTAGGAAGTGCTCCAAAACCATTCCACCCTATTGCCGCCCAGTCATCGCTGTTTGGCGTGTAAACGCTGTCAGCCACGGTGTAGCCCGTGTCAAACGTCCACTTGGCTAATTGCACAGTCTCGTCAGCCGACACCGTGAGGGGCAGCAGGGTCATGAGAGCAACAAGCAATCGCGTAAGATAACTTTTTGTTTGCATAAATATTAGTTTGAAGTTTGTTAATATATATATAATGTTGATTTATCTGCTTAGAATATCACCTTCTTGACCGTACCGTCACTCTGGCGGACAATGTTCACTCCCGGCTGCGGAGTGCCATAACGTCGGCCGTCTATGGTGCAATACTCCGCCTTGCCCTCGCTGGCAGTAGTGGTCAGCGTGATGCCCGTTGTGTCAGCATCCACTGCCATGCCACTGATGGTGACATCGCTCAGGCAGAGAGTCTTGTCATCAGCCGTACCGTTATACCAAGGGTAGATGCGCACAAGCAACTGCTCGCCGTCCTTAACCGTCAACACTGGCTGTGCCTGGACAAACACGGGATTGTTGGCGGCCATCTGCTTACCCTCATAGATAGTGGTGCGGGTTACGAAATTATCTGTAGAATAATACACGTGTGCGCACATACCGTTGCCACCACAACCGCAGATATAAAGCGAGATATTGTTTATCTTCAGGTCATTGCCCTCGTTGGGCTTTACGCCGAACTCTATGTAGCGGTCAGGATTATCATCTATCTCATTGGCAGGCCAGCGATAGACGGTAACCGTGGCACCGTTCTTTACAGTCTCCACAGGATTGTTCACAAGGTTGCGCTGCATCTTTCGCGTGGCATCATAGCCAGTACCGTCAGGCCATACCGTATTCTTGTTTGGATTGGCATATCTCTGCAACAGCATACCCTTATATGTCTCCGGGATGATATTGGCCGGACCGGTCAGCACACAGTCATCATTGCTCTCCAAGCGCCAGTAGGCTTTAACCTCCGCCCCTCCCTCAAGCACCACTGCCGTGGCGGTGACGGGTATCTCAATACTCTTGTCACCCTGCGACACGGTCACCTTGCTGCTGAAGTCGCCGTCGCCGGTCAGCGTGACACGTGCATAGAAGGTCTTGATAAGAGTAGAAGAGGTGTAGTCAACGGTCAATTCTGTGTTCCATTCCGTCTTATCGAAAGACACCTCTATTCCCTCACCGGCAGAGATAGTAACGGTTCCCGCCTCAGGAGAGAGGCCGAAGCCGTTGACGGTAAACTCCTTGGTGAGCGTCTGTCCCTTGTATGCCTCGCCCATATCGCCGGTGGCAGGAGAGACGGAGAGGTCTGTAGGCAGCACTATATCATCCGCGAGTATGCCCTGCGCCTTCATCAGACGGGCGCACTCACGCGCTACGAGTAGCGCGCCGGTGGTGTTGAAGTGGGTTGAGCCTTGTCCGTCAAACAGCTGTGCCTCGCACTTTGCCTGTGTGCCGTAACTCTCATAAAGCTCCTTCGTGGCTGTGGTGAGGTCAATGAAATACACATCTTTCTCCTCTGCCAGCTTCTGTGAGTGATAGGCATAGTCCATGGTGTGGTCGTCTGCAGCCAGTTTTGTGCCATTGACCGGACCGTTCTGTGTCAGTACCTGATAACTGTCGCCGAGGTCATGACGGCCGTTGCGACGTATGGTGCTGCCTGTGAAATAGCTGCGGCAAACGGGTGAGCATATAATAGGAATAGCACCCAGTGCCTTTGCCTCGTCAACAATCTTGCCCAGCCACTCCTTATATGTGGTGGAGGGTATGGTGCCGCGTGTCTCTGTCCACGTCTGGCCGATGCTTTGGTAGTAGGCCTGCAGCTGATCACCGTCCATGCCCGAGTTTTTCTCGTCATTGTGGCCGAAGGTGATAATGACATAGTCACCTGCCTCCACATTGTTCTTCGCAGTCTGCCAGAGTTCGTTGTAGCCGCCGCGCGAGTCGCGACCGCCCTTGGCATAGTTCACGGATGTCCATCCGTTGGTGAGGAAGTTACCGAAATACATACCCCATCCGCGCGTAACCGTGGCCGACTCATCGTAGGGTGCCATGGTGGAGTCGCCCAGCGTGTGTACTTTCTTGGCACTGCTAAGCACACTGACGACGATGGTCAAGAGGAAAAGAATTGTTTTTTTCATCATTATTTACTTTTTCACGTATTACTTTTATTGTTTCTATGGCTGCAAAATTACATTTTCTTTTTGTTCTCCTGGGGGCAAGAAACACGTTTTTGTGGGGTAAAAAAATAATTCCAATGGGGTATTTTTTTGTCAAGCAGTACGGGGAGAGTACCTCTGAAAACCCTTTACCGCACTGGATTGACGAGGATTATAAATTATACGACCACAGATTACACAGATGGACACAGATTATTTTTAACGTGAATTGCCCGGATTATTTCCCACAGATAACACAGATGGACACAGATTTTTCTTGAACACGAACCAAAGGTCGCTGGCCGAAGGGAAAAGCAATAACTCGAATGACACGAATATATTCTTAACAACGGATTAAAACGGATTACACTAATTACACAGATTAATAATTTTAGAATACGAACCAAAGGTCGCTGGCCGAAGGGAAAAGCAATAGCAATAAGCGAATTATTATTTAACAGAAATGGTCAGAAAATTTTCAGAATTTTTTTGGGTCACCAGTAAATCCCCGTGTTTGAATTATTGAGTAAACATGTGTG
>CAMEWL010000069.1:0-6732 GCA_945941025.1 uncultured Prevotellaceae bacterium
ATCATCACTTTTCATTCCCTTTGACGAGCCGAAGGCCTCATGTACGTTTCATATCAACAATATACAAAATTACAAGATTTTATTCATACCACAAAATAAGGATAGATAAAAATTTGTGTAATTAAAAATAAAAATGTACCTTTGCAGACATAGAATAACCGAAGAAACGAATAAATTTATATGTTAGACGTAAAAGAAATACTCCAAGATGCGGAGGAGCGCATGGAGATGGCAGCCATGTTCTTAGAGGAGCAGCTGTCGCGTATCCGCGCCGGCCGTGCCAATGTAGCCATCCTTGATGGTATTAAAGTAGAGTCTTACGGTATGATGGTACCGCTCAACCAGGTGGCCAATGTGTCAACTCCTGATGCACGCACCATAGCCATAAAGCCATGGGAGAAGAAAGCCATCCGTGACATAGAGAAAGCCATAATGGACTCAGAGGTGGGTATTACGCCCGACAATAACGGCGAAGTTATACGCCTTGCCATTCCTCAGCCTACAGAGGAGCGCCGTAAGGAGCTCGTGAAGCAGTGCGGCAAGATAGCCGAGAAGGCGAAGATAGAGGTGCGCAATGTGCGTGGCGATATCAAGGATAAGCTGAAGAAGGCTATAAAGGACGGTCTGTCTGAGGATATAGAGAAGGATGCGGAGAACGATTTGCAGAAGGTGCACGACAAGTTTATTGCCAAGCTCGACGCTCTGATAGAGGATAAGAACAAGGAAATTATGACTGTGTAAGTGCGCGGACTGGTAATAAAGAATACAGGTTTCTGGTACACGGTACTTACCGATGATGGTGCTACGTATGACTGTAAGGTGAAGGGTAACTTTCGCTTGAAGGGCATACGTAGCACCAATCCTATTGCCGTGGGCGACAGGGTGACGCTGAGTGGCGATGATACGGGCAACTCTGACGGTAAGGCCAACTTGTGGATTACCGATATAGAGGACCGTAGGAACTATGTCATACGCAAGTCTATCAACCTGTCAAAGCAAAGTCATATCATAGCTGCCAACGTGGACCAGGCTATGCTCATTGTTACGGTGAAGAACCCTGAGACCAACACCACGTTTATTGACCGTTTCCTTGCTTCTGCCGAGGCTTACAGGATACCCGTTACGTTGGTGTTCAACAAGATTGACATACTCGACGCTGACGAGCAGCATTATCTTGAGATGTTGCGTACGCTGTATGACACTGTGGGGTATGACAGCATAGCTGTGTCGGCTCTCACTGGTGAAGGTATGGACCAGTTGCGTAAGAGTGTTGAGGGGAAGATAACATTGTTCAGTGGAAACAGTGGAGTGGGGAAGAGTACCATCATCAATGCGCTTGTGCCCGGTGCCAACCTGCGTACAGCCGACATAAGCGAGGCGCACGGTCAGGGCACACACACCACCACGTTCAGTGAGATGATTCCCCTTGACGATGCGTTAAGTCGTGGTGATATGCCAAGTGGATGGATTATAGACACTCCCGGCATACGCGGCTTCGGCACTTTTGATATAGACCGCACAGAACTGACATCTTATTTCAAGGAGATATTCCACTTCTCAAAGGACTGCCGTTTCTCTGACTGTACGCATACCCATGAGCCGGGATGCGCCGTGATAAAGGCAGTGGAGGAACATTACATATCTGAGTCAAGATACCACAGCTATCTGTCGATGCTCGAAGATAAGGATGACGGCAAGTATAGGGCGGCATATTGAATGTCGCTAAGGAGTTAGGGGGGGGAAAGAAACTAAGGAGTTAAGGAGTTAAGAAGTTAAGGAGTTAAGACATTACAATCAGACTGCATATAGTCTAAGGCATTTGTCTTAACTCCTTAACTCCTTAACTCCTTTTATTCTTTACACCTTATTCTTTACACCTTATTCTTTACACCTTATTCTTTACACCTTATTCTTTATATAGTGTGTGCCGAACTGCCGTCAAAGCAGTGTGTGCATACCTTGCACTTTGGCAGTCCTATGGTCTCGATGATTGTCTCAAGCTTAGTGAACTTCAGAGAGTCGAGGTTCAGGCGCTTGGCTATCTCAGCCACCATAGCCTTGTACTCTGGTGAGTCGGTGGTGGCGTATGCCTTCAGACGCTCCTCAGGTATGGCCTGTGTCTCTGTGGTGTCAGCGTCAGCCAGCATCGTAGCCTCCTTGTTGCCAGTCTCAAAGTCCTGTATTATACGGCGTGTGATGAGCTCCAACTCACTCTTAGATGCAGAGAAGTTGATAAACGGACAGCCCCAGATAAGCGGTGGACACGCTATGCGCATGTGTACCTCCTTAGCTCCCAGCTCCTTCAGTATCTTCGTGTTCTCCCTCAACTGCGTGCCGCGCACTATGGAGTCATCGCAGAAGAGGCATCGCTTGCCTGCCAGCATAGCCTTGTTAGGTATCAGCTTCATCTTCGCCACGAAGTTACGTGTGTTCTGGTTTGTAGGCATGAATGAGCGTGACCATGTAGGGGTGTACTTTGATATGCAGCGCTGGTAAGGCACCTTGTGGCCTGCGGCGTAACCTGTTGCCATACCCAGACCAGAGTCTGGTATGCCACCGGCGTTGTCCACCTCGGTATCATCCTCTTGTCCCATGATGTAACCAGTGTTGTAACGCACCTCCTCTACGTTCTTGCCCTCATAGAAAGAAGTCGGGAAACCGTAGTATATCCACAGGAACGAGCATACCTGCATCTGCTCCTCAGCCTTGCGCAGCGTAGTCATGCCGTCGGCCGTCAGTTCTACTATCTCGCCCGGTCCTACGTAGTGCTCTATCTCGTAACCCAGATTGGGGAAAGCCGATGTCTCAGACGTGGCGGCCATGGCACCGTCTTTCTTGCCTATCACGATAGGTGTGCGTCCCCACAGGTCGCGCGCGGCTATTATGCTATGGTCTGTCAGTATGAGCATTGAGCATGAACCCTTTACTGAGCGGTACACATTCTCTATACCCTCTACGAAGTTCTTGCCCTTGATAATGAGCAGTCCTATCAGTTCGGTAGGATTGATGCGGCCTGAAGAGAACTCTGACAGCACCATGTTCTGGCTCAGCAGTGTCTTGGCTATCTCCTCAGCGTTGTTTATCTTGCCCACGGTTACTATGGCAAACCTGCCCAGGTGTGAGTTCATCAGCAGTGGCTGTGCGTCGGTGTCAGAGATGACTCCTATGCCCTGCTCGCCGAAGAAGCGTGGCAGCTCCTCCTCAAACTTAGTGCGGAAATAAGAGCTTTGCAGATTGTGTATGGAACGGCGGAAACCTTCGGTCTCCTTGCTGTAAGTAGCCATACCGCCGCGCTTTGTGCCGAGGTGTGACTGATAGTCTATACCATAGAACAGTTCCTCTACGCAGCGTTCCTTTTGTATTGTTCCGAAAAAACCACCCATCGTTTTTACTTTGTAAAAAAGTTAAGAGTTATGAGTTAAGAGTTAAATGTTGTGAGTTAGGCCGTGGGCCTTAAGTATAATGAGTTATGAATATGAGGGGAAACTCATAATTCATAACTCATTACTTTGAATAATTATCCGTAAACAATTTTGCCGTTCTCGTCGGTGTTCTCAGGTATGAACGACTTGTTGTACTGCTCCATGCCTCTGAGAGACATACCCATGTTAGAGAAGCCTCCGTCATGGAAGAGCGTCTGCATCGTCACCTTCTTTGTAAGGTCAGAGAAGAGCGTCATGCAGTAGTCGGCGCAGTCGTCAGCAGATGCGTTGCCCAGTGGTGACATACGGTCGGCGAAGTCAAGCATACCGTCGAAACCCTTGATGCCGCCGCCGGCGGTGGTCAGTGTAGGCGACTGTGATATGCAGTTGATGCGCACGTGCTTCTCTCTGCCGTAGATGTAGCCGAATGAACGTGTGATAGACTCCAGCAGAGCCTTTGCGTCGGCCATATCGTTATATCCGAAGAATGTACGGTGACTTGCCACGTATGTGAGAGCCACGATAGAGCCGCCGTCAGATATAGCGTCGAGCTTCTTGGCCACCTGTATCATCTTGTGGAAAGATATTGCTGATATGTCGAGAGTCTTGTCAAGGAAACCATAGTCAAGGTCGTCGTATGTGCGTTTCTTACGCATATTGACTGACATGGCGCATGAGTGGAGCACGAAATCTATCTTGCCGCCGAGTGCCTTCTGTGCCTCGGTAAACAGGTTCTCCAGGTCTGCCACGCTCGTAGCGTCGGCAGGTATCATAGCCTTGGCGTTGGTCTTCTTCGCCAGTTCGTCAAGTGTACCCATGCGTATAGCCACAGCGGTGTTGGTGAGTACTATCTCAGCACCCTCTTCCACAGCGCGCTCTGCTACTTTCCATGCTATTGACTGATCATTAAGTGCACCGAAAATGATGCCACGTTTTCCTTTAAGTAAGTTATAAGCCATTTTGTTTCGTTTATTGTAAATCGTGGTGCAAAATTACAACTTTCAGTTGACATATACAACTAAATCGCCCAAAAGATTTGTTTGCGGACATAAAAACATACCTACAGTCGCCTTATCGCCTTTTCTGCAGACATACCTTAAAATAGGACATTTTTGTCATTTCGCCTTTTTAATTTTGTCAACAAAAAAATGCAATCTAGGAGGAAAATGACCTTTTGAAAGGACAAAAATCATCATTTTTCATCTTCTTTTTCGTGAAAGCATAGCTTTTACATTGTCATTCGATAGCTTTCACGACGAGAAACGATAGCTTTTACACCCTGAAAGCATAGCTTTTACAACGCAAAAACCATCGTTTTTTCATGCTTTTTTATAACCTATCACTGATTATCAACGAGTTACAACCCTCTGTAGATTTCGCTGTACGCGACCAGCAGGAAATAATTTTGAAATATCGCGAGCATAAGGCGTTAACGGAAAGCCCCAAATAGGACATTTTTGTCATCGGGTGACATAAATCAAGTCCAATTCAACACCGTATTCATATATTTCTTTGAACATAAATTATCATAAATTGACCATACGCTCGGCGACGTAAGGAGACGCTTGCTACCATAGGGACGCAAGAATTATTCAGAAATTATTATAGAAAAAACCTCTTGCTCAGTGCAAATAGCCTTTTTTGATTTTTCTTTATTATAACGATAATAACCGTATATTTGGGGTGACGATATAAACAATAGAGGGTGTATCAACATCTACTTTGATGTTTGATACGCCCTCTATTTTAATTAAAAAAAACTTTTTGCGAATAGAAATAAAGATTATTTTTACTTTTGTTTACTTCACCACGATTTTTCTGCCGTTACGGATGTAAACACCTTTCCTCAGCTGGCTTGTGGTTGCTTTCTTGCCCACCAACTGACCGCCTACGGTGTAGATAGAGCCATCGCGACGCTCGTCATTGGCTGTGACTATATCAACTCCATTTGGGTCTAATACCGTCAGCGTGCTCTTGATGTTGTCAGCCTCGTATGACTTGCTGATGTCAGTTTCAGTCATCAGGGCGTTCTTCACCACTACGTCATAGTCACCGTTTGCTACGTTGTCAGCTATATTGACGGTCAAGGTTGCTATCTCGCCGTCACCTCCAGCAAAGCTCTCGTCGTTCATTGAGCTGCAAAGGAAGCGCACCGCACCGTCACTAACTTCGTTCACCATCAGCGTGTGTGCATCGCCGGCGGCAAGTCTGTCTGATGACAGTGAAGCCTTGGCATTGTTTGCTATTGTTACGCCCTCAGGCAGATACAGGTCAAACTGGAAGCCGCGTATGTCGCTTGCGTTCCTCATACGGACAGACAACTCCACCTGAGAGTTCTTGCTGCCGCTGACGTTCTCTACGTATATCACGTTGTCCGCGTCGCTATCGTCGGTCACAGGCATTGCCATGCCCTTGCTCATGGCAGCCTTTGCGTTGTTGCTTATGCCGCCATATATAGAGCCTGTTGTTATGATGTTGGCTATGCCTACGTTGTCCCTTACGTCAACAGTGCCGTTCACATCCACGTCGCTTGCCTCTACGTCAAACGCCTCCGGGGTTTCGCCCATAATATAGCTTGCCACGCCAGAGTAGTCTTTTGCGTTGACCACGTCATCGCCGTTACTGTCACCCTGCAGGTTGAATTTCTCTATGAAGAAGAAGTTCTTCCACTGGTCTGCTGCCTGATAGTCGTCTATGCTTTCTGTCGGAACATACAGCGTACACTCCCACTTGTTGATGTCGTCAAGCGCCTGCGCACCGCATGTGGGAGGTACGGCAGCCCTGGTCTTGAACTTCGTCATTGACGTGCAGTCAGAGAAAGCCTCCTTGCCTATGCTCTCCAGCTGCCTACCACAGGTGAAGTGCTCCAGACTGCTGCAACCGCTGAAGGCGTATGTGCCTATAGACTTCACTCTGTCGCCCATGCTCACGTCAGTCAGGTTCGTGCAACCATAAAACTCATAGTCTGATATCTCCGTCTCTTTGTCTGTAAACTTCACCGAGCGCAGCGTGGTGTTACGATAGAACGGCGAATACCCTGCGCTGCTTGTCTTCGTATAGCTTAGTTTCCTTCCTATATACAACTCGTCAAGCGGACAGTCTGAGAACACCTTATTGTTTTCTAAGACTATAGGAGTGTTATCCTTGCTGTTCTCAAACATTACAGACGTAAGTCCGCTGCAGCCAGAGAACGCATAAGAGCCGATTCTCGTAACACTGTTACCAATGACCACTGATGTTAGGCCGCTGCAATACTTGTATCTATTATTAGTTGATTATCAGTATTATACGCTCTAAACGGTAGAAAAGT
>CAMEWL010000070.1:0-6684 GCA_945941025.1 uncultured Prevotellaceae bacterium
TTAAATTAAGTTATTGACTTATAGCGAGTTAGATATTAAATTAACGTATCATTGTGTCAATTGCCTGATTATAAAGTCCAAAGTCATATATAAGCGCAAGATTATAGCATGCAACAGAATTGCCTTTCTTAGAAGCAGAAGTGTAGTATTCTATTCCTTCTTTTTCATTACCCTCGGTCATATAATATGAAGCAAGATTCAACATTGCTAATGAAGAACCTCCATCTGCGGCCAGCTTTAAAAAACGTTCTCCCTTTTCTTCTCCGCCTTCATTTTCATAATCATTAAACTGCAATACTCCTAAATTATTATATGCTTCAGAAATTCCATCATTAGCAGCCTTTTCATAAAGAGAAACTATTTCTTTTCCACATTCCAATCCACAAGACAATGCGTGGTGAATATGCGATTGATAAAACATCTCTGCACATTCTTTTATTGTATGAGGGTTCATCATATCCGCTTCTTTTTTCCAAGTTGCTTCGAAAAAAGGACTAACGTGATTTTCCTCTAACGATATTTTGTTACAGTCGTCAAGATTACTGCAATACTCCGTGTCCTTTAAAGGTCTTTCAAACCACAATATAATTTGTGGTACATTGATTAACCTTTTTGAAGGCTCTCCTGGATATAGTCGGCGGAAATCATTATCCTTTTTAGGAATATTAAGCTTTAAAACGTCTTTTTTAGAAAGCACAATATTTTTGAATAGTTTTATTTGTTCATCTTGGGAATGACGTTTTCTTAAAGTATATTGTTCTTCAGACAATATCTCGCTGTCAGTAAAATCCTTAATGTTATTAACTACATAATTTAAGTAATATGTAGGCAGTTTATCTGGATAGCTCTTTGATGAAACCTCCTCGATAATGATATTGTGCATCAAAATGTTGTGGCCTTTCAATATGAGGTCTTTCACACAATCCACCAACATGAATTCATCACTTATAACATGTGAGAACAAGTTCAAAGTAAGAACACTATCGCATTCTATACAAAAATCATCTTCCAAAAGTTCTTGTTCATACGCAATTACGTTTACGGATGGGAATAAGATTGAGAAATGTAACAATGCTCTTTTAAGAGCCATTGGATCTTTATCAATAAGCTTGACGTTTTTAATGTTATCTACATTGCCTTTATTCTTAAGGAACCATTCAAGAACGGATAATGATGCAAGACCTTGTCCACATCCATAATCTACAACAGATATTTCTTCACAATTCAGAGAGTTCTCTGATTCTATAGAGTCTAAAGACCTACAAACACATTGAGTTCGCTCTTTCAATTCAGAAGAAACTTGATGTAGCATAAAATACTCAGAAGGTAAATTATCTTTCTTTGTTGATTCAATATCACCGAATAACTGAAGCATTTTATCAGCTACAGCTATTAGGTCTTTTATTTCAGGAGATTCTAATCTTTCTAATAAAAAAGAATACATTGAATTCTTTTCAATATCGGTATTATTACACAGAATCATATTTTAACATTTTAAGTATTTATACTATGAAAAACGAATTGTTGACAGTGGGCATTCGAACACGCGTGGAGGACGTGATAAATCTTCCTTATTAATGAATCGGGAGTTTTCCATTTCATCGAATGGAAATCTCGAAATAAGATTAATACAGCGTTTATTGTCTTCATCAATTACAAGTATAATGCTATCATATCCTTTTACAGACATCAAGCTGCGCGTGGCCTCCCAACAGTTAGACACCCATGCTGTATTGGTTGCAGGAACATTATCCGCAGAATAGAATTGATACGGTATGTCAATATCCTGCAGCACTTGTCTAACCACCGTGGATTTTCCTACCTGACGGGGGCTCATAACCACTTGAATAAACTTTCTGCCCTCTACAAGTCTATTCTTAATCGTTTGATATTCAGCTCTTTCATACATACACAAACTTTTTACTCAGTGAAGTGAGTAATTTTACTCAGCGCAAAGATAGTAATTCTTTTTCTTCCTTGCAATATTTATTCTTTTTTTTGCAGAACCATCTTAATTGTGCGAGTTTCTGCGAGTTATGATTATGAGAACGAGGAAGGAGGAAGGAGGAAGGAGGAAGGAGGAAGATTGAAGGAAGAAGGATGAAAGACGAAGGATGAAGGATAAAAAGAGAAAAGAGATGTCTGGGGCAGATAACGAGTGGGGATTTCCTTACAGGTTGTTTTATATGAATCTGCAAGGCGTGGTTTTCACGAAGATACAGACATAGGCATAAGAGAAACGCATGGTACACGAGTTTGTGTGCCATGCGTTTTTATTACCGCAACATACCTATATCGCTACAAGTTATTTCAGTCTGTAGAATACTCCGACGGTGCCATAGATAGGATAAAGTGTCTGCTCTACTGTCTTGAAGTCGGAATTGAAGATACCAGTCAGACCCCAGTTGAGGTCTGCTGACAGTCCCCAACGGTTGCCGACCTTGAAGTCTGCGCCTAAAGCTATGCCGAATTGCAGGCTGCGCATGTCGTCAGAGAAATCGTATGTGGCCCACTCTCCTTCCTTGTTTCCAAGAAGAATCTTCGGTCCGGTAGAGGTTCCCTGACGCAGGTAACCGTCAGAGGCGATGCCGTCAAAACTTCTGCTAAAGACATAAGAGAAGTATGGTCCCATCTTGAGTTTTACTACACGGCTCACATTCAGCGTGGCCTCTACAGGTATGGTTACCATCCACTCTGTCACGTTCTGCTCCACCTTACCAGTGAACAAACCGTCCATCACACTGTTGCCACGCACCAGTTCCATGTGGTATGCCTTTGTCTTGACTGCACCCTTCATTGCCTTATTCTCAATGCGCAGCCCTGCCATCAGTCCCCAGTTGTCATCAAAGCTGTGCTCTGCATCCACGCCGACCATGAACGACGGTGTGAGGCTGTAGCTCTCTATGCTGCGAATGGTTCGCGGAAGGGGTACTGGCGCAGTGGCGCCAATGTTATAGCCTGCACGTCCATTCACCTGCAGGTCGCCCCAGAAATCGCCGGCCACAGCCTTGGCTGGCATGAGTGCAACCAGCATTGTTATTGCTATGATATTATATATAGTCTTTTTCATACATTATTCCCCCTTATTCTTTTACAGATAGTACCACGTCATCAATATACAGCGTACTGCCCACGGCACCCTCAAAGGTTGCGCCGCTCTTGCTGGAAGAGAACACGAGCGCCAGATTATACCCCAAGTTCTCCAGCAGTACTTTGTCTATAGGTGTATCACCCTCAAAGAACATATCGAAAGGTGTCCACTCATCGGTCTCTGGCAGCGAAGCCACGCGTGCCTTGCGCACTATGTATGGGCTGGTAAGCACATCGCCGCCATTGAGCATCACTGCATTGCCGTTATCGTCTTTGTTACGATAGAGCACAGCATATATGTCAGCCTCATCCTGACGACCGGGTATTACTTTGCTGTCGGCACCGGTAAAATCAGTGCCTCGCTTATACTTATAATAACCGGTAACCATGAGCGGCTCACGATTAAACGGTACGCCCATCTCGGTGGCAAGCAGAGAGTTGGTGGCAGCGTATGTGATATTGAACTTACCCATGAACAGGTTACCCGCCGCAATCGGACGCTTGGTGGTCTTGCCCATGTCACCTGTGCTTAGTGTCTGCAGTTTCACGCAGCGGCCGGTGCGGCCATTGGAATCAGACACGGTAGGAAACTCCTCAGGAGTTGCGCCCTGACCGCTTAAAACCCTGCTAATCATTGACAGGCAGAAGCCCTCGTTGCCTGAAGCCCATATATTTGAAAGTTTATTGCCGTCTTTGTCCAACTCGAAGAAACGGTGATAAAATATCTCACTGCTACCATAGCGCACCTCCTCATAGTTCTCAAAACTGTTAGTCCTGTTGGTTACAGCCTGTGACACCTCTCTGAATCCCACACGATACACACGTGTTGTCCTACCATCCTCAGCGGTCACGGTATAAATAACGTCGCCATCACTGAAATCCTGCACAGAACCGTTCTCCGGAGATATCGTTGCACCGGGAGTAAGGTCAAAGTGCACCGCTACCTGCTTTGGCATGAGGATAACCGAGCGTACAGAGAAGTCGATATCGCTCTCAGTAGATATTACCGTCCTCTTCATATCGTTAGCATCATAGAAGTACTGCTCTAAGTCTTCGCCTTCTACCCACATCTTTTCAATGTCACACTCCATACCTGGAGCCTCATCTCTTATACAGGACAACAAAGTTCCAAGTGCCAGTGCTATGAGGGCACAGGCCTGAAGTAACAGTCTGTTTTTTCTCATTTTGTGTATTTCATTGGGTTTTAACATTCTACAATTCTGTTAAATTCTCTCCGTTCACGAATTAAAAACAAAGTTACTCTTTTTTTTTGATATACCCAAAATAAAAGTATGCAAAACAACAGGGTACACTTTTACGTCAAACGATGGTACGGAAACTCGTTACTCCTAAATCCCGCAACACTATTACAAATATAACTTTATAAGTACCTGGGCAACTTTTTGTTGCCCAGGTACTTATAAAAATAGTTAAATTAAAGTGCTGCGGAATTAAGGTCTTACTGTCACGTTTTGACACGATGGAGTGACTGCCGACTGCCACTATGTCACTATTGGCATCATCAACATGGCAAGAGGGAACTGTGGCACGGTGGTTGCAAAATATAACGGCGAGAGACGAGAGAATCTCAAACGAATAAAAAACAAAGAAAATAAAGAAAGGAAAAAACTATGGGAAAGATTATTGGTATCGACCTTGGTACAACAAACTCATGTGTTGCCGTTTTTGAGGGCAACGAACCAGTGGTAATAGCTAACTCAGAGGGTAAGCGCACCACTCCGTCAGTAGTAGGCTTCGTAAAGGACGGCGAGCGTAAGGTAGGTGACCCTGCAAAGCGTCAGGCCATCACAAACCCACAGAACACAGTATTCTCTATCAAGCGCTTCATGGGTGAGACATACGACCAGAGCGCAAAGGAGGCTACACGCGTACCTTATAACGTAGTAAACGAGAACGGCTACCCACGCGTCGACATCGACGGACGCAAATATACTCCACAGGAGATTTCTGCCATGGTGCTGCAGAAGATGAAGAAGACCGCCGAGGACTACCTCGGACAGGAGGTGACAGACGCTGTCATCACCGTACCAGCTTACTTCTCTGACTCACAGCGTCAGGCTACTAAGGAGGCTGGACAGATTGCAGGCCTCAACGTACAGCGTATCGTCAACGAGCCTACAGCAGCTGCCTTGGCTTACGGCGTGGACAAGGCCAACAAGGACATGAAGATAGCTGTGTTTGACCTCGGTGGTGGTACATTCGATATCTCAATACTGGAGTTCGGCGGCGGCGTATTCGAGGTACTGTCAACAAACGGTGACACACACCTCGGCGGTGACGACTTCGACCAAGTTATCATCGACTGGCTGGCTAACGGCTTCAAGGCAGACGAGGGCATCGACCTTACAAAGGACCCAATGGCTATGCAGCGTCTGAAGGAGGCTGCCGAAAAGGCAAAGATTGAGCTCTCAAGCTCTACATCTACTGAAATCAACCTGCCTTACATCTCAGCTGAAGGCGGCGTGCCTAAGCACCTCGTAAAGACTCTGACACGTGCACAGTTTGAGCAGTTGGCACACGACCTGATACAGGCTTGTCTCGTACCATGCCAGAACGCTATGCGCGACGCAGGTCTCTCTAACAACGAAATTGACGAGGTTATCCTCGTAGGTGGCTCAAGCCGTATCCCTGCCGTACAGACACTCGTGAAGAACTACTTCGGCAAGGAGCCTTCAAAGGGCGTTAACCCTGACGAGGTGGTAGCCGTAGGTGCTTCAATACAGGGTGCCATCCTCAACAAGGAGTCAGGTGTAGGCGACATCGTACTGCTCGACGTGACACCTCTTACCCTCGGTATCGAGACCATGGGCGGCGTAATGACAAAGCTCATCGAGGCTAACTCTACAATACCATGCAAGAAGTCTGAGGTATTCTCAACAGCCGTTGACAATCAGACTGCTGTAACAGTACACGTACTGCAGGGTGAGCGCCCAATGGCTGCACAGAACAAGTCTATCGGTCAGTTCAACCTTGAGGGCATTGCACCAGCACGTCGCGGTGTGCCACAGATTGAGGTGACATTCGACATCGATGCCAACGGTATCCTCAACGTATCAGCCAAGGATAAGGCTACAGGCAAGGAGCAGCAGATCCGCATCGAAGCATCAAGCGGCCTGTCAGAGGAAGAGATCAACCGCATGAAGGCAGAGGCAGAGGCCAACGCTGAGAACGATAAGAAGGAGCGTGAAAAGATTGACAAGCTGAACCAGGCAGACTCAATGATATTCACCACCGAGAACATGCTCAAGGAGCAGGGTGACAAGCTCCCAGCCGACGTAAAGAGCGAGATGGAGGCAGCCCTTCAGAAACTGAAGGATGCCCACAAGGCACAAGACCTTGCAGCCATCGACGCAGCCATCGCCGAGGTAAACAACGTAGCTCAGAAGATGTACGCAGCAGGTGCCGGAGCACAGGCAGGTGCACAGGCAGGCCCAGACATGGGTGGCGCAGGTTTCAACGGCGCCGGAGCCCAGGGAGGCGCACAGCAAGGCGGTTCATCAAACGCTCAGCAAGATGCTCAGGACGCCGACTTCGAGGAGGTGAAATAAGCACATAGAGAAATAAGAATACAAT
>CAMEWL010000071.1:0-6410 GCA_945941025.1 uncultured Prevotellaceae bacterium
AACAATGAGGCTGTTTTTAGATAGTCTCGCAAACAATAATTTTCGAATGAAAAAGCTGAAATAATGAGAAATAAGGTTAGTACCATCTCCGCAAGACTTTCTTCATTACTAAAAAAAGAAATATGCTGAAATTCATAGTAGGAGACAGACTAAATGTGATGATCTTTCAGTAACTGGTTAACTCTCACGAGTTAGTGGGTAACTACAATACACTTCTTGGACGAGCCAAGCGACAAGGTCGAGCGAGTGGGTAACTCGAAAAGAGAGGTTTATATAAAGCAATAATTATGGCAGGAGCAAATATATTTATAAGTTCGACGTGTTATGACTTGTCGCAAGTCAGGCAAGACTTGCGTGAGTCTAAAATCATGCACAGGTCTATGATTAGTTCATTATAAAATGTGTAATTTTGCAAGCGATATGGACGATAAGAATACAATACGGATAACAATGTCGAGTCTCATCAATGATGTCAGAGACATTGTAGAGAGTGGACTGAGAAAGGCATATCAAAATGTGAATGCCATAACTGTGTTCACTTATTGGCAAGTGGGGAAACGCATCGTAGAAGAGGAACAGCGAGGAGAGAAAAGGGCGGAATATGGAGCGCAGATAATCAATATGCTTTCTGCAGATTTATGCAGGACTTATGCCAAAGGATATACGCCTCGTGACTTGCGAGCATATAGACAGTTCTATCTGTGTTTCAATGATTTAGAGATTTGGTACTCGCGAGTGCCAAATCTTACGTGGACTCACTTCCGCACATTACTCTCAGTGGCAAGTGACGATGCCAGATACTGGTACGTGAAGGAAGCGTCACGAGAGATGTGGAGTGTTCGCACTTTGGCACGCAATGTTGGCTCACAGTATTATCATCGTCTGCTGCAATCACCGAAGAAAGAGGCTGTTATTGATGAAATGCAAACATTGACAGCACCGCTACAGGAGGATGCAAGAGGATTCCTGAAAGATCCTGTAGTGGCAGAGTTCTTGCAACTGCCATCAAACAGTGACTACACGGAAAGCGACCTTGAAAGGTCTATCATTAAGCATCTCAGAGCGTTCTTGTTGGAATTGGGACGAGGCTTTGCCTTTATGTTTGAGCAATATCATATAAAAACAGATGCAGGCGATTTCTTCATCGATCTTGTATTCTATAATGTGGTGCTGAAATGTTATGTTTTGATAGACTTGAAGACACAGAAAGTGACGCATCAAGATGTAGGACAGATGGATATGTATGTACGGATGTTTGACGATTTGAAACGCACAGAAGGTGACAACCCCACCATTGGGCTTCTACTGTGTTCTGAGACAAGTGAGGACATCGCCCGCTATTCTGTGCTTCACGACAGCAAACAACTGTTTGCCTCAAAATATCTAACCTTTCTGCCTTCGCAAGAGGAATTGCAGAGGGAGATAGAAAAACAAAAAGCTATCTTTGAACTGCAAAATAAAGAATGATTTTGGATTTGGCCCTATTTATAGAAAGAAGAATATGATATCAATAGAAGAAATACAGGCATTGCTGCACAGCACGGAGAATTTTCGGGTGGAGCGAACGGTATCCACTACGAACATGGATAAATTCTGTGAAGCCATTTGTGCCTTTTCCAATGATTTGCCAGACTCTCGTCAGAAGGGTTATCTGCTGATAGGAGCTTATGATGACGGACGGCTGTCGGGACTGAAGGTGGACGATGCTCTGCTAAAAAAGATTTCTGGCATTCGCTCGGATGGTAACATCCTGCCATTACCTGTGATGACGGTAGAACGGGTGGAGTTTCCTGATGGCGATTTGTTGGTGGCAGAGGTTTCTCCTTCGCTGCTGCCTCCTGTGCGGTATCGTGGAAGGGTGTTCGTGCGTATCGGTCCCAGACGTGACATAGCCAGTGAAGCGGAAGAACGGATATTGACGGAGCGACGTATGGCATATATGGCAACCTTTGATGCCACACCTTGTCTCGGTGCGACATTGGATGACTTGAATCTGGAGTATATCAAGAAAGAGTATCTGCCTTCCGTAGTAACCCCAGAAGTATTAGCTGATGACAAACGGGACATCAAGGAGCAATTGGCTTCGGTCCGTCTGTATGACCGCATTCATGGTTGCCCTACATACGCAGCCATCATTATGTTTGGCAAGAATCCTCGCTATTATCTGCCAGGTGCTTACGTCCAATTTGTACGCTTTGCAGGCAAGACCATTGGCGGAGAGGTGTTGAACGAGAAACGTTTTCAGGGCCCGCTTTTCCAGTTGCTGCCTGCATTGGAATCCTTTGTCAGTGATGCCATTATCACGCAAAGACCCGTCGCAGTGAGTCTGTTCCGTGAGAAGACCGTCATCAACTATCCCAACAATGCATTGCGTGAGTTGATGATGAATGCCTGTATGCATCGTGACTATCAATCGAATATGCCTATCCGGCTATATCAGTTTGACGACCATATCGAAATTATGAACGCCGGAGGGTTATATGGTGAAGCACGTCCTGAGAATTTTCCCAATGTAAATGACTATCGAAATCCTATTATAGCGGAAGCCATGAAGGAGATGAAGTATGTCAATATGTTCAACCAAGGCATAAGACGTGTGCAGGATATGCTGCTTGAAAATGGCAACAAGGAGGCTGTTTTCGATGTGTCAAAGTTGACTGCATTTGAAGTAATCGTACCTTCTACCGTGGATGTCCCTCAAGATGATACTCAAGGTAATACTCAAGGTAATACTCAAGGTGTCACCCAAGATGTCACTCAAGATGTCACTCAAGGTGTCACCCAAGGGAAAAAACTTGATATGTGGATAGAGGAGCAGATTAGAAATAATCCTCAAATTACAACAGAAGAATTAGCTAAATCAAGTGGTTTTACATCCAGAACGATAAAGAGGCATATCATTAAACTATCACATATCAGATATGTCGGTAGTGGTTATAGTGGTCACTGGGAAATTATTGAAAACACTGCAGAGACCTAATTGAGGGACTATGACGGTAGAGTATCTTGGCAATCAGGAACTGCTGCAACTGAGGAAGGCTGCCTTCTTGGCCTCGAGCACCATTTCTTCGGAAACGGAGCTGCAAGTGTATGACAGGGCAACAGAGATGCGCAATCGAGGGGAGTGTGTGGTCAGCGGTTTCAGTAGCAAGTTGGAGCAAGACGTGCTTCATTTCCTCTTGAAAGGCAGTCAGCCCATTATCATTGTGCTTGCACGAAAGATGTATAAGTGCTTCCAAGGCCGTCTCGCGGGTTCTTCGACGAGCGAAGCGGCATAGCCTAGTCCGGATAAGAAACCTAACTACTTCTTTATTCCTCCCAAATTTGCTTTCAGCCTAAAACTGAACTTCCTCATTTTTTCCCGTCTTGCCCTTTATTTACGTGCCTTCTGCGTTAATTCTCCAAAATTGCTCGTTTGTTACAAGCTTTTTTCGTAACTTTGCGGATGAAAGACTATATATTATGCCGGATGGCACCAGACAGGGAAGAATGGCGATACAAGTGACATATAGGAGAACCAGCAGGCTGTCAATGCGCATTGCAAAGAATGGCGATGTGCGTGTGTCGGCACCTGTCGGTTTGTCAAGGAAAGAGGTGGAGCGGTTTATAGACGAGCATCGCGACTGGATAGCAGAGGCGCGTGAGAGAGTCTTGGACAACCAGAGGCGCAGGGCAGCCTTCTATAACCAACTGTCGTTGCGTACAAAGGCTGAGGCTGCCGAGGCATTGCAACGACTGAGGGCACTGATGGAGCCGATGGTGAAGCGTTACTCAGAGGAGATGGGAGTGAAACCCCAAGGCATCAGTTACAAGGCGATGATTTCACGATGGGGCGTCTGTAACGTCAAAGCGCGGACAGTGTGCTTCTCTGCTTATCTGCTATTGCTGCCAGAATGGTGTGTGGAACATGTGGTGGTGCATGAGCTGTGCCATCTGTTGGAGCCGAGCCACAACGCCCGCTTTCATGCATTGATGGACAGGTATTTCCCCCGTTGGAAGGAGGCGCGGAGGGAGACGCGTAGGATTATGAACGAAGCGTAGGGGGGGCGGTATGAGATATCTGAGATTTTATTAGATAGAGAATACAAAACTGTCGGTATGTGAGCGGCGGTTACGTTTGAATGGCAGATGTGAAAAAATGTAAAAAGTCTTGCGAGAAATAAAAAAAATGTGTAACTTTGCAGTGCAAAAAGGCGAGATTGCGCTGACACTAAGTCATCAACTTGCTGAATTTGAGCGCCTTAGACTTCAAAAAGGAGAAGTCTTTGTGTGGTCATATTTTGCGTATATACGATTATAATAACACATTATTTATATAATACAAACAGAAATGCCAGGATTAATTGGAAGAAAAATCGGAATGACATCCGTTTTCAGTGCCGACGGTAAGAATACACCGTGCACTGTTATCGAAGCTGGTCCTTGTGTCGTAACTCAGGTAAAGACCGTCGAGAAAGATGGTTATGAGGCTCTGCAGCTTGGCTTTGGCGAGGCTAAGGAGAAGCGTACTTCTGCACCTATGAAGGGTGTGTACAAGAAGGCAGGCACAACACCAAAGCAGCACTTGGCCGAGTTCAAGTTTGACGGGGAGCACAACCTCGGAGAGGCAATCACTGTTGACGGACTGTTCGCAGAGAATGATTTCGTTGACGTAGTGGGAACATCAAAAGGTAAAGGCTTCCAGGGCGTTGTTAAGCGTCATGGATTTGGTGGTGTAGGCCAGGCAACACACGGTCAGGATGACCGTCTGCGTAAACCAGGTTCAATAGGTGCCTGCTCATACCCTGCGAAAGTGTTCAAGGGAATGCGCATGGGCGGACACATGGGTAACGAGCGTGTTACTACACAGAACCTCAGAGTGTTAAAGGTTATCCCAGAGCAGAACCTTATCATCGTGAAGGGCTCTGTAGCAGGATACAATGGTTCAACCGTATTAATTAAGAAGTAAAGGAAATGGAAGTAAGTGTATTGAATATACAGGGTCAGGAGACCGGACGTAAGGTCACACTGAATGATGCTATCTATGCCATCGAGCCAAACGACCACGTTCTTTACCTCGATGTAAAACAGTATATGGGTAACCAGCGTCAGGGCACAGCTAAGTCTAAGGAGCGCTCTGAGATGTCTGGTTCAACACGTAAGCTCGGTCGTCAGAAGGGCGGCGGCGGCGCACGTCGTGGTGACATCAACTCACCAGTACTCGTGGGCGGCGCACGCGTCTTCGGTCCTAAGCCTCGTGACTACCGCACAAAGCTGAACCTCAAGACTAAGCAGCTCGCACGTAAGAGCGCGCTCACTTACAAGGCTCAGGAGAACGGTATCATCGTAGTAGAGGACTTCAACTATGAGGCACCTAAGACAAAGCAGTTCATTGAGCTGATGAAGAACCTCAAGGTAGAGGGCAAGAAGGTGCTCGTACTGATGCCTGCTGATGACAAGAACGTGTATCTCTCTGCTCGCAACCTGCAGAAGGCTGAGGTAATGGGAGCTGCAAAGCTCAACGCCTACAAGACAATGAATGCAGACGTTGTGGTAATGTGCGAGAGCGCCGTCAAGACAATAGACGAGATTTTAACCAAATAAACTTAAGAAGGAGATAAAGAATTATGGCATTTATCATCAAACCTGTAGTCACCGAGAAGATGACTAAGATTACAGAGAAGCGCCCTAACCGCTACGGCTTCATCGTTAAGCCTGAGGCTAACAAGCTCCAGATTAAGAAGGAGGTTGAGGATCGCTATAATGTTACTGTTGAGGACGTGAACACGATGAACTATGCAGGTAAGCGTTCTTCACGCTATACAAAGGCAGGTCTCATCAAAGGACAGCGCAATGCTTTCAAGAAGGCTATCGTAACCTTGAAGGCTGGCGAGGAAATAGATTTTTACAGCAATATTTAATATAAAAAATGGCAGTACGTAAATTTAAACCAGTTACACCTGGTCAAAGACACAAAGTTATTGGCACGTTCGAGGAAATTACTGCATCCGTGCCAGAGAAGTCTCTCGTTTACGGTAAACGTTCTACCGGCGGTCGAAACAACACCGGTAAGATGACCGTTCGCTACATTGGTGGCGGTCACAAGAAGAAGTATCGTCTGATCGACTTCAAGCGAGAGAAAGATGGTGTTCCAGCAGTAGTGAAGACAATCGAGTATGATCCTAACCGTTCAGCTCGTATCGCTCTTCTCTTCTATGCTGATGGTGAAAAACGTTATATCATTGCTCCTAACGGACTTGAGGTGGGTGCTACTTTGATGTCTGGAGCCGACGCAGTGCCAGAGATTGGTAATGCGCTTCCGCTTGCAAACATCCCCGTAGGTACAGTTATCCACAACATTGAGCTTCGCCCTGGTCAGGGTGCTCTGCTCGTTCGTTCGGCTGGTAATTTCGCTCAGTTGACTTCTCGTG
>CAMEWL010000072.1:0-5407 GCA_945941025.1 uncultured Prevotellaceae bacterium
GGAATGAGTAAAGGGGAATGAGTAAAGGGGAATGAGTAAAGGGGAATGAGTAAAGTGTAAAGTGTAAAGTGTAAAGTGTAATGAGCAAAGAGTAAAAAATAACAGGACGAAACGACAAAATAAGCCCTGTTCTTGCCTTAAAGACGCGTTTTTTTCGTACCTTTGCACCACTAACTCCTAATAAGATTCATCAAAAACAAATAAGAAACAACACTAAAAGAAATGGAAAAAAGCGCATTACAGATTGCACGCGCTGCCTATCAGCCTAAACTGCCAAAGGCGCTGCGTGGAGCACTGAAAGCTGTTGAGGGTGAGCCTACACAGTCAGTAGCTGACCAAGAGGAAGTAAAGAAACTTTTCCCTAACACATACGGCATGCCGTACCTGAAGTTTGAGCCTACCAAGAGCGAAATGGCCAACACAGCCATCAACGTAGGTGTCATACTCTCAGGAGGTCAGGCTCCCGGCGGACACAACGTCATATCTGGTTTGTTTGACGGTATAAAGAAACTTAATCCTGAAAACAGACTCTTCGGATTCATCCTTGGTCCTGGTGGACTTGTTGACCATAACTACATGGAACTTACTGCCGACATCATTGACGAATATCGTAACACCGGCGGATTTGACATTATAGGCTCAGGACGCACAAAGCTTGAGAAGAAAGACCAGTTTGACAAAGGATTGGAGATTCTGAAGGCTCTCAACATCAAGGCTCTTGTAATCATCGGCGGTGACGACTCTAACACCAACGCTTGCGTATTGGCAGAGTATTACAAGGCTATCGGAGCCGGAGTACAGGTTATCGGCTGTCCTAAGACCATTGACGGCGACCTTAAGAACTCTGAAATTGAGACTTCTTTCGGTTTCGACACTGCTACCAAAGTATATTCTGAGGTAATAGGCAACATTATGCGCGACTGTAACTCCGCTAAGAAATACTGGCACTTCATTAAGCTTATGGGACGTTCTGCTTCACACGTTACATTGGAGTGTGCCCTACAGACCCATCCAAACATAACACTTATCGGAGAAGAGGTTGAAGCTAAGAATCAGACTCTCGACGATGTAGTCACATATATAGCAGACGTAGTGGCAGACCGTGCTACACGCGGCATGAACTATGGTGTAGTACTCGTACCAGAAGGACTCATCGAGTTCATCCCTGCCATCAAGGCGCTCATCTCTGAGCTTAACGATATGCTCGCTGCTAACCAGAAAGACTTTGAGATGATAGCAGATAGCAAGAAGATAGACTACGTGCTGCAGCATCTCTCTGCTCCTAACGCAGCAATCTTCCGCTCACTGCCTGAGACTGTCAGCCGTCAGTTGGCACTTGACCGTGACCCACACGGTAACGTACAGGTTTCTCTCATCGACACTGAGCAGTTGCTGGCAGAGATGGTCGGCAAGAAGCTGGAGCAGTGGAAGAAAGACGGTCTCTACCATGGCAAGTTCTCTACACAGCACCACTTCTTCGGCTACGAGGGACGCTGCGCCGCACCGTCAAACTTCGACGCTGACTACTGCTACTCTCTCGGCTTTAACGCTTCTATGCTTATCGCCGCAGGCAAGACTGGCTACATGTCATCTGTCAAGAACACCTCTAAGCCTGTTGACGAGTGGATAGCAGGTGGAATACCTATCACCATGATGATGAACATGGAGAAGCGCAGCGGCGAGATGAAGCCTGTTATCAAGAAAGCATTGGTAGAACTTGACGGCAAGCCTTACAAGTATTTTGTAGCTCACCGCACAGAGTGGGCACGCGACACCTGTTATGTATATCCAGGACCAATACAATACTTCGGCCCGGCAGAGGTATGCGACCAGCCTACCATGACACTGAAGCTGGAACACAAGTAATTTGACACGTCACAAGAAAAATAAGAAGAAATCCTCCCGTCCGCTAAGCCGTAAGACTTGGTGGATGGGAGGTTTATTTGTTGCCTTCGTATATATCTTTGTATTCTACTATTTCTTTGTAGGACCTACAGGATTCCGTTGGCATGCGCTCTACGGCGACCAGACCTATCCTGACGGTTTTGAGATACAAGGCATTGACATCAGCCACTATCAAGGTGTCATAGACTGGGAGGAACTGCGTAATGCCATGATAGGCAAGGCACCGGTGCGCTTCGTCATCGTCAAAGCCACCGAGGGGGCAAGCCTCGTTGATGAGAACTTCAAAGATAACTTCTACAACGCACGCGAATACGGTTTCATACGCGGCGCATATCACTTTTACAGTATAAAGTCCTCCGCACGCTCACAAGCATACTTCTTCCTTGAGAAAGTACATCTGGAGGAAGGCGACCTGCCACCAGTGCTCGACGTGGAGCACAAGCCACAGGATATGAGCACTGAGGAATTTCAGAAAGAGGTGCTCACATGGCTTCATATCGTAGAAGACACCTACCATGTAAAACCTATAATCTATACCTACTACAAATTTAAGCAGCAATTCCTGTCAGACAACCGCTTTGACGACTACCCTTACTGGATTGCACACTACTATGCCAGCAAACTGGAATATAAAGGGGAATGGAAATTCTGGCAACACACTGACGCCGGCAGACTGCCAGGCATAAAAGGCTACGTTGATTTCAACATCTATAATGGTTCTTACTATGACTTGAAACAGCTCACCATTAAGGATGATGACAATGAATACGAAGAAAACGGCGATTAATACTTGCTTTATATCAAGAAGAAGATAGTTAAGAAGGATAAAAGGCCTTATAATTTTGCCAATTCAAAATAAAGCACTACCTTTGCACTCGCAAATTCACAATATCGCGGAGTGGAGCAGTTGGTAGCTCGCCAGGCTCATAACCTGGAGGTCGTTCGTTCGAGTCGAGCCTCCGCAACCAATAAAAGAAACGCATCACACTTATGTGTGGTGCGTTTTCTTTTTATTCTTAATTTCCGCTTAATACATCCAACCTACAACACGGTATGCGAAAGAGGTAGGCAGCACCTTACCGAGCAGGAGGAACAGCTTATACATCCATCCTACCGTACTTAGTGCTGCTGGATTTTTGGTCTCAGCCATAGAGAGCAGTTTGCGTGCCATGCGCTCCGGCGTAATACCGTTTTGTTCGTCACGCTCCATAGTGCTCACCGCCTTCTCCATGTGGGTATATACATCACTGCCTACAAGACACTTCTTACGCGCAGCAGTAAATCCTGTCTTCACATCTCCCGGCATAAGGACGCATACCTCCACACCAAAGGGGCGCAGCTCATTACGCAGGGCAAGCGCCAAGGAGTTGACCGCCGACTTGGTGGCACTGTAGAAAGCTTGGAACGGCAGACTGAATGCCGCCATCACACTGCTCACAAATATGATACGTCCCTGTCTCTGCTGGCGCATATAAGGTATTACCGCCTGCGCTATATTGAGAGCACCGAAGAAGTTCACATCAAACTGCCTGCGTGCCTCGCTCGGCTCAGTAAACTCCACCGCACCAGAAATACCCATACCGGCATTACTGATAAGCAGGTCTATCTTCCCTTGCTGCTCAAACACCGTCTGAACGGCATTCTTACATTGTTCCACACTCGTCACGTCACAGTCTATATGTGTAATACCTTCCGCGTTCTCTCCATGACGCGAAAAATCATATACCACATAACCCTTCTTGGCGAACATCTCCGCGGCAGCCTTGCCTATGCCCGAACTGCCACCTGTTATTATCATTGTCTTCATCATTATCTGTTTTTCTTATCACTACCTGTTCCTGCCAACATATCACGCATCACGAGTCCGGCAAGCATGAAACCGAAGATAGCCGTGATATGCGCAAGCGTACCATTAATCTGTGCCTTTGACGAGCACCACTCATGATTGAGCAGAGCCTTGTCTCCCGGGCCGTTCTCAGATTTAGGACACACACACTGCGCTGCCCCGCAAGCGGCATACTGCCCTTGGTTCTGCAGCAGTTCGTCTGAGAACACACACTGGAACTTTCGCGCCGGATACTTCCCGTCGCGTTTGAAACGCTTACGCAGCGCACGTGCCAGTGGGTCACCATGTACCTTCCAGAACTCCGCCGTACCAATGCGTGTAGGGTCCAGCTTCAGCGCTGCGCCCATCGACGAATAGAATGCGGCACGGGTGCGCGTGGCCATCAGTATCAACAGGGCCTTATCCTTCAAGGAGTCTATGGCATCTATTATAACATCATAAGAGTCCAGCTCAAAATCCGCAGCAGTATCCTCACAGAATATCTTCTGCAGGGCTGTCACCTCCGCCGCCGGGTTAATGCTCAGCAAACGCTCGCGCAGGGCATCCACCTTCACCTGTCCCACTGTCTTGGTGGTAGCCATCAGCTGACGGTTGACATTCGTGACACACACACGGTCAGAGTCCACTATAGTAAGACGCTGCACACCACTGCGCACCAGACTCTCAGCACACCATGAGCCGACCCCGCCGACACCAAATATAATCACACGCTTCTCTGCTATGACACTCATAGCCTCGCTGCCAAGCAGCAGTTCCGTACGTCGGAATATAGCCTTTTCTATCGACATAATTCTCTGTCAGTCTTTATTTATTTCTTTCCCCCACGCTGCCTTACAGCCTCATACATCAATATCGCCGCACTTACAGACACGTTGAGCGAGTCAAGTCTGCCCAGCATGGGAATACGTATATGGGCATCTGCAGCCTCACGCCACTGATTGGTAAGCCCCGTTGCCTCCGTGCCCATAACTATGGCGGTAGGCCTTGTCATGTCCTGGTCGTAATAAAGGTTGGAGTCCTGCAGCTGTGCAGTAAGTATCTGCACTCCATGCTCTTTCATAAAGCTGATACACTCCTCAGAGGAACACACCACCGTGGGAACGGTGAACACCGCACCTATGCTGCCACGTATTATGTTAGGGTTATATATATCGGTAAGAGGGTCACACACAATCACCGCATCTACCCCCGAGGCATCGGCACTGCGCAGTATAGCTCCGAGGTTACCTGGTTTCTCCACTCCCTCCAATACTATATACAAAGGAGAACATGAGACATCATCCTTTGCTATGTCACTCAGGGTATGAGGCTTGGCGCGTACAACGGCGATGACACCCTCCGTAGTACCACGGTAGGCTATGTGCTCATACACCTTCTCTGACACGTTCTCCCCTACCCTGTAAGTCTCCACCACCTCATATCCGGCAGCGAGACAGTGCTCCAGCTCACGCTGCCCCTCAACGACAAACAATCCCTCCTTGCGTCTGGCGGAAGACTTCTGTTGCAACTGCAGCAGATGCTTTATCTTTGGATTATGTATGCTTGTAATCTGGTCCATCATCAATGTCTATTTAGTGCTCATACACTTTTCTTTATACAAAATCACTACTGTCCCGTTAAAGTGGACTGATCGTTCTTTGAAATCGCTGAAATTAA
>CAMEWL010000073.1:0-5353 GCA_945941025.1 uncultured Prevotellaceae bacterium
ATCATCACTTTTCATTCCCTTTGACGAGCCGAAGGCCTCATGTACGTTTCATATTGTTTATGAAACTTATATGCTATGATTTCCGGTTGTTTGAGGTGTTCCTCTGCATCTTGCCAAGAAGTGTATAGCTTGGGGTATGAATGGTAGAAGAATTCTCTGAGAATTCTTAAGAGGTCTTTTATTGGGAAATGTATTTTGTCAAAAGAAAACAAGTCCTCTGTTATTCGAAGGTAATAGCTTTTTTCAAGTTCTGTAAGATGTTGTGCATCAGGCTGCTGATGCCTGGGGTCTTTACAAAATTCTTGCACCAGATTGTCGCTTATGATTGCCGTCGGGGGTATAGGGTGTGACAATACCAAGCCTTCAAGAGTCTTGCATCGTGACAGAGCAACGTATGTTTGGCCGTGGGCGAAACTGTGTTGCGCATCAATGATTGCATGTTCAAATGTCAAACCCTGTGATTTGTGTATAGTGATAGCCCAGGCTGTTTTTAACGGGAACTGCTGGAAGGTACCGGCTACATTCTCTTCTATTTCTTGTGTGTCCTCGTTTAGTGTGTATTTAATGTTGTTCCATTTCTCCTGGTCAACCTCTATTGTGTGGCCATCATCGGTAGAGCAGACGATTATTTTATCAGCTTTTAAGTCTGTCACCTTGCCAATCATACCATTATAGTATCTTTTCTCCGGTGAGCTGTCGTTTTTTACGAACATCACCTGTGCTCCTACTTTTAATCTCAGGGTGGTCTCTGTGGGGTAGGCGAGTTCTGGGAAATCGCCCTCTACGGATGCGTTATATGTTATTTCTGCACTTTTCAGTGCTTTCAGTTTTTCTTCGTTGATGATGTCTGCCTGATAGTTGTGGGTGGTAAGTCTAATATAGCCTTCTTCCTCTTTGGGAGAAAAGTTTGGTATGTACCTCGTGTTCAAATGCTTCAGGGTGTCTGCTGTAACGTAGTTGTTCCGTACAGAGTTCAGAAGGTCTATGAATACGGGGTCGTTCTGTCTGTAAACATATTTCAGTTCTATGGTAACGAAGTTCGTGTTTTGCAGCACTTTGCTTGAGAAGAAGTAAGGCGAAGAGTAATAAGGACTTAACAGCCTCCATTCATCTTCTTTTGCAACAGGCGCAAGCTGTTGCATATCGCCTATCATTAGCATTTGTACTCCGCCGAAAGGACGACTGGAGTTGCGATATCGGCGTAAGACATGGTCAATGGCGTCAAGTGTGTCTGCCCTGACCATACTGATTTCATCTATTACAATAAGGTCAAGGGAACGTATCAGTTGTATCTTCTGTTTCCTGAACTGAAATCGTTTGCTTTTTTGTTGCGTGCCGGGTATCTGTGGTCCGAAACTCAGTTGGAAGAAAGAGTGGATAGTAGTTCCTTGGGCATTTATGGCGGCTATACCTGTGGGGGCGACAACCACCATGCGTTTTGGCAGCGAGGTCCTGAGATTACGTAGGAATGTTGTTTTTCCGGTACCTGCTTTGCCTGTTAAAAAAAGATGCGTGTCAGTGTTAGATATTATCTCCCAGGCAAGTTCTAACTCTTTGTTGTCAATTGATGCCATCCTGTATAAACTACATTGAATAAGAGAATCCAAAACTGAAATACTCTTTAAATTGAATATAGCCGTGGTCATCTACCCGGTTGACGCTGTCATCAAATCGAGGATAAAGATACAAACAGGTAGATATATATTTGTTAAATTGCAGGGTCAGCGTATTCTCCCATTCCATCTCGTATTTATGATACGTGGTGTAACCATATATACGTGTTTTCCATTTGAAATTGTTAACAGGAGCCCATGTGAGGTCTATGGTGTACTGAGAACCGAAATCCTCTAACGTGCGGTGTCCTCCATAGATACCGAAGCTTTCAGCAAGGTACTTTCTGTCCACGTATTTGAACTTAAACGCGAAAGGTGCTATATGTATGGCTCCTGTCAGTTTCTTGTTCTTCGTGTTTACGGTGTAGTCCATACCAAGTGATACGTTCAATGTAAACGGTGACATGAAGTCAGAGAATACATAGTCGTTATTGTTTCTCAAACCTTTTGTGAATTGAGTCTGGGCGATAAGCTGCATGGTGTAATACCAGTTGGCATGAGCCTGCAGACCAAGTTTTGACGTGTATCTTACCAGGTCGTCAGATGTCTTGAACTTGTTAATTGTGTCAGCTTCTGTTGTCTGGAAGCCAAGGCGTAATTCTAACTTGTTATCCCATTTAACCTTCTGCTTGTTGTTGTAATTATACTGTAATGTGGCGGTTCCCATCATAGAGTAGCTGTTAGCACCGCTCTTGTACCAGTTCTCTGATACGTAGTTTTGCAGAAATTGCAGATAGTAGTCTCCGTGAAATGTCCAGAAGTTGGGCCTTGTGACAACCAGGTCAACATTGCTGGACTCTACGTCTGTTTTTACAGATGGCGTAGCGCTCTTTACCTGCTTGGTTAATTCTATTCGCTCGGGTTGGTGCGCAATGCCTACCTCTTCTGTACTTGTGCCTGCAGGAATGTCTGTAGAGGAATACTCTACGAGGTCAGGCCTGTTCAAATACACTTGAAGAAGGTTACGGTCAGCTGCGTTGTCGAAATCTTGTGACTCATCCATTCTAAGTGCACGATTTGCAATGTCAGGATAGTATGCTAATGGTGAGAACAGACGGAAATATTTGTTGTCTGCTGGTGAACCCATAGATTGCATAACAGAATCATTAATGAGTCTCAAGGAGTCGCACTTCTTCTTGTAGAAATTCAGAGAGTCGGTATATGATTTTACTATGTCGTCAATAATTGCGTTTCTCTTGCTGCTTTGTGCAGGAAGTTGTTGAACGATAAATATGGATAGAATAAAAAATAAAGGAAAATATAACGTCTTTACTTTCATGTTTGAATTTTGGTGTCTAATTTAGTGCAAAGTTACTCTAAATTATTTTATAATCCATAAAATAATAGAAAAAATATCATTATTTATTTATATTTTTCTATAAAAAACGTTACAAATGTAAAACAAAGGATTTTTTTTTGTAACTTTGCAAATCAAACAAAAAAACAAATTAACAAGTGGATAAAAATACTCTTATAGGATTTGTGCTCATTGCAGCCGTGTTATTTGGTTTTACATGGTATAACCAACCTTCAAAAGAACAGATAGAGGCGCAGCGCACTAAGGATTCAATAGAAAACGTAGCAAAACAAAAAGCAGAGCAACAGAGACTGTTGGCTGAGAAAGAAAAGCAGGCAGCGAAACTGGAAGAAGAAAAGAAAGACTCTTCTGCATTGTTCTTTAAGGCAAGAAATGGCTCAGAGAAGAAGATTGTTCTGGAAAATGAGAAAATGGCCGTTACTTTTTCCTCCAAAGGTGCAGTTGCAGAAAAGGTTGTCATAAAGAATTTTGAGGATAACGATGGAAATGAGACGGTAACGTTGTTTGACAAAGATACCCAAAGGCTTAATTTTACATTTGCAGCCAAGGAAACGAACATAGAGACATCGGAGTTGTTTTTTGAGGTGAAGAGTAAGACGGACAGCACCATTTCTTTTGTCGCTTCTGCAGATTCAACAAAGCAGATTGAAATTGTGTACACTTTGGGAAAGGACTATTTGCTGCATTGCTCTATGTCAGCAAAGGGAATGGCTGGCTTGTTTGCTCCAAATATGCAGACAGTGGATATTAACTGGAGTGAGAAATGTAAGCAGCAGGAGAAGGGATTCTCTTTCGAGAACAGATATTCTACACTGACTTATCATTTTAATGATGGCGGAACAGACTATCTGAATGAGACAAGCGAGAAAATAGACGAGACGGTGGACGAGCCTATAGACTGGGTTGCATTTAAGAACCAGTTCTTCTCAGCAGTGATGATTGCAAAGGAAGGCTATGGTACAGATGCATTGCTGACCTCAAAACCTCAGCAAAAAGGTTCCGGGTACCTGAAGTTCTATGAGGCGAAGTTGAAGACTGCGTTTGATCCTAAGGGAGTGAAGCCTACAGAATTGGAGTTCTATTTTGGTCCGAATGATTTCCGCTTGTTGCAAAGTGTAGAGGAGGAATCTTCATTTGGTAAAGACTTGCAGTTGGAGCGACTCGTGTATTTGGGTTGGCCATTATTCAGATATATAAATAGGTGGTTCACGCTATATGTATTTGACTTCTTGCGTAGCATGGCTATCCCTATGGGTATAATCCTTATACTGATAACATTGTTGTTGAAGGCTTTGACATATCCTATGGTAAAGAAAAGCTATATGTCAAGTGCAAAGATGCGTGTGCTGAAACCGAAACTTGATGAGGCAACAAAGCAGTATGACAAACCAGAGGATGCTCTTCAGAAACAGCAGGCTATGATGCAGTTGTATTCGGAATATGGCGTAAGTCCTTTGTCAGGATGTCTTCCGATGTTGATACAGATGCCTATTTGGATTGCGATGTTTAATTTTGTGCCAAATGCCATACAACTGAGACGTGAGTCATTCCTGTGGATAGATGACCTTTCTACTTATGATCCGATAGTAGAGTGGGGTAAAGATTTATGGTTGATAGGTGATCACATTTCGTTGACATGTATTTTGTTCTGTGGCGCAAACCTTTTGTATTCTTGGTTTACAATGCAACAGCAGAAAGACCAGATGGTAGGACAGCAGGCAGAACAAATGAAGATGATGAGATGGATGATGTTATTAATGCCTGTCATGTTCTTCTTTATGTTCAATGATTATTCTTCTGGATTGAATTTCTATTACTTCATATCTCTTTTCTTCTCTGCTGCAATCATGTGGGTGCTGAGGAAAACGACCAATGAGAAGAAATTGCTTGAGATATTGGAGGCGAAAAGAATAGAAAACAAAAACAATCCGAATAAGAAACTTAGTGGCTTTGCTGCACGTTTGCAGGCTATGCAGAAACAACAGGAGGAATTGCAGCGCAAACGTCAAGAATTGGCGAGCAAAAATGAACAGCTTAGGCGTAAGTGATTTATGATTTTGTAAGAGCTTGATTAACAGGCTCTTTCGAGGGGCTCTGTGAAAGCTATCGAATGACGAGGTGAAAGCTATCGTTTTACATGGTGAAAGCTATGCTTTTACACTGTGAAACGATAGCTTTCATTTTGCCATATTATATATAGTTATTTTACATATATAATATATACGTATTTTCCTTCCATTGGAAGCCTGTTTTTTGATAGCTTGCAAGAATAGCTTTTTTAGGGCAGATACTGGTGTAATAATTGACCTGTATCAATTCAATTATGATTTTTCAAAAAAAAACCTCAAAACATTTGGTGGTTTGTGTAAAAAGCTATACCTTTGCACTCGCTTTCGCCCAAACGGTAGAAACGCAAGCGATA
>CAMEWL010000074.1:0-4898 GCA_945941025.1 uncultured Prevotellaceae bacterium
CTTTTGTGAAGAAACAAAGTGCCGTAAAACATTACATCTTACACTTGTCACTACCTACGGACTTACGTTTAATGAGTATTCTGGAAATTTCCCCAAAGTCATAACCATGGATGACTTATTTAAATAGGAGCGTATATTAAGCTGTTCCTATATTTACTACAAAATATCGGGCTTTGCTTGAAATTTCTGTCACACAGTGACACTTTTTTCGAACAGAATAAACAAACGGAACAGAAAATGTTATGAACAGAAATAATATTACCGCCTATGAGAGTATAGTCAACGGAATACTTATATATAAAAAAAGCGGTCCAATTAAAAAACGGACCGCTTTTTTACATTATTCTGAGAATTTATTTTCCTGCAAGATTCAACTCATCATTGTAGTCAGTCTCATTGAGAGGCACATCCCAAGTCCATTTGTTGGCACTGTTGGCTGGGATTGTCTTTGCCACAGATAAGTGGGCGTTACCACCCTCAGCAAATCCGTGACGAACCACATCGCGGTTCCAGCGCTTGTAGTCGCTCCATGCAAAGCCCTCGCCCCAAAGTTCCAGCTCACGGTAGTCCATAATCTCATTCCATAGAGCATCACCTGTCTTGTTGCAAGTATATTCAGGGTTACGTCCTGATGTTGCGTTAAGCTCCATGAGAGCATCACGTGCAGCTGCCTCGTTGCTCAGGAAGTAGTTTGCCTCTGCCTCTACAAGCACCATCTCCGAAGAGCGGATGAATGGCAGGTAGCTGACACCCGGAGTGTCGAATACAAAGAACTTAAGCTGACCGCCAAGGTACATATAACCAGCCTGATAAGGAGCTGCAAGTCCGCTGACTGCCATCTTCTTACAGTAGGCGGCAGCCTCTTCCCACAAAGCGTCAGCATCTTCTTCTTTATCACCCATACCAAGAATACCATAGCCTAAGTCCATTGCCGAACCGTCATCAAAATTATATCCTGGGAACTTATCTTCTGTAAGGAACATCGCCTTACGGGTGTCATTGTTTGGAATGCGGTTTATAAGCTCACGACCTATGGCACCGGCACCTGTCTGCTGGTTATTGGCATAATATCCGTTGCAGGCATACTGTGTGCCATAGCTCCAGTACCAGTTGTTCTCACTTGCATCACCATAGCTTCCGAAAATCCACTCACTTGTCGGGTTGCAGAATCCCTTGTGATAGTCGTCATTAGACATGAGCGGATATCCCTGACGTGCGAGCTTTGCCTCCGACAGAGCTTTTGAATAGTCCTGCTTGATAAGTGCAGTGCGTGCATATACGGCATGTGCAACATTCACGTTAGGCAGCCAAACCTTACCCTCACCACGATCCATGCCGCTCTCATTAAAGAGTGAGATTGCTTCATCAAGATCTTTGTAAATCTGTGCGTATGTCTCAGCCAAAGTAGCATAAGCCTGTCCGCCGGTTGACTCGTCAAGACGGAGTACGATACCCTGTGAAGCACCATTGTTAGAGTCCTGCCAACGCAAACAGTAGTAATGTGTCAGCTTTTCAAAGGCGTATGCACGGAAAGTCAGCGCCGAAGCTTTTATAAATTGCTTCTCTGCATCAGTACCTTCTGCGTTGTCGATATTTGCTAATATAGTATTTGCGTTGCCGGCAATGGTGTAATAATAATACCATGCATAGGCATCATAAATAGAATTGGTACGTGTATGGAACTCCTGGTTAAAGATAGGAGACCATCCTGAGGCATACATATTATAATTGTAATTCTGGCTTGGATAGTTCTCATACTGAACCATTATGTTGTTCTCGCCGGCAAATCCACCTCCGAAATAATCATGCTGCGTTGTCATAATCTTGGCAATACCATTCAATGCCTTCATGGCATTGCCGGTGGTACCCACAGCGTCAGATGCACCGGTTGAATCTGTAGGAGCGGTGTCCAAAAAGTCTCCGGCACATGAAGAAACCAGCATCATACCGGCAAAAATGCCACCTGCAAACAGTTTATTTATATAATTTTTCATTGTCAATTTCGAATTAAATTTGTATTATCTTTAGAATTTAACTGACAGACCAAAGTTGTAAACTCGCGCTGTTACGTAAGTATCATCCGAACCTCCATTGAAAGAGTACTGCGGGTTAAGTCCCTTGCGCGATGTCAGTGTGAATAGGTTCTCCACTCCTGCGTTCACGGTGATGCCCTCCAGACCAATGCTCTTCATCCAGTTTGTAGGCAGACTGTAAGATAGATTCAGGTTTTTGAATACGAAGTAAGAAGAACTTGTCAGCCAGCGGTCGCTGACACCGTTGAGGTCTGATGACTTGTAGAAGTCAGCACGTGGTGTGCCATTGGGGTCAACACGGTTGGCTGAGTTCTCAGTCATGCCTGCAGGCGCTCCGTCCCAAGAATTGAGAATGTCCTTGTGGTATGCATTTCCACTTGCTCCCGACTCCGACACTCCCATCAAAGAAGCGTAACTGCCGTCGTAGGTCTTGCCGCCAAGTGAATAGGTGAAGAGCATGTTGAGATTGAAATTCTTCCATGACAGAGCCGATGTGATAGAACCATATACGGTTGGCAGTGCGCTGCCGCGCCAGTCACGCTTAGCGTATGATGTGGTTGTGGCATAATCAACACCGTTGATTGTCATCAATGCACCGGCTGCCTCTGCGCTTTCCTTCTTGTCTGGATCAATGTCATAGAGTGCGGTACCAGTCATCTGGTCAACGCCAGCATAGTGATAGGTGTACCATTCATAGATAGAATGTCCCTCAGAATAGTTCTGCTGACCGTGCAGGATGTCCTTTCCGTCGGGCAGCTTCACAATCTTATTCTTCAGGAATGTAGCGTCAACACCGAGATTCCATCTCCAGTCCTTATTTTTAATAATGTCACCGTTGAGAGAAATCTCCCAACCACGGTTCGACACAGTGCCAATGTTCTTGTACTGGGTAAGGTTCATCGGTGCGTTATTATCTGTATCTACCCATGGATAGGAACCGGCAGACAGAGGCAGACGCACCTCGAAGAGCAGGTCCTTGGAACGCTTGTCAAAATAGCCAATCTGGAAGTTCAGACGGTTGAACAATGTACCCTCCACAGCAATATCAACGGTCTGTGTGGTTTCCCACTTGATGTCAGGAGCCGAAAGCGACTTTTTTACAAGCGCAGCCTCACCGCCGTTCTTGTCGATGGTGTAGAGTGCCATGTGACCATATAAGTTTACACCCATGTTGTTACCAACCTCGCCATAGGAGGCACGCAGCTTCAGTGCGTTCACCCAGTCAACATCTTTCATGAACTTCTCCTGCTTCATGTTCCAGCTTGCGCCTAATGAGAAGAAGTTACCCCAGCGGTTGTCCTTGTGGAAACGTGAAGAACCGTCACGGCGGAATGAAGCCTCCACGAAGTAGCGGTCGGCATAGTTGTACTTGGCACGTGCAAGATAAGACTCAGTCTTGTCCTCGTCGTCGCTACCCAGGAAATATGAATTGTTGAGGAAGTTACCCATTGTGAGGTTTCCGTCAACAGCCATACCTGTATTCATACCTGCAGTGTATTTACGCTGCCAGCTGTAGCTCTCATGTGCAGCCATAAGCTCCACGTTGTGAACATCGTTAAACTGATAGTTCCAGTTGATAATCTGCTGCAGGGTTACTGTGCTGTACTGATAAGCGTAGCTTGTGAGACGGCCGTTGTTGGTGGCACCGTCGCCGATTTCCGGGTTGTCATACTTCTTGTTGTTTGAAGTGCTGTGGCTTACGTCGCCCTTCATTGTGAATGATATGCCATAAGGCAGCATCACTGTTGCGAATGCTTGTCCCCCCAGTACGTTGCGGATGCTCTCCTGCTTGTCGTACTGCATCTCATAAACTATGTTACGGTTGCTGAGATATGACGATGTTGTATCGTAGATTCTGTTACCGTCGGCATCATACTGATAGCTGCCGTCAGCGTTGTGCACATACAGAGGATATACAGGAGCCATATAACGTGCAACATAGAACGGGTTGGCGTAGTAGTTTCCGTTGGCATTGTCGTTATAGTTGCGCTCTGTGCGTGAACCGTTGATGTTCACACCACCCTTAAACCACTTGTTGGGAGTGAATGTAGTGTTCACACGGCCTGAGAAACGCTCATAGTCAGTAACCTTCACATAACCATTTTCTTTGAGGTAACCAACAGAGGCATACACATTATACTTATCACCAGCGGTAGCGGCAGACAAAGTATAGTCCTGACGGTGACCGTTACGCTCTATTGCATCCTCCCAGTCAAGGTCATCATATCCTGCAAGACGGTTGGCTATCAGCTTTCCGTTGGCATCAAACAGCTTATCGCTGTCGCCATTATAGATGTTGCGGCCTATTGACTCGCGTACCACGTTGGCGGTAGCATAAGCGGCTGCCTCACTCTCCGACATTCCAGCGTTGGTCATCATTGCATACTTCTTTGCCTTCCATGTCATCTCCATCCACTGGTCGGCGCCAAGACGCTCATACTCAGGAATACCTCTGTTGTAGATACCCTGGTTCATCTGAAGGGTGATGGTTGGTTTGGTTGCGTTGCGACCGTTCTTGGTTGTGATAAGCACAACACCATTGGCGGCACGGTTACCATAAAGTGCTGCTGAAGCGGCATCCTTAAGGATTGACATGCTCTCGATGTCGGCAGGATTGATTTCTGCAATATTGCCGTCGAAAGGTACACCGTCAACAACGTACAACGGGTCAGCTGCGCCAGAAACGAGAGTTCCGAAACCGCGGATACGGATGGTCGGAGCCTTACCTGGCTCACCGTATGTGTTGTTTACCTGAATACCCGGGGCTGCACCCTCAAGAGCTCCAGTAACGCTGGTGGTGATACGCTTTTCTATCTCCTTGTTGTCAACTACCGAGATTGAGCCGGTCAGCGAACCTTTCTTGGC
>CAMEWL010000075.1:0-4698 GCA_945941025.1 uncultured Prevotellaceae bacterium
CTTAATTTCAGCGATTTCAAAGAACGATCAGTCCACTTTAACGGGACAGTAGTGTTAAGGTAATAAACATTCCCATATAATAACGACGGGATGTATCTGTTAGAAACATCCTAAGGGGCGTTCCCGTTGCTTTGTTTTTGACATTTCATTAGGAATTTGCGAAGTTCTTAGAGCGTCAAAACCAAAGCGTACAGTTACGCCTTTTAATATGTATGTGTAAGCCCACCCCTCAGCCCACTGGGCTTTCAGCATGTGCTTTACAATTGCAAATGTAATATATTTTTTTAATCCAAACAAATTTTTTTGTTTTTTTTGAAAAACATAAGCAAAATCACTGTTTTTCAGTTAAGGTCAAACTCTTCTCATTTTATTGAAGAATTTAATCCTTATTCCCCCATAAAAGTGTAGTTTTACATTTTAGGAGTCATGCTTTGACTCAGAATAATTTACTTGCATAACTAACCATTGGGCAATAAAACGGGGAGAGGGGCGTTATTCTAAAAAGGCAGATGTTATAAGACATGATGAATGGCAAAAGACTGAGATATAGTTTCATGACATACCTGCTGACGGCGGTGGTGCTGTCGGTGCTCTCTGGCATGCTCTGTGATGTCAGGGCGCAAGGCTGCGTGAGCTATGGCGGCGAGAGGAGTGAGGAGCGCCTTGACAACCGCGACGCTCTGTTCCACGGCATCATGGAGGAGCATCGCCGCACGGTGGCAAACTCTGTGTTCAGACCTGTATCACAGTCGCGCGTGGCATCGCCGAGACAGGTGAAGCTGACGCCTACGCACGGGGGGAAGCCACATTCTCCCCATAGTGGAAACAAATCGTATAACCCTGTTTACCATGCCTGCATACTCATGGCTGACCGCACCCTGGCGATGCGGACGGTGGGTGTGTCGTCTCCACGCTTGTACTACGTCATAGCGTTGAGGCGCCTTCTTTGTTAGTCACATTATTATAATATAGCAGTCTTACTGCGGAGACACACTTTAACTCTACTTTGCAAACTCAACGTGTCTCCGCAGGTGGGCTGCTTTTTTTGTTTATGGTAGATAGAGGGAGGTTTTTAGTAATAATCAAACAAAGACATTTTACAACGATGGCAAATATAAAGAATATGCGGATGTGGGACACCATCCGTAAGGATAACCGTATAGTGACAAAATCATCATGGTTGGGACTGCGCACCACTGCGTTCTATGCACCCACGCATAGCGTGATAGAGGCAAGGAAGATAGAGTACACACCCAGCGACGGTGAGCGTCTGCTGCACATACTCACCAGCCAGCGTGACGTTATGCTGCAGTCACTGAGCAAGTTCAGCGCACAGCCCACGGTAAACGGCAACTACATGCTTGACCTGTGCCGCTCGCGCGACGGGTCCTTTGCCGCCATCCAACTGTTGCAGTTCAAGCAGATGATATACGAACCCGTTACCGTCCTCTTCATCCTTGACGGTATAGAGGCAGAGGCAGTAGCCAACATCGCTGCGCAGGGATGACAACGCCATACATCTGAAATGGCTCGCAAAGGCATCTGTATATAAATTAAGGTGTGAATCCAACTAATGGGTTCACACCTTAATTTATTGTAAAAGTATCTCCTGCCGCTTCCTCGCTTTCAAAAAACAAGTTGGAATAATATTTTCAGTTGGAAGGTTTTGGTATTCAAGAAATAATTGTAACTTTGTAGTATTCTAGCTAAAACAATAAATTGATATGAAACGTATTTTTATGGCAGTGGTGCTTGCCTGCTGCGCACTGGCAATATCTGCACAGATTAAGGTAAACTATCAGGGAGCAAAGTCTAACATAACTGACCTTGCATGGGCACTGGTAACATACATCTCTGAGGATAGTGATGGCGAGAATGAGGCTATCAACGTCATGAGAGACGCTTTGTCAAGGTATCGTAAGGGTGTGGCGCAGCCTGCAGGCGAGACACTTATCGTTGACCAGGCTAACGGCTATATACGCTATGAGAGAAAAGACGGCGACCATCTGCAGGTTAACGAGATGTGCTACTGGAACGAGGCAGACAAGAAGCACAAGCTCTTCGCACATAACGTGGCATGCTATAGTAACGGCAAGAGTGACCCGGGACAGTATGACGGCATCACCTTCTATCGCTATACCAATGCCACGAAGAGGTTAGACCTCTATTACGGCGACCTGTTCTATAACTTGTATGCCTCAGACATTGACGCATGGAACACCTTCTCTCTGCCGCGCACAGGTAAGGACATCGTGGTAACCACATGGTACCAGGACGGACGCAAGAAGCAGAAGACGGCGAAATGGACCGGCACATACTTTGACATATAAGGCGGGTTCCAAATTCAGAAAGTTATGAAGAAGATTGTTTTTATACTGACGGGTACCGTCGCAATAATGTTTGTCGTGGCCATGTGTGTCAGTGGCAGGTCAAGGGCTACGTCACGTGATGATGTGCATGGCGACAGTGTTGTGGTGAGCGCTGGGAGCGCCATTCCTGACTCTGTGATACAACTGCTCACGGTGGTGATGCCTGACAGCATGCCGCAGCAGATGCTCGTGAGGAAAGGCTATATCACGTCGTATAACAAGGAGACGCGGCTGCCCAACTGGGTGGCGTGGCGCATTACGGCAGAGACCGCCGACGGTCAGTGGCAGCGCCTGAAGCAATATCATGAGGATGAGGACGTGCCGGAGCCGAGGGCCACTCCTGAGGACTACAGGGGATGCGGCAAGATGGGACTGTCGCGCGGCCACATGTGTCCGGCTGCCGACAACAAGTGGGACAGGCAGGCTATCTATGAGGCCAATGCCCTTACCAATATATGTCCGCAGAACAGGAGCATGAACTCCGGTGTGTGGAACAGTGTGGAGATGGACTGCCGCAAGTGGGCGCGCGAGTATGGTGAGGTATATGTGGTGTGTGGTCCGCTGCTGTTGCGTGGTGAGCATCAGCGCATAGGCTGTAACAGTGTGGTGGTGCCCGAGGCGTTCTTCAAGGTGGTGCTGTGTCTTACGGGTAAGCCGTGGGCCTTCGGCATAATAGTGAGAAACAACGACGGTACACGCAAGCGTGACCTGTACTATAACACCATAGACCAGGTGGAGCGTGTCACCGGCTATGATTTCTTCTCCTCGTTGCCCGACTCGCTGGAGGATGCCGTGGAGCACGAGATGTGTATGTGACGTTACTCCCCTTTTCTTTCCCTTGTACGGGGTATGTATTATGAAAGCTATCATTTCACTATATGAAGTGATAGCTTTCACGTTGAGAAAGCATAGCTTTCACGAGGTAAAAGCATAGCTTTTGCGACAGAAAAAAATTACATCCCCTTGGGTAATAGGTATGTTTTCAGGTTGTAATAGCTGTGCTTTCACAAGGTAAAGTGATAGTTTTTGCCTTACCCTCCTTTCTCCCTGTCTTTCAATGTTGTAACCGTATCGTAACTTTTTTTTCTTGCTTAGTACAAAGATAATTTGTAACTTTGCACACGAAAACGAAGACGAAGACTTATTACACAGATGGCTCTGCATGGTAATAATCAGTGAAAAAAAACAAGTCTGTGAAATGATTACCAAAAGAGCAGCAAAAATCTTTGTAATCTGTGACAATCTGTGGTCGTTTATTATCTTCAGAAACTTGAACAAAAGGAAGAAAGACAATGATGTTAATGGATATGCCCCTGTGGGCTTGGATAGTGTTTTATGCGGCAGTGCTGCTGATGCTGGTGATAGACCTCAGAATGTTTGGCAGGAAGGGCCAGCACGAGGTGAACGTGGGTGAGGCGCTGCGCATGACGGGCGTATGGATAGCGGTGTCGCTGCTGTTCTGCGCTGGCATATACCTGTTCTACCCTGTGGAGCCCCATGAGAAAGCCATGGAGTTCATGGCAGGCTATCTGATAGAGAAATCGCTGTCCATGGACAACCTCTTCGTGTTCCTCATGCTCTTCTCCTTCTTCGGCGTGGAGCGCAAGTACCAGCATGAGGTGCTGTTCTGGGGTATATTCGGTGCCCTGGTGCTTCGCAGCATCTTCATCTTTGCCGGTGCCGCCATGGTGGAGCGCTTTGAGTGGGTGCTGGGATTGTTCGGCCTGTTCCTGCTATATACCGGCGGCAAGATGTTCAGCCATGACGACGACCAGATGACCGACCCGTCGCGCAACATCATAGTGCGCTGGTTCCGCCGCCTCTATCCCGTGACCGACGGTATGCGTGAAGGACGCTTCTTCGTCATGGAGCGCGGACGGCGCATGGCAACGCCGCTCTTCGTGACGCTGCTCGTCATTGAGACCACCGACGTGGCATTCGCCGTTGACAGCATACCCGCCGTCTTCAGCGTCAGCCGCGACCCCTTCATAGTGCTTACCAGTAATATCTTCGCCATACTCGGACTGCGCGCCCTTTACTTCGCCCTGGCAGCCGTGGCAAAATACTTCAAGTTACTCAAATACGGACTCGGCGTCATCCTCATCTTCGTAGGCGTGAAGATGCTTCTTGCCATGAATGAGTATGTCAACGAACTGGGCAGCCTTGCCGGTCTGGACGTACACATTCCCCACGTGGAGATACCCACGCCGGTGAGCCTCGCGGTAATCTTCGGAGTACTGCTCTTGTCAATGCTGCTCTCCGTAGCGTTTACGGGCAGGAAAGGGGAGTGATGCTTTAGGTGGTCAGGAGTTAAGGAGTTAAGGAGTTA
>CAMEWL010000076.1:0-4143 GCA_945941025.1 uncultured Prevotellaceae bacterium
TGGCAGCGCAAAGCCGCTTAACCAGATATGTTAATTTTTAACGAACTATTGTTATTCCACTGACAATAATATTAAGCATTTACTTCCTTACCGGGCAGATAGAAGATGCAGACACCATCAACAACCCAGTGAACGCATTTTGGAATTGTCATAGCCACTTGTACCCGTTGAATGTTCCCCTTTGGTTCGTAAGAGACTTGATTATCGCGGCAGTGATGTCACCTGTTTACTACTTTATGATAAAGAGAGCAGGCATCGTCGTACTCTTACTGCTGTTCATCTATTACCTGATCAGCAACTATGATTTCATGACTATAAGAGGTATGCACCCTGCCTGTATGTTTTTCTTCTGCCTGGGAGGCTACCTACAGCTAAAGAACAAGAGTCTGACAGAGACAACATGGAAATACAAATACACATTACTATTACTTGCCCTGATATCCTTGGCCCTCTTTATATATTACGGAAAAATACACAATGACTTATTCAGAAAAACATATAACTTGTTTGGCTTGCCGACAGCTATCAACGTAGCATTTTGGCTTACGAAGAGATATGGAATAAAAGCAAACAGTTTCCTCCTTCGCTGCGGTTTCTTCGTTTGTGCTTTCCACGTTTGCTATTTGCACCAAGGTAACCTCCTGACGAAATCCACCAATCTCTGCAAGCACATACTGAACGGAGTGCCACACATGGATGCTGTCCAATATCTGCTTCCTCCATTTATTTGTATAGGCATCTGCATGCTCGTTTTTTATCTTTTACAAAAGAACGCACCCACAGTTTGCAACATACTGACAGGAAACAGAGCCACCACAAACAACAACCGTAAATAAAACGATAAACGCAGAGTTTCACATATAAACCTACAGAGTCGAATTGTCACGAAAAGGTTTCTTTTCGTGACAATTTGATTTTCGCAACCCTCATTTCCTTGCGATATTACTCACGAACTTCAATTCTCTTCCGAAATACGCAAAATTTTCAAATTTTCAGAAAGTCTTATCATTCAGTATTTTACAACCACACCCAATACTCATACATCACAATATGCGTTCCAAAAGCTATCGAATGACGCTGTGAAAGCTATCGTTTCATGTTGTAAAAGCTATGCTTTCATGGTGTGAAAGCTATCGAATGACAACGTGAAAGCTATCACTTTACTCCTCGGACGCATAAAAACGCACAAAAAATCAGAAGCCGCAGGGCATTTTCATGCTCCGCGGCTTCTATTTTATCTTTTACAGTCGAATACTACAAAATACCAAAATGACACAAAACAAGCCCGTTTACTTTCTTTTTGTCACTTTGCTATCTTTTTTACATCTCAGAAGAGACGCAACGCTACCTGTCTGCAGACAAATTATTTCTTATACCTGTCTATCAGATGCTGCGGCAGCCTCACAACACAGATATTCATTGACCTGCCGTCCTCAGAGAGCATGGCCGACTGTATCTCTATCTCCGTGCCGTCGGGCTTGAACGTGGGATGCACATGGTCGCGCGCCGTTGTCTTGTGTCCGGCAGTCAGCAGTATGCGCTCCTTGGTGTGGCGATCTACAAGCCACAGCTCACGGGCGAAGTCGTCACCTGCCAGCCAGTTACCGTCCTGCGAACCTGCCACGTGCCAGAAGTTGTCTCCGTCAACCTGCCCCTCCATGGTAAACTCGCGCGTACGCATATTGACCACAGCCATACCTGTAGGGTACTCCTTCGTACCCGCAGGTCCCCAGTCGTTTGACAGGGCGAAGTTCTCCAGTCCGTCTATGTTTTTCTTGTCGCCGTTATCTATAGGGCGGTGTCCAACCAAGGCTATTACCAGCTCGTCCTCACTGATTACCGCCTCGTGCGTAACCCAGTCATGCTCCGTCTCACGGTATATGGGGCGCAGCCCGGTGCCGTCAGCGTTCACCATCCATGTGCGCTGCGGAGCCTTGCCACCCGTCTCCCAACAGAAGATGCACTCTCCCGGATGCCATGGGTTACCCTGTATGTGTCCCACCTTGAAATGCACAGACACTACCGGCTCAGCCTTGCCCGTCTGCAAATCCATCTTGCCTATACCGCCAGGTCCCGCACCCATGTGGCGCGGACCAAAGTTCGGGGCTATCTGCTCCACGATAGGGTATTTCCTCGCAAACTCCTTGTCAAGACGGAAATACACAAACTCCTCGCTGCCGTCAAGAGCCATATCGCCCTCGCTGCACATATCCGCTGGTATCACACCGCAAATGCGCTCATAGGCAGACTTTTTCTTCAGCTTGCCAGCCTCAGAGTCTGCGAAGAGGCGTTCAAGGTTTACCTCCACTACCTCCATGCCTGTGCGCTTGCCGCTCTTGTCCTTTGCCTCACGCATGTGGTAGAGGTTCATAGACTTGCGTGCTACGCAGAGCATACCAGTGAAGCCGCCTTCCGTCACCTGAACTATATCTCCAGTCTCCTCGTTCACTGCCATTGCCTCACCTTTCACACGGTCTGAACGAAAGATTACCCACTTGCCGTCAGACGTCCACTGGTTATGCGTCTGGTATATCTTAGAATCACCTGTGCCACTCTTACTTGTAAGAAACACCAACTCCACCCCTGTCTTGGGGTCCTTTATCACTTTACGCTCCGACGGGAAGCGTTGGCCCATCTGCGCCCACAGCGACGCACAGCAAAGCATAGCGAGGCCGAAGAATACAATCCTTCTCATATCTATTGCCAGTTAGTATAATTATGAGGATACTTAGAACCTTATCTTGCCGTCATAATTGAATATAGGCTGGTCTGTCGGCACCTCCTGGTCATAGAAATGCACTGCGGAGTCGTTAGACTTAGGATGTTGCTGACGTAACAGGCGTATAATCTCTGCACCAGCCCAGATAACAGGGCCATAGCCGTGGGCTGCCATCACATGTACAGGTCTGTAAGCATAGAACGCCGCATCAAAGCCCATGCCGGTGCCCACGCACACATTCTCCACCTGTCCCTTCGCGTTTACCTGTGACTCAACGGCATGCCATGCAAGCAGTGCTACTGGTCCGAAGGCCTTGGCGTCAAGCCATCCCTTGTTTACGGCGTGAGCCAGACAGTATGTGTATATAGCCGTGGCAGAGGTCTCCAGATAGGTGTCGTTGCGGTCAAGCAACTGATGCCAGAAGCCGTCTTGGTGCTGATATCTGGCAAGGCCTGTGGCATGCTTTCTCAGCAAGTCAAGGATAGCGCCTCGCTGCGGGTGGTCCTCAGGCAGCACGTCGAGCACCTCACACATTGTCAGTATAGCCCAGCCGTTGGCACGCCCCCAGAAGTAGGCAGGATGCGGATTCATATCCTCCACCCATCCGTGGCGGAAGAGTCCTTGCCCCTCTACCCACATACGGCTGGCAAACTGCATCACCTGTCGGGCTGCCTCGTCATAGTAACGCTTGTCACCCGTATATTTTCCCATGTAAGCCACAGTAGGGACACCCATGAACATATCATCAAGCCATACCGTATTCTTTTGCGGACGCAGGCGAGCGAAGGTACCGTCAGCCAGACGATACTCCTTATTTATAATATAGTCCGTATAGTTGTCTATCAGCGGACGGAGCGCTCCCTTTGCACTTACCCCAGACAGTTCTGCCTTTATCATAGAGCAGCACACTGCTCCCGCATCGTCAAGGGCATGAGGGTCTATGACGCGCCTGATATTGGTGTCTATATTTTTCTTTTCCTTATATATCTTGCTAAAGCGCGGTGCTATGTCTGACAAGAGCTTATGTCGCTTCACCACATAGTCACGATAGGCTGCGTCGCCCGTAGCCTCATAGGCAGCCAATACACCTGAGTAGGTCACGCCCCACTCATAACTCGTCAATCTGAAGCCTCCCTGTTTCAACTGTGTGCCGGCATTGGCATTCTTCAGCTGTACCTCCTTACCGGTCTCCTTATCCACCAACACGGCAGGCGTCTCTGCATCAATATAGCTCAGCACACGGTCTATTGTCTGCTTTACGCTCTCCACGGCAGGTATGCCATACCCCACCTTGTAGGCTGGTTTCATCAAGTGCAGCGGTGTATTGTTATCATTCACCACTTGCTGGGCTGATGTCGTCATCACTCCTGCTGCGACACCCAGAGCCATCATAAATATAGTTTTCCTGTTCATCTTTGTTTAAG
>CAMEWL010000077.1:0-4131 GCA_945941025.1 uncultured Prevotellaceae bacterium
CTTAAATTAAGTTATTGACTTCTAGCTAGTTAAATATTAAATTAACGTATCATTGTAATAACATTTACAATTCTTTTATACCTTCCCCATCCTCTTTACGATAATTATATACAAATTTATAAAAAAAAACGCACTTCCACAAATTACGAACATTATTTATTACAAAATAAAGAATATTAACCCATAAAATATTGTGTATTCATGATAATATAACTAAATTTGTAGCAAATAATTAACTAATAAACAACTAACCAATTAAAAAAACATGAAGAGACTTTACCTTGCATTAATTATTGCGTTTCTAACGATTTCAAGCATTAATGCCGCTACCAACGAGATGACAGTCTTAACGTCAAAGAAAGGTGCCGCCGTACAGAGCACCATGTATGGAATTTTCTTTGAAGATATTAATTTCGCTGCTGACGGCGGTCTGTATGCGGAGATGATAAAGAACCGCTCTTTCGAGTTCCCCCAGAACTTCATGGGCTGGCGCACATTCGGCAATGTACAGCTGAAGAACGACGGTCCTTTTGAAAAGAATCCACATTATGTACGCTTGTCATACGCCGGCCATCCACACAAGCACACAGGACTGGAGAACGAGGGATTCTTCGGCATTGCGACGAAGAAAGGTGAGAAATATCGTTTCTCTGTATGGGCAAGATGCCCGGAAGGCGGCAAATCCACCATCCTGGTTCAAGTCGTGGACAACGCTACCATGGGCGAAAGACAGGAGCAGGCAGTCTGCCATGTTGACGTGGAAGGCAAGGAATGGAAGAAATACACAGCTGAGTTTGAGGCTAAGAAGACTCTTGGCAAACAGTCCCTGCGTCTGTTCCTGCGTAGTTTCCAGAAGCAGCCTATAGCCGTGACCGACTTGGAGCATGTCAGCCTCTTCCCTATTGACACATGGAAGGGCCGCAAGAATGGCATGCGTAAGGACTTGACTCAGGCTTTGTGTGATTTGAAACCGGGCATATTCCGTTTCCCTGGCGGTTGCATCGTTGAGGGTACAGACCTGGAATCCAGATACCAGTGGAAAAACAGCGTCGGCCCTGTTGAAAACCGTCCTTTGAATGAGAACCGCTGGCACTATACATTCGACTACAGATTCTACCCAGACTATTACCAGTCATACGGATTAGGTTTCTTTGAATTCTTCCAGTTATGTGAGGACTTCGGCTGCGAGGCTTTGCCTGTCATTTCCTGCGGTCTGTCATGTCAATTCCAAAATGACATAAAGGATGAGGCAAAGGTACACGTTGCTGTGGACAACCTGGACTCTTACATACAAGACGCACTTGACCTTATAGAGTTTGCAAACGGCAGCACCGATACAAAATGGGGTAAGGTACGCGCTGAAATGGGACATCCAGAACCTTTCAACCTTAAATATCTTGGCGTAGGTAACGAGCAATGGGACTACAAGGACAACCCTGCATTCACCGCCCGTCTTAAGAAGTTCATGGAGGTACTCAAGAAGAAGCACCCCGAAATAAAATATATCGGTACTACCGGTCCTGACTCTGAGGGATGGAAGTTTGACCTCCTGCAGCCAAAGATGAAAGAACTCAAGGTAGATTTGTATGATGAGCACTTCTATCGTAACGAGGATTGGTTCATGGCAAAAGAGAACAGACACCGCTATGACAACTATGACCGCAAGGGTCCTAAAATCTTCGCCGGAGAATATGCCTGCCACGGAAAAGGCAAGAAATGGAACCATTTCAACGCATCACTTATGGAGGCTGCCTTCATGACTGGCATAGAGCGTAACGCCGATGTCGTTTCAATGGCTACATACGCTCCTCTGTTCGCTCACGTTGAGGGATGGCAGTGGAGACCTGACATGATTTGGTATGACAACCTCAGAATGTTCAAGTCTTGCTCTTACTACGTACAGCAGCTTTACAGCCTTTATAAAGGAACAAACGTCCTGCCTCTTACCATGGACGGAAAGGTCGTAGCTGGTGACGAGGACCAGAACGGACTTTTCGCATCTTCTGTCATCAATAAGAACAACGATGAAATCTATATAAAGATTGCCAATGTCAACAAGGAGGACCAGGATGTAAAGATTAACCTGAAGGGGTTAAAGAATGCAGCCGAAGCACGTTGCATCACTTTGACCAGCAAGAATCCTACAGATGAGAACACACTTGACAATCCTGAGAAGATAACACCGAAAGAGTCTTCTCTCCAGTTAGACGGTAATCGTTTGCAGACCACCATACCTGCATCATCATTCTGCGTAATCATCGTAAAATAACACACTCTTTACCGTTGAGAACAAGACTATATAACGCACGCATCCTGACCATGATAGATGGTCAGGATGTCTTTACGGGAGAAATACATATTGACGGAGAACGTATTACCTACGTAGGACCTTCCGTCCCCTCTCCCTCTGAGAACTTTGACAAGGAGATAGACTGCCAAGGCAACCTTCTCTTGCCTGGCTTCAAGAACGCCCACACACATAGCGGCATGAGCGTCCTGCGCTCGCTGGCTGACGACAAGCCGCTTGATCTGTGGCTTAACGAGGATATTTTCCCTGTAGAGGCCAAGTTCACCGGCGAGGACATATATTGGATGTCACAACTCTCTGTCCTGGAGTATCTCACGTCAGGCATCACCGCTTGTTTCGACATGTATATGGAACAGGAGGATGTGGCACGTGCCATGGACGACATTGGCTTCAGATGTGTACAGACTGGCGGTGTGAATGACTTCTCCAAAGATGTGAGAATAATAGACTATCTGTATAACAAATACAATCAGAAAGGCTCCCTACAATCATATCTGTTAGGTTTCCATGCAGAATACACCACATGTATGGACAACCTGAAAATATTGGCAGACATCGTAAAGAAAAACCGCGCCCCACTCTATCTCCACGCCTGTGAGACCGAGCACGAGGTGCAAGACTGCGTGAAGCGCTATGGCAAGACGCCGCTGGCATTCCTCGACACCCTCGGATTGTTTGACTACGGAGGCGGCATCTTCCATGGAGTATGGATGAGCGATGAGGATATGGAGGTCATGAAGCGCCGCTCCCTCTCCGTCATCACCAACCCCGGCAGCAACTGCAAGTTAGCGTCAGGCATCGCCCCAATAAGCGAGTACCTGAAGCAAGGCATCACCGTAGCCATCGGCACTGACGGACCGGCATCCAACAACTGTCTGGACTTCTTCAGGGAGATGTTCCTCGTCACCGCACTGGCAAAGATAAGGGAAAAAGATGCGTCTGCTATTGATGCTACAAAAGTCCTGCGCATGGCCACTGTCAACGGTGCACACGTAATGCACCTTGACGACTGCGATGTGCTGGCTGCTGGCAAACAGGCCGATATCATCATGATAGACCTGATGCAACCCAATATGCAGCCGCTGAACAATATAGAGAAGAACATTGTCTATTCCGGCTCAAAACAAAATATACGCATGACGATGGTTGCCGGCCGCATATTATATCATGACGGCAAGTATGCTTCACATATCAACCCCGAGACTATCTATAAGAAGGTGGAGGATATCAAGAAACGTATTTTGTAACATCCTGTGACAATATACAACAAAGGAGGGCAAGGAAGTAACACTTCCCTGCCCTCTCATGTTTTAATTGCCATTATTTACTTTTTCTCTCCTTCCTTGTTATCTCTGGCCTTCTTTCTCTCAGCCCTCTTCTTCTCCATGTCAGCTGTATAAGCCTTATACTGATCATCATTCATTATCAGCTTCAGTTCCTTGTTATACTCCTCCATGTTTGGACGCATACCTCTTGGGCCTCTCTTGCCGTTACCTTTACCTACATTACCGTCCTTTTGTGGTTGCTGAGGTTTGTCTCCACCCTTCATGTTGCGCTGTGGCTTTCCTCTCTTCATATACTTCTCGTTAAGAGCCTTCACCTTCTCAGCCTGCTCTGCAGACAAGGCATATTTCTTCACCATGTCCTGCGTACGTTTCTCCACCATCTCTGCTGGGTTACCGCCACGACGGTGCTGTTTGTTGTCTTTGTTTTCTGTCTGCGCATTAAGTACTGCAAAAGAGCAAGTCACCAATAAAGTCAAAATTAACTTTTTCATTCGAAAATTATTGTTTGCGAGACTATCTAAAAACAGCCTCATTGTT
>CAMEWL010000078.1:0-3891 GCA_945941025.1 uncultured Prevotellaceae bacterium
GTTAGTTACTTTAGATTTGTTCAGTATCTGCGTCCGATGGAGGCAGATAAAGTTCATCATACGTTCAAACCAAATAGCAGGTTTGAAGACGCTTTGACGCTCTATAACTTCGATACTCAATTACGAATACTTATGTTTGAGGCAATCCAAGAAATTGAGATTGCGCTTCGCACGAAAGTAAACCACGAGTTCTCTATGCAGCATGGTGCTTTCTGGTTCTATGATACAGGTTTGGCTGATGACGAACACAAGTATATCGAGAACATGAATGCTGTTGATAGAGAATTGCAACGTAGCAAGGAGGACTTTATCAAGGAGCATAAGCAGAGATACGACAAGCCAGTATTCCCTCCTTCATGGAAGACTTTGGAATTGGCATCATTTGGAACTTTGTCAAAGTTGTACTACAATTGCAATGACACCAAGACAAAGAAACGCATAGCGAGACAGTTCAATCTGCCACAACATGAAGTTCTGGAGAGTTGGATGCGCAGCCTTACCGTCCTTAGAAACTGTTGTGCACATCATTCACGAATATGGAACCGCCGTCTGACCAATGCTCCTCAATTAAGCGTGCCATTACGCGGTGCATGGATTGATACAAGCGGCATAGATGGCAACAAACTTTACGCTATCACCTGTTGCATTATCTATTGGCTTGACTCAATGGGACGCAGTGATGCTTTCAAAACAAAGCTAAAGACATTGATTGCAACATACCCATCAGTCGATGTTACCGCCATGGGATTTCCAAGCAATTGGGCTTCTCAACCATTATGGACATAATCATGCGATGACGAAACGGCAATTCGCAGTGTTAAAATCTGTAAATTGCCGTTTCTTTGTATATTAATCCCAATAGGGCATTTGGGAAAGAATTGTCTCAGATGTTTATACTTGGGAACATTACGGTATCAATTCATCAATTTTGTAAAATATTAGCATTGATTATCAGCGTCTTATAAGATGGGTTCTGGTTCAAACGTGGGAACTGTACTTGTTGCTCATCCCACATCCAAAGGCTCTCGCATCGCCCGATATTGAAGAACGAGCAACGCAGATAGCCCACGCCGATATGATAACCTATTCACTCTTCTCACATATACAGTAAGAAGAGTATGTACCTTCCCCCAATGTTAGGAGAAAGCAAGTTGGGGTTAAACACATCCCGAGGACATCTACCGTTGCTTTGCTCTGACAATATCGTTTAGAATTTGCGAGATTCTTGGATGTCAAAGACAAAGCGTCTTAGTAAACGCCTTTATTATGTCGTTCCCGTATTTCCCACCCATCATCCTCTGCCAGAAAAGTATTGACTCTTCCAACATTTCGGCGTGAGTTTTTCTACAGATACAAGTGTTGTAAAAACACCATTTCTGTTAGACTTACGGGATTATATTCCAAAATCATTAGTGTCCCGTTAAAATCGGGACGGAGTTAAATTTAATCAAAAAGTCCCTCAAAGAGGGGATAATCGAGTTCTTTGACATCGTTGAAATTAGTCTTTTCGAAAAAATCTCTAAGTGGAGTCTTATTATCTTTGTTCATTTGCAAATCCTATTATGGACTGCAAAATTACAAATTCAAATCGTCGCAACCTCAATTTGACATCTAAAAGACTATATTTCAATTATTTCAAAGACCGATTAGTCCACTTTAACGGGACAGTAGTGTTCCAAAATTATAAAAAAGAAATCTAACTTCCAAATTTTTTCTTGTTTTTTTAACTGTTCTTCTTATAGCTCTGCACAGCCCAGCAGGCCATGACGGTGCCTATGCCCGCGAGGGCAAAGACCTGATGCGCTATGTCATGGAAACTGCCGCCGCGGATGAAGACGGTGCGGATGGCATCAATGAAGTAGTGCATGGGGTTGACGTAGGTACTGAGGTACGCCCAGTGGGGCATGGAGCGCGTAGGCGTGAAGAGTCCGCTGAGCAGCATGATGCACACCACAAAGAACCACATGACGAAGATGGCTTGCTGCATGGTGTCGCTGTAATTGGAGATGATGAGTCCTAATGACGAGAAGAACAACGCCAGCAGCATGGCGAGCACATATACCCACAGCAGTGAGCCGGTGCAGGTGATGCCATATACCGCCCACGCAAGCAGCAGGCTGACGGTGATGATAAAAAGGGCCATGAGCCAGTAGGGTATAAGCTTTGCAAGTATGAACGCCCACTTCGATACCGGTGTCACGTTTATCTGCTCTATGGTGCCAGCCTCCTTCTCCCCCACTATGTTGAGCGTGGGCAGGAAACCCGTCATCAGCATAATCACTATAGCCAGGAGCGCCGGTATCATGAATACTTTATAGTTCTGCCCTTTGTTGTAAAGATTAAGCACGTCGGCACCGTTCATCCTTAAATCCTTCGTTACTATCTGCGATAGATAGGCGCTTCCCATCGCTCCCTTGGTACCGTTTACGGCATTGGCGGCTATGAGATACTTGCCGTCACGTATCTCCAGTATGATGTCGGCCTTGCCACGCTCTATATCCTTCATGGCTTCATGGTATGTAGGCTGCATGGCGTTGAAGATAAAATAACGGCTGGCCTCTATGTCGTGAACCAGACGCTGCGACTCGGTAGTGCGGTCTATGTCAACCACATCCACGCGGATGCTCTTCACCTCCATCTGCATAACCCACGGCATGACGCACATTATCATAATGGGGAACATGACAATCAGCTTCGGCAGAAACGTATTACGCCGTATCTGCAGAATCTCTTTCTGTATCAGGTATCTCAGTGTCATAAGCCGTTATTCTAATCTGGTGTTAAACATTTTCAGCGATACCGCCAGCAGCACGGCTGCCATGATGCTCAGCACCGCGACCTCCTTCATTACCTCACCGATGCCTACGCCCATGATCATCAGCTTGCGCATGGCATCTATATAGTAGCGCGGCGGAACCACGGCTGATACCCACTGCAACACCTGCGGCATGGACTCTACCGGAAATATCATGCCTGAAAGCATGATGACAGGCATCAGCAACACCATGGCTGACATGAGCAGTGCCACGAGCTGCGTCTGCGCGATGTTGGAGATAAGCAGACCCAATGCCAGTGCCAGCAATATATATATGGCAGACACAAAGAGTATCCACAGTACGGAGCCCTGCAACGGCACGTCAAGCACGTACCTTGCCATCAGCAGTATGGTTATCAGTATGCAGAAAGCCAGCACAAGGTAAGGCACGGCCTTGGCTATGATGACCATCAGCGGCCTTACGGGCGATACGAGCAACAGCTCCATCGTGCCTTTCTCCTTCTCTCTCACTATTGATATCGACGTCATCATGGCGCATACGAGCATCAGCAGCATACCCATGATGGCAGGCACGAAGTTGTATGCCGACTTCATCTGAGGGTTATAGAGCATTCGCATGTTTACAAGCGATGACTGCGGATTGAGTATAACCTGCTGTGCATAGTTGGTCCACTGCTGTGCCATGTTAGGGTCGGAGCCGTCAACAATAAACTGCACCCCGCCTTTCTTGCTGGCAAAGCCATTGGCAAACACCACTGCCATGTCTGCCTTTTGACTGCGTATTATCCGCTCTGCCTCCTGCGGCGTGCGTGCCGTCTGCGTTATGGTGAAATACTCTGACTGTGCCAACCGCTCTACGGCAGCCTGAGTCCTGTGGTCCGTCTGCGAAGTCACCACAACTGTGCGCACGTCCTTCACGTCGGTGGAGATGGCAAAGCCGAAGAGCAACATCAGCACCACCGGCATACCAAAGAGTATCAGCATGGTGCGGCGGTCGCGCAGGATGTGCTTGGCTTCCTTTATTACGAATGATATAAACTGTTTCATACACTTAAGGTGGGTTCTAATAATTCCCACTGTCAGATTTTTGAATTTGTTTCGAGGGCAAAATGTTA
>CAMEWL010000079.1:0-3696 GCA_945941025.1 uncultured Prevotellaceae bacterium
AAAATGAATGTCTGTTTGGCAGGTTCATGGTCGCTATGCGATTTTGCGAGTGCAATGTATCGCACGAAGCAAAAAATGAATGTCTGTTTGGCAGGTTCATGGTCGCTATGCGATTTTGCGAGTGCAAAGTTACTACTTTTACTTGAAACGCCAAAACTTTTTCTCTGTTTTCTTTCCCGAATGGAAATAAAGTGTTAATTTTGCAGCTCAAAAAGTAAGACACATCAGGTCATGTTGACCTTTTATTTATTTTATTAATCAACAAACAACTACAAAAAACTTTTAATGAAAAAGACAGTATTAAGGTGTCAGCACCGTCTGCGTTTCAAGAGTTTCTCGAGGAAGGGCTATGCCCTGTTCTCAGTGCTTGGTCGCGAGGTGCTCATCGGTACTCTCAGTGTCTCTACGCTCTCTCATGCCAAGGCAGAGGGCGTAAGCGTGGTGACGGCAGCTGCCGCCGACTCGCTTCAGCGTAGTGAGCTGCGTCTTGATGAAGTGGTGGTGACGGGAACGCGCACGCCGCTGACGCAGGAGGAGAACGCCAAGATTGTTTCTGTCATCACGCGCGAGGACATTCATCGTGCGGCGGCAGAGAGTATTAACGATGTGTTGAAGATGGCCACGGGCGTAGATGTCCGTCAGCGCGGTGGCTTTGGTGTACAGACGGACATCTCCATCGGCGGAGGCACTTTTGACCAGATTGCTATTCTTCTTAACGGTGTCAATATCAGCAATCCACAGACAGGACACCTCAGTGCCGACTTCCCCGTTTCCCTTGATGACATAGAGCGTATAGAGGTGCTTGAGGGCGCCGCGTCGCGTGTGTATGGCGCACAGGCGTTTAACGGAGCGATAAACATCATCACTTCTCCTGGCGCTTCTTCCCAAGGCATGCGTAACGCCGTCGCCGTGGAGGGCGGCAGCTACGGCACGTTCGGACTGTCGGGCCGCGTGTCGCCGTTCCCTGAGGGCAGCACCACCATGCATGCGCTGTCTGCCGGTTACAAGCAGAGTGACGGCGGTACGGAGAACAGCTATTTCCGTAAGTCGCAGGGATTCTATCAGGGACGTTATGCCTCGTCATCGCAGCGTTACGTCAGGCTCTCTTCGCTTACATGGCAGCTCGGCGTGAGCACCATGCGCTATGGTGCCAACACGTTCTACTCAGCCGCCTATCCCCGGCAGTATGAGTCTGATATGCGCCTCTTCGCCTCTGCTACGGCCAATGTGGCGATAGGCAGAGTGAATGTGCAGATCACGCCTTATTGGAACCGTAACCATGACCATTTCCAACTCATACGCGGCACCTCCACAGGCGAGAACTTCCACCGCAATGATGTACTGGGCATGGCGGCGCAGGCTTACACCGACTGGCTGCTCGGACGCTCCAGCATAGGCGCCGAACTACGTAAGGAGCGCATCATATCCACCAACCTCGGACAACCGCTCAGCGAGGCTGACTATATAGAGGTGTGGAGGCATCCAGACCATTACTATACAAAGAAATGCGGACGCACTGACCTCAGCATCTATCTGGAGCACAACGTGCTGCTGAGGCGTTTCACAGCCTCGCTCGGTGTGGTGGCAAACCGTAATACAGGCTACTCTGACTCCTTCCGCCTCTATCCGGGCATCGACATCAGTTACCGCCCCTCCAGCCACTGGCGGCTCACCGCTTCGTGGAACATGGCATTCCGTATGCCTACGTTCACCGATCTCTTCTATAAGTCGCCCACGCAGCAAGGCAATATCGGACTGAAGCCCGAGAAGGTCAGCTCCGTGCGCATAGCAGCGAAGTACACCCATCCGGCTATAGACTGTCAGCTGTCGGCCTTCTATGACCACGGCACCGACATGATAGACTGGGTGATGTACACTGCGGACGACATATACCACTCAGCAAACTTCAAGCTCGACAACTGTGGCTTTGAGACCAACGTGACGCTGCGTCCACAGGCACTCATGCCGCGCTGCCCTGTCACATCGCTAAAGGTAGGCTATGCCTACATATCGCAGACTCGTCACGACGATGTGGAGATATTCAAGTCCAACTATGCCATGGAGTACTTGCGCCATAAGTTCGTGGCTACCCTTGACCACAATATAGTGTCGCACCTCACGGCGTCGTGGTCGTTCCGTTGGCAGCAGCGCATGGGCTCTTATATTATATATAAGGAGAACAAGTCCACGGGCGTGGCACATGACTATACACCCTTTGGTCTGCTCGACCTGAAACTGCGCTGGCAGGCTCCACGCTATGAACTCTCGTTGTCGATGAACAACCTCACTTCTTACAGATATTATGACATCGGCAATGTCATCCAGCCGGGTTTCTGGCTGATGGCAGGGGCTAAGCTGAAGTGGTAGGACGGTATATATTCCTGACGGAGAAATTTGTATGATTAAGATATATTTCGTATCTTTGTAATACGAAACCATGTTCTCTGAGAATTCAGGGACTAAAGGATGGCTGTTCACTCATGATACCAGAACAGATGATAATCCTTCCATCCCTGAATCCTCAGACAACAGGGTAGGGCAGACGAAACGTCATATAAGGTAGTCCTGTCAAGAACTTTACAAACCAGAATATATTAACAAATCAACAAACATTTTTTTTGCTTATGGAGAATTTGGAAATCAGTGAGTCAATCAGGCAGAACCTGCTTTCTGCTATGAAGTGGCTGAAGTTCTTGGCGGTATGCGGAACAGTATGTATGGCTATTGTCTTTGTAGCAGGAGTGGTGTTTCTTTTCCTGCCAGTCTATAACGGAGCGCCGGGTGTAGCCGTGGGACTGGTATATATTGTTATGGCGTTTGTGTATATCTATCCGCTCAAGAAAACTTTTGAGATAGTGCGTGAGGTGCGCAGTGCCCTGAACGGGAATAGCCAGACCTCGTTGGAGTGTGCCGCACTCGCAACCCGCTCGGTGCTGAAATTCATGGGAGTGCTGACAATCGTAGCATTGTCTGTATATGCCGTAGCTATTATCCTGGCAGGTGTTGTAGGGGGTATATTAGCATTGATGTAACCAGCCGTGGCAATCGGTATGTGTCAGAATGCAATATGCGTATTTTGTCCTGTTCTATGTAGTCGTTTAACGCCTCATGCGTGCGATATTTCAAAATTATTTCCCGCTGGTCGCGTACAGCGAAATCTACGGAGGGTTGTAACTGCTTGATAATCAGTAGTAGGATATTAAAAAGCATGAAAAAACGGTAGTTTTTGCCCTGTAAAAGCTATGCTTTCAGGGTGTAAAAGCTATCGAATGACACTCTGAAAGCTATGCTTTCAAGGATTGTATTTAGCCCCTTATAACTAACCACAACTTACTATGACTAACCAAACATAAAGCCTTGATTTTCAATACTATTTAATTTTTAACACTTTCTGAGTGTTTTTTGGCAGTTCCCGATTTTCCACATATTTTTGCAGCGTATTTCTACCGTGGAGAATTTGCGGAGCTTTTATTTTGTCATATCGTGAACGTAGTTGACAAGGGTTTACGAGTGACTACAATGGATGACATATTTGAAGCTGATAGGCAAAAAGCGTAATATCGTGGACTGGGTTGACAAAGGTTGTCAATGGTTTACTTCCGTTTACTCCATCAGTGGAATACTCAAATGAATTTGAACAAAGCAATATCAAAGAGTATGAGACCGACAAGAAAATGTGAATTTTGTGGCAAGACA
>CAMEWL010000080.1:0-3222 GCA_945941025.1 uncultured Prevotellaceae bacterium
TCCTCTACAGGTTATCAATGATATTCGGTTAAACACAGGGTTTTACTGGTGAGCCCTTTTTTTGAGGCCTTTTTTCTTTTTTGCACAGTTATTTTTCTTCTAGATTGAGTTTTTTTCTTGAACTTTTTTGAACCCCCAAATGACGAAAATGTCCTATCCTCAGCTATTTTTGGAATACCTTTGGCATCCTCTTTGTAAATATTTTCAAAAAAAGTGCTAAAATATTTTGTTGGTTCGAAAGTTTTTTGTACCTTTGCACTCGCAAATTCGTTAAGGCGACCATGAGCCAGTAAAACTGACCCTCATTATTTGCGTCGTGCGAAGAAGCACTCGCAAATTCGTTAAGGCGACCATGAGCCAGTAAAACTGACCCTCATTATTTGCGTCGTGCGAAGAAGCACTCGCAAATTCGTTAAGGAGACCATGAGCCAGTAAAACTGACACTCATTATTTGCTTCGTGCGGAGAAGCACTCGCTTTCAGAAAGGACGCTAAGACAAACATTGTTGCACCCTTAGCTCAGTTGGTAGAGCAACTGACTCTTAATCAGTGGGTCCAGGGTTCGAATCCCTGAGGGTGTACAAAGAAAATCAAGCACTTACGAGAAATCGCAAGTGCTTTTTTCTTTTATTTGCGAACGATTTGCGAACGATTTGCTTTCTATGTCAAGAGATACTTTTGCCGCAGGGCTTTGGGCAGTTTTGATATGATGAGCGTGTATGACTCATGTATCCATGCCTTTACCAGCGTGCTGTCCAGCAGCTCGTAGTACACATCGCTCCAGTGTTTCTTGTTCCAGTGCCATGCCGGCGTGACGGCAGAGTATTGTTCCCTGAGCTCTGTGTTTCTCTCAGGCGCCAGCTTCAGTGCCAGCCTTGACTCTCCGTCCTTCATGTCGTGTTTGCCGCCGCCTAACCAAAGGCAGGCGAAAATCTTACCCTCCACACGGAAAGTAAGGATGTCATCGCCAAACGGCTGATCCTCTGTCACTCCGTATAGTGACAGGGCATAATCTCGTACTTCTTCTATGTTCATGTCTATTCTAATGTCCTCCTGACCATGATTCGTCCCTGTGGCATAGCATAGCCAGTGCCTATGTTGCCGCCGAGCGCATTGTTTACATAATCTACTACGATGTCGCGGTATAGCTTTCCGCTGTTCTTTGTCATGCGACATCCTTTGAATATATTGCTGAAACCACCTCCCGTGACACAGTAGTCAAGTATGGCAACGGAATATACTGCCTCTGTATCCAATGGCGCGTATGTGCCGTCACGCTGCATTACCTGCACTTCGCTTATATGCTTGCCGGTGATGGCATATCTCATACCTGAGACGTGTACGAAATTGCCGCTCTCGCTGGGTAGGTTGGCTGCTCCCGCCTCAAGAGCGTCATGAATAAGCCGTCCCGAGACCTCTATCTTCCACACATAGTCCTCAAAGGGCAGCATGTCTATAATGTCTTTGTATCTCACGTCGCCGGCACTGATGTCTGTGCGGATGGCGCCGCCGTTTATCATGCATATATCGGCATCCATGCTGTGGCGCATGGCATCAGTCACGAGGTCTGCACCATTGGTCTCGGCCTTGCGCACCATGCGGTTACCGCTGCCGTCGCTAACGAGCAGCGGCACCTCAGAGTGGAATACCACCACACCTGTCTGCTCATCTACAAGAGTATTGACGTGCTCTGTTGTCGTCTTCACGCTTGCGTTCTCTTCCTTCACTTGTTCCGTAGGGATGAGCGTGGCAGTCATCGTTCCGTCTTTCTTTATGAGCAGTTTGCCTATGTTGGCAAACTGGGTGCCCGTTTGGCAGAGTATCACCTGCTGCCCTTGGTTGTTGGCCAGTGTGGTGTTGACTACCGAGTGCGTGTGTCCGTCAAGCACGGCATCAATACCGTTGGTGGAGGCTATAAGGTCTGTGGATGTATGCCGTGCATGGTCAGTCTGCCTCTCTCCCAAGTGTGCCAGCAGTATCACATAGTCCGCTCCCTCTCCGCGTGCCTTGTCAACGGCCTTTTGCACCAGTTGCGTGTAGTTGTCGCGCCGGGTGTCATAGAGCTGAGCACCCTCTGCGTCATAGAAAGCGAAGCTCTCACTCTCATCCTGTGTGTCGGGTGTAAGCACGCCTACGAAGGCTATGCGCTTGTTGCCGTATGTGCGGATGGTATAAGGCATGAAAAGCCTGTTGCCTGTCATGTCATATAGGTTGCAGCATACTATGGGGGCGTTGAGAGAGGCGGAAAGCTCTCTAAGGCGTGGCGTGCGGTAGTCAAACTCATGGTTGCCTATGCCCACGGCATCATATCCCACGCTGTTCATGATGTCAATGATATACTGTCCGCGAGACACTGCTCCCGCGGCACCGCCTTGCAGAAAGTCGCCTGAGGACACCACGGCGGCGTATGCCGTGTCGTTGACGGCATCACGCAGTCCTGCCAGCGAGCAGTAACCGTTGACGGCGCAGTGTACATCGTTTTCAAACAACACCACAATGCTGTGTCTTTCCGCTTGGCACGCCATGTCCTCTGCGCTGCTGCTGACAAAAGGGAATAGCGTAGCCAATCCACAAATTATCACAATCTTTAAGGTCCTTAGTCCTTGTAGTGTTCTCTTCATAATTCAAGTTTCTGATGTTAATAAACGACCACAGATTTAAGGGATTACAAAGATTTTGCCACTTCCCAAGAAAACTATTTCACTAATATGTTTTTTATTTCACAGATTATAGCCATGCAGAGCCATCTGTGTCGTCAGTTGTTTGCTGCTTTCGTTATCGTATAATAATCCGTGTCATCTGTGTCATCCGTGGTTCTTATTTCTACTTGCGAGAAGTTGAATTCATAAGTAATTACAGAGACGCTCAGCCCCTTTCTTTCTTTTCCTGATACAAAGGTAAAGATATTCTTTTAATTATCGTCCGTTTTATGAAAAAAAAGAAGTCATGGCGACGAATGTGTGCCTGACTTCTTTTCTTGTCGTATGCTTGAAAGGTTAATTTGCTCTCATTTCAGCAGGTCGTAAACCTCGTCAGTGACTGCCTCCAGCCACTCGTTGGAGGCATCCTCCTGTACGTCCTTGTGGTACGTCAGGTGCTGGAACCATGAGTCCTTGGCGGCTCCGTGCCAGTGCTTCACCTTGGCAGGAACGGCAATGACGGTGCCGGGAGTCATCTCTACTGCCTCCTTGCCCCACTCCTGATACCATCCTCTGCCAGCCAC
>CAMEWL010000081.1:0-2950 GCA_945941025.1 uncultured Prevotellaceae bacterium
TTTTTGCACTTGTTTCTTGACTTATCACATTATTTCTGTTGTTTTCATCATTTTTGTTTCTTATTTGTTTCTTGTTTTCAATTATTTTTCGTACCTTTGCACCCAGTTTAGGACATAAAATCAAATAGCTATGGCAAGGAACAAGAAAACGACAAAGGCAAAGGAGCCAATCCGGCTTAGGATGAAAGACCTAAGCAACGGAAACAAAAGTTTGTACTTGGATATCTATAGGGATGGCAAACGTTCCTATGAATATCTGAAGATGTATATCGTCCCCGAAACGGATGAAAACTCTCGCAGGCAGAACCAAGCCACCTTGGTTGCCGCAAATAAAATCAAGGCCGACAGAATCATTGAGCTGACAAATGGCGAGGCTGGCATTAAGCAAACCAAGGATGAACTGAAGATCTATCTGTTGGACTGGATGCAGACGTATAAGGAGAATCAAGCTAAACGCGGCAAGAAAGACGGTCCCCAAATATCCACTGCGATAAAAATACTTAAAATGTATGCAGGAGAGAAGGTAACGATGGATATGATAGACAAGCCTTTCTGCCAGGGATACATTGACTATCTGCTCACGGAATACAAGCCAAACGGAAAGTTGGTTATGCATTCTACTGCCCATAACTACTACAGAGCGATGAATGGTGCTCTTAATGCAGCGGTTCGCGAAGACATAATCAAAATTAATCCATTCACGAGAATCGGCAGTTCTGATAAGATACACAATCCGGAAAGCAAGCGTGAATACATGACTGTTGATGAGGTGCGAAAACTGATAGCCACCCCGATGCAGAATGAGGAGGTAAAAGCTGCCTACCTGTTCTCCTGCTTCTGCGGATTGCGTATAAGCGATATAAAGGCATTAAAATGGGAAAACGTATTCCAAGATGGCCAACAGACAAGGCTTGAAGTAGTTATGCAGAAAACGAAAGCTCCCATATACCTTCCACTCTCCCCTGAAGCATTGCGATGGATGCCAAAGAGAGGAAACAAGAGTCCACAAGATCACGTGTTTGACCTTCCGACAAATTCAGGTGTAAATTTGCTCATCAAACCATGGGCCAAGGCGGCCGGTATCAACAAGCACTTCACCTTCCATACGGCGAGGCATACCTTTGCCACCATGATGCTGACATTGGGAGCCGACCTTTACACGACAAGCAAACTGCTTGGGCATACCGATGTGCGCATGACGCAGGTGTATGCAAAGATTGTCAACCGGAAGAAGGACGAAGCGGTAAACCTTGTAAACGGACTCTTTGACTGAAATGAGTGTGTCCGTACTGTACAGAACACATAATTCGTATAACTCAACTCTGGTTGCGCAAGTGGCCGGAGTTTTTTGTGTAACAAACAATCAACAAAAAGAAAAATGAAGAAACAAGACCAAAGCGGTCATCTCTCTTTTTGGGGAGATGAGCAGCACGCATAAGCATGTGCGTTGCGATGAGGACATCTACGACGAGCTTTTCGGGCTATTGTCCTCAATGAGAAAACTCTATGTGGAGAAAGTAATGAACGGCAGCATGAAACAAGACCGTTTCATTGATTTGTTCTGCGACAGCCACCACTCCATCGGCTGTAAGCAGCCCTGCTGCAACAATGCCCATCGTATGAATATGGGTATCGTGCGTAACCTGTACACGCAGGAGAAAGAGATGATTGACAGGTATCTCTACAAGGATTCGTTCACAAAGGAAGACTTTCACGAGCTTATCCATCATCACCTGACTACAAGCACAGGAAGCCAATCCCAAAGGGCTACCTCTATATCATTCGGAGGAAAGTTCACAGGTCAGCAGTTGGATTGTCTGGCACAGATAGCGAAAGACAACAATCTGTTCAAGTTGTCAAACGATACTGAAGCAAGAGCGGTCATGGGTGATTTGCTCCACTGCAAGACCGGATTCACAGTAGAAGTCAGAAACCTACGCAATGTAGCCGTGTTCTTTGACGAGCTGCTGACCAACAACCTCGTCTGTTACAACTGGCAATCCGTGATTGAGAAAGGACGTTTCCTTATATCGCCAAAGAACAACAAGCGCGTTGCCGCATCGGATCTGTCGTCTGCATTGTACAAGGCGAGAATCTCATCAAGCATCGCGAAGCACAGCATACGGGACGGCATCAAACAGATGAAAAAAGGATATACAACTGACATGTAATCCAACATAAGAATGTAAAAAGGGTGATAGTTAGGGTGAGACTGCCTAACTATCACTCTGCTTTTTATTCAAACGCCCTTTCTTGCATGTAATTTTGCACTCCGAAAGCACAGTGCTGTCGGAGGGACGCCTCCTATGTCAAACGATAAAAAGCATATCATCATGCAGAACAGAACAACATTTATGGAAAGAATCAACGAGCGTGTATGTGCCGTTGAGGACATCTTGAAAAAGATGGAACCCGTGGAGGATTTGCTTGAAAGGCTGTCAATGCTTGAAAACAACATCTACACGACAAAGAAGGTGCTGACCTTCAGTGAAGCCTGTGTCTATATGGGTGTATCGGAAAGTCTTCTATACAAGCTGACGGCGGCCCAGGAGGTGCCGCACTATAAGCCGCGAGGCAAGATGCTCTACTTCAACAAGGAAGAACTTGACCAGTGGCTCCTACAAAACAATATCCCCACTATCGGTGCGGTAACGAAAGTGGAGACCGACGAGAGAGAAGACAAGAATGAAGTAAAACCTTATTTCGGACAGAAACGCTATGGAAGAAAAAACAAAGGCAATGCTTGACAAGCAGAACGGGAACAACAAGGATCGCATATCGCGCATCCTCAGCGAGTCACTCATCAAGGCGACTGACACCTATCAGACACCGCCGCAGATAATATGGGTGGATAATTCCACTATCGCCACGTTGGGCAACTTCAGTGCTTCCACGGGTAAGGCAAAGGCGAAAAAGACCTTCAACGTGTCTGCCTTGGTAGCCGCTTCCC
>CAMEWL010000082.1:0-2921 GCA_945941025.1 uncultured Prevotellaceae bacterium
CATAGCGGGCTATGTGACCGCAGAAGTTAACAGTTTGCACCGAAAGAAAACAAAAATATGACATAATGTTATTCATGTAATTAACTAATTTAACTCGTGGGAATTTTTAGAACCCACCTTTAATCGCTTGAACGTGTGGCTTGTCGTGCCAGGTAGGTAAACACATGGTCCATGTCGGGCTGATGGAAATGTTGTTTTAACTCATCGGGAGTACCTATGGCACTAATCTTTCCGTCCACCATTATGCTTATGCGGTCACAGTATTCAGCCTCATCCATATAGTGGGTGGTTACGAACACCGTTATACCACGTGCGGCAGCATCGTAGATAAGCTGCCAGAACTGCCTTCGCGTGGCTGGGTCCACACCTCCCGTAGGCTCGTCAAGGAACACCACGCCGGGCTCATGGAAGATGGAAACGGAGAAAGCGAGTTTCTGCTTCCAGCCTAACGGGAGCGATGACACGAGGTCGTCCTTATGGTCATAGAACTGCAAGCGTTGAAGCAGCTCGTCGGTCTTCTGCCGTATCTCCTCGTCACTCATGCCGTATATGCCACCGAAGAGGCGTATGTTCTCCGCCACGGTGAGGTCTTCATAGAGCGAGAACCTCTGACTCATGTAACCTATGTTTTTCTTTATCTGCTCATACTCGGTGCGTATGTCATAGCCTACCACCCTGCCCGTGCCGCTGGTAGGCTGGTTCAGTCCGGTGAGCATGTGCATCGCCGTTGTCTTGCCTGCACCGTTGGCACCGAGGAAACCGAATATCTCGCCGCGCTTCACCGTGAAACTGATGTCGTCAACGGCATGGAACGTTCCGAATGCCTTGACAAGGTGCTCCACTTCGATGACGTTGGCAAGTTTTGAGTGATGAGTTATGAGTTGTGAGTTGCCGTCACAATCTGTGGTGTTGACAAGTGGTGAGTTGCCGTTTCCCCTCCTCTTAATCCCCGGCGGATTGAAGATGTCCTTGAACTCCTCAAGTATGTTTTCAGGCGTATCAATGCCCCTTACCCTGCCTTTGTCGAGGAAAGCCACACGGTCGCAACAGCGCACCTCGTCAAGGTATGGCGTGGATGCAACGATGGTTATGTTGCGTTCCTTCAAGGTGCCGAGCATCTCCCAGAACTCCTTACGGCTTACAGGGTCAACACCTGTGGTGGGCTCGTCAAGGAACAACACGCTGGGACTGTGTACCAAGGCGCAGCTCAGCGCCAGCTTCTGCTTCATGCCGCCCGACAATGCACCTGCCTTGCGGTCCTTGAAGCGCTCTATCTGCGAGTATATGGCGCGTATGTCGTCATAGCCCTCCTCTACAGTGGTGCCGAAGAGCGTAGCGAAGAACTTCAGGTTCTCCTCCACCGTCAGGTCTTGATACAACGAGAACTTACCCGGCATATAACCCACACGCCGGCGTATCTCCGCCATCTGTCTCACGGTGTCGTAACCGTCCACCGTGGCAGTACCAGCATCGGGCAGCAGCAGTGTGCACAGTATGCGGTAAAGCGATGTCTTGCCTGCACCGTCGGGGCCTATCAGTCCGAAGACCTCACCCTTGCCTACAGTGAACGACACATCACTGAGTGCCTGCACCTTGCCATACGACTTTCTGATATGACTTACCTCTATTGCTTGCATGAATGAGAAACCCCACCCCGGCCCTCCCAAGGGAGGGAGTCGTGGGTTACTATGAACTATAAATATAAACTATAAACAGTAAACCAAAGACTAAAACCTCACTTCCCCGTACATACCAATCTTCACATAGCCGTCAGTCTCTATGGCTATCTTCACGGCATATACCAGGTCGGCGCGCTCATCATCGGTGAGAATGGTCTTAGGTGTGAACTCCGAGCGACTGGATATCCAGGTGACGGTGCCGACATACTCTTTCTTCTGTCCGCCGCCATAATCGGCAAACACCTTCACCTTCTGACCTGTCTTGACATTCTTCAGCTGCGCTGACGTTATGTACGCACGCAGATACATGTGCCTTACGTCGCCAATCTTGAAGAGCGGTTTGCCCGGCGTGACATACTCTCCGCGCTCCACGTACTTCTCAAGCACGGTGCCGCTGGCAGGCGACTTGATGTGGCATTTCAGCAACTGGTCTCTCAACTGCCTTACCTGCACGTCGGCGGCATCCATCTGTCTGCTCAGCGCATTGGTGCTGGTCTGCAGTGCCGACACCTGTGCGTCGAGCTGGCGCTGCAACACCTGCACCTGGTTGCTGGCATCGTCAAGCATCTTGCTTGGCGCGGCACCGTCAGCCACCAGCTCCTTGTATCGCTGCTGCTCCGTGCGTGCCTTAGCCAACTGCTGACGCGTTGCCGCTATCTGCTTCTCCTGGTCGGGCTTCTGACTCTGATACACTGCCTTTGACGCCTCCGTCTGACTTATCTTCAGCCACAGCTGGGTGGTGTCAATGAGTCCCACCTCTGTGCCTGCCTCAATGTTATCGCCCTCCTCAAGCGAGAACGTCAGCAGCGTGCCTGCCTGCTCCGCCGCTACTGTGGTCTCCGTAGCCTCAAAGGTTCCGGTGGCATCATATTCCTTATCTCCTGAATTACACGCTGTCAATACTGCGGCAATTCCAAACAATAGTTTATAATTCATGTCTCAGATTGCATAATTAATGATTAAACATTTTATTGGGGTAGTCAGTAGTTAAGGAGTCTGGAGTTAAGGAGTCTGGAGTTAAGGAGTTAAGGAGTTAAGAAGTTAAGAAGTTAAGGAGTTAAGAAGTTAAGAAGTTAAGAAGTTAAGACAAATGTGTTGAAACTTTATAGAGAAAGAACGTAATGTCTTAACTACTGATTTCCTAACTTCTGATGTCTTAACTACTGATTTCTTAACTACTGATGTCCTAACTACTGATGTCCTAACTACTGATGTCTTAACTACTGATGTCTTAACTACTGA
>CAMEWL010000083.1:0-2811 GCA_945941025.1 uncultured Prevotellaceae bacterium
ACCGTTTTTTTATGCTTTTTTATATCCTACTACTGATTATCAAGCAGTTACAACCATCCGTAGATTTCGCTGTACGCGACCAGCGGGAAATAATTTTGAAATATCGCGAGCACGAGGCGTTAACGGAAGGATGCAAATAGGACATTTTGGTGATTTGGCCTTTTTCCGTCTTACAGAAAAGCGACGGTAAGTCCTGCCATCACGATAGAGACCATAGACATCAGTTTGATGAGAATGTTGAGCGATGGACCAGACGTATCCTTGAACGGGTCGCCTACGGTGTCGCCTACCACGGTGGCCTTGTGGCACTCAGAGCCCTTGCCGCCGAAGTTGCCTTCCTCCACCATCTTCTTGGCATTGTCCCACGCACCACCAGCGTTACTCATGAAGATAGCCAGCGTGAAGCCTGCTGCCAGTCCGCCTACGAGCAGTCCCAATACACCAGCCACGCCGAGCAATACGCCCACAAGGATAGGTATGATGATGGCGAGCAGCGATGGGAATATCATCTCGCGCTGGGCAGAACGTGTGGAAATCTCCACACAACGGCCGTAGTCAGGCGTGGCCTTACCCTCAAGTATGCCGGCAATCTCACGGAACTGACGGCGCACCTCCTTCACCATGTCCTCAGCGGCACGGCCTACGGCACCCATGGTGATGCCAGAGAAGAGGAATGCTGCCATGGCACCGATGAACACACCCACGATAACCTTCGGGTTCATGAGATTCACCTGGAAGTAGTTCATGAAGGCAGGTATGTCCTGTATCTGCGTAAGTATATCTGCCATGTGCTGGTCGCCGGCAGCTGCCAGTCGCTGTACTGCCTCCTTTATCTCCTCTATGTAAGAGGCGAGCAGAGCCAGTGCGGTCAAGGCAGCAGAGCCAATAGCAAAGCCCTTGCCCGTAGCAGCGGTGGTGTTGCCCAGTGCGTCAAGAGCGTCGGTGCGCTTGCGCACCTCCTCGCCCAGTTCGCTCATCTCGGCATTGCCGCCGGCGTTGTCGGCTATCGGACCGTAAGCGTCTGTTGCCAGTGTGATGCCCAAGGTAGAAAGCATACCCACAGCAGCGATACCCACGCCGTACAGACCTTTTGACAGAGCCTGCGCATTGACGTCAAGGTCGAAGCCGTTGGCACAGAGATAGCTCAGCATGATAGCCACAGAGATGGTAACCACTGGTATCATGGTAGATATCATACCCGTACCCACACCTTTTATTATAACGGTGGCGGCACCGGTCTGCGATGCTGCGCTTATCTCCTGTGTAGGTTTGTAAGAGTGTGAGGTGTAATACTCCGTAGCCTGACCTATGATGACACCAGCCAGCAGACCTACTATAACGGAGCAAGAGATGTATATCCAGTTCTCTATGCCAAGCAGGTAGAGTATGGCAAATGTAGCCACGGCAATGAGGCATGCGCTGACGTTAGTGCCCAGTCCCAGTGAGTGGAGCAGCTGCTTCATGCCTGCGCCCTCCTCAGTGCGTACGAGGAAGATGCCGAAGAGCGAGAGGAAGATGCCTACGGCAGCTATTATCATAGGTGCTATGACATACTGCAGCTGCATCTGTGTACCCAGATAAGCCGTTGCACCCAACGCTGCTGTTGACAGTATTGAGCCGCAATAGCTCTCATAGAGGTCGGCACCCATGCCAGCCACGTCACCTACGTTGTCGCCTACGTTATCGGCAATGGTAGCAGGGTTGCGAGGGTCATCCTCAGGGATGTCTGCCTCCACCTTGCCCACGATGTCGGCTCCCACATCGGCAGCCTTGGTGTATATGCCGCCGCCCACACGTGCGAAGAGTGCCTGAGTGGAAGCACCCATACCGAATGTGAGCATGGTGGTGGTTATGGTGATGAGGCTGTCAACGCCAGCCATATTGAGCACTACGAACCAGATGGCGATATCAAGTAGTCCGAGGCCCACCACGGTAAGTCCCATGACGGCACCAGAACGGAAAGCCACCTTCAGTCCGGCATTGAGGCTCTGACGCGCAGCGTTGGCTGTACGTGCGGAGGCGTATGTGGCTGTCTTCATGCCGAAGAAGCCCGCCAAACCAGAGAACAGTCCGCCAGTAAGGAATGCGAACGGCACCCATGGGTTCTGCAACTGGAAGCCGTAAGCCATGATGGCGAAGATAACGGCGAGAACCACGAATACCACGGTTACTACCTTGTACTGCTGCTTGAGATATGCCATTGCGCCCTTGCGAACGTGCATGGCAATCTCCTTCATGCGGTCAGTACCCTCATCTGCCTGCTTCATCTGAAGGTAGAAATAAAGTGCCATGCCCAGCGCTACCAGTGACGCTACGGGCACGAGCCAGAATACAGAAGGAATGTTGTTCATTGTTTTATTTAGTAGTTTTTAGGAGTTAAGGAGTTAAGGAGTTAGGACAAATGTGCCTGACTGCTTACACTTAGTCCCCGTATTGTCTTAACTCCTTATCTTCTTAACTCCTGAAATTCATTTTTTCAGTTTGCTCCAAATCCACAATACGAGGGCAGCACCCACTGTAGCGGTAATCAGCGCACCCAGCCATGAAGGCGTACCGCCCATGTTGATGCCAAGGATTCCGAAGAGCCAGCCACCTACGAAACCACCTACTACACCGAGCAGAAGATTGATGAGACAGCCGTTGCCACCCTGGTTTGTCAACTTGCCGGCAAGAGCTCCGGCGAGAATTCCAATGATAATACTGACAATAAGATCAATCATAGTTAGTATAAATTTAGATTAATTAATAATTAACACCCAAACCCCACCCCGACCCTCCCAAGGGGAGGGAGACGCAAAGCGGAGGGGAGGG
>CAMEWL010000084.1:0-2721 GCA_945941025.1 uncultured Prevotellaceae bacterium
CTCTACAGGTTATCAATGATATTCGGTTAAACACAGGGTTTTACTGGTGAGCCAAGAAAAATCTGTTTTACACAAAAGCACATAAAACAATAAACGGCTGAAGAAATAAATCTTCAGCCGTTTATTGTTTATATTGTGTTTATTTTCGTTTAAGATAGTCTGTTACTTGTTTGGCTATTTCCTTCATTCCTTTTATTGAAGGATGTCCCTGCTGCTTATCTATGTCCTTCAGGTCAAGGCATGGAACATTATAGTGTTTGCATATAGTGTGAACGGACTCGTTAATGCTTTCTTTTAGTTCAGAATTAAGGATGAACAGCAACTTAGCATTGGGGTAGTTCATACGAAGGTCTGCCAGTAACTTTGCCATGGCTGGACGGAAATAATATAGTTGCTCCGTTGTCTGGTTGCCATATACATATTCTCCTAAGGGAGCGCCGCACCAAGAGTCGTTGGTAGCTCCGCATATCAGGATGATATCTGGATTTCCCAGTTTGTTGCTGCGATTGACAAAAGAACGATTGCTGTAATCCGCATGCTTCTCCAATCCTGCGATAGGTACTCTTGCCTCTGGTCCTTTTGCATATCCTGTATAGCAAATGGTAGCACCAGAGAAAGCATTGTTTACCTCAAGCTCACCTTTCAGGTTTTCTATAACCTGGTACCACCATGTCTGCTCCACCGTGCGTACGTCGTTCTTTTGGTGCAGTTTGGGATTCTCTGGCTTATAGTACCATATCTCGTTAGTATCAGGAGTAAGACATCCCTCGTATGTAGAGTAGCTATCTCCAAAGATTGAAATCTTTGGCTTCTCTGCTGCTGTTATGCAAAGTGTAAAGCATATCAGCAAAAGTGTTAGTGATGTTTTTTTCATTTCAGATATTGTGTAAGGGGTGAGTTATTCAGACGTAATCCCTTGGCAAGGCTCAAGGCATTGTTTCGAGCACCTAACAAAGATGTGTGTGTGTGGTCATGGTTGAAATAGGCATTGGCCTTCTCTTTAGCTTTCGCTGGTGTTTTCGCTTTGCCACACTTGCAGTCAAGGACATCTGCGGAGATGTTGTGTATGTCAACGAACTCAACACCCGTCTCAGATGCTATCTGCTTGTCCCATGCAACCACATAATTGTCAGAACGACGCTCTATGTATTGTCTGCCTTTCTTCTCTGTTACAGGATAAAGTGTACCTTTGGTCTCACCATTACCGCTATGCCACTCGTTACGTGGGGTCAATGACAGTATGACGGGCACTGCACCCTTTTCCTTACAGTCTTGTATCATCTTCTTGAGATACCATCCGAAGGAATAGACTACCTCAAACTTTCCTGATGCTTGTGACTTATATACGTGACATGTATCTTTGGCTGTTGCTATCACACCGCGCTCTTTCTCTTTGTCAATGCCTCCGATGTCATTGTGCCCGAACTGTATTAGCACATAGTCGCCCGGACGTAATGTGCGATATACCTCTTCCCAACGATTTTCGTTGAAATATGTACGTGTAGAGCGTCCTGCTTTTGCACAGTTGATGAAGGTGCATTTTGACTCATCGAATACGGTATATGCCTGAGAGCCCCAGCCCCACATACCGTTAGGATTACTGTCCTCGTTCTTGCCAGTGGAGTCTCCACAAAGGAAAATCCTAACCTTCTGTTTCTTCTCTTCTGCGGTTTTTGTCTTAGCAATGACGTTTCCCTTGCGGTCATAATTTTCAGGCTCCCATTCAAGAAGTTTTTCTTCATAGTCAGGATGCACTTTCTCTTTGATAAGATATGACTTCAGTTCCTCCAAACGTGGATCAGTGCAGGCATCGAGACCTTCTGCTGCCGATGCGGCGTTCATGCGTGCACCATAAGCAGAGGAGTGTATCTTGTCAAGGAAGAAATGATAATCCGTCTTCCAAGGACCATATTGCTCTAGTTTCTTAGCCGAGATGTCATTCAAATCTATTACAGGGACGTTCATCTCCTTTCCAATAGCGAAGATTGCGGGAGTGAAGTCCGTAAGCTTACGCTGTATGGTCTTGCCGTCTTCCTCATAGGCATTACGTGGTGTCAAAGTAAAGAGTACAGGAAAAGCACCTTTGGCTCTTACCTCGTTTATGAAACGACGTGTATATCCACCAAAGGTATAAACAGTATCTTGGCATTTACGTACTTTGTTATAGATGATGACAGAGTCATCTGTAATACTAAGTTTTCCATCAGGACGGTAACTGGAGCGTGCACGAATCTCATCGATAGGGCCATTGTCATTATGACCTAATTCAAGGAATACATAGTCACCTTTGCGTACACCGCTGAGGGTACGTGCCCATAATTCTGGTGATTTGTAGAAGGTGCGTGGTGACGTGCCGCCGAGAGCATGGTTCTCTACGGTTATCTTATTCTCGTCAAAGTATTCGTGTTCAAAATATCCCCATCCCCATTGTCCGTTATTTCCGTTACCCATGGTACCTGTACGCATGGTGGAATTACCGACGAGAAATAAGACAGGGTTGTTACCGCGGCGTGATGAACCTGGTATCGGACGTGCTGTATTAGCTAATGCTATAGAGTCAGCTGTTAAATCACGTACGCCGTTAATGTCAAGCCATATCTCACCTTGTTCTTTCTGTTGGGCAAAGAGTGAGAGTGACGATAATGCGAATGTAATAGTTATGAGATTTCTTTTCATTCGAAAATTATTGTTTGCGAGACTATCTAAAAACAGCCTCATTGT
>CAMEWL010000085.1:0-2636 GCA_945941025.1 uncultured Prevotellaceae bacterium
TAGTATAAGTCCGGGGTTAGAACGCCTGCTCCTAACTCCATAACTTGTATCTGTCCCATCTTTGAAGCATCATGGTTGTAGGTCATTGACTGGCCAAATGTGTTTACTGTAACCGCCATCATTATGATAGCCATTGCTATTTTATATGGTTTCATGTCGTTGTGATTTCTGTGTTAATAATCAAGCATTCCGGCTTCCATCCACCGCCCTAAGGCATCGTTGGCCACCTCTCTTATGGTCTTTGATCGATACAGCTCTGATTTCCAATAACTCGTTCTTGCCTTTATGAACTTCCAAGTCTGGAAATAGGCCGTGTTAACTATGGATTTTATACGGTCTAACGATTTGTTGATATTCTCTATCATCAGCATCATTGACGCTGTGGTACAATGGACTTTGCCACTGGCATAGGCAGCGAGTACTGTTACGGAGGTGTATAGGTTCTGACACTCTGCAGATAAATTCCTCACGGCTCTGACGTTGACGGCAAGCAAGAGGGTGTCGGCAGTTTCAAAACGCTTTCGTTTTACAATTTTTTCATTGAAGTCCGATAACAGAGACTTGTACTTCCCGATTTTGTCTGATACAGTATCATAGGTTCGGTAAACGTTAAAGCCTGTACTGACAGTGTTGTACACAAGGTCTATCACGTCAAACGCTTTTGTGTATTTGTCAAGTTCCCAATTGACATCTCGGTATTCACGATGTGTTACCTTGCTTGCCTGATGCAGGAGCTTGTTGCTTTCTTCAAGCGTGGATCGTGCCAACAATAGACTGCGTTGCTTCTTGTGGTCGTTGATGTATGCTTCTATTGTGGGAATGTCGCGTGGAACAAGCTGTGCCTTTACTCCAATGGGTGACAGTTGGAATATGCACGTCAATACAAGCATGAGCCATTTCAGCACATGGTTGTCATTGTGTTTTATATTACCTGTATTATTCATTTTACACATATTTATATGTTACTGATATTACTCATATTCATTGTCTTCGTCTTCCCATTCATAGTATGCACTTCCGCTGTTATGCAGCCATCGTCTACGACAACGTTCCGCAATAGTGAGCTTTCTGTCTTTGTCTGCATTTAGCTTGGGAACAAGGTCATGTACCCAATCTAAGAGGCTATGCTTGTAATGGAGGAACTTTTCCACCATAACAAGGTCGGTATATATCCTTGCAAGGCGTGCCTCTATGCTTCGGGCAATTTCCAGTCTGTCACTTGCCCATAGCAAATGCCTGACTCCATCCGTGTCATCAGTTTCTATTCCTGGAGTCTTGGAATATTCTACGGTGACATCGCAGTTGGGATGATCTTTGGCAAGTTCGCTTATCCGTTGGTTGACGAGTCTTGCATTTTCTTCATCTGTGTTATTGGAATCCAGTTCCATAGTCTCAACAACGGAGGTGTCACTCCAGCTGCTCGTCAATTGCCAGTCTATTTGCACGATTGCACGGTGTATCTTGATGCCCAGGAAATACTTCGGTTTTCTCGCAATGGAAAGGGATGCTTTGAAGGTGACCTCACCCTTGACGCTGCCCACAGTGCCATGACGGATGAACGTGTAGCCAGTCCAAGAACCATTGTCCGTCCATGTGATGCCGTAAGCATCTTTCATGGCCTTCATCAGTTGCGGTATTCTGTTGTAATCATCCGTTTGAGCCTTCTCTCCATCTTCCGCTTCCTTTATGGCTTGTTTGGTCTGGACGATGATGTCATTGGTGTTGTCAAGCTGCGACTGTAGTTCATTTATCTTTTTCTTGTTATTTTCGTATGTGGTACGATAGGTGTTGTATTCCTCAGTAGTGGCAGCATTGGACATCTTGCGTAACAACTCGCTGTTTTCCTTGTTGAGCGCATCCAACTCCTTTTGTAAGTAGTCAACTTCTTGTTGGAGTTGTGTGAGCTTGGCTTCAAGCTCACCAGTCTGTACCGCTCCACCATCACCGTTTAATGTAGAACGCATGGAACAGCTCTTTGTATGCTCACTTACACTTCTGCCGCATTTGTCACATTTGTAGGTTGTGCTGCCTTTTCCTAATGTTCCTCCATCATGGCAGGTTATACTGAATGTAGCTGTAGAAGCACCTGCTATCTTGCGTGCATCTGTGGCAGTATAGTAGTGTCGGGTGTCATAACCTATATAATAGGTGTAGTTGGACTCGTTGGGGTGAGTGTCCATATAGTCCTGCAAGTCTTCGGCGTTGTTGATTTCCTGATGGTCACCATTGGCATTATATTGTGTCAGCCTTGCATTCATCTGAGCCATAAATGTATTCCAGTCCATACTGTAGCTGTCATAGACCGCTTCGTATACTTCTTCTTTTACGTCCCACGATTTTGTTACATTGATTGAATAAGCGTATGCCTTTGCATATTGCCCACTTTTCTTTTTGCTCAATATGTAGGCTGAAATGTAGTTGTTTATTCTATACGTGTTCTTAGAGTCTTGCGCATTTAATTCCGCAACCCGTTTTCTGCTCCATCCTGCATGAGTTTCTGAATTTGAGAGTATTGCCTCATATTGGGAGGAACTTGGAGAAAAGTCTGGATCCTTTGTGCTTATTCTATACCAATGGTCTCCATACAATATGGCATCGTCATCCTTGGGCGGAACGTAATCACAGAGTGTTTCCGA
>CAMEWL010000086.1:0-2538 GCA_945941025.1 uncultured Prevotellaceae bacterium
CAAAAAATGGTAAAGTTGATGCACCAGTACAAAAAATGTACTTTCATCACCTTTGAATAATAAAAAAACGTAAAAATTGGAGGTATTTTAAAAAAGCGTTCATATCTTTGTAGATGCTAAAAAAACATTGATATGAACGCTATAAAAAAAGAACCTCTCATAAATGAGAAACTCATAATGTGGTACAAAGTTACAAATTTATTTTCAAAAGGCCTCAATAAAAGTCAAATTTCTCGCAAATTAGACATAGATCGTGGCCGTGTTCGCCGTTATTTGCGCATGTCTGAGGAAGAATTCCTCCATTCTAACAGTTACAAACGTCATTACGAGCACAAGCTTGACGCTTATGAAACGTTTGTTCGTCAGAGTTTGCAAGAACATCCAGACCTGTCCTCGGCCCAGGTTTACGACTGGCTTCGCGAACATTACCCTGACTTTCCCCGTGTCAGCGCCAAGACAGTGTTCAACTATATAATGCACATTCGCCAGAAGTACGACATCCCCAAGCAGTCTGAGCATCACCGCTCCTATGAGATGCAGGAGGAGACGGCATATGGCGAGTACGCCCAGGTTGATTTCGGCGAGCGCTGGATGAAAGACTCCTCCGGCAGGAATGTGAAGGTTTACTTCTTCGCCATGGTCATGTGCCGTTCCCGTCAAAAGTACATATACTTCAGCCAGTCTCCCTTCAACACTGGCAAGACGATATACGCCCATGAACTGGCCTTCCAGTTCTTTGGCGGCAAGCCCCGTACCATCATATACGACCAGGACAAGGTGTTGATTCACAGGGAGAACCTTGGCACGCCTATACTGACGAAGGATTTCGCGACGTTTGTCTCCACAGAACACTTCACCCCCTTGTTCTGCCGAAAGGAAGATCCCGAGACAAAGGGCAAGGTGGAGAATGTCGTGAAGTACGTGAAATACAATTTCCTAAAGGCCCGCACCTTCGTCAACATTGCGACCCTTCAAGAGGAATGCCTTTCCTGGCTGGAGCGAACAGGCAACGGCCTTGTCCACAACACGACCAGGCAGGTTCCCTCTGAGGTGTTCGAGGAAGAGCGCAGTCATCTCATGCCATACCACGGCACTCCCCGCGAGCCAGAGTCCCACCAGCGCCAGATACATGTGCGCAAGGACAACACCGTCTATCACTCGCAAAACTATTATTCGGTTCCGACAGGCACCTATAGGGGTGAACATACAACGGTCTGGCTTGAAGAGGTCGACGGCTCGCTGCTCATATACAGTGCGGAGACGGGAAAGCTCATTGCCGACCACAAGCTCTGCATCTCCAAGGGCAAGCTTATATTGAACAAGACACATCGCCGCCAGCCCACCGTCCCGTCTGAAGAAAAGGAGGGCAAGCTCATCGCCTACACGCAAGACGGCGGTTTAACCAAGGAGTGGCTCCGCAAGCTTCACGACAGCAAGCCGAGGTACTACAAGGACAACCTGGACCTCCTGCTGCGCCACCTGAAAAGCTTCCCGGGTGACATACTGTCCAAGGCCATAGCCAAATGCCTGGATTGCAACACGTTCAACGCCAACGCAGTGGTGGAGGTGGCAACGTCCCTGTACAAGAGTCAAAACACCCGTAAGGCCAAACAGTCCATAGTGGGAGAATGCAGGCTCCCGGATGCGGCCATGGAACAGCCTGCAAAGAGAAGTATCGAACTATATAAAGCGTTTTACTGATGAATAATATAGAAACCTTATCGGCGGCCTCGAAGGCCTTGCGTCTGTACAATCTCTCGAAGAGCGTGGGACGCGTATTGATGGAAGCCCAGCAGGAGAAGCCCTCCTACTCAGAGTTCCTCAAAGGAATACTCACCATGGAACTTGAAGGGCGTGAGAAGAGAGACTTTGAGAGACGGCTCTCCGCCGCCTGCCTCCCGGCCAGGCATGACCTGGAGCAATTTGACTTCAACTACTCCTGCGGGATAACCAAGCCACAGATGAAAGAGCTGCGCAGCCTGTCATGGATAGAGCAGACTTACAACATCATCCTCATGGGACCTTCAGGCACAGGCAAGACCTTCATTGCCGCAGGATTGGTATATGAGGCCGTAAAGAACGGGCACAAGGCATATCTTATGACCATGGAGAATATCGTCACATGCCTCAAGATGAAGGAGCTCTCCCCATCAGCAATGACAACCTATCGCAAGATACTCAATGCAGACTTGCTTGCCATAGACGACATCATGTTGCTGCCAGTGTCAAGGGAAGAGGCCACGGCGTTCTTCAACCTGATCAACACTCTTCACGAAAAGACGTCTGTCATCATCACGACAAACAAATCTCCCACAGAGTGGGCTAAGGATATGAATGACGAGGTGTTGACCACAGCATTGCTGGACAGACTCCTTTACCACTGCGAAGTCATCAAACTTGATGGAAACAGTTATAGAATGGAAAATCGAAAAACAATCTTTAAAAAGAAAAAGGAGGTGTAAAGCGAGAAGAGTATATTGATGTATATCAAGAAATATAGGTGATGCATTTACTTTACGAAAAATTGATGCATTTAAA